>JBKOUZ010000224.1:0-32306 GCA_046723715.1 Acidobacteriota bacterium | reverse complement strand
GGATGTAACTCTCGTACAAAACGCCCAGCACGATGTATACCGTGATCACCGCCGCCAGAATCAGGTACGGCTCCGAAGCCAGCGAATTTTGGAAAGCGGCCGCCGTGCCTTGAAACGACGCATGAATGCTGGCGGGCAGTTGAATATCTTTTTCCGCCTTCTGGATGGCCTTGGTCGCGTCACCCAGTGACGCTCCCGGCGCCAGATTGAACGAAAGTGTCACCACCGGGAACTGTCCCTGGTGATTCACCGCTAGCGCCGCATTCGTGTTGTGAAAACGGGTGAACGCACTCATCGGAACCGGAGCCCCGCTGGTGGTCACCGTCGCTCCGTTTGCCGTAGGCGCGCCGCTGTTCGGCGTCACCACGCTCGGCCGAATGTAAATATCTCTCAGGTTCTCCGGGGACACGGCGAAGTTGGGCAGCACTTCCAGAACCACGTGGTACTGATTTAATTGCGTGAAAATGGTGGATACCTGCCGCTGCCCAAATGCGTCATACAGAGTGTTGTCGATCGCCTGAGGAAAAATTCCCAACCGCGAAGCCGTGTCCCGGTCGATAGTGACGCTGGTACGCAAACCGTTGTTCAGTTGGTCGGTTGCCACGTCGCGCAACTCGGGCAACGTTTGCAGCTTCGCCACCAGCTTCGGTGTCCACTGCGCCAGTTCATTGGAGTCTGCGTCCTCAATCGAATATTGAAATTGCGTCCGGCTGACGCGATCTTCCACTGTCAGATCCTGCACCGGCTGCATGTACAAAGTGATTCCTTCGACCTTTGCCAGCTCCGGCTGCAACCGCCGGATAATCGCGGAGGCGTTATCGTGCCGCGCATCCAGCGGCTTCAGATTGATCTGAATACGCCCTTGGTTCGGTGTCGTATTCGTCCCATCCACTCCGATGAACGACGACAGGCTCTCAACATCTTTATCCTGCAGAATCACCTTTGCCAGAGCCTGCTGCCTTTGCGACATCGATTCGAATGAAACGTAGTCTGGAGCTTCCGAGATTCCCAGAATCACCCCCGTGTCCTGCACCGGAAAGAATCCCTTAGGTACGATCACGTACAGGAATAACGTGAGCACTAGTGTCCCGAAAGTGACCAGCAGGGTCGCCGTCTGGTGTTTCAGCACCCACTTCACCGTCCGCCCATAGAACGCAATGATGCGGTTGTAATAATCCTCGGTGACTTCGTAGAACCGCCCTTGCTCTCCCTGTTTGCGGTGCTTGAGCAGCTTCGCGGACATCATCGGCGTCAGCGTCAACGAGACGGCCGCTGAAACCAGAATCGTCACCGCCAGGGTGATCGCAAATTCCCGGAACAGCCGTCCCACGATGTCGCCCATGAACAGCAACGGAATGAGCACCGCAATGAGCGAGACAGTAAGCGAGATAATCGTGAAACCAATCTGTGCCGACCCCTTCAATGCCGCATCCAGCGGCGAGTCTCCGCCCTCGAGAAACCGGTCAATGTTCTCGATCATCACGATCGCATCGTCCACCACAAATCCGGTGGAGATGGTCAACGCCATTAGCGTCAGATTGTTCAGGCTGTATCCCAGCAGGTACATCACCCCAAACGTTCCAATCAGCGAGAGCGGCACCGCCACGCTAGGAATCACCGTCGCAGAAAGGTTTCGCAGGAACACAAACACGACCATTACCACCAGCGCGATGGCCAGCATCAATTCGAACTCCACATCCTTCACCGAAGCTCGAATCGTGGTCGTGCGGTCCGTCAGAATCTGCACCTTCACCGCGCTGGGCAGGGCAGCCTGCAATTGCGGCAGCAGCGTCTTGATGCGGTCCACCACGCTGATGATGTTGGCCCCAGGCTGCCGCTGGATATTCATGATCACGGCAGACGTCAAATTCATCCATGCAGCCAGCTGATCGTTCTCCGTCCCATCAATCACATTGGCGACATCCAACAGCCGCACCGGCGCCCCGTTGCGATATGCGATCACAATCGGCTTGTACTGCTCGCTCGAAAACAGCTGGTCGTTCGCCCCGATCGTGTACGACTGCCGCTGCCCGTCAATCACCCCCTTCGCCTGATCGACGTTCGCTTGCGCCAGCGAGGCCCGCAGATCTTCCAGGCTCAGCCCGTACGAAGCCAGAGCCGTCGGATTCGCCTGAATCCGCACTGCCGGTTTCTGTCCCCCGCTGATCGATACCAGCCCTACTCCAGGCAGCTGCGAAATTTTTTGCGCCAGCGACGTGTCGGCAATGTCCTCGACCTTCGACAGGGCCAGCGAATCCGAGCTCAGCGCCACCGTCAAAATCGGCGCATCGGCCGGATTCACTTTGTTGTAAATGGGAGGATTCGGCAGATCCTGTGGAAGATAAGTCGACCCGGAGTTGATCGCCGCCTGCACCTGCTGCTCTTCTACGTCGATGTTCTCGTCGATTCCGAACTGCAGGGTGATGATCGAACTGCCAAACGAACTCGTAGACGTCATCTGGCTCAGTCCAGGCACCTGCCCAAACTGCCGCTCCAGCGGCGAAGTCACCGATGAAGACATCACCTCCGGGTTGGCCCCGGGATAGAACGTCACCACCTGGATTGTGGGGTAATCAACTTCGGGCAGGGCAGAGACGGGCAGCTGTGTGAACGCAACCCAACCCACGAGCAGCACTCCAACCATCAGCAGCGTGGTCGCCACCGGCCGGAGAATAAATAAACGCGATGGACTCATGAACCTGCATTCCCTGAACTCGCCACACTTGCGTGGGCACGGCCCCGCGCAGGCGATTCCGGTGACGGCCGGCTCACGGCCCCCGTGACCGGACCTGTACTGGTGCCATGGCTCGGAGCCCCCGTCCGCGGCTCAATCCGGCTGCCCCGTTGCAACTTGTCCTGTCCGTCCGTCACCACCGTGTCGCCTGGATTCACGCCCTCGCTGACCACAGTTGTGTCGCCCTGCGTAAGCGCCACCGTCACGATCCTGTCCTCGACTGTTTTGTCGGGATTCACGGCGTACACATACGTGCCCTGCGGGCCTCTTAAAATCGCGGCTGTGGGCACGACCGTGCTGTTCTTCCTCATCTCAACCAGAAGATCTGCATTCACGAACTGATTCGGCCACAACTTGCTGTCTGCATTGCTGAATACTGCTTTCAGCTTTGCCGTTCCCGTGGAAGGATCAATTTGATTGTCGATGGTCAGCAGTTTCCCCATGGCCAGCTTGGTCTGATCGTCCCGGCTGAATGCATCCACTTCCAGCGTCCCGCGCCTCATCTGGGCGGCTACTCGGGGCAGAACATCTTCCGGAAGCGTGAAGATCACCGCAATCGGTTGCAGTTGCGTCAGGATCAGCATCGGATTCGCATCCGACGCGTGCACGATGTTCCCCGAATCCACCTGTCGCAGCCCAACTCTTCCATTGAACGGCGCAGTAATGTGGCAATACGTAATATTCAGCTTCGCGTTATTGATCTGTGCTTGATCGTTGCGCACCGTTCCATCGAGTTGATCCACCAGCGCCTTCTGCGTATCGACTTGCTGCTGTGCGATGCTCCCCGAGGGAATCAATGCGGTATAGCGCTCGAGATTCAGTCGTGCATCCCGCAATTGTGCCTGGTCTCGGAATAACTGAGCCTGCATCTGTTCCAGCTGTACCTGGTAAGGACGCGAATCAATTTCAATCAGCAGATCACCTTGGTGAACCTCTTGTCCTTCCCGGACGTTCACCTTCATAATCTGCCCGTCCACTCGGCTCTTGATATTCGCCGTGTTGAACGCGGTCACCGATCCCAGCCCGCTGAGATACACGGGAACATCCTGCTTCTGCACAGGAGCTACCGCCACCGACACGGCCCGTGGTCCGGCAGCCGCTTGCGCTTTCTGCGGCTTGCCATCTCCGCCGCTGCACCCGACGAAAAACGCGCAAACTGCCGCCAGCATGCAAACTGCTGCCTCACGGAAACGCCTCTCGGTGCGGCTTGTTATTGCATAACAATCATTCATTTTCTCTATTAGTCCATTCGCCGGTGCTTTACCCGAGCTCGGCAGGAGATCAAAGCTGTTAGACGTAAAATTGATGCCTCGGTTTGCGGCAACTCGATTCCGGAGGGATTTTCGTCGTAGCGCCGGCAGCCTGCCTGAGCGAAGTCGTGGGGCCCGCAATAAAGACGTCTAGCTGAGAATCGGTAGGCCGAAACACCTTTCTTGTCGCTCAGAACGGCCGTCAGTTGCCATGGCAGAACCGCCACTCTAGGATCAACTCTGTGCCCTGCACGGGTCAATACCGTGCCCGACCTTTTACATACTTTTACTCGCCTTGACCGTACCTTGACCCGCCCCCGTTCTCGCATCAGCAAGCATGAGATTCGGGAGACATGCGGGCTGCGAACACATCTCTGCAGCGTCAGGAGCGCTTCAGAGCCGCCGGCGCTGGATGTTGCGCCTCATACTCCGCAATCTCTTTCTCGTGCTGCAACGTCAGCCCAATATCATCCAGCCCGTTTAGCAGGCAATGCCGCACGAATTCATCGATCGGGAACTTCGCGCGGAACCCTTGCTCATCCCGCACTTCGCACCTCTCTAAATCAACCGTGACCTGGTAATCATCAATCTCCTGCGCTCGCTTCATCACGGTGTCGACTTCGTCGTCACTCAATCGCACCGCAAGAAAACCATTCTTTGCGCTGTTATTGGCAAAGATATCGGCGAACGAAGACGAGATCACTGCCCGAAATCCAAAATCGGCCAATGCCCACACGGCATGCTCACGTGATGACCCACAGCCAAAATTCCTTCCCGCCACGAGAATCGTCGCCCCTTCATATCGGGGCTCATGCAAAACGAAATCCGAATTCTTGCTCCCATCCGAGCCAAACCGCCAGTCATAGAAAAGAAATTGCCCAAACCCGGTTTTCTCAATCCGCTTCAAAAACTGCTTCGGGATAATCTGGTCGGTATCGACATTCACCCTATCCAACGGCGCCACGCGCCCGCGATGCAAAGTAAAAGCTTTCATCTTGACTGGTGCCCCATGACTCTAACAGTGCCCCGTTCTAGCCGCGCTGTAGGCGGCCAGACTGGGGATTTTCCGTTGAGCTCGAATGAATGCGCGACAATCACTCAAACTTCCAGTTCCGAATATCAGTGAAGTGTCCCGCGATGGCCGCTGCTGCTGCCATCATTGGACTCACCAAATGCGTCCGTCCTCCACGCCCCTGCCGTCCTTCAAAGTTCCGATTGCTGGTGGAAGCGCACCGCTCTCCCGGCTGCAAAATGTCCGGATTCATCCCCAGGCACATCGAGCACCCCGACTCCCTCCACTCAAATCCCGCTTCCTGAAAAATCCGGTCCAGCCCTTCCTGCTCCGCCACACGCTTTACCGCTTGCGATCCCGGTACAACCATCGCACGGACCTTCGATGAAACCCGATGTCCCTTCGCTACCCGAGCCGCAGCCCGCAAATCCTCGATTCGGGAGTTCGTGCAGGAACCGATGAACACCCGATCCACCGCGATGTCTTCAATACGCTTCCCGGGCTCCAGCGCCATGTACTGCAGTGCCAACTCCGCCGCACGGCGATCGGATTCCTGCAGTCCCTTGATCTCCGGCACCCGTCCGGTGACTGGAGCCACCATCCCCGGGTTTGTCCCCCAAGTCACAAATGGACAGAGCTGCGCTGCATCGATTTCCACGACCTGATCGAACGTCGCATCCGCATCTGACGGCAAATTCCGCCAGTACGCAACTGCGTCGTTCCAGTCGGCTCCAACCGGCGCAAATCGCCGCTCCTTCACATAGCTAATCGTGGTCTCGTCAGGCGCGACCATTCCGGCGCGGGCTCCGGCCTCGATGCTCATGTTGCACAACGTCATGCGCCCTTCCATGGAAAGCGATTCAACCGCCGTACCGGCGTATTCAATGACGTGCCCCGTGGCACCATCAGTACCAATCTGGCCGATAATCCCCAGCGCCAGATCCTTCGCGGTGACGCCATCAGCCAGGTTACCGTGCACCTCGATCTTCATGCTCTTCGGTTTCTGCTGGGCCAGGCACTGCGTGGCAAGAACGTGCTCCACCTCTGATGTCCCGATCCCAAACGCAAGGGCGCCAAACGCCCCGTGAGTACTGGTATGACTGTCGCCGCATACAATCGTCATTCCCGGTTGAGTCAACCCAAGTTCGGGACCAATCACGTGTACGATCCCCTGCTCTGGAGAATCCATATCGAACAGCCGGATTCCGAACTCTTTGCAATTGGCCTGTAGTGCAGCGATTTGCTTTGCCGCAATCAGGTCGGTGATCGGAGTCCCGCGCGGCTCAGTCGGCACGTTGTGATCGACAGTCGCAACCGTGCGTAGCGGTTGCCGCACCCGACGTCCCGCGGCCCGCAATCCGTCAAAGGCCTGCGGCGAGGTCACCTCATGCACGAGGTGTAAGTCGATGTAAATGATGGGAGATTGTTGTGCGGGCTGCGCCACGACGTGCGCCTCCCAAATCTTCTCAAATAGTGTGCGCGCCATAAGTTAAAAGAGCCGGGTTCAACCGGCGGCTCCTGTAGCGGTAAGGTAATTCCCTAGTTTTTCACACCCTTCGGGCAGCCGCAAGGCTGGCATTGACTCTGCGGCGGGATGACGATGACCGGGATTCTTCCCTGCTTCCCCTACCTGAAACGCCTGATCGCATCTGCTTTTTTTGCCTACTACGCTGAAATCAACAGCTCGGGACTTGGAGTCGGCAATTATGAATCACGACATTAATAATAATGGTAAGAACCTCGCCACCCTCCTTGCTGAGATGAAGCAGGAGTTGCAGGATTTCGCGCAGACCCGCATCACAATGCTGAAAGTTGAAGTGCAGGAGAAACTCAAGGTGATCAAAGCTGCCGCGCCGCTCGCTGTGCTCGGCGCTCTCCTGCTCATAACCGCATTCCTCATGTTCAGTTTGGCGCTGGTCGCACTGGTATTTGCGTTTCTGCCGGCTAACGAATACCGCTGGTTCTTTGCTTTCCTCGCCATCGCAGTGCTCTGGTCGATCGTGGGCGGAATTGCCGGATACATGGCGAAACGCGAGCTTGAAGTTAAAGGCCTCTTGCCCAAGCGAACCGTTGAGGTCCTGAAGGAAGACAAGCTCTGGATCCAATCCGAGGTCAAGCAGATATGAGTCCTGAACCGGTCGAGAATCTGGAACTGCGCGCCATCGAGCAGCGCAATCGTCTGCACCAGACCACTTCTGAGCTGAAGGGGAAGATTTCAGCCACCCGCGAGCAACTCGATCCCGGCCGAAATCTGCGTGAACACTTTCTCGCCGCTGCCACCGGGGTAGCTGCTGTCGCTGCTCTCGTCGGTTTCGCCGTCGCAGGAATGTTCACGCGCCGTTAGCTGTGGAGAAATACAAAGGAGAACCATGCCCGCCATCACCAGCGTTGCGAAACTCATTGCCAAACCGCTTCCACGAGTGGTTTCACCGAAGGCTCAAGCCATTTTGGATTACCTCCTCGTGGGCTCCTTCTTTGGAACCGCAACTTGGTTCTGGCGTCACAACAAGCGGGCAGCTTTAGCCGCACTTCTCTGTGGCGGAGCCAAACTCGCCGTTACCCTTTTAACCGACAGTCCGGGCGGTGTTCGCCGAGTGCTCACTCCTCGCGCCCGGCGCGAGATTGACCTGGGCTTGGCCGCCATGGTCGCCACCATGCCCGAATTCTTTGCGTTCAAGGACGAGCCCCAGAAAAAATTCTTTCTGGCGCAGGGAGCCTTGATCACTATTGGCAGCGAGTTAACACGATACCCCGAGCGTTCGAGCGGAAGGAAAGAGCGCTCAAGAGTGGCCTGAACCTATGCCGTCTGTTGCGGAGAAAAAGGGCGTCTCCACCCCCCTGCCGTCCCTGTGGAAATTCGGCGGCCTTACTCCGCTCAAATTGGTCCAGCTCTCCTACCGCAAGATTGGAGAAGACGAACTCTCCACCCGCTCCGCCGCGCTCTCTTATTACTTCCTGGGCGCGCTCTTTCCTATGCTGCTGTTTCTCGTCTCACTGGTGGGAGTGTTCGCCGGGCCCGGTTCTCCCTTGCGCGACAACATCCTTTCGGGTATCGGTCGCCTCGCCCCCGGTTCAGCTTCTAGCCTGATTCACACGGTGATCGACCAGACATTCAAGAATAGTACTGGCATCAAACTCGCCGCCGGTATCCTGGGCGCGCTGTGGGCGGCTTCTGGTGGAATGAGCGCTGTTGTCACTTCCTTGAACGTAATCTACCGAACGCCCGAAACCCGCCCATGGTGGAAGCAAAAGCTGACCGTGATTGGACTGACCCTCGCTCTTGCCGCACTAATTATTGTTGCCCTCGTTCTCGTTCTCTACGGCGGAAAAATCGGCGGGGCCATCGCCTCCCATGTCGGATTGGGCAGCGTGTTCGCTATCGCGTGGAAAGTCTTGCAGTGGCCAGTCTCCTTCTTCGCGATGTTCCTGTCGTTCTCCCTCGTTTACTATTTCGCGCCCAACGTCGGAGAGCGTCGATGGTTCTGGGTCACTCCTGGATCTGTGGTTGGAGTCGCTCTCTGGCTGCTGGCTTCCGCAGGATTCCGCGTCTACTTGCATTTTTTCAACAATTACACTGCCACCTACGGATCCCTCGGTGCAGCCGTAATCCTTATGTTATGGCTGTATCTCACAGGATTCGCGATCTTGATCGGTGGCGAAGTGAACCAGGTCATCGAGAATGAAGACAAGAAAGCCGCAGCCATCGAATCGAAAAAGCGGCAGGTCGTAACTCAAATGAAAGCCGCGTAGTAGCAACCCGCAGTCTTGACGTCTGCCCTTCAAACCTTGATTTCTGAACCCGGATCTCTGCTTTCGCACAACTGGTTCTCACTCCTCAGATGACTCCCGCAGCTTTCCACAGCCACAATGTGACATCTGACCTTGCCCGAGATCCCTGTGGCGGCGCATCATGCGTGAGGCGCAACCGGTTCGCGAAAGCCCAGACGACTAAGACGTAAGTTCTTTGAAACCAGGATTTTGCCCGTAACCTGCTGTGCCTCTAGGATTTTTTTGGAAATCCTCTCTAAGTCGATGATTCCAGAGAATACCCAGGGGGGAGGGGTGGGTCCCACGGAATCAGCATTCCCGAAATGGAACAGGTGGAAACCGCTCTTCACGGGAATCGCGCCAGAAATTTTTTCAGACAGTTTTCCACCAGAAAAAAGCCGCGATTCAATCCTCTTTCCTTTTTTCGCAGGCTTTAGCCGCTGAGGTACATTTTCGGCCAGAAGAACAGTTTTTCCGCCGCTTCTTTACCCTGCCAAAGTGCTTGAAAATCACACACTCACCGCGGCTTCGTGATCGCCCCTTCCGATGCCGACCAAACCAGCGCTGCGTATTTCGCGAAAACGCCAGTTGCATATCTAGCTTGCGGCGGTTTCCATTCCGTCATTCGCTGGCGCAACACTTCGGCGCTGAGTTCAACCTCCAGCACTTGCTTCTTCACGTCAAAGCGGATGATGTCTCCGTCGCGCACGCCCGTGATCGGACCTCCCAAAGCCGCTTCCGGAGAAACATGACCAGCCATCAATCCCCGAGTCGCGCCGCTGAAACGTCCATCCGTGAGCAGTGCTACCGATCCACCTAAGCCCTCGCCCACAATCGCCGCGGTCACGCCCAGCATCTCGCGCATTCCAGGTCCGCCTTTGGGCCCTTCATTGCGGATGACTACGACATCTCCTGCTTTGATTTTCTTTGCCGTAACTGCACCCATGGCATCTTCTTCGGAGTTAAAAACACGCGCAGGACCGCGATGTTCCAGCCGTTCATGCCCGCTGATCTTGGCCACGCAACCTTCCGGTGCGAGATTGCCTTTCAGAATCACCAGACCGCCAGTGGTCTTCAGTGGCTTGTCCAGCGCAACGATTACTTCCTGTCCCGGAGTCTCAACCGCACTTGCGGCTTCTGAGGAAATCGTCAGGCCAGTGACAGTCTTGGACTTCTCGTGAAGATGTTTTCCGTCGAGCAGCCTTTTCGCCAGCAAGCGTATGCCTCCAGCGCGATGCATATCGGCAGCGACAAATCTCCCCGATGGCTTGAGATCCGCCAGCAGCGGAGTTCGCTCGCTTACCGTCTGAAAGTCATCGATGTCGAGCTTCACGCCTGCTTCACGCGCAATCGCCAGCAGGTGCAGAACCGCATTCGTCGATCCTCCCGTCGCTGCCACCGAGGCAATTGCGTTCTCGAATGCTTCGCGCGTGAGGATGTCGCGTGGCTTCAAATCTTTTTGTAGAACATTCATCACGACCTTGCCGCAGTCGAACGAGATCTGGTCCTTTTGCGGATCCATTGCAGGAACGCTGTTGAAGCCCATCGGCGAAAGCCCGATCACCTCCATTACGGTCGACATCGTGTTCGCCGTATATTGACCGCCGCAAGCGCCCGCTCCCGGACAAGCGACATCCTCCAACTCCTTCAGTTCCTTGTCGCTCATCTTTCCAGCAACATTCGCGCCAATCGCTTCGAATACATCCTGAAGGGTCACATCTTTCCCGCGATACGTTCCCGGAGCAATGGTTCCCCCGTACAAGATCATTCCGGGAAGATTCATGCGCGCCAAAGCCATTGCCGCAGCCGGAATCGTCTTATCGCAGCCCACCACGCAGACTACCGCGTCGAACATCTGCCCGCGACAGACCAACTCGATGGAATCGGCAATCAACTCGCGGCTCACCAGCGAAGCACGCATCCCTTCGGTGCCCATCGTCTCGCCATCGGAGATTGCGATCGTATTGAACTCCATCGGAGTTCCGCCGGCCCCACGAATTCCTTCCTTCACCTTGGCCGACAAGCGCCGCAAATGAAAGTTGCAGGGCATGGTCTCGATCCATGTGTTGGCAACGCCGATCAGCGGCCGGCTAAGATCGTCATCGGTGAATCCGATCGCCTTGAACATGGATCGCGCACCCGCGCGATCGCGTCCGTCTGTGATTCCACGACTGATGTGTTTGAGGTCCATGGCTGAAAGAGTACAGGACGGAAAAATAAGTTTCAAAGTTCCAGGTTTCAAGTTTTGAAAACCGAGATCACATGCAAAGCCCTGAACCTCGAAACTTGAAACTCGAAACTAAAAAAGGGAACCCGCTTTGCAGGTTCCCCCAATTGCATGACGTTCGCCCGGGAATCGTCATGCTTGCCCAGTCACTGAAAGCTACGCGCGCGCCGCAGACCGCGAATCCTCTAGCCCTACTCCTGCCGGAGCATGATGCGCGCTCCACGAAGCGGGATAGGCTGCGCCGGAGCCCACGCGGATCACGTCGGGAATCGCATACCATTCGCGATAAAGCTGACCGACCTGCTTCTGGTTGACCTCGAGCGTGATCGTCACTTGATGATCATGCTCGCCGGCGTCGGCATGAACGGAAGGCAGATCGAGCGCCCTCCGGGAAACTGCGTTCAGAATACGCATCAGCGTGCCCTGAGTGTTGCGATAGCGAATGTGGAATTGCATGTGTGCTCCCTTGAATTACTTTTCTTCCAGCAACATCTCCGAAAGCGCAGCGCCTGCCGGAACCATCGGGAAGACGTTCGCTTCCGGAGCGCAATCAAAAACCAGCAACTCCGGTTCCGAAGAACGGAGAAATCGGTCGATCTGATCGCCGGTGTCCTGCGATACGGGAAATTCCCGCATGACATCTTCTTTCATGCGAAAGCTGGCAATCTTGTAAGCCTTCGCGATCTCCACGAAATCGGGATTGTCGCTCAGGTCGGTTTCGGCGTAATTGCGCTCATAGAACAGCTGCTGCCACTGCCGCACCATGCCGAGATACTTGTTGTCGATGATCACCATTTTCACGGGCAAGCCGAGACGGTGAATGGTCGCGAGCTCCTGGATATTCATCTGAAAACCACCGTCGCCGGAGACGCAGAGAACGCAGGTATCGGGCTTTGCCAGCTGCACGCCAACTGCGGCCGGCAGGGCGAATCCCATCGAGCCGAGTCCGCCCGAGGTAATGAAACCGCGGGGAGAAGACGAGCGGTAGCGCTGCGCCGCCCACATCTGGTGTTGGCCCACGTCGGTGATGACCACGCTGTCTGCGGGCAAGCGGCTGAAGAGTTCGTCTAGAAAGCGGATGGTGGGTTGAGCCAGTCCCCGCGGATCGAGTTCCGCCCTCTCCGGACCACAGGCGACTGAGCGCCAGTTGCTGAGGTCAGGGAGCGCATGCCGCTGCAACTCTGCTTCGAAGGCCGGAATTGTATCGGCAAGATTTCCGATTACAGGCAGATCGCAGGCGCGCACCCGGTCGAGTTGCGCGGGATCGATTTCGAAGTGAACGATCTTGGCATGCGGCGCAAAGCGGCTCGGATCTCCGGTGACGCGATCATCCAGGCGCGCTCCAAACACCAGCAACAAGTCGGTCTCGTGCAGCGCCGTGTTGGCCGCGCGTGTTCCATGCATTCCAACCATGCCGAGGTAATAAGGCGCTTCCGGCTCGACTGCTCCCAGACCGTGAACCGTCGCGAAAGTGGGGATATTCAGCTTGTCCAGCAACCGCCGTAAATCGGTGATTGCGCCTGACAGCTTCGCGCCTGCACCGACCAGAGCCACGGGTTTCGAGGACTGCTGCAGAAGAGCCACGATGGTATCGGTGAATCCGCCGTCAGCCTTGGCTTCGGCAGGACGCGCATGCGGCGTGAATTTCACCGGTCCGGCGAATTCTTTCTTCGTCTTCAGCATGTCGGTAGGAATGTCGATGACCACCGGACCAGGACGCCCGCTACGTGCCCAATGAAATCCCTCGGCAATCGCTTCGGGGATTTCATCGATCGTGCGAACCAAGCGGCTCCATTTTGTAAGTGAGAGGGTTACACCGAACACGTCCGTCTCTTGAAACGCATCCGTACCGATCAGCGCACTGCGGACTTGGCCCGTGATGCAGACCAAAGGAACGGAGTCCATCTTGGCGTCAGCGATTCCTGTAACGAGGTTGGTCGCGCCCGGACCGCTGGTCGCCATCGCGACGCCCACTTTGCCGGTGACGCGAGCGTAGCCTTCAGCCGCGAATACCGCGCCCTGCTCATGCCGAGTCAGGACGTGACGTACGCCACTACCCTCGAGCGCGTCGTACAAGGGCATGATCGCGCCGCCTGGGTAACCGAATACCAGGTCCACGCCTTCGGCGCGCAGGCACCGCAGGACGATGTCGGCTCCCTTAAGCATTCACCACCTGTTTTGTGGATTCTTTGGGAACTTCGGTTTTCTTTCCTGCTTGTGGCAGCCAACTCATCATGCTGCGCAGTTGCGCGCCGACGATTTCAATGGGATGCTGCTTCTCTTTTTCGCGGAGCTTGTTGAAATTCGGGCAGCCAGCTTTATTCTCCGCAATCCACTCCTTCGCGAAGTTGCCGGATTGAATGTCGGCGAGAATTTTTTTCATGGCCTGCCGGGTCTCATCGCCCACGATCTTTTCGCCGCGCGTAAGATCTCCGTACTCTGCGGTGTTCGAAATGGAGTAGCGCATGCGGTCCAACCCACCTTCGTAGATGAGGTCGACTATGAGCTTCACCTCATGCAGGCACTCGAAGTAAGCGATCTCGGGTGCGTAGCCGGCTTCGACGAGAGTTTCAAATCCCTTCTTGATCAACGATGTCAGACCTCCGCAAAGAACAGCCTGCTCGCCGAAGAGATCGCTCTCGGTTTCTTCTTTGAAGGTTGTTTCCAGAACACCGGCGCGAGTAGAGCCGATGCCATGGGCATAGGCCAGCCCGAGTTCGTGGGCGCGGCCACTGGCATCCTGCTGGATGGCGAGCAGCGCCGGAACGCCTCGTCCTTCCGTGTACACGCGGCGGACAAGGTGTCCAGGACTTTTCGGCGCGATCATCAGCACGTCAACATCGTCGGGCGGAACGATAGCTTTGAAATGAATGCTAAAGCCGTGAGAGAAGCCGAGAACTTTCCCGGGATGGAGATAAGGCTTGATGTGCTGGTCATAGAGTTCAGCCTGGGTCTCATCTGGGGTAAGGACGTGGATCCAGTCGGCGCGTTTCGCAGCCTCGTCAGGAGCAACGACGACCATGCCATCCGCCTTGGCTTGCTGGGCGCTCTTGCGATTGGGATCGAGACCGACGATGACTTTGTGTCCGCTGTCGCGGAGATTCTGGGCTTGGGCGTGTCCCTGGCTGCCGTAGCCGAGGATGGCGATCGTCTTGCCCTTCAGCGCTTCGGGCTTGGCATCGCGTTCATAGAAAATTGTGACCACCAGCGTGCTCCTCTCATCTGCAAGGGGGAAAGATCCACAAACCTTGGCGTTGACCTGAAAACCGACCGGTCGGTCGGTATCTGGAAATGCTATTCGGACGCCGGCGCGGTGTCAAGCCTAAAGCATCTGTGCACGCCTGCAAAGCTGAGATTGCAGCAAGGCGTAAGTAGCACAAGTGCTCCAAATACTTAGACTTACAAGAACGTTCAGCTCGGCTTATGATCCGTGTGCCCGCAGCTGTAATCCGCGCAGCCATTGTGCCGATGAGACCTGAAGGAGCAACGCAATGGCCAACAAAGCGAATGGTGAAGTGAAAAAAACTGAAGCGGCCTCACTGAAAGCATTTCGCTTGGGGAAGGACTGCCGCTACGAGCAGGAGCTGCGTCGCTTGCACATAGAGCTGGTGAAGTTCCACGAGTGGATTCGACATCGCGGGTTGAAGGTGGTGGTCCTATTCGAAGGACGGGATGCTGCCGGGAAAGGAGGTGCGATCAAGCGCATCACGCAGGAGTTGAATCCGCGCATTTGCCGCGTCGTCGCCCTGGGCACTCCCACTGAGCGCGAGAAGACGCAATGGTATTTCCAGCGCTATGTGGGACACCTTCCCGCCGCGGGTGAGATGGTGCTGTTTGACCGGAGCTGGTACAACCGCGCCGGGGTGGAGCGGGTCATGGGATTCTGCACTGAAGCTGAGTATCAGGAGTTCATGCATAGCTGTCCGGAGTTCGAGCGCATGCTGGTGCGATCCGGGATCATCCTGATCAAATACTGGTTTTCGGTGAGCGATGAGGAGCAGGAGCGGCGGTTCCAGGGCCGCATGCGGGATCCAACGAAGCGCTGGAAATTGAGCCCGATCGATCTGGAATCGCGGCGGCGATGGGCGGAATACTCACGCGCCAAGGATGAGATGTTCGCCGTGACTGACATCAAACAGGCACCGTGGTTCGTGATCAACGCCGAGAACAAGAAGTGCGCGCGGCTGAATGTGATCCGACACCTGTTGTCGATGATTCCGTACGGCGATCTGACACCTCAGAAATTGAAGTTGCCGGCGCTGGATAAGACCAGATATGTAAGACCTCCGTTCCACGAGCAGAACTTTATCCCTGAAATCTATACAGTGGCGGATCGCCCAAGATAGCGCGTCCCGGGCAGTAGCGTTGATTTTGAGCGGGCCTGCGGGCAAGAGACGTTGCCAGCAACGTCTCTGCGGCAACCCCGCTGGGAATGTGAGCGCCAGTTTTGCATTTACTCATTCCTCAGCGCTGCGGTTGGCATTCCCGCGCGTAACTGTTTACCATGTGTCGCGATGACCCGTGAACCTGTGGTCGATTCCCGGCAGGAGATACTGCGCACGGCCGCGCGCCTGTTTCAACAGCGGGGATATGACGCCACTTCCATGAACGATGTGGCGGCTGCTCTGAAACTCAGCAAGGGTGGCTTGTATCACCATTTCCAGAGCAAAGATGAAATCCTGTTCGAGATCATGAATCACGCCATGGATCTTACCCAGGAGCGCGTTCTGGCTCCGGTACGAAATATTGCCGATCCGCAGGAAAGGCTCCGGGCCCTGATCCGTCTTCATATCGAAGTCGTTCTAAGCCCGCGAGATCGCGAAATTACCGTCATGCTGCATGAAAACCATCCTCTGCCGCCAGCATTGCGCAAGCGCATCAACCAGCGGAAGAAGGAGTACGTGCATTTTGTCGAGAGCCTGATGGGCGAGGTGCAGCGATCGGGTCGGGCGAAGGGATCAGTCAGCCCGCGCGCAGCCGCTTTCGCGCTGCTGGGAATGATCAACTGGATTTACCAGTGGTACAAGCCGGAAGGAAATCTGCAGGCGAACAACCTGGTGCCGCAATTCACGGAGATGGTATTCGGGGGAATCCTGGGGTGACGGTAACTACCCAGCATGCAAAAAATCCGGCCATTGGCTGGGATATATCCGCTGCAGCCAAAGCCGATGCCGGCGAGAAGATCGCCCGTGCACAGATCATCATCAACGGCTTGATCGCATACGACAACACTTTCATTCCGCCGATCAGCGATTGGCAGGCACAGCTCAATCAGATGGGGCAATATCCCGGAGCGAATACCGTCCGAGTGATCGCCAGCAACGACAAGGGCGAGGACACGGAATCGGACGACTCCTGGACCTGAATAAAACAAGGTTAGCGTGGGACGTGGGTAACTCAGTCCAAAGCCGATTTTTTACGCTGAACGAAATCGACGCGCAACGCGCGGAGAGCAGCAAGCAGTACCGCGAGTTCTTGCGTGTGGCGTCGATGAGCGCCGGTCTTTACGTGCTGGCAGCGGGAGCTACCGATCCGCAGCGGCCTCATCATGAAGATGAGATGTATTACGTCGTGCGCGGGCGAGCCCGCTTTCGAGCTGGCGACGAGGACAGACAAGTATCCACGGGGACCGTGCTCTTCGTTGCGGCAGAGATAGAGCACCGGTTTTACGACGTCGAGGAAGACCTAGCCGTGCTGGTGTTCTTTGCTCCGGCTGAGAGCTGAAGTTCTTTGGGCTAGGTGAGTGCAGAGAACGCTTCACTTTTTGGGGATCCAGTAAACCTCTTCTTTCACCGCTTTCTTATCGGTGAATCCGCAGCGTTTGAGAATGGCTTTGCTGTGCTCGATCATGTCGGGATGGCCGCACAGGTATACGACTGTATTACTGGAGTCGAGTTCCCAATGGTCCGCATATTTTCGCAGGATGTCGTCGGCCCGGCCGATCTCGCCCGGCCAGTCCTGATGGTCCCAGGGCCGGCTAACCGTGGGAACATACTTCAACCACGGCAATTCTTTATCGAAGTCGACGAGTTCGTCTTTGTAGCCGAATTCCCAGGGCCGGCTGGCGCCGTTCAGCAGAAATAACTGGTGCGAGCCATCAAAGCGGCCTTCTTTCCACTCCTTGCTCAGAGTGCGGATATAGCTTACGAAGGGGGCAACTCCCGTAACCGTGGAAATCAGCAAATGATTTCGTTTTCCGTTGCTCGTTTCCAGGGAGAATTTTCCTTTGGGTATTTTGCGCATGAGCAGCGGATCCCCTACCTGCAGCTTGTATAGCAAGGGGGTGAGGGCGCCGTTTGGAACGAGCTCGAAGAAAAACTCCACCTCATCTTCAGAAGGCGAGGAGGCGATCGAGTAAGGGCGCTCGATGCGCTTGCCGTCCACCTCAACCGCCAAACAGGCGTACTGACCGGGAACAAAGTTGAATTCGCTGGAGCTGCGGATGCGAAAGATCCAAAGGTCGGGCGCGACGTCAACCCGCTTTGTAACTTCCGCGCGATAGAACTTCTCGTCCGTGTTCGTCATAAACAAAAACCCTCTGCTCTCCCGACCGGCAGTCGAAAGTCATAAGACCAGAATGATTGGAAACTTCACGCCCTTGTCGGTGTACTAATTTGATTCACAGGCTGAGATGGTGGATGCATCCAGCCTGAACCGAACGGTTGTCCAGCGAAGTGGCTGGGTCATGGTAACGGGAATCAGGCCGGGTTGGGAAGGTACTAGAGGGTTAATTCTTTCGATTCGATATCAGCGAAATTCGGGTGAGGCCTGCTCGGCAGCCAGTTGTTCCAGAACGGCGCGCAGAACACGCAGCACTTCGTCGGCAGCTGCGGTTTTGATGACGAATTTCAGCATTCCGTCAGGAGTAAATTGGGCGCCGCGCTGGGCGGAGACAAAGTGGGCCAGGTGTTCGGGATCGACCGCGGCGTTCTGCTTGAATTTGAACGTTACCGAGTCGCGCTTGCGGTCAATCGCGTTCACTCCGACGCGCATGCACAGCAGCTTTAGCGACGCATAGTCGAGCAGGTTGCGGACTGCGGGCGGCGGCGGTCCGTAGCGGTCCTGCAGTTCCGCAGCTACGTCTGACAATTGCGAATCGGTTTCGACACCGGCCACCCGCTTATACATTCGCAAGCGCTGGTTCTCCTCAGGGATGTATTCCGCGGGAATGCGGATGTTCAGACCGAGGTTGAGTTGAGTTTCGGCTTCGTCGGGAGCCGCTTCTCCCTTCATCTCGCGGACGGCGCGCTCGAGCATTTGGGTGTAGAGCTCGAATCCGATGGCCTCGATGTGTCCGCTCTGTTCGCCCCCCAGCAGGTTTCCCGCGCCTCGAAGCTCGAGATCGAGAGCGGCAATTTTGAATCCGGCGCCCAGGTCGGAGAACTCTTTCAGAGCCGCAAGGCGGCGGCGAGCGATGGGGGTAAGTTCTACTTCTTTCGGAATCAAAAGGTACGCGTAGGCGCGGCGGTTGGAGCGGCCGACTCGTCCACGGAGCTGGTAAAGCTCGGAGAGACCCAGGCGATCGGCGCGATTGATCAGGATGGTGTTGCACAGCGGGATGTCAAGACCGTTTTCAATGATCGTGGTCGCAACCAGGATGTCCGCCTCATGGTGCATGAACTGCAGCATCACCTTCTCAAGTTCGGCTTCTCCCATTTGTCCGTGGCCGACGATGACTCGTGCCTTGGGGACCAATTCCTGCAGCTTGGCTGCGATCTCCCAGATACTATCCACGCGGTTGTGAACGAAGTACACCTGGCCGCCGCGTTCCAGTTCCTGCTCGATCGCGGACTGAATGAGCTTGTCTTCCCAACTGGCGACAACAGTTTGAATCGCCATCCGGTCCTTGGGCGGAGTCTCGATCACGCTCATGTCTCGAAGTCCAACCAGCGACATGTGCAGGGTGCGCGGGATTGGAGTTGCTGACATCGTGAGCACGTCGACTTGCTTACGCATCTGCTTGATGCGTTCCTTGTGGCGGACGCCGAAGCGCTGCTCTTCGTCGACGATCAACAGGCCGAGATCGGCGAACTTCAAGTCCTTGGAAAGAATGCGATGGGTGCCGATGAGAACGTCGATCTTTCCGGCTTCCGTCTTTTGCAGGATTTCCTTCTGCTGCCTGGGATTGCGAAAGCGGCTGATCATTTCAATGGTGACGGGAAATGGCCCAAAGCGCTGCTTGAAAGTCTCGTAGTGCTGGAAGGCAAGTACGGTGGTCGGAGCGAGCACGGCGACCTGCTTATTGTCACTGACGGCCTTGAAGGCCGCGCGCATGGCGACTTCGGTCTTGCCATAGCCAACGTCGCCGCACAGCAGGCGGTCCATGGGTTGGGATGATTCCATGTCGTGCATCACGTCGGTGATGGCCTGCGCCTGATCCTCGGTTTCGCTGAATTCGAAGGCATCCTCGAATTCGCGGACGAACTCGTTGCCCGCGGGGAAGCTGTGCCCCTGTGCCATTTTGCGTTCGGCATACAGCTTGAGCAGTTCCTCGGTCATGTCCTTCATGGCCTTGCGCACGCGGGCTTTGGTTTTGGCCCAGGCTTGCGTGCCCAAATGACTCAACGTAGGCTTGGCGCCTTCCGAGGAACGGTATTTCTGAATCAGGTCGAGGCGGGTGAGCGGAACATACAGGCGGGCCCCTTCGGCGTATTCCAGCAGCATGAATTCGGCATTGCCGTCACCCTGATTGATCTCTTTGAGGCCCTGGTACTGGCCGATGCCGTGTTCGACGTGTACGACATAGTCTCCGACTTGCAGGTCGCGGAAGTCAGAAAGGAAGGCAGAGACTTTAGACTTGTGCCGTTGCGGGCGCGAGGCGACCGCTTCCGATTCATCGAAGAGATCACGGGCGCCGAAGATTGCGAGATGCGCGTCGGGAAAGACAACTCCATCAGGCACGTAGGCTTTGGCGAGTGTCGTGGTATGGACTTCTCCGGCGAAGTAACTGGTCTCGTCGGCATAGCTTTCGCCGCCACGCGTCCGGCTGCCCAGTTTGAAGCTGACGTTGTATTCCGTGAAGATGTCGGCCAGGCGCTCGACTTCGCCGGTATTCGGGACCGACAACAAGACTTGATTCCCGGCAGCGGTGAGCTTTTTCACCTCTTCGAGCATGGCCGGGACCGCGCCGTGGAAGCGAGGAGTAGGCTGCGTCAGCAAAGTGATGGCGGTTCCGGCGTCTTCGCTGCGAGTGATGCCGAGATGTTCGAGATCAGCTCCGGTTTGGGTTGCAACTTTCTGCCACCAGTGATCGGGCGGAAGATACAAATCCGAAGGGCGAACAAGGTTGCCCACCCCGCTGCGCTCATGTGCTTCCTCCACTCGAGTCCAGAAACGGTCGAATTCAGAGCGCAGGAGATCCGGTTCATCGAGAAGCACGGCGGCATTGGGCAGCAGATCGAATACGGTGCGGTCCGCGCCGGCGACGGGGGCGTAAAACTCCCAGCCGGGGAAAACCGTTACCCCAGCCGAGCGAATGGCGCCTTCCACAATTTCTTCATTGCCGGTGATGCGCTTGCCCGAGAGGCGGCTGTGGATGGCGCCGAGCAGTTGCTCGCTGACCGGAGTCTCGGTGAGGGGCAGCAGCAGAGCTTCGTCGATCGGATTGGACGAGCGCTGGGAAGTTGGATCGAAGCGGCGGATGGAATCCACTTCGTCGCCAAAGAACTCGACGCGGACGGGCCGATCGGCTTCCGGGGAGTAGACATCGAGAATGCCTCCACGTACCGCGTACTGCCCGGGCATTTCAACTACGTCGGACGAACTGTATCCGACGGTATTGAGGTGGCCGAGCAGACTGTCGAGATCGAAGGACTCGCCGCGGCGCAGGGTGCGCGCGAGATCGGAGTAGTAGTCCGCGGTACGCAGGAGGATGGCGGTGGCTGCGATCGGAGTCACGATGACAGAGCCTTTGCCGCTGGCAATCTTCCAAAGCGCTGTGGCGCGTTCTTCCTGAAGTTCTGGATGGGGTGAAAGATTTTGGAAGGGAAGCACGTCGCGTGCGGGAAGCGGCACGATCTGTTCGGGATCGCAGGCGGCTGTTAGTTCACAGAACCCGCGCAGGACCGGGATGAAATCTTCGACGGCACGGTTGTCGTTGACGACGACGATCAACGGACGTTCGGATGAGCGGCGCAGAAGTACAAGCAGCAAGGCTTTGGCGGCGGGAAGCAGTCCGGAAACACTAAGACGCCCCGTGCCCTCTTTCAGGTGGGAGGCTACACGCGAGAAGCCGGGAAGCAGTTCAACGTCCGTAAAGAGTTCACGGACGAAGGGAAGAAGCATCGCAATTTGATTTTAACAGGAACGAACATCGCCTACTGCGGGTTGCGAGTAAGACCAGAGTGCGTGTGCAAGAAGTGCCTGTACTACTCACTCATTGCGAAGAGCTATGACAGGGTTGATGCGGGAAGCTCGCCGCGCTGGGAGATATCCCGAAATCAGGGCTACGGCAACCAGCGCCACTGCCATCGCGCCATAGGTGGCTCCGTCCCAGGGGGAGGTGGCGAACAGGAGAGAGGCGATGAGGCGGGCCGATATGAGGGATGCAGCCGTGCCCAGCGCAATCCCGACCAGTGTCACTCGCAATGTTCCGAAAAGCACATCTTTCTGCACGCGACCGGTGCTGGCGCCCAGCGCCATGCGGACGCCGATTTCCTGTTTCTGCCTGGTGACGGAATAAGAGATCACACCGTAGATGCCGAGTGCCGCCAGCAACAAGCCAAGACCGGCAAAGGCAGCAACCAGCAGCATAAAGAAACGGCGTGGCGAACCGGCTCGGTCCACCATCGTTCGGATAGGGCGGAATTCGGCGGCGGGCTGCAGTGGGTTCAACTCCCGCAGAGCGCGCAGTACAGTTGGGCCCAGCGTGGCAGGCGCAACACTGCTGCGAATCACTAGCTGCGCATCGCTGGGGCTCTGCTGGGTTGCGGGATAGTAAATTTGCCAGCCCGGATCGCCCTCCAGGCTTTCTTCGTGGACATCGTCAATTACGGCAACCACGGTCATCTCGTTGGAACCGTTTCCGTTCACGAGAATTTTTCCTAACGCGTCTTCCCCGGGCCAGTAAAACCGGGCTGCGGAGGCATTGATCATCACCACGCGCTGACTCTTCATGTCGTCCGCCCAGGTGAAATCGCGGCCCTGAATTGGGATTCCCATGGCTCGCATGAACCCCGGTGTGATCACGTAAACCAATGGACCGGGCAGGAATCCGTCGGGATAGGTCTTGCCCTTTGGCACCGGTGTTCCCCAGGCGCGGTTGCGACCGAGAGGGAGGTAGTCCGACATTCCCGCCGCCTCCACTCCAGGCAACGCAGTGACGCGGGCGAGCACCTGCTGAAAAATGGCCGCTCGTTTTGCGGCGCTGGCTTCGTCACTGGAGGCGCTATCGTCATACTCCACCTTGATGGAGGCAGCGCGATCGGGCTGAAAACCGAGATCGATATCAAGCACTTTCAGGAAACTCCGCAAGAGCAAGCCAGCGGCGACCAGCAGGAGACAGGCGAGAGCCACCTCGGAGATCACCAGGATGGATCGGGTGCGTTCGTGCCTCCTTCCCAGTCCGGAACCCGGGCCGCTGTCTTTCAACGCCTCCTGTAGATTTCCACTTGCAATCTTCAGGCCTGGAGCGAGACCGAAAAGAATCGCCGTGAGGACGGCGATCAATACCGTCCAGCCGAGGACCTGAACATCAACATGCACCGTGCTGAGTAGGGGCAAGGCAATTGATCCCTGGCTAGCGAGCCAGGCGAGCAGGATGGCCGCCAATATGAGTCCAAGAACTGCACTGGCTCCGGACAGTACGAGGCTCTCGATCAGTAACTGGCGAATGATTCGCCCTCGCCCTGCCCCCAGCGCGCCACGCACGGCGAACTCCTTGCCTCGCGCCACCGCTCGTGCCAGCAGCAAATTCGAGAGATTCACACAAGCAATCAGAAGAATTGCGCCCACGGCACACCACAGCACGATGAGGGAGCGATGCAGCCTGCCGCTCACATACTCCTTGAGACTCCGCAGCTGCATTGATCTGTCTTTGCCAACGTAAGAGCCGCAAGATTTTGGGCGCTTCACATTCCAGCAGAGGTTCGGTTCCACCAGACGTGCCTCTGCCTGAGCTTGGGCAATAGTCACGGTAGGCTTGAGGCGGCCGATTAGAGTCACGATGTTGCCCCAGTCGCGCTGCTCGTCGAGCACTAACGGGAGGAACAAATCAGTCTTGGACCCAGGCGAGAACACAGCGCCGAAATCGAACGACTCAGGCAATACACCAACCACGGTGACCGCGCGCCCGTTGAGATTGATGCTTTTTCCAATGATCGCGGAATCAGCGGCAAAGTGGCGGCGCCAATACCCATTGGTCAGCAGAGTCACCGGTTGAGAGCCTTTCCGCGCTTCCTCGGGAGTGAACAGGCGGCCCATTTGCGGATGGACGCCGAGAACCTGAAAGAAATTGCCAATCACTTCAATCCCGGTGACGGGTTGCGGTTCACCGCGCCCTGTAAGGCGCAAATTGTCGGGGCTGGTGAAAGCCTCGTACCCGGTGACGTCCTGATAAGAACGGCTCAGCGTGCGAAATTCGTCGTATGCGTCGGCGGAGTAGGTCGAGCACGACAGGCCGCACTTCTGCGGCGGCGGGGCAATCCAGACCAGCTCATTTGAATTCGGGAACGGCAAGGGACGTAAAAGGATGGTATTGACGACGCTGAATACTGCTATATTCGCCCCAATCGCAAGCGCCAGAATCAAAATCGAGATGGCGGCAAAGCCGCGGTCGCGGCCGAGCTTGCGAAAGGTGTAGCGGATATCCCAGAGGCATGCTGCCACAAAGTTCCCCATAGGTCTGCCGTCTTGCATCTATCCTCCTTGATCTCTTCAGCCCGACAGGTTGCCCGGGATCGCAAGCACCGGCGCCTGCACCCGCGCATTTGATTGGACGTGCGAGAAAGTGGAAAGAAAGAGCAGCTGGGTCATAACGAAACAAGGCAAGTTATAGCCTGAGCGGCCAATCCGCAAAGATTGAGTCCGCGGATACAAGCGAAGCCAAGCGGGTCAAGCAGGTAATCGCAACGCTCCACCTTTTCAAGCCTGGCCTCGTTGAAAATTAGTGAGCCGATCTGCCACGCACGGTAAGCTCCGCGTCTCCTGTCACGTCCGACAACATAAGATGCAAAGCGTGCTGCTTCTCGTCAAACGTACTCTTCAATGGATAGGTGCTGCTGGAAAACTTGGCTTGCGCATGGGCCGTGGGCCAGTCGTAGATCACAATTTCCATGAGCTTCCACCAGGGAGCGTATGAGCCTTGGCGTGCGTGGAATTTCAGGCGGAGGGAATTGGCGTCCGCCTCACACGTGATGCTTTGTCGCAGATACTTGCCCTGCTGATAATCGAACGTGTGGCCGTCGTCCAAATAGATCGCGCCAGCGCAGGGCGTGCCCGGATACACCCGAAGCTCGAGTGGGCCACCCGGAATCTCATCCGTGTATTGAACCAGCGGTTGCATCGGAATAATGCTTCCCCCGCGAGCGTAGACGGGCAGCGTTTCCAAACCAGGATGGATGGGGCGGGGGCCGGGAAAGTTCCTTCCGGGGGGCGCTTTGACTACTTCAGCAATGGGAGGGGCATGCGGTTGCGGAGGCATCTTTTCGCCTGTCCAGAAATCGAACCACTGTCCAGGAGGATAGGAAACGGCATAGTCATTGGCCATTTCGCCGAAGGGCGGCGGCGCGATCAGCAGGCTTGGTCCGAGAAGAAATTCGGTGTCAAGATTTTCGAAGCCGGGATAGGAACGGTCGAAAACTTCCGGGAACTCGAGAAAAACCGGGCGCATCAGCGGGATCCCCGTGCGCGAGGTTTCGTCGGCTAGGGCATAGAAGTACGGGAGCAGGCGGTAGCGGGTTTCGATGTAGCGGCGACGAATGGCTTCCTGTTCGGGCCCGTTGTTCCAGATCTCGTGAGGTAGGCTGCCCTTGGTGGCGTGGTCGCGGAAAAATGGGGAGAACGCCGCCTGTTCCACCCAACGCGTGAGCAGCGCGGGCGGCGGTGACCCGTTGAATCCTCCTACGTCGGCGCCCACGTAAGGAATGCCGCTGATGCCGAGATTTAGAACCATCTGGGTTGCGAGGCGAAGATGATTCCACGTGGCTGAGTTATCCCCGGTCCAGGTGAAGCCGTAGCGCTGGCCGCCGGCGTAGGTTGCGCGGGTTAGCACAAACGGGCGCTCGTTAGGACGTAGCTTGAGCAATCCCTCGTAGGTCGCGCGCGCGTTTTCCAATCCGACGATGTTGTGGATCTCCGCATGAGTCGCGGTGCGCGTCGTGAAGCCGGGCTCTTCAATGCGGTGGACGGTGGTCAAGGGCATGGTTTTATCCGGACCATCGAACACCGAAGGCTCATTCATATCGTTCCAGAAACCGGAGACCCCGTCCTTCACAAAATCCTGGTAGAGACTGCCCCACCATTCCCGCGACTGTGCGCGAGTGAAATCGGGGAAGACAGCCCGGCCGGGCCAAACGGCTCCTACAAACTCGCTTCCATCAGGATTCTTCACGAAGTGATCGCCGGCATGACCTGATTGATAAGGCGAATAGTCCTGATCAGGTGCGTGGGCAATATGCAGGTCGGTGATGTTGACGAGGTGAAGGTGCTGCTTGCGCAGGTCGGACACCAGGCCCGGAAAGTCGGGGAATGTCTTGGAGTTCACCGTGAATGGCCGGTTTCTGTCCTGGTAGTCAATGTCGAGGTAAACGACATCTGAAGGAATCCTGTCATTGCGCAAACGGGTCGCAATCTCTCGCACTTGGGAGTCCGGAGTGTAGCTATAACGTGATTGTTGGAAGCCGAGAGCCCAAAGCGGCGGCAATGGTGGCTTGCCGGTGAGGTCGGCATAGTTCTGCACCACTTGCTTCGGCGTAGGTCCATAGATGAAGTAGTAATCGAGCGGTCCACCTTCGGCGCCGAAGGCGTATGCGTCGCGAGCAGACTTTCCGAAATCGAACCAGGTGCGCCAGGTATTGTCGAGAAAAATTCCGTAGCTGCGCATACCATTGATTGCCAGAAAGAACGGAATGCTTTTATAGAGCGGGTCCACGGATTCTTGCGGGCCGACGTCGGTGTTCCAGAGGTTGTAGGCCTGGCCGCCGCGGTCGAACGCGCCAGTCTTATCGCCCAATCCAAAAATGTGATCGCCGCCAAGCATCTGCTTGTACACGGAGAAGCCGCCCATCCTGAATGTGACTGGCCGGCCAGCAGCATCGGCTGAGATGACGTTGCCTGCCAGATCGCGAATCACGGTGCGGGCGGGACTCTTTTCCACTCGTACTTCAAGCGCAGCGGTTCTGAAGCCTACCGACGAGCTTTCATCCATAGGGTGCACGTTCACCGATTTGCTGCGCGATTCAGGCAGCACCGCCCAGGACGCGTCCTCGGGAAGAGCCTCGGGCGCTATTCGCACGCGAATGATGTCGTCACGGAGCGCCGTGATCCGCATGATTGCCGGTCCGACCTGCACTTCAAGCCCGTCCGGCAGCGGCTTGGAATTTGTGACTGCGTCAAGAACCAGCGCGGGCGATTGCGATGCGGCGGCCTGGGCGTAACACGACGGAGCAACCACTGCGGATAGTGCGAAGCACAATACGATCAGCCGCGATAGAAGAGAGCACATTGCGTGACCTTTGCAAACCTGGAGTTTGGAACGACCATCATATCAACCGCGACAGCTTAGTCGACCACCGCTTGCGTGGGGACAACCCCTTGGCTGTCCAGCGAAGGAAGAGGATGAGCAAGAAGAACGAATAGTTCCCATTCAGGAGCGCGACGCGGGAATCTCAAGATTTACATCACCGCCAACTCTAGACAGGCTCCATTGAGCAGCCGCCGGGAGCTGGGACAGCCTGAGAGGCTGTTGCTGTGTGCTCCGAGGAAGATCCTCACGCGTTTTTGCTGACGCAAGCTGCCGCCGACAGCACCACCTTGCAGCCTGGTCGCGCATGGCATTAGGCTATTGCCACCCGAACTGCAAGCAATGCCTGGGGTCGATTCCTAAATTCGCGGGAGAAATTTATGGCACAGGATTCCGTTTCAAAGGGCGCACTATGGACTGGGCGAGTCATGAGCGCATTTCCCGTTTTCTTGGTGCTGATGGGTAGCGTCATGAAACTTCTGAGACTCCCGGCTGTACACGAGGGCTTCGTCCGTGCCGGGCTTCCGGAAAGCTTGATCGTGCCCGTGGGCGTGATCGAACTGATCTGCGTTACTACGTATCTCATTCCTTCCACCGCCGTTCTCGGAGCCATCCTGATGACTGGACTCCTCGGAGCTGCGTGCTTGACGAGCTTGCGAATTGCTGACCCGACGTATCTTCTTCCTGTAATTCTTGGCATGCTGGCTTGGGGAGGGCTCTTCATGCGGGACCTGCGACTGCGCGCGTTGATTCCTTTCCGAAAACCCGCAGGAAAGAGTTTGCGCACTGTAACCAAGGCTGAGAAAACGGTCTCAGCCGCGTAATATCGGTCGGGTCAGGCAGGTGGGGCCGCCACTGCCATTGATGCAGAGTTCGCTGCCGGCAAACGTACGCACCTCGAAGCCGGATTCCCGCAACCGCTGGTTCGTCCTGTGGTTCTCCTCGATGGCAAGCAGCCTTTTGTTGCCCAACGCCAGCACGTTGCACGCGAGCGTATCGCGCTCCGAATAGTCGATCTCGATCAACTTGAAGCCGCGTGCGTTGAGCAGTTCGACAGTCTGGACCGCGAGCCACGGAAGGTCGACCAGCGCAGTGCGCTCATCGAGCAAACTGATCAGCGACATCAGATGAAGACAGGCCGATGGCCCTGCGCCGTAAGGAAGCGGTGCGGAAATCACTTCGACTCCCTTCGGACCCAGCAGCGAACGCATCTGCTCGATTCCCCCTGCATTAGTGCGGTATCCATGGCCGATCAGCAGCGTCTTCGCATCGAGCCATACGATGTCGCCGGCTTCGGTGGTTGCTGGAGCGGTGATTTCAGCGAAAATCGGAATACCAACATTTTCCGCGATCGATCTATGTCGCGGGCCTTCGGCGAGCCGGTTCGGCTTGCCAGGACGCATGATGATCAGGCCGAAATCGGTCGCGAGGGAGGCGTCGTGGGCGTAGACACAGTCCAGCGATAGATCGGAGGCGGGAGGCAGTTCCAGCAGTTCGGCTCCAGCACTGAGTAACTCACGGCATAGAGCGTCATGCTGAGCCTGGGACTCCGCGAAGTCTGGAGCATGGTGAAAGCCGAGTTCGCGCCAGCGGGCGCGGCGTTCGGGCTCGCTCCATGCCGCACGAATTGGTGAGCACAGCAGTACCCGTCGAAGCGGGCCCACCATGGAGTGTCCGTTGAAAACGACTTCGGTCTGGGAAAACGTGGACACGATCTCTCCTCGGCTACGAGCGACATTGTAAGACAGGCTGGCTACATCCCAAAGGGTTCAACCGTTAAGCCCTCGACGTGTTGCGGTCCGTTCAATTAAGCGGCGTTGGGTGATAGCGCAGGTATCCCAGGCCGACTCGCATGTGATGATGCCACGCATCCGGAATGCAGACCGCGAAGCAGAGTCCCAGCAAGCCCTGGGTTAAGCCGAGGACATAAAGATTCCTGTAACGGCGGAACAGGAGGCACGACACTGCTCCCCAAACCAACGTTGCCAGCACGAGGGGTAGGTTGGGAAGATGTGCGACTGAGAAAAGAATTGCTGCGACCATGATTGCCCTGTCGCCCGACAAAAAAGCGCTAAGCCGGGGAACGAGATAGTCCTGCAAAAGGAATTGCTGGTACAGCGTCCAAACGACGTATCCGGCGACATGGGAAAAATCGGGTGCGTCAAGCGTGTGAAAGATCTCAAAGTTTTTCGCCAATTGCACACTTGCGACTGACAACAGCACTGCGGCCGGGAAGATCCACAAGGACGAAGCGAATCCTCGCCAGCCCATGCCGAGGTCGTAGAGACCTGGCCGCCGCAACAGAACCAGTAGCAGTGGCGCCAGCAGTGCGATGGGACCGAAAATAAGTTGGAGGTGCGTCGGCAGCCAAAGCACAGCCATGATTGCCGCGAATCCGAGAAGTAATTCCGCGAGGCTGCGAGTGGAGGCGGGCACTCGGAATGCGTGGAGCCTGTATCCGGCTGAATCGGTCGTGGCCAAAGCGTAAACTCCCGGGGAAAAAAATTAGGAGTGAGTGTTGGCGAATTTGGTTGCAAGGCTGCGGAACGCTGCCGGTCAGACGGCGACTTCAGGCGTCGCCTCGATCAAACTGCGCGTGTACGGGTGCGAAGGCCGCGTCGTGATCTGGTCGGTGTCCCCGATCTCCACCAGTTTCCCGCGGCTCATCACCGCGATGCGATTGGAGAGATAGCGCACCACCGGCATGGAGTGCGAGATAAACAGGTAAGTAAGGGCAAAATCGCGCTGAAGTTGCTGAAGGAGATTGACGATCTGCGCCCCCACACTGACGTCGAGCGCCGACACGGGCTCGTCGCAGACTATGAACTTTGGGCGAAGAGCCAATGCGCGTGCGATGCCGATGCGCTGCCGCTGTCCGCCGGAGAATTCATGCGGATAGCGAACTCGGGCGGACTCGTCAAGGCCGACGGCGCGTAGCAGTTCGCTGACGCGAGTGCGAATGTCCCCGCGGGAGTCGCGATGGATGAGCAACGGCTCGGCAACGATGTCTTCTACCTTGTAGCGGGGATCGAGGGACGCGAACGGATCCTGGAAGATGATTTGCAAATCCCGGCGGAGGTGGCGCAGTTCGGTTTTTCCCGAGGCCAGCAAATCGCGGCCCTGGAAACTGACGATTCCGGATGTAGGCTCGATCAGGCGGAGAATCAGGCGTCCGAGAGTGCTCTTGCCTGAGCCAGATTCCCCGACCAGGCCGAGGGTTTCTCCCGCGCGAATGTCGAGAGAAACGTCGTCTACGGCGCGAACTTCGCCCCCGCCCTTTCCGCCAAAGGGCGATGCGGCGTGCGCAAAGACTTTTGTCAGGTTGCGAACTTCGACCAGCGGCACGCTGCTGATGCTAGCAGCATCCAGCTTCGGGACGCGAGTGGCACGGCGAGATACATCATCCCGTGGAAATCAGTGGTACCGCCGCCAAAGCGGCCAACAGTCCGATAAATTTCCACCGGCTGAAGCGTTCTTTCAAGATGTAGCGAGCCAGTAAGACTGTGACGGCGGGGTAAAGAGAAGTGATCACGACGGCTTCGTCCAGCCGTCCGCGCTGGGTTGCGTAAATGAACAGTGCGCTGGCGGTGATGTCGAGGACTCCGGCCATCATGCCGAGGAGGCCAGAATGAAAGCTGAGTTTGATGGGAGCTCGAGTCGCGAGCACAGCAACCGAAGTCACGGTGAACGATGCAATGCGGCCGATGGCTGCAAGGAACACTGGCGAGCCTTTGGCCTGGTGGATGCAAAGATAGAAACCCGCGAATCCGACGCCCGCCAGCGCGGCCAGGGCAACGCCGGTGGGCCGACCGGTACCACTGTCCCCTTTCTGGGGCTCAGGCTTGGTGATCAGCCAGATGGCGAGCACGGCGAGAACGAACCCGGCAACTGACCATCGGCTGGGAGCTCCTTCCAGTGCGATGTCGGCGAGCGTGGGTATGGCTGCGCCGATCAATGCCGCAATGGGAGCTGCCAGTCCCATTTGCCCAGACGCTAACGCGCGGTAGAAGAGGGCGAGTGAAAATCCTCCCGAGGCACTGGCAGCGATGGACCACAGCATGCTTGCCCGTGACGGCAAGGGAGCATGTTCACCGAACGAAATGGCGAGCATGAGCACGCACGCGCACAGGTGAGCAAAGGCAGTCAGCACAAATGCGTTGGCCCGCCGGGAGGCATAGCCTCCAGTAAAATCAGAGGCCCCCCACAGAAATACAGCGGCGATGCTGTAGGCAGCCGGCGCAAGTTGGAAATGAACGGACACGCGCGTCGAGGGTAACACGGCACTCAGAAGACGCTCGATCCCGGCGAATTCCGAGGAAGTATTTGGGTTGAAAATTCAAATCCGCCATGGCGTTTATAATTCCCCCTTAATGGCTACAACTGCGCAGAAGTCGATCGCTGCCCATCCCAAGTTTGAACCGGTGATCGGGCTGGAGGTGCATGTGCAGCTCCTGACGGCCACCAAGATCTTCTGCTCGTGCTCAACCCGATTTGGCGCGCCACCCAACACGAATGTTTGCCCCGTGTGCCTGGGAATGCCGGGTGCGCTACCTGTTCTCAACAAGAAAGCCGCTGAGTTCGCAACACTGGCTGCCATGGCGCTCAGCTGCCGGATCAACGAAACCTCAATTTTCGCGCGGAAGAATTATTTCTACCCTGACCTTCCGAAGGGGTACCAGATTTCGCAGTATGACAAGCCTCTGGCAGAGTTCGGATTTATTGAAGTTCCGGCGGAAGGAGGCAAGAAGAAGATTGGGATCACTCGCGTTCACCTGGAGGAAGATGCAGGCAAGAGCCTGCACGAAGGCTTTGCGGATTCCGAAGAGAAGACGGCGATCGATCTGAATCGAACGGGCGTGCCGCTGATTGAAATTGTGAGCGAGCCCGATATTGCTACGCCAGATGAGGCATACGAATACCTGACGCGATTGAAAGAGATCATTCTTTACACCGGCGTGAGTGACTGCAACATGGAAGAAGGCTCGCTGCGCTGCGATGCCAATGTGAGCATTCGGCCGCGCGGACAAAAAGAATTGGGCACGAAAACGGAAATCAAGAACGTGAACTCTTTCCGCTTCATTCGGGATGCGCTGGAATACGAAATCGAACGGCAAATCGAGGTGGTTGAGTCGGGAGGCAAGATCACGCAGGAAACCAGGTTGTACAACGCGAACGAATGCAAGACTTACGGCATGCGTTCGAAAGAGCAGGCACATGACTACCGGTACTTTCCCGAGCCGGATCTGTTGCCGCTCGTAGTCGATGAGAAGTGGAAAGCCGAGATTGCCCGTGCCTTGCCCGAACTGCCCGAGGCGCGCCGCGCCCGCATGGTGAAGGACTACGGCATCACGGAATACGACGCCCAGGTGCTGACCTTTTCAAAGTCACTGGCCGATCAATTCGAACAGGCCGCCAAAGCGGCAAAAAATCCCAAGCGTGTCGCCAACCTGGTACAGGGCGAGTTAATGGGAAGGCTGAAAGCCAAGGGCATCGAAATAGAGCAGTCACCGATCTCGATGAGAGGGATTGCTGCGTCCGCGGACCTGGTGGAGAGCGGCACGATTTCAGGGAAGATGCTGAAAGAGCTCTACGACTTGTGCTTCGAGCGCGGCAAAGATTTCTCTACAGTTTATGAC
>JBKOUZ010000265.1:0-21734 GCA_046723715.1 Acidobacteriota bacterium | reverse complement strand
TCAAGGACAAAGACGCCGTACTTAGCGTTGTTGAAGAGAAAAGTGAAGAGGAGAAAATTCAAGCGGTTCCACTCAGCTTTTTTGAACAGAAACTTGGTCCGCTTAACATGGCAGACCCAAAGATTTTAACCGATTTCGTGAATGGGGCAACTAAAGAACTTGTTCATCCCAAGGCAAAGGCAGTCTATAAGCCCACAGATAGAAAGTATTGTTTAATCCTGTGGGGGCACGGGACTGAACTGCTGCTGGATCAGGATCCGGGTGTCAAAGGAGAGAGATATCTGACTCCCGCCAGACTCAAGAGTGCTCTAGAAGGCACCAACTTCAATAAACAGAACCAGCTCGACATAGTTGCTTTTGATGCCTGCTCGATGAGCATGATTGAGGTCGCCAGCGCGCTTCAGGGCTGCGCTCGCTTTATGATTGCGTCTCAGGATGAAGTGCCCGACGTGAGCTTCCCTTACGGAAGAATTTTGAAAGAACTGCGGGGACATGGCAAGGATCCAAAAGAGGTTTGCAAGTCAATTCCTAAGATCTACCTACAGTCTTTTCGCGACTATATCATCGGCCCCCGCAACGGCGTGCAGGAGATCATGCTTTCGAGCCTCGACTTAGATAACATTGAAAACATTACGAACCGGGTGAGAGAACTCGCTGGACTTCTGGTGCGCTCAATCGCTGACGAGGATCTCAGCAATGCAATCGTCGATGCTCGTAAGTCTTCTCGCGACTTCGTCTTGGGATTGTTCGTGGATCTTTCTGACTTTTGCGAGAAGTTGTCCGATGAGTTGACCAACATAAGGTTTCAGGACAAGGAGTACAGCAAGCAATTGAAGGACGTGTGTCTGCAAATTCGTGATGCGATTAAAATTGAGGATGCGGCGGAAACTCATGACACGGACGATGGTGAAAAATACGTCACTATCGCCAATGAAACGCGACAAAATGTAACAGGTTGTCACGGCGTTTCTATATATTTTCCGTACTCCGTTCAGGAAGACGAGGATCAGCAAACGAAGAGATTGTTGGGAGACAACGAAATCGGAATCGTAAACCTAACGCTGGTGAAAGGTGGACGCGACCATACGGTGAAGGCACGCAATGCGAGAATTGTGGAACTCGAGGCAGATTTTGAGCAATTGCCCTTTTATAAGGGCGCCGGTGGTTGGGGCGCTTTCATCAAGCAGGGGTGGTCACTTGTGCTGGCCCGGAAGTTTCCCGACAAACTAGATTTGCACTACTCCGCTGAAAAGGTCGCTCAGAATTTATCGGCATTGCTGGCAGGGGGCGGGGGCGACAGCGGGCGCAGTGACGAAATCCGGTTGGTGAGCTAAACCCCCTAGCCAGAGCTTTGCCTACTGGATCCAGCTACTGGTGTGCAATTGCTTCTGAGGGCGGAAACGGGGGACTATGAAATGGCACATCATTGCGGTAGTGCTTGCGTGCGTTCTCTTTCTGTCTTCCACGATGAATGGCGCTAGACATTTCAGCGTCGCTGAACGAATCGGCAGTCTCGGAACTTTGGGAGAGGAACGCAAGGAAAGCTCCGTCGGCACATCCCACGTGGATGGTGCCGGCAATTTTCTATTGGAAAAAGCTGAAGATTTGGGCCAAAAGGCGGCGGTCCTTCGCAAAAAACAAAACGCCAAAAGCTTGTGGGCTGCAACCAAACTATTCAGGGAAAGTTCGCGCCTCTTTGCTGCCGGCCACTTCTATGACAAGGCGGCAGACTCACATCTTCAGATCGGTGAGATCTCTCTGATCCTCAGCGAGTTCGATAAGGCGCGAAAATCTTTTGACGAAGCTTTCAAAATCGCACAAGACTTGGAATTGCGATGCAGTGCATTGAGCGGCATCGCTCGAACGTATGCTACCATCGGGCCCTACCCTCTTGCCGACGAGTCTTCACGTCAAGCATTCAGTCTGTGCGAACACCTTAGTGAAAGAGCACAAGCCGAGGCCCTCGAAGCGCGTGGTGAAGTTCTCCTTTCTGGCGGTGACTATTCGGCGAGCGCGGACTTCCTCAGACGGGCCCAGACTCTTTTCGTCGCAGTAAAAGACGACAATGGAGAGGCCCAGACCCTTCTTATGCTGGCACACGCGCTTTTTCAGGGCGGTGAAAGGCTGCCAGCTCTACAAGCCGCCGGAGAGGCCTTACGATTGTGGTTGTTGGCTGACAACCGCTATGGAGTTGCCCGCGTGCGTGCTGCCCTGGGAATCTTCGCTGTGCTTAGGGGCGAATTTGAAACCGCGCATTGCAATTACGCTATAGCCCGACCGCTGTTCCGGGATATAGGTGATCGAGATGACGAAGCGAGCGTGCTGAATGGGTTGGGATACGTAAACCGCGCAACAGGCGATTGGCAGAAATCTGTGGAGTATTACCAGGCTGCCAGGGCTGTCTTTGCGGCTGTCCAGGATTTGCCGGGAGAACACGATTCAATTAGCGGGATGGGCGAAGCCTTGGCAGTCGCAAAGAACTACAAACGCCTGCTGCCTCTCTATCGAGCAGACTTGCGCCTCGGACGTAGGGCAAACGATCCTGTGGTGGTGGCATCAGCGTTTGCGCACATTGCGAGTGCTTACGAAGCAGAAAGCAGGTTTGCCCAAGCCGAAACTTTTTATCACCGTTCGCTCAAAGCCTACCGTGCCGGGGATCATATCTACGGTGAGATCGACACTCTGATCCGCATGGGTCACCTACAGACAAGTCAAGGGAAATACATAGATGCCATTGCTTCACTCGAGCGGGCCGACGCCCTGAACGGAAAGACAGGCCAAATTGAAGAGAAGGCCAAGATACAGTACGAGTTGGCCTGGGTCTATCGGCGATTAAGCCGGCTGGAGGACTCCCGGTTAGCAATTGAGAAAACAATTGACATAGTCGAGAACCAGAGGATTAGTATTTCGCGTTTTGACACACGCGCTTTGTACTTCGCCTCTGTCCACCGCTACTACGCTCTGTATGTACAAGTACTGATGTTGCTCCATCAACGCCACCCAGAACTCGGCTTCTCGAAGAAGGCCTTTGAGGCTTCTGAGAGAAGCAAGGTACGGTCCCTCCTGGATTTGCTGACCACATCTGATCAAGATGCCCCCTGCGATGAGCTTCTGCAAAGGCAATTGGAGGCCGTTGACGCCACCGAGGTTCGTGCCATCGATGCAAAACAAGAAGCTCCGTCAGTGGCGCCGACTCTCACGCTAGAGGAGGTACAGGCGGAGATTGGAAACGAAGACACGGCTCTGCTTGAATACGCGCTCGGTGATGAAAAGAGTTATGTATGGGTCGTAGACCCACACCAGATCACGTCCCACGAACTGCCGAAGTCAGCGCAAATCAGGCAATCGGTGGATGCTTTTCGAAAGACGCTAATTCCTGCACAGTTAAGGAATGGAGAAAGTGCGGTCGACTACCAGGCGAGAGTACGCAAGGCAGACCAGGCGTATCGCCGGCATGCGCAGCAACTATCACGATTGCTTTTGGAATCACTCCCTCCTTCGCGGCTAAAACGCCTCCTCATTGTGCCGGATGAATCTCTCCAATACATCCCTTTTGCTGCCCTTGCGTTTCCCGGCTCAGGTGCAGGCGAGGAACTTCTGATCAAACATTTTGAAATCGACGTACTGCCTTCCGCTTCCGTACTCGGGATTTTGCGAAAAGCAATTGGCAAGCGAGGTCCACCTACGGCCGCCGCCGCCATTTTCGCCGATCCGGTTTTTGAACCAGATGATGAGCGAGTGTCAACGCGTCGTGCAGGAGCTAAGAGAAGCTCTCAAGATCGCCCAGCCACTTTGACTCGGGCCATCCGCGATGTCGGAGGATCTCAGTACATTGCCAGACTGCCGGCTTCACGTGACGAGGCTGAGGCAATTGCAAAAGTGCTGCGTTCGCCAGATCCTCAAGCTGTGCATGTTGCGCTGGACTTTGACGCTAGCCGCGCTAACGTACTCACGGATGGGCTCACACGTTTTCGTCTGGTACACTTCGCGACACACGGGGTGGTCGACGCTCGGCACCCAGAAATGTCCGGGCTCATTCTGTCATTGGTAGATAGGAGGGGCAAAAGGCAAGATGGCTATTTGCGCCTGGGCGACATTTACAAGTTGAAGCTTTCGGCCGATCTCGTGGTTCTCAGTTCCTGTGACTCGGCGTTGGGCAGGGACCTGGAGTCCGAAGGGATCATAGGTTTGCCGCGTGGCTTCCTGTATGCGGGAGCGAAAAGTGTGATCGCAAGCTTGTGGAAGGTGAATGATGATGCGACCGCAACACTGATGTCTCGCCTCTATGCACGAATAAAGAAGGGTGAAAGCCCAAGTTCAGCCTTGCGCGGTGCACAACTCGAGATGGTGCAGGACGAACGCTGGGCCAATCCGTACTACTGGGCAGCTTTTGTATTGCAGGGAGATTACAGATAGAAGGACCAGTTCATCCGTCTGCATTTTCGTAGGTCGCTATGGCATCGCAAAAGGGGGAGAAAAGGACGCTCACGCCGGAAGCATTCGGAAAATTTCTTCGCTGGCTGTCTGAAGACGACGAGTTAGCGGTGCGAGAGTATCAGCGGATCAGGACAAAGTTGATCAGGTTCTTCATTCATAAAGGTTGTACGGATGCCGATTATCTCTTCGATAAAACAGTGGACATTGTGGTTGCAAAGGTTGAATCATGCGAGCAGTATCAAAACCCGCTTGCCTATTCTTATGGAGTAGCAAGAAATGTGTGGCACGAGGACACGCGTGAGCGGAAATCTGTCCCCTTGGAGGTTGATGTGGCGTCTCCGGAGCATCCGGACCCAAAAGCGTATGAACTGGAACTACAGTGTCTGGATCATTGCCTGGCTCGACTATCGCCCGGCGACCGCGACGTCGTAACCCGTTATCACGGACAGCGCGGGCGCGACAAGATTCCCGTCAGGCGAGGACTAGCAGATGGCGCTGGAGGGATGAATGCGTTGCGCATCCGAGTGTGCAGGATTCGAAAGGAACTCCGTGTCTGTGTTGTTGAGTGTAGGAAACGATTATCAAATTGATATTTTTTGAGGTAGCGCCATGAAAAGCAATTTACCCGATCGTAGTCTGATTCGGGAGTACTTACTGGGCAGACTCGATAACGAGAAGGACCCTGAAGAGCGGTTGAGTCATGATATTTTTTCTAATGATGAATTATGTGAGATGGTGGAATCTATCGAAGAAGAGATCATAGAGGATTTTCTGGATGGGACGCTCGATTCCGCCGACAAGAATGCTGTTAGTACATATTTTCTGCGGCCGCCTGAGCGCAAGGAGAAATTACGATTCGCTACGCTGCTAAGAAATCATTTCGAAGAGCCGCATCAGTTAATCGGGACAATATCAGATACGCGGCCTTCGGTTTACACGAATGTTGCGCGGGAGAGATCTGAATATAGAGCGCCTATTGCCTGGCGGACCCATTTCAAAACCTATGGACAACTCGCCGCATTCGTTGTACTCGGCATCGGGAGTCTGCTTTACATATCTGCCCTTCAAAAGAAAACAACGGGCCTTGAGTCCCAACTCGCGCAAGAGCGCGTGCATTCAGCAAGCCTGGTAAAAGAAGCCCCGATATTGACGTCAGCGTTAATACCCTTAACGTTGGTTGCGGATCGCTCTCGTGGTGATGACTCGCAGATTCCTCACATTGAGATCAAGCCTTCCACACGGCGGATCATAGTGGACATTGCTCTGCAAGGCCATAGCCCGGGTCCCTTCAATGTGCATCTTGAAACCAAAGCTGGGAATGGCCCGATATGGTCAGCCCGGCTGCTACCACTCGTTTCATCTTCTGGCGACAGTCGGTTGGTGTTCGACTTACCAGTTCAGGGAATGGAATCCGATGTGTACTCTTTTCTTGTCTCATCGCCGTTTCCGGAATCAGGAAGCGGAAAGCACTACGATTTTCGCGTTGATCGAGCACATTAGGTCGTCGCAGTCTCAGCGTGGATTGGTCTCCTAGCGGCAGAACGGACCCGTCAGTGCGCCCTCACATGAACCATCGCGAACTGTCAGCAGTTGTTCGAGCATCCCCGAAGCATGCGCTCGATCGGTGTGCGCAGACGCTCAACTAAAGAATGCCGCACGACCTGATTAGGAAACTATACTTTTCAAACACTCTGGGAATGCACTGCCGAGTGACGGCCTCCGCGTCCAAGTCATCGAATATTCCGCGATCATGATCGCTATGCATGTCGATGAATCCGGGGGCGAGAGCAAGCCCGTGTTCGTCCCGAACTATTTCGCCAGGTTGTGGAACCAGAGTTTTCGCAATGGCCGCAATGCGGTCACCTTTGCTACGCACGTCCGCCTTGAATGGCTTTTTCGTGGTGCCATCGTAAACCACAATGTTCTTGAGAATCGTATCGGCACCATAGACGTATTTCGGAACCACAAGCAGCAGACAAAATATTGAAAGCAGTCGGCGTGATCTCATTTGTGGTTTCGGTCCAATTCAAAGTTCAACGCGCAGGAATTATCTCATTCTTAATCTTCAGATGACTCAACCTGAGGCGATGGCGTTCATTGCTCGTTTTGACCCAAGGCAACAAGGATTGCCGCTACGTTGGTTTCCGGGGAAGCAAAGCGATTATTTGCCGGGACTAGAATGCGAAATCCGCGTAGGATCCGCTGACGTTCCGGTCTGATGTGTCATGACGATATCCTCGTATTTCTCTTTCGCTTTTTCGAATAGTGTCAGGACATCCTGCTTTTCTGTCTCGGTGTTCCAATCCGCGTTGCTCTTTGCCGCAGAGATCAGACGTTCCATCCAAGAGACGAAATACGCAGCATCCTGTGTGCTGCGCAGTGGAACTCCAACCACGTTCACATAAATGGGGCTGGTCGTTGCATACGGATAAAGATCCAAAATTGGGTACTCCGACTGGTCACTAAACGCCCGAAGAATGCACCAGCCAGTACTCGCGATCGGTAAGGTTCCCTCGACGTATACGCGTTTGTGATCCGCACCTAGTTCAAGTTCTTTCGCGATCTTCCCGTTACAGACAATCTGCAGATGATCCAGTGGAACGATCGACGCCAGCGCCGCGCGGAAAGCGACATCCCGCTTTTTGTCGAGATGCACCTCTCGTCCCGGCAGCTGCCGTTCGAGTTCAAACCGGAGTAAGGGTCCATTGGTTGCGAACGTTCGCCCAGCCTTGATCGAATTGAGCCAGGATTGAAGCTTCAGAGGTCCTGCAGGGACTTCGGCATACACCCGGTTTAGCCCGGCTGGTCCGCGTAGCGACGCGTAATTTCCCATGAAGTCGGTTCCGCCTGCGGTCGGCAATCGGAAGCCGCAATTCAGAAGCTTGTACCAAACTTCTGCCGTGGATTTGTGGTCGGCGAAACCGACGACCTCGATGTAATCCACTCTGCCGAGTGCTACATCGGCGGGCAATTCATAGGTGAGTGGGTCCTTCTCCGGGTGCGGCACGCTCTCGAGGGGGTGCACATAGCCGACGAGTGCAGTCTGTCCATGAGCCAAGTCAGCTACTTGGGCATTCGTGGGAAACGGGCTGGCCGCGGCCGTGTTCGGATATGCAACATATCCTGGCAAGATCAAGTTTCGAGTCAGGTTCAAAACCCCTAGGTGTCCCCAGTAGCTCGTGTGAAATTCCTGCGCGTGCTGCAGAACGAAGTGCTCGTTAGAAATCGGATCGAGCTCAGGTGAGAAATATGCAATATCAGGGAAACGCTGCTCTTTATTCACGACTAAATTCTCGATGATCGACAAATTCTCAGCTGCGGCCTGGTCAGCCAGATGCGCTGGTGTATTCCGATAGGTGCCTGCGTAGTTCATGTGGACGTGCACATCTCCACTGATCCACGACGCGTCGAAGCGACGCATCTCGATGGGCCGCAACTTAACTGTGACTTCAGACTTCTTATCCGCGACAACCTCCACAGTGCGTTCCTCGAACTCGTATTCGAAGCCGCGCATGACTCCGACCTGCGTAGTTCCCTCTGGGACTGTAATCTCGGATGTTCCTTTGGTATCGAAATAATGTGCTTCAAACGGACGCTCAGCGCGGTTGAAACGATCATCGGCATACATCCAGGCGTCGTAGGGAGCGTAAGCTCGACCGTCTTGGGCTGCGATAACAACTCGCGCGGCTACGGGCGTTCCATCATTTTCTGTGACGTGCAAACACACCTTCCCCATCGGCCTCAGATACTTTCTCTCGCGAGGTACTATTTCGCTCTGGGTACCGCTCGGAATCGTCTGTATCCACAACGATGTGTTGCCGCTACGATTCGAAATGAATGCGATCTTTGCACCGTCGGGCGACCATCGCGGATTGGTATTGTCGTAGTCTCCGTACGAAATTGGAAACGCGTCACCACCTGTCGCGGGCATAACCCAAAGCTGGTGCCACGATCGTCCTAAATACGAGGCGTATACCATGCGTTTCCCATCGGGCGAAAAGTCAGGACGAGCCTTCCACGTCGTCTCTTCATAATGGATCTCGTGCGGCTCGGCGCCTGGCTGTGCCTTCATCCGCCAAAAGCCGCCCGTCCCGTGGATGTGCCCTCGATTTGAAATGAATAAGATCTCGGACCCGTCCTGGGACCACACGGGGCTGATTTCGTGATCTACCTGGCTGTAGTAGTAGCGAGGAAGTGCGCTGACGTTTTCTGAAGTGAGCTGTTGTACATCTTTGAGCTCACCTTTCGCGAATCGTCCGACAAAAATGTGGAAGTGGCCCTTCTTGGTAGTGGAAACAAACGCGATCCGGGTTCCATCGGGAGAGAAGCGCGGCTCCACATTCACTGCTCCCCCGGATGTGAGCCGGCTTGTGTGATCGTCCTGCAGATCAAGTGACCATAACTCCACCGCATCCTGATAGTAGCGCGCAAAAACCACCCAACGCCCATCCGGCGAACAATCCGGCTGGTAGTCGTAGCCGGGACCAGCGGTTATTTGCTCGGTCGTTGTGCTCACGACATTTTGCCGCCAAAGTGATCCGGCCATGGAATAAATCACAGTTTGGGAGTTCGGAGACCATGCCACCGCGCTTGGTCCGGTCGTCAACTGAGGCAGGTACATCTCACGGTAGTAGTAAGAATGGGGTAGGTCAATTTGCTTAAGCACAGGCTCGCGCTGCGCCACGCAACCCGCGCCCAAGAGGAAGAAAGAACAAATGCAATAAAGGAATCTTCGTGATGAGAACAATGCTCCTCCGCAATTCAGTCATGCGGGAGTATATGCTCATCCGAGCAGAAATCTTAGCGGGTGTTCGACATAACGGGCAGCAATACCTGCGATGGATGGGAAGCATCATGAAAAATTCGAATCTCTGCCTTTTTCGTTTCCGCGCTGTCCGCTTCCGAGTTTCCACTCTGGAGATTGCGGGAAAAATTTGGGCTGAAACTTGCTGAAACTTGCAAGCGGATTCGATGTCCCTTCAGGAACACATTGCTGGTGATCAGTTTGTCCAACTTCAGTTCGTAAACTTCTCCAGGTGACAACAACTGGCGGCCTCGGGTCAGATCGCGATAACTGGCACGTTGGACGTCAAGACCAGGACTCATAAGGTTCATCGCCGTTCCATCGGGCAAAACATCCAAAAGCCGTGCCCATAAATCGAAATCGCGGCAGTCACAAGAAGCGAAAACGCGGACTGTCATTGGTCCTGTCACCTCGGTGTCTTCCTGCAGTACCGCAGAATCGAAAGTCAGGACATCGGCGCGATCTGAAAGCTTTGCATAATCGTGGGCGCCCGAGGAATCGTACGGGTTCGTGACGGGATTGGCCGGATCGGACACAAACTGGCTGAAGCTGTCCTTATTCTCCAATGGCGACGTTTGCAAGAGACCGAAACGCGCGCTATTCGCGGGGGGAACGAGAAACATCGGCGTTGTCTTCGCAGCGGGTGGCCACTGATCTGCCTCTCGCCACTCATTCCGCCCCATCAGGAAATAGCGTATAGGCTTCTCTCGATCGACTCCTTTGTCAACGCCCTTCACGTAGTGATCCATCCAGCGCAGAATGACTTCGTCGTAGTCGATGGCCGCAGTCGGACCGAAGTCACGTTCTCCCGATCGGTTACTTGCTGTGCCCCCGTGAACCCACGGTCCCAGTAGAAGGTGAGTTTGGGTGTTTTTATCTCCCCGTCGGGCTTGTAGCAAACCGGCGTAGTTTGTCGTTGCGCCTTCTGGCCCATAGTTGTCGTCGTACCATGCGGACAAATTGAGGACGGCAGCGGTAGTGTGCGAATACTTGTCCCGAAGTTCGCTCCAATTCCACCAACTATCTTCAGGAGGATGCCGCAACCAATCGAAGTAATATGGCGCAACCTGCTGTAGTGGCTTCAAATCAAGCAAAGGCAGAGTATTCACCATCGTTTGGCCTTGCTCTTTCCACGCGACCCGTGCTTCTTTGTAGGTTCGAGGGCCCGGAAAATTCTTCCTTACGCGTGTATTCCAGGCGATGTTGTTCCAGATCCAGTCAATCCATGACATGTCCCATGTTCCACCCGCGTAGAAAAAATTCTGCGGCGTGGAGAATGTCATGGCAGGAACCATCGCCTTCAAGTGAGGAGGACTCTGAACGGCGGCTAGCCATTGAACCGCGCCAGGATAGGAAAGTCCAAACGTTCCCACTCTGCCGTTTGACCAGGGCTGGGCGGCAGACCATTCGATGGTGTCATAGCCGTCTCGGCCCTCGTTCTCGTACGGACGGAAATCACCGTCCGAGTGATTCCGGCCGCGAACATCCTGCACAACAACAGCATAGCCCCGGCTCACGGCGTTCTCGAATGTTGTGTACTCTCGCTGCGCTGCATCTTTCCCATAAGGTGTCCGATACACCAACACGGGGAATTTGCCGGCGCCCGCAGGGCGCAGCACATCCGCGCGCAGGATCACACCATCGCGCATTGGTACGGCGACGTTTTTATCCGGGACTGTATGGGTCCCACCGTTCGTGGCGTCCTGCGCAAATACGAGAACGGCAGTTGTGAAAATCAGGAGCGAAGCCCAGAGCTTCATGGTGGGTGAGATTAACAGGGACTAATAGAGGCAGCAAGTCGTACGATTCTGTTGGATCCTGTTGACCACAAATCGGACGGGCGTAGCTCCAACTCAACAGGTTCCTATGTCTCCTCTCGAATGCCGTCAAACGCCGCTTGCTATAAAATGCTTAATCTGGAATGGAAGTGAACGCTCTACAAACAGATGATTGATCGTTTTGCTGCCGGGTGCTAAGTGACGACGATCTCAAAAATGCCAACCGCCACGACCCTTCCTGCCCGCTACTACACAGATCCCGATTTCTACCGTGAAGAATTAGAACGCTTCTTTGCCTGTGACTGGATCTGCGCCGGGCGTGCAAATCGAGTGCCGGCAGCAGGCGACTACTTTCTTCGCGAGGTCGCGGGTGAAAGCATCATCATTACGCGTGACGGGAATGACTCATTGCGGGCATTCTTCAACGTCTGCCGACATCGCGGCACGCGCATTTGCGTTAACTCCGCGGGCCATTTTCCCGGGCGAATCCAGTGCGGCTATCACGGGTGGACCTACGCCCTGGATGGCTGCCTGATCGGGGCGCCGCACGCACACGATGGCTTCTGCCGCGAAGATTATCCGCTCAATGCGATTGATGTCGACGTCTGGGACGGGCACATCTTCATCAACTTAAGCCGAGATCATGATCCGCTTGCGGTTCAATTAGAGGATCTGCCCCAGAAGTTCCGGAATTGGCGAATGGCGGAGTTGCGACCGTATCGACAGATTGAATACGTGGTGAAGGCCAATTGGAAGCTGATCATGCTCAACTACAACGAGTGCCTGCACTGCCCGATCTTGCATCCGGCACTCAATGCCATTACGGATTACCTTTCGGGCGAGAACGATCAACCTCGGCGCGGATACATCGGCGGCTCCATGGAGTTTCAAGGCGGGGCCAAGACAATGAGTACAGATGGCAAGCTGCGTCGCGACTATCTTCCCGGACTGAGCGCGAGTGAGCGACGCAAAGTGTACTATTACGCGATTTTTCCTAATTTGCTGTTAAGCCTCCATCCGGATTACGTGATGACGCACACTCTATGGCCGCGTGCGGTCGATCGCACCAGTGTAATTTGCGAATGGCATTTCCACCCCGATGAAATGAACAAGCCTGACTTCCAGGCCGACGACGCAATTGAGTTCTGGGACAGCACCAACCGCGAAGATTGGGCGATCTCGGAGCTTTCGCAGGCCGGAATCCAGTCGCGCGCCTATAAACCCGGTCCTTACACCCGCTGTGAGTCTCTGCCTCGCGCATTCGACCAGATGGTGCTGGACCGCGAAAGGCAGGCATTGAAGGACAAAATCCGCGACTGAGTGCCACCATTGAAGCCTGCAGTTCAGGTACGTTTTCGGACGAAACGATGAGGGATGGGGAACAAAAACACTCGTCTAACTGTGAACCTTACTCCACAAGCCAACGCTCACTCACAATTCTGGATTTCATCTAAGTCAAGCGACATCATGTAAAAAGTCGTCGAAAACAATTCCAAATCACAAATTCGACTTGCACAATTGTGTGTCGCAGGAGCACAATATCGCCCAATCGGGGCGACCCAGGCTCTCGGCGGTCTTACACTCCTGGGCAAAACGTAGTCGGAATAAGCCGCTTTTAGGGGCAAAGGGGGCTTCCATGCGTTCTGGCTCAATTGTAATTACGTTGTTCGTTAGCATTTTCCTCACATTTGGTTCCCTAGGTTGGGGACAAGTCGCTGGGACAGCGGCAATGTCGGGTGCGGTCACGGATTCCTCAGGCGCGGTTGTCAACGGCGCCGAGGTAATCGCCCGCAACCTTGACACCGGCGTCGAGCGTTCGGTCAAGTCTGACTCGGCCGGCAAATACGTGATCAACCAACTTCCGCCCGGAACGTTCCGCGTCGAGGTGAAAGCACGTGGCTTTAAGAACCTTTTGCGATCGAGGGTCGAGCTTCCCATCGGTGTCACAACCACCTTGGACGTACAACTCGAGGTTGGTGGCGCGACCGAGACGGTGGAGGTGGCTGCGGAAGCAAGCACTGTGAATTCGACTGATGCCAGTATGGGGACTCCTATTACTGGAGTCGAGCTTCGGAGCCTCCCATGGCGTCCTCAAACTCAAAGGTGTGAAAGAGAAAGGGATCTGCGCCAAAGGCTGAGAGAAATGGGTTAAAGTTTGGATAATTGGGATTCGGAGTGGAGGTGTCCGCGCAGCCCACGAGAGTTCCTTGGTTGTTGAGACCTCGCCCTCCAGTCAATGTGCTCTGAGCACCTCCCAGTGTGCCCACGTCGATGATCTGATAGTGGTGGTGCTTGTGAGTAACCTGTGACGACCGGCGTTGGGCAAACAGTCCCGGCATGCAGACGGTAATGACAATAATCGTGCCGACGACAGAGTCACGTAATTTCATAAAGTCCTCTTTGCCAACATGAAGTTTGTAAATTCCTCCTAGTCGACCAAACGGTCATATTCGGTTGGACGACTACTTGCGGCCCACCCTAACGCCGGACAGTGCGGTGGAGAATACCGAAGCCCTCGCGCAGAGTCATGAGGTCTGGCTGTGCTTAGAGCGGGAGTTGAGCGGCATCAGCAGTGAATCGAGCCCTCAGAACTAAGTAGCAAAGCTACAAGCCTGAGCTGCAATTGGACCACGTCCAGCGTGGCTCTTGCAGAATCCGAAGCGGACGTACCGACCTAAGCCCGCAAAATTCAACCTTCCGGACGGAGAAACTGACTCCCGATCAGTCGGTTCTAGCCTTAACGGATCACACCTGAACTTGCGCAAACGCATGTCGCTCATTCCGTAGGCGAAACAGGCTATGAGAGTGGGTTACGGAGCCCGTGTAACTCATTTATTATGGATAACATGGCGGAGAGAGTGGGATTCGAACCCAGCGCCGCCTAACAAAATAAACACATTAGGAGGCGCGAATGGCACACCAAACCTCCGCAATTCAGCGAAAGTAAGCAACTCCACGTCTTATTGGACGCTTAATGGACGTTGATTTCTTCGGGGGTCATTTCTCTATTTCTCGTTGCATATGAGTCGAGCGTGGGAACAGTTGCTCGTCTCGCAAACCGACGCCAGGACCACTGATTAAGAGACACGGACAGTCACAGATTCAGTTCTTAGGTTAACTCACCATCAAACCATTAACTTACACAAGTTGAAATGCTCTCTATGTTTTGCGACGTACAGCCACAATTACAGCCACAGATTGGCTCGGTGTCTGCCGTGTCGTGGAACTTCATCACAATTTCCCAAATTTGCCTACAAAGCCCACCGCTCTCGGACAGTATGGGAATCGTGACTTCGGTATCCCCAAAACACACTTAGTGGCATTCTGGCGAACCACAGCCGCGTAAAAATCTGCTCTAAGTCCTTGAGAATCAAAATGGCGGAGAGGGAGGGATTCGATTAACGCCATTTCTAGCAAGTCGTGACAATTGCTACACATAGCGATGATACCCTGTGTTTATGAGGGTTTCAAGCACATTCGCGACTTAGGGTCGGTTGTCTGCGACGACCTCTAACGACCTCCATTGCCCATCGAAACGATATCACTAATATCACTTTATGCGTTAAGTCAAGATGCGGACCATTGGGCCCAACCATGTGGATTGTAATTTCGTGTTAGGAGCAACGGTCCAGGCACTACTGACCAGTGAATTGGTGTGTCTCGTCTTTCTGGAGAGAGTTGGCATCCGAGCGAAAATGGGGAGTGCCTCTTGCACTCCCCTCTCAACTGTTCATTTCAACGGTTGAAAATAGTTATTTACCAAGTTGTTTGCGACCCTCTGCCCAAGTACAGTGCCTTGGATGATCGAATGGTGAAAATGCATTCCTCCATAGATGCGTGCAAGCTGCACCTCCTGCAGTAAGCTCTTGGTGCTGTAGAAGGTGCGGGTTGCAGTTTGCGCGCCGCCGCCGAGCGCGGCCGGAACGGAATAGGTAGCCCTAACTCTGAGCGTGAGGTTCGGCGTGCCAAAGTAGCTCGCGATCACGCTCGTGACCGCTCCAGTTATGCAGCCATGAGCTGCCGGGTATTCGGGATGATTCGGTGTCGGATCGAGGGGTGCCCAGTTGGGATCGGCAGTGGTCCCAATGTTGTCGTCCGTGTCGCCTTCTTGAATTGCGGTCACTGGCCGCCAAAAATTGAAGTAGTACTTTGCATTAAGGCAGCCGATGAAGGCATCGCCGTAGGCCGTGAAGGTCATGGCATAGAGTCGGGCGGATTCGGACATACTGAGTTCGTGTGTTGCCACCAAATCGGCTAGCATGCCGCTAAACGGTAAGCCAGCATTCACTGCCCAAAACAGCCCGATTGTAGTTTGCTCAGGTGTCCGAGGACTGTTTGTCAGGCTGCCCCATGTCTTTGTGCGGTTATAGTCGTCGGCCCATTCCTGACTGGACAAAGGCGTGGGCCCCTCATCAGGCAAAAACTGAGACGCACTGCTCATTGTGAAAGGCGTCATGTTAGCAATCCACGGTGTTTGCGCCCCCGGATAGGGGAATGGGGGCGTGGGCTGATACACCCCAGGACCAGGCGTCTGAAAGACGTAGGTATTCGTGCCGGAGATCCCGTCGTTTGCCCTTAATGCCAGAAGTGCAGCTGCGGCTTGTTGTCCTACCTGAACGCCGTCGTTGATAGCGCCGACACTATCAGTTAGCGACGCCAAAAAGTTGGCATATTGCTCATCTAGGCCGATGAATGGGGGAGTTGCATTCGGATCTGAGGCTGCCTGGCCTGGAAAATAATGAACTAGCACATCGTGGACCGCCGCTGCTACTGCCGCTGACTCAGAAGCTCCAGGCGCTGCCCCCGGCTGGATACCCCCGTAGGACCGAAATCGAGGACGGATTGCGTTCAGCGCGTCGAATGCGGCGAGATCGCAGTAAGCCATGTAAATGCCTGTCATTCCAGCAGTTGACTTACCCGTGATTGCGGTCTGCGCCGCAATGGTGTTCCATGTCGTTACGGCGTTCTGTGCCAGGGCCGCGTGCTCGCGAGCTGAGATAAGCCAAAGAGCGGTGACGAGGCATAGCGTTGCAGTTTTCATCGGATCCTCCAGAAGTTGACGTGCGTTTCCAGGAACTGCAGGCAAGCTGCACGAAAGAAGAAAAGAGCGCAATGGCGCGGCTATGGTCGAGGAATGAAATGATTCTAACGGGCTAAATTACTGGAAATAGTGATCTTGCTGACCATAACCGTTCTGTACTTTTGGCCACGCACAGGCTATACTCCGGCGCACTAGCTGGCCGTTATGGCAGTCCCGACCACTTACTCGCGTGCCAAGTTCGGCGATTACGTCGCCGATTTCGAAGCCTTCGAGCTACGCAAACATGGCACGCGGTTAAAGCTCCAGGACCAGCCCTTCCAGATCTTAAAGATGCTGGTTGAGCGTCCCGGTCAGTTGGTCACCCGGGAAGAATTGTGTACCCGGCTGTGGCCCGACAGCACCTTCGTGGATTTCGACGCGGGACTTAATGCGGCCGTCCGAAGGCTCCGCGATGCTCTTTGTGACTCCGCTGATGAAGCACGATACATCCAGACGGTGCCCCGGCACGGGTACCGCTTCATCGCTCCTTTAGAGATTCTGGCCGCCCCTCCTGTGCCTGCACTTACGGTCGTTCCTGAACCAATTGGCGAACGGGGAGAGCTCGAAAGAGAGGCGCGGCTGGAAAGTCGGGAGCTTCGAGTATTCAGGACCGAGAGGCTATGGATGAGGCCATTGGTGCTAGCAAGTGTGCTGCTGATGGCCGTCGCGCTGGCTGCGATCATGCTCCGTCCCAAGGTCCGAGCAAGCTCGGGTGCGGACTCCAACTTTTCGCTTGCCGTCCTGCCTCTGCAAAACCTCTCCGGTGATCCTGCTCAGGACTATTTCGCGGATGGAATGACTGACGCGCTGATCACAAACTTGGCACAGAGTAGTTCCTTGAAGGTTATCTCAAGCACCTCTTCGATCCGCTATAAGAATAGCCACAAAGGGCTTCCCGATATCGGCCGGGAGCTCCGCGTGGGATTGATTTTGGAGGGCTCGGTTGCTCGTTCCGGTAATCACGTGCGCGTCAGCACCCAGTTGGTAGATGCTACAACCGATCGGCACTTATGGGCACGCCAGTACGATCGTGATCTGCACGACGTCTTGCAACTTCAAAACGAGATTGCCTCAGCGGTAGCTCTGGAGGTCACCGGGAAGCTGAATTCGCTGACGGAGATACCCTCCAGCACAAGGCAGGTAAATCCGCAGGCTTACGAGGCGTATCTCAAGGGCAAGTATTTCCTGGATAAATGGTCCCATGACGGATTCGCAAAAGCGAAAGAATACTTTGAAGAATCCATCGGTATGGACCCGAACTTTGCCGACGCCTATTCGGGACTAGCCGAGTACTACGCAACTATGGCATTCATGGCACTGGCGCAGCCACGAGACGCCTGGTTGAAGGCTGAGGAGCTCCTGGCCAAGACGTTGGCTATGGATGCACGCTCGGTTAAGGCGCACACACTTCTCGGAATCATCAAGTTGCAATTCCGGTGCGATCCAGTCGAGGCCAAGAAAGAATTGGAGTACGCCTTACGGCTCAATCCTGGTGATATGAGCGCTTTGGACTTCCATTCTTATTACCTGCTTGAGGTCGGCCAAAAAGATCAAGCTCTTGCAGAGAAGCAGCGGGTTCTGGAACACGATCCCCTCTCTGTTCGGACCAATGCCGAGATGGCTCTCTATTTAATGGATGCAGGACGGATCGATGAAGCCATTTCGCGGTTACAGAAAGCGTTGGAACTTGACCCTCATTATGCCGCCGCGCACATGCGTCTGGCATTTGCATATACGAGCAAGAGAGAATATGACCGCGCTGTAGAGGAAATCAAAACTGCGATCGCCTTAGACAATAAACCCATGCGCGTTGCAAGACTCGGGGGAGTATACGCGTTAGCGGGCAGAACGCAAGAAGCATTGGAAACTATCGCTCAACTGCGAGCCATGTCAAATGAGCAGTACGTGTCTCCCAACATGATTGCATTCGTGTACGCCCAGTTGGGCAATAAAGCGGCGGCATTGAAGTGGCTAAAGAAAGCGAAGCCCGATGATGAGCCACAAATAACCGACGCCGCGTTCGAGAGTCTCCGGTCAGAGCCAGAGTTCAAAACAGTGTCTGTTCGCCTGAGTCCGGCTGCCTCTTGTCCAGCATTTTGAGTCATGGGGAATCCGCAGTAAAACAGCTCGCGAGCCCCTGTATGCAGCAGTCAGCTCATCCAATTTGTTGCTGCGCGGCCGTGAGAATCTCACTCGCATTTGTATGTTTCTGCGCTTTAGTTCTATTGCCCTTTGCCGGCCGGGCGCAAACTTTCACCGGCACTGTAGTTGGGCGCATCCTGGACTTTAAGCATGCCGCAGTCCCGAATGCCTCGATTACACTGCGCAACGCTGAAAAGGATTTCGAACGAAGGACGATTGCGAACGAGCGGGGCGAATACAATTTTGACCTTCTCCCTCCAGGCACTTATCGGCTTGTAGCAGAAAGCACAGGGTTTGCGGCCTCCGACCTGAGGGTGGAAGTCGTAGTGGCAAGTTCCGTACGAGCCGATGTGGTCTTGCAGATTCGTCCCGTACGGGAGGAGGTGAAAGTCGTCGGCGAAGGCGGCGTGTCGGTCCAAACCGAAAACGCAAATCTCGGCGGCATCGTTTCTCTCCACGAAATGACGGAACTCCCCACGTTGGGACGAAGCCTTTATGATTTCGTCGCGCTGATCCCAGGGGCCACGTTCTCGAACGACGATCTTGGGGTTGGCTTCGCTGTGAATGGGGCGCGCACCCAGAGTGCCAATTACCTGTTAGACGGGGCTGAAAACAATGACATCATGATGTCTGCTCCTGCGATGGACGTTCCTCTCGATTCCATTCAGGAGTTCAATGTCCAAACCAACCACTTCAGTGCGGAGTATGGCCGAAACTCCGGCTTTACCGCGAACATTGTCACTAAGAACGGTACCAATACGTTCCATGGATCGTTTTATGATTACCTCCGCAATTCGGCGCTGGCCGCGAATACTTCCGACAACAACGCTCATGGCCTTCCACGCGCCGAGTTCAATCGAAACCAATTTGGTGCTACCGTCGGTGGTCCGCTGCGAAAAGGAAAGCTATTCTTTTTCGCATCAGAGGAAACCTTACTGGTACGAAGCAGCGGCCCGAATACATTCTTTGTCCCCACACCTCAATTACTAGCAATTAGCGCTCCGGGAACGCAGGCCATCTTTCAGCGATTCCCTCTTCCGAACACCCGATCGCCGACGAATGTGCGAACTGAAACCCTTTGTCCCTTCGGTACCTCATGTGATCTGAACTCAGGGAAAGGCTTGGTTACAATCCCCGCCTTTGCTTTTACTTCCCGGATCGGACCGCATGATTTCGGCGCGGGGCCTCCTCAGAACACAATTCTGGCAACCGGGCGTCTTGACTGGATGCGGGAAGCCAACACCCAAGTGTTTCTCCGCTACGCCATTGAGGAGAAGGATGAGTTTGCCATTGCCTGGCAACCTTATTCAAAGGAACTAGACCAAGCTGTATACGGTCACAATCAGAATGTCAGCATCAATCTGATTCACAGTTGGTCCGCGAAATTTGCCACGGAATCTCGGCTTGCATACGATCGTGTGACCGGTGATCCAGAACGATTCGGCGGCGAAGCTTATCCCGTGCCGAAACCGGCCATACCATCCTTTGCCATCCTGAATGAACCGGTTTCACTGCCCGGAGGCTCTTCGGCGGAATTCGGGCCCATAGATGGCTATCAATTTTTCCAGACTGCCACATGGTCTCACGGTTCACACTTGTTACGGTTTGGAGGGCAATTCTTACACCTTCGCCAGAACCTCACGTTCGGAGTGGCAGGCCAGATCGCAGACGCACAGTTTGCAAATAGTCAGGGATTTGTTAATGGTCTTCTGCAGCTTTACTCGATCGCGATAGACCCGAAGGGGCATTACCCAGGAGAATTTGTCGATCCACCTTATGGCCCACCGAGCTTCACCCGTCATTACCACTACAACGAGCCGGCTCTATTCATTGCGGACACTTGGAAGGTCAACCCACGCCTGACACTGACACCCGGTCTGCGCTGGGAATATTTTGGAGTGTTGCACAGCCCAGGAAGTGAACACGTCCTCGACTCGAATTTCTATCCCGAAGAGGGCGTCAGTTGGTTGGCTGCAATAGCAAATGGGAAGATGATGCGAACAATTGGAGCTCCAGGAGAACTGCGCGGAAAGTTCTACCTTCCCGACTATAGAAACTTCGCGCCCCGATTGGGTCTCGCCTACGACATCTTCGGCGACGGTAAAACCGTTTTTCGCGCGGGTGGCGGGCTCTTCTACGATCGCAAGGTCGGATGGGAGTTCTTCCGCGCTCTGCAAAACCCTCCCGCATACAGCTTTGCCAGATTGCACGATGTCGTGCTGACTCCAGAACTGGTCTCAAACCAATATGCCGCATTCCCGAACTCACCGGTGCAACTCAGCACAAGTACCATTCAGGCTTCTGACCTCCATTTGCGCTCGGCTTATGCGTCGTCCTGGAACGCAACCCTCGAAAGAGAATTCGCGAAAACGGTAGTTGCGAGCGCCTCTTATCTGGGCTCGAGCGGCAGTAGGCTGTACTCCCTGAACAACGTCAATCGAGCCGGCAGCGGCGGCCTTCTGAACCCAAGCTGCGTCAGCACGCGAATCGCGGCGGACGGAATCACCCCCATAGGACCGGACTACTCCGAGTGTCCCCGTTTGAATTCGAGCCTCGGAAACATCACTATGCGACAAAATGCTGGGCACTCTTCCTATCACGCACTGCAAGTTCGTGTGGACAGCCAGCGATTGTCGCGGGCCGGCTTGCAATTTGGAGGAAATTACACTTGGAGCCATTCCATTGATAACCGGAGTGTCAGCGGATTGAGCAACTCCGTGGCGGAAACTGGGGTGGGATATCTTGATGCATTCCACCCCGAGCTTGATCATGGTTCCTCGGATTACGACGCTCGCCATCGTGTAGCTGCTCATTTCATTTGGGAAATTCCCTTACTTGGCAAGTGGCAAGCTTGGCAGCGACACGCCATGCAAGGATGGGAGCTAAGTAGCTTCTTCAGCTATCAGTCGGGTCAACCTTTTAGTTTGGCAGATTTCGGCACCCCAGACTTGACGGTAGAACGGACTCGGCCACAGCTGACGGGTACTCGCCCCCGAAGCACGTTCCTAGCTGACGCATTGTCGCCGAACAATTATCTGTTTCTTCCCATGAATCGGATTTACGACCCGGTGAGCGGGCTTTGCATTGCTGATGCGGCACCATTCGCCTGCGAAGTTTCTGTGAATGGACCTTTCCGTAACATTCTTCCGCGCAGTGCGTTTCGGCAGCCTGGTCTCTTCTTTTTGAATACGGCTCTGATCAAGAACTTTGGACTGCTGCATGAGAAAGCAAGACTGCAGTTGCGTGCAGAATTCTACAACCTGTTCAATCATTCCAACTTGTACGTGAATGGACCGTCAACTGACGCCAGCACTAGTAGCTTTACCGCTGCTGACGGAGTCCTAGTACCTGGTGTTACAGTTAGCTTTCGCGACAATCGCCAGATTGTGCTGGCTTGCAAGCTCATCTTCTAGAGGCCCTGGAATTACCTTCCAAACTGGCCCGTTATCAACAGACAACTATTCCTTCAGGACAGGCTTGGCCGAACTTCCAC
>JBKOUZ010000227.1:0-8558 GCA_046723715.1 Acidobacteriota bacterium | reverse complement strand
GGCAGATTTCGCTGAAAAAGGTGACACGCCAGGCCGTTCGCGAATGAGAGCGCAAGATCATCCTGAAAGTTCTCCAGCATCACCATTGGAATCGTAAGCAGGCCGCGCGCGCCCTGAGCATCAGCTATCGCGCGCTGTTATACAAAATCCGCGATGCAGGGCTTCCCTCGAATAGGGCGGCAAAACGGACGGAAGCTGACGCGCGGACGCAGGAAATCGCCGCCGATTAGAGGGTGTACTCAGAAGGTCATTCTTGTCGCAGAGCACGCTTTTTTTGCTGCTTGCGCGCCGCTTTTCCTCTACACTTTCAAAGCTAGCCATTCAGATCCGGTAAGAGCTTGCTGCTACGTTCCAGGGCAACAGGCAGTTTTGGAACTGGGTGCGCTTGTGCATGACAGCTCCTTACTACCCTCCCTCGGTAAGGCGCAGCCACGCACCATCTCAGCGGTGCGGGTCAAGTAGGATCCCAGGAGGCAAGTAGATGAAGAAGCTAGCATTACTGGCTGTCTTGGCATTAGCCCTGCCGATGGCAGCTTTCGCCGCGAGTGACGTGGATTACACCAATAGCGGCGGCACCTTGTCCGGTTCGAGCAGCGGATTATCGCTGAGCGGATCAGCCTTGATCGCAGTCAATGGGCTGAACGGTGGGGGTCTTGTCACCGGCTCTAATCTAGGCACGATGACGTTTTCCACGGGCGCGCTCACCAGCGGCTCCATACAAGGGAACGCTACATTCGCGGGCGGCGGCTCATTCACTATTACCGGGAATGGTTCGAGTGGTATCCCCAACGGCACCCTCTTCACCGGAACCTTTACCGGCCCGGTGACGTGGCAGCTGGTCACGTTGCAGAACGGGACCCATAACTACACCCTGACGGGAGCTCTGGAAGGCACGACGAATACGGGCTTCTCGACCGTCGGTGTGACCGTGCAGTTGACGATCAACACCGGCAAGGGTTTCTTCAACGGCAGCACACGCATCTCGAGCGGCGACACCAACATCGTAGTTCCCGAGCCGGGGTCTCTCACCTTGCTAGGTACTGGACTGGTCGGTGTGGCTGGAGCGATCCGCCGCAAGCTGAAAGTGTAGGATCGCACCTCAGATTACTCAAAAACCCCGCCGTAAGGCGGGGTTTTTACTTTGGGCAAGAGTTCTGTCTTTCTAAACAGAGACCGTTATCCGCGCAGTTCGGAGAGAGCCTTTTGTGCGTCGGCGTATTCGGGCTTGAGCTTGACCGCCTTTTCCAACTGCTGCCGGGCTAAACCGTTCTGATTCACCTTTTGATAGGCGAGCCCCAGATGGTAATGCACGACCGGGTTATCCGCACCACCATTTTTCTGGTTCAGGCGTAGGGCCTCTTGGAATTGATTGATGGCCGATTGAAAAATTCCCTTCTGATAGTAGGCCCAGCCCAGTGTGTCGGCCGCATTGGGGGAGTCCGGCAGTCCCCGGCGGGCCGTTTGCGCCATGTTCATGGCGACATCGACATTTCCGCCATGCTCCAGGATCAAGTAGGCGAGGTTGTTAGCCGCCCGTGGGTCATCAGCAGATACGCTCAAGGCCTGCTGGTACATCGCCTTTGCCTGATCCCAGTTCTGCTTCGCTTCGTAGAGTTCCCCGGTGAGGACGTAGAAGCGAGACTCGCGTGGGTTATCTTTGCTCGCTTGTTGATAAAGACCGAGTGCCTGATCAACGTTGCCTTGCTGGATGTATACCTTGCCGAGTTTCACGAGCGCGTCGACGTTGTTCTTGTCGAGGTCAACTGCTTTGCGCAGGGCAGACTGCGCGCCGGAATAGTCCTTCTTGCCATCGAAAAGAGCGGTGCCCAGGAGATTATAAAAATTGCTGGTATTTGGGGATTTCGCAATCTGCGCATTGGCGGCTGCAATGGCTTTGTCGTATTGCTTCTGTTCCATATAAGCAGTCATCAGACCGCGCAGGGCATCCGCCGACGAGGGATCCTTCTCAAGAGCTTGCTGATAAAAGTTCTGCGCTTCACCGTAGTGCTTCTGAGCCAACTGCACATGGCCCAGTTGTATGTACGGAGCGGAATTTTGCGGTATCCGCTTGAGGGCTTCGCGGTCGTCGTGCTCCGCGTCGGCATACTTGCGCATGCCCAGTTCGGCGATACCTTTGAGAATGAATCCCTCTCCCGAGAAAGGCTGCGCGTTGATGATCTGCTGAGCAGTTTGGAGGGCGTTATCGTATTCGCCGCGGCCGATTTGCAGCGTGGCGAGAGAGCGCTGTGCGTCGGTTAGTCCAGGCCGGATCCGGACTGCTTCCCTCCACTCGGACTCGGCGCGATTGATGTCGCGTTGCTGAGCATACGCAAGACCCAATTGATAGTGAGCCACGGCGTTGTCCGGTTCGTTATGCAGTGCGGCCTTCAAGGATTCGATTGCTGCCGAGGAATCATTTTTTGCTCGCAGCAGTTCACCTTTGAAAACCAGACCTTCGACGTCATTGGGACGGGATTTCAGAATTTCATTGTTGAGTTTTTCGGCCCGATCGAACTCATTCTTTAGAATCAACAACTGGATGTAATTCTTTTTGACCTGCGTATCTTTGGGATGCTCGCTGTAGAGCGACGCATATTCCGTCATTGCCTTATCAAGCTCCCCGGACCCGTAGTAATAATCGCCCAACATGGTGTAACCCTGATGATTGTTGGGGAGATCCTTCTTGGTTTGTTGCAGGAAGCCTATGATCTCGTCTTTTTTCCCTTCTTGCATGAAGAGTCGGACCAGGGCTGCGCGTGGAACCCCGTTGGAGGGATCGATCTTAATAGCATGACGGAATTGCTGCTCGGCCTCTGCGAAGCGGTTGTGCGTCTGGTAAAAGCCCCCCAGCGCGAGCACTGCATTCAGCGACTTGGGATCGACAGCCGTCGCTTTCTTGAAGTTGGCCTCTGCCTGATCGGGCTGATTCGCACGGATTTGCAGCAGTGCAAGCAGTAGATAAGATTCCGAACGGTTGGCATCAAGCGCAACAGTCTGTTGTGCCTCTTGCAGGGCTCCTGCAAGATTGTTCTGTGCGGCGTAATAGTTGGCCCAGGCTTCGTGCGTCTCCGGGTTGTTTGGCTGTTTATCGCGAAGCAGATCGAGGTGCGGCTTCGCTTGGGTCAGATATTCGGAAAATGCGCTACCGTCAGGATGCCGCGCGGCGGTCAGCAGATTCGCTAGATCTGTGTGCGCACGATAGTCTTCCGGAGACAGTTCAACCGTACGGGTCAGTTCACTGTAAGCGCGTTGTGTATCACCCAACTTGAGATACGCCTGAGCCAAATGGTCGTGCCCTTGGGCGAATTTCGGGTCTATCTGCACAGCGTTGGAGTACTGAATGACAGCTTCGCGATACTTGCCTTCGGCAAAATACTTTTCACCACTGTCAAAGTACTTCTGCTTGCGCGCATTGGGATCGCGCGTGCACCCAGTGAACAGAACAGCAACGACCGAACACGAAAGCAGCAGGCGGACAACTACAGAGCGGCTCATTTTCGATCCTCCGACCGGAATTGCAGAGGGTGAACGCATGCCCTCGTCCTCGTAGTAAGTGATCATAATTGACGGTTACCTCGGAAAACAGTTACGGCAGTCATTGCTTAGGGTCAGAATACCAATGAGCCATTCTTTGTCAGCGCGGAATGTAATCATCCAGCAAGGCCAAAACGCGGTTCACGAACGGCGAAATCCGCTGTTGTGCCCCGTCCACAGTTTCTCCAGGCATCATAGGGCTAGTGATTCGAATCAGAGCACCATCGCTACGGTTCATCTTGATCGAATCCGCCACCAGGTAGAACTTATTCCAGTACTCGCTGGCTACACCGCGATTATGTGCCCAGAACCAGTACAGCACGATCTGGCGCGCATCCTGCTTGGAAATTACATACCGGTTCACCGGAAATGGCGAGTGTCCCTGCATCGACAACATGACGCGGTTGTTTTCGATCGGGGCCCAACCAGAGCCCGGCAAACAATGCTGCGGGGAATGAGGAGTCTCGCCCGTACGTTGGCTGCGATAATAGGCAATGAAAAGATCGACATAGGGCTGACTCTGCTCCTGATCTTGATAGACACGAAGCAGAAACTCGCCGTTGCCCAGCACTTCGAGTGCGTCCTTGTCGATCGGGGTATCGGTCCCAGTCCATGACCCCATCGTGGTGGGGAAGCTCTGCAGATCCAGACGCGGCGGAAATATTTCCTGGCGCTTGTGCGCCTGCATGAATACCGCCGTGCAGGCAATAAGGGCCGCCGCTAGGATGAAGCGCAATGTCATAATTTAAGCATCCCCAGTTTTCTTTAGCAGGATCCAGCGAATCAGGGCGTGCAGTCCGTACAGCATGAGGAGTGAGACCACAAACACGATCCACCCCCATGAAGTGTGAAAGTAGCCCTCGGCTTTGTCGGGGTCCCAATATTCCACCATTAGGCCAGTGCTGATGATCCGGAAACTGTTGGCTGCCACCGCCACTGGGACGGACGCAAGCGCTAACACGTACCGGACCCACAGCCGCCTTTCCATCAGATAGCCGTAGATGATGGCCAGGGTCACGAGCGACATGAGCGATCGAATGCCGCTGCAAGCTTCCGCGACCTGCAGAATCTGTGAGGCCAGCGTCATCACGTTGCCCTGGCGTAAGACGGGCACCCCAAAGACGGGTAGGGTCGCTGCTGCAACCTTTGAGGCCAGGATCTGCAACGGAAATGTGATTTGGTTGAAGATGATTGCCGGGATGGGGATCATCAGAAAGAGAAACGCCCAGGGAAACAGAACAGCCCGGAAAAAATTCCAGCCCCCGAACAAAACTACGAACCCCGCCAGAACGAAAAGCAAGGACGAGCGCGAGAGGAAGAGCTCAGCACCCAGTTGACCCACAATCAGCAGAGCCAGCCCGCCCACAATCAGCGCCAAACCGGACCAGCTCGGCTGCCGCCTTATCCCGGTCAGTCGTTCTCGCTGTTGCCAGATTACAAATCCAGAGAAGAGTGGAACGAAGTATCCATGAGAAAAATTCTGATCGCTTCCCCATTGTTGAACCAGCCGTACCAAGGTCGGCCAGTACAACCATAATGTCAAGGCGGTCAGGATCAGGAGTTGCCAATGTCGCACCAGGAAGGCACTGGCTGGCTCCCGTCGGGCCGGAATAACCTCGGTTTGAACAGGTGGATTCACAGTCCAGTACGGAAGCCGGGGGAAAAAACAAGCATAAGCGAATTGCCAGCAAACAAGCAATCGCGCATGAAGAACCCCACCAAGTCACCGGTTGCTTATAAGGAACTCCTCAGTGGTAAAGTTTAGCGCCCAAAATAGCGTCTACTTGGGTAAAATTGAGAAGTTATTTTCCCACAGGCTCAGTCGAACGCGTTTAGAGGTTGTTGGCCTATTTAGCGCTGGGAAACGCACAAAAGGCAGGCTTGAGGCGTTTCCCGAGACCACAATATGGGAAAAAGATTTCCCATTTTGCCCGCTGGAATAGTGCACCGGTAGCCGAAAATCTCTGCCCCTCCATGGCGGGATAGGTCGCAAGCTACTTAAACTAAAGGCATTGCTTGCATTCCTCGCGCCAGGGGACGCGATGTCCGTTTTCGGCAATTCTCGTGCATCTAGCAGGCCACTTCAACACTCTCGGGCAGCGTCGCCTGAAGTCGATGGGCATAAAAATGGGGAAAAGATTGCCTGTAGCGGTAAATGACGACCGGGAAGAGGCTTCCTTGGGACTGGCAATGGCCTTTATTGAGAGCGTCAGCGCCAGCATGCGGCCGGTCGAAGCCGTTATCAATGAGCTCTCGCAAAGTGATGTGCCGGTTCTGCTGCTGGCCGAGCCCGGCGCCGGTAAACACGCGACAGCGCGCCGAATCCACGAGATTTCTCGACGCAGTTCGCGGCCATTCCTCCGATTACAATGTTCCATCCTTAAGCCAGAGGATCTGGCTATTCACCACAACCATGGAGTAGATAGCGGTGGGACCATTTTCCTCGACGAAGTTGCTGATCTGAGTTCCGCTTCACAGGCTCATGTTCGGGAGGCTTTGCTGCGTGGCGCCGATAAGAACGGGTCTACGAACGCAGCCGCGAGGTTCATCTGCGGCAGCGCTCGCGATCTGGAAGTCGAGGTGAAAGCTGGCCGCCTCCGGGAAGATCTGTACTATCGGGTGAGCGGGGTTTGTCTCCGGTTGCCTCCGCTGCGGCAGCGCAAGGAAGACATTCCACTTCTCATGACGCATTTCCTGCGCAAGTACGCCGAAGAATTCCGGCGTCCCGTTCCGGAATTGAGTGCAGAGATGGAGCGGCTGTTCCAGGATTACTCCTGGCCTGGGAATTTGCGTGAACTCGAGAGTGCGGCAAGAGTGCTGGTTGCGCTGGGGGACGAGCGGCTGGCTATGGGTGGTTTGCGCGCATTGTTGCGACAGCCATCAGACACGGGCAACGGGAACCGAACGTCTTTGAAAGCGGCGGCTAAGGCTGCCTCCCACCAGGCCGAAAAGGAACTAATCCTGAAAGTTTTAACCCGCACTCGCTGGAATCGTCGGCGCGCGGCAGCCGAACTCCAGATCAGTTACAAAGCTTTGCTTTATAAACTGAAACAGATTGGATACGAGGGCTATGGAGCATCCTAGCTCCTTCGGAGAACGTATGCAGAAACAAATGAAGTTAGTGGTGCTGCTGTGTAGTTTCCTATGCACAGCGGGAATCGTGGCGCAATCCGCTGATGGTCCAAAGGCCGGCGATAATCCGAATAAGCCGGCCGACTCTCGGCAGGACTCGGCCACACCCTCCGACTACGTCATCGGAGCCGATGATGTGCTGAAGATCTCCGTATGGAAGGAATCAGAGTTGTCCGAGACGCTGCCGGTGCGTCCCGATGGCAAGATCTCCATGCCATTGCTGAACGACATCCCTGCTGCCGGCCTGACTCCGTTACAGTTGAAAGATTCCATCACCGAGAAGCTGAAGAAATATATTGCCGATCCGCGTGTCACTGTGGTGGTAACCGCAATGAACAGCCGGCGGGTTTTCGTCACCGGGGAAGTGCTGCATACCGGCCCTATTGCATTGTTGCCGCACATGACCGTGTTGCAGGCACTATCACAGGCTGGATTCACGCAATTCGCGAATCTTAAGGGCATTTACCTGTTGCGGACGGAGAACGGCAAACAAGTGAAACTGCCGTTTAATTACAAAGATGTGGTGAAAGGAAATCATCCGGAACAGAACATCCTTCTAGTGCCGGGCGATACCCTGGTGGTTCCGTAAGGACGAAATGAGCAGACGAAACAACATTTGCACAGGGGCGATCTTACTGCTTGCACTGGGCTTTGCATCAGCGCAGGACAGTTCGACACCTGCTGACGCTTCGGGTCAAACGGGACAGCAGCAGGGACCCGTGCCGGCATACGGCCAGGAAAATACACCCATAACCACGAGTGAAAACCCTCCGCTATCAGGCATCGACCTCCCTTCTCTGGAGCCGAATGCCGCACCGCTGAGCTACTTGCAGCCCGGTGCCATGATTAGCGAAACGGCCGACTCTAACGCCGCGAATGTGGGTGGAGGGAATAACTTTAGTTCCATCACACGCGCGCTGGGAAGTATCGCGCTGCGGCGTCTTTGGAGTCACTACGACTTGGCCCTCGATTATGTCGGTGGCGCAGCGTTCTACAGCTCGCAAGACCAGGGGACCAAATTCCTGCATCAGATGGACTTCGATCAGAAGATTACGTGGAGACGAGGGTCGTTTTCGTTGCGGGACAGTCTTAGCTACTTGCCCGAGGGTAACTTTGGATCGTCGTATGGATCGCAGACGACTGGGATGAGTTCGTTGGGAAACACATCTTTCGGCGCTTTTTTTGGTGGAAGTGCATTAGGGTCGTTTGGCTTGGCCTCGCGGATTCTGAATGTAACGCTTGCCGATGTCGAGGAGGGCCTGACGCCAAGGTCCAGCGTCACCGCGGCAGCAGGATATGCATTCACTCACTTCTTCGAGAGCGAAACTAGCACGGGTACGCCTTTTTTGGGAGTCAAGCAGATTTCCGCGCAGGCTGGATACAATCACCTGGTAACTGCGAAGTCCCAGATCGCATTGATGTATGGCTACCAAGGGTTCGACTTCTCTGTGACTGGGATGTCTTTCCATTCTCAAATCATCCAGGCGATGTACGGACACCGGATTAGCGGCAGGATGGATCTTTTGATCGCGGGTGGACCCCAATTGACTTACATCGACAGCCAGAGCGCTGTCTGCAGCGATCCAACGCTTCCGGCGAACGTGGTCTGCCAACTATTCGGCGGTGCGCTGATCCCTGTTACCAATCACAACACGAAGCTGGGTGGTGCGGGACAATTTCATTTGCGCTACAGGTTCCCAAGGGCGTCGTTCGACTTGAGCTACCAACGCTATCTGACCAGTGGGTCCGGCCTCTTTGCGGGAGCGCAGAGCGACATCGCTCGCCTTTCCATGAGCCGTCCGCTGACGCGAGTATGGACGATGTTTGCCGATATTGGTTACTCGCGAAGTTCGCGCTTGCAGCAACTTAGCGCGCAACAGTTGGCGAATTGT
>JBKOUZ010000011.1:0-9482 GCA_046723715.1 Acidobacteriota bacterium | reverse complement strand
GCTGGTGTGCAGGTCCGATTCACCAACGATGACATCGAGTTGCTGCGCAATAATCTCCCTCTGTGCCGGCACGTGGTTCGCATGCTGCAGAAGGATTCAACAGTTCAGAACAACAATCGTTCATTCACCTTCCCAGTGATGGGTCTGGATCCCTCAATCCAGGCAATCTGGAATCTGGACATTTCCGAAGGCCGCTTTCTTAACGATCAGGACAACATGCAGCACGGGCTCTACGCAGTCATCGCCTCGCAAGCGCGCGATAAACTTTTTTCGGGCATGCCCGCTGTGGGCGAGTCTATCCGCATTGATGGAGTGACTTTTGAGGTGGTCGGAGTAGGCGCGCCGCGCATGCAGGAAGGCGACAACGACAATAATCGAGTCATCTACATTCCTTACAACTCCGCCGACGTGATCAAAGACAATCATTACCTGGATGGCATCTGGCTCGACTCCGCCGGACTGAGTCACGAGAAGATGGATAAGGTTATTCGAGACACCCTGGGTTTGGCGCACGGGTTCAAATCTGACGATCAGCGGGCGATCTTCATCTTTGACGCCCAGAAACAGCTATCGCAATTCGGCATTATCACGATGGCCTTAAAGATTCTGCTGGCATTCATTGGAACGGTGACGCTGGGAATCGGCGGCGTTGGATTGATGAACATTATGCTGGTGTCGGTAACGCAAAGAACGCGCGAGATCGGTGTAGAAAAGGCTTTAGGCGCGAGACGCCACGATATCCTGTTTCAATTCCTGGCAGAGGCTATGGTCATTACCGCCGCAGGAGGACTGCTCGGCATCCTGTTGTCGTACGCTGTCTCGGTGATTGCCGGGCGCATTACTTTCTACAGCGCGCTTGCACAACACGCAGAAGCCGCTGACATTCGGCTGATCGTCTCACCCATGATCTTGCTCACGGCCACTACGATCCTAGCCGTGGTTGGGGTCATCAGTGGGATGGTGCCTGCCATGCGTGCGGCCAACCTGGATCCGATCGAGGCCTTGCGTTACGAATAATCATGTCGGACGACATTCTGAGTCTTGCGCCGCCCCCGGCGGACGAGCGCTTCGCCTACGGCTCTGATCCCAATCAGTTTATAGATCTGCGCCTGCCTTCCAAGCCTCAAACTCATGCATTTCCGCTCGTCATCAACATTCACGGGGGCTTCTGGCGCGCCAAATACACGCTCAATCATGCGGGACATCTCTGTGCTGCCCTTACGGCCAGGGGCGTGGCGACTGCAAATGTGGAATATCGCCGGGTCGGCAATGAGGGTGGGGCGTGGCCGGGGACGTTTGCAGATATCCGCTCCGCCTATCAGGCGCTGCGGCAACGCGCAGCAAGCTTCAGACTCGATCCAAGCAGAATCGTGGTGATGGGACATTCCGCCGGGGGGCAACTTGCGTTGTGCCTGGCGGCCCATGAGCCAAGTGTCAAGGCAATCGCGTCGCTGGCAGGTGTGGTTGATCTACACCGGGCCTATGAGCTTCACCTCAGCAACGATGCCGTCGTCGAATTTCTTCGCGGCACGCCGAGTGAGGTTCCCGATCATTACCGCGACGCCGATCCCATGCAGCTCGTGATTCCAAAGGCTCACCAGGTGCTGATCCACGGATCTGCAGATGAAACTGTCCCCCCAGAGTTCAGTCGTGATTACGTCGCCGCCAAGAGGAAGCGCTCCCGCAAAGAACACGTGCGTTTGCTCGAGATTGCCGCGGCGGACCACCTTGACGTCATCGATCCGCGATCCAACGCCTGCAATAAGGTCGAGGACACAGTTCTAGAGCTCATTTAGGCAACACCATTCAACCGCACGTCTTCAGCAGTCCCGGGTATGGTTTGGGACTTTCAGCCCGCACACTGCGCCCAACCGACACCGTGCGTTGACACTGTTCGGCGGGGCTCATAGCATCTCCATTTACCGGAACACAATGAGAACACCCTCAAAGTTGCTGAAAATTCTCCTCGCGTATTCCGTATTCATCTTTCTGTTTGCGGCCTCAACTCCAATCCCGCAAGCTGATGCCGGTCGATATTGGAATGATGTGAAGTCTCTGGCCTCTCCGGCAATGGAAGGTCGCGGTGACGGCAGCAAAGGCCTGACACGAGCCGAGCATTTCATCGAGAAGCGATATAAGGAGCTTGATCTTGATCCCGCAGGAGTAAATGGATACGAGCAGCCCTTCAGCGTTGTTACAGGCGCCCGGCTTAGATCCGACAACCTCTGCTCTGTTCAGGATGGAGGTTCCCGGAAGAATCTCAAAATCAATCAGGATTTCGTGCCCTTCAGCTTTTCTTCATCCGGTCAATTGAACCAGCAGGTCGTGTTCGCCGGTTATGGCGCCACTGCGGACGAGTTCCAGTATGACGACTATGCGGGGCTCGACGTTAAAGACAAGGTGGTAGTCGTCTTGAGATATGAACCTGCAGGCTTCGCAGGGAAAGGCGGCAACCATGGTTTGACGCAGCACTCGCAAATGATCACCAAGGCAATCAATGCCCGGAACCATGGGGCTAAGGCGCTCGTCGTTTTGAACGGAAAGCTGGGAGAGGGTGAAGAGGATCTGCTAACCCGGTTCGGCAGCGTGAGTGGGCCAGAAAATATCGGCATTGTGATGGTGCAGGTAAAGAATGCGGTGGCTGAGTCCTGGTTCAAAGATGCCGGAAAATCCTTAAAGGAAGTGCAAGAGCAAATCAATGCCAGCACAAAGCCGGCTTCATTCGCGTTTCCGGATACGCTTCATCTCTCCTTGCGCATTGACATTGAAACCACTCGTGCCACGGTGAACAATATTCTCGCCTGGCTCCCCGGGAAAAGCGATGAATACATCATCATCGGCGCTCACTACGATCATCTCGGACGCGGCAACTTTGATTCCCTGGCACCGTCGCAGATTGGGCAAATACATCCCGGAGCCGACGACAATGCCAGTGGTTCAGCCGGAGTTGTCGAACTAGCCCGGCTACTCGCTCCGCAGCGAGGTCAACTTGGACGTAGCATCCTTTTCATGAACTTTGCTGGAGAGGAACTCGGACTGCTTGGCTCAGCCGAGTGGGTCAAGGAGCCGACGCGTCCACTGGCGAAGGCAGTTGCCATGATCAACATGGACATGATCGGTCGCATCAAGGACGACAAGGTCTACATCGGCGGGGTCGGCACGGGCTCGAGTTTTAAAACCGTGCTCGAACAGGCACAGAAAGGTGAGCCGTTCAAAGTCGAATACTCTGCTGGAGGCTACGCTTCCAGCGATCACACATCATTTGTTACCAAGAAAATTCCAGTGCTGTTCTTCTTCTCCGGATTGCACTCCGATTATCACAAGCCATCTGATACGGCTGACAAGATCAATGCCCGCTCGGCCGCGCGCCTGCTCGATCTGATTGAGAGTGTGACCCTGGAATTGGCAAACGCCCAACAGGCTCCGAGCTTTCAAGTTGTAGCCGAAGACGCTCACGCCGGTGGGGGCGGCAGTGGCTATGGACCCTATTTCGGCTCGATACCAGATTTCGGCCAGGTGGAGAACGGCGTTAAGTTCTCCGACGTGAAACCGAATTCACCGGCGGCCAAAGCAGGGCTGAAAGCTGGCGACATACTAGTGCAGTTCGGGGACAAGCCCATCAAGAATCTGTACGACTTCACCGACGCTCTACGCCGCAGCAAGATCGGCGACGTCGTCGAGGTGAAAGTGCTGCGCGACGGCCAACCAGTTACGGCAAGCGTCAAGCTTGAACAAAGGAAATAGGGAATCCTTGATCCGTGTTGGTCGGCGTGGATGCCTGGCTGAACTTCCTGCTGCAGCAAATCCCTTATAATCGTCCGTCACACGAGAGAGGAAACCTTGCCGTTCGACGACCTCCGTCAGTGGATCGCCGCCCTCGACCGCACCGGACAACTGAAACGCATTCAGACCGAAGTTGATCCGATTCTCGAAGTGGCCGAAATCACAGATCGCATATCGAAGATGCACATGGGGGGACATCCGCCTTCGGGTGTCCGGTCGGGCGAAGCCCAGCAGCCTGGAGGCCCCGCACTCCTGTTCCAGAACATCAAGCAGCATCCCGGCTCTCAGCTCCTGATTAACCAGTTTGGGTCAGAAGCTCGCATGAAGTTGGCGGTCGGCGTGAATTCCTATGACGAGATCGCCTCCCGAATCCGTATGTTCATGGATGTGAAGTCCCCCCAGGGATTTCTCGATAAGCTGAAGATGCTGCCATTGTTGACTGAAGCGGGAAAGTTCTTTCCGCGCACGGTAACTTCGGGACCTTGCAAGGAAGTGATCAAGCGGGACAATTTCTCATTGCTGGACTTCCCAATCCTGCAGTGCTGGCCCAAAGATGCGGGACGATTCATCACGCTCCCGTGCGTCGTCACACGCGATCCGCGCTCGGGAAAGCGGAACGTAGGCATGTACCGAATGCAGGTGTACGACGAGCGCACTACTGGCATGCACTGGCAGCGACAGAAAGTTGCAGCTGAACACGCGCGGGAGCGCATGCGCACCGCGGTCGATGGAACATCCGCAGCAGTCGACATCATGGCGCGCAGTTCGGGTGGCAGCGTACTCCCAGAGGGTGATCGGCCCTCGGGACGAATGGAAGTCGCCGTGGCCATCGGCACTGAGCCTGCCGTTACTTTCTCTGCCATCGTTCCCGCTCCGCCGGAGATTGAGGAGTACCTGATTGCCGGCTTCTTGCGCGGGGCTCCCGTCGATCTGATCAAATGTGAGACGGTTGATCTAGAAGTGCCCGCCGCAAGCGAGATCGTGCTGGAAGGCTATGTCAATCTCGACGAGCTCCGGGCGGAGGGCCCTTTCGGCGACCACACTGGGTTTTACTCGCTCCCGGATTTGTATCCCGTTTTTCACATCACCTGCATTACGCATCGCAGAGATCCCATTTACGCCACCACCATTGTGGGAAAACCGCCCCAGGAGGATGCGTACATGGGCAAGGCCGTCGAGCGGATCTTCCTGCCCATGATGAAGCTGACGATTCCCGAGCTGGTTGATATCAACCTTCCGGTTGAGGGCGTCTTTCACAATTTAATGATTGTCTCGATCAGGAAGTCCTATCCTGGGCAGGCGCGTAAGGTGATGAATGCGATCTGGTCACTGGGGCAGGCCATGTTCACAAAATGCATCGTGGTGGTCGATCAGGATGTGGATGTTCAGGACCTTGCGGACGTCACGCTGAAACTGTTCAATCACATCGATCCCGAGCGCGACATTCAATTCACACTCGGGCCCGTGGATTCTCTAGATCATGCCAGCCGGCTGCCCAACTTCGGGTCAAAAATGGGGATCGACGCCACCCGCAAGTGGGCCAGCGAGGGCTTCACCCGGCCTTGGCCAGACGAGATTCTCATGGACTCCAAAACCCGAGCTTCGGTTGACGCAAAATGGAAGACTCTAGCTAAGGAGCTTGGAGTTGAATGATGGCCCTCACTTCGGGCTTTAGTCCTCGCCATCACCCTCGCGGTTCTTTCTAGAGCGTACTAGCATTTCGAAGTGAACAGCCACTGCGTCTATCCTCGTCGAACCACGCTTAGGGCCGCACTCTAAAGATCGTCCGGAATCCCCACGCTGCGGCAATGCCAAGCATCAGCACGAAAGCCAGATTGACCAGATGCTGCGTTGTGGTTCCTTTACTCCAGGCCTGGAGCACAGCGATCACTCATATAAAGAACAGCACCATCGCCAACACCGCCAGAGTCTTCAGCAGCATGGACCCACTCCTTCACGAATCCGAGGTCCTCTAAATAGTGACACTGGGTTTCCCGTGCTGCAGTGATACTGATCACGGATATCTCTCGGAAACTCACAGTGCGGGTTCATATCCGGAGCAACGCAGAACGGGCAATCGTGGGTACTTGGGAAATTTGGCGTCGATTGTGGAGAGTTGACACATGTAGAAAATCGAACCACGATCGGATTGGATCTGTCGCATGTGGAAGCATTGGGCGCACAAGCCTACCTGCGGCTCCTTGCGGCCAGGTTCATCAGGACCGTTCTCGCTCACCAAGACAGCATAACGTGTTGGGAACAGGCGGCCACGCTTATGACCCGGGGCTCCGTGGAAGCCGTCTCAGTTGTCCGGTGAGCGACGGTTGGCAACTCTGTCCCGGCCGGGTACAAGCAGCGTCCGCACATCTTTCGGTATACTGGTATTGCATGTCAGTGCTGAAAAACATCGCGGCAATCGCGAAAGGGATGAGCGTCACCTTTTCGGAGATGTTCAAGCCGACGATTGTGGAAAATTACCCCGATGGGAAAGGCCCCTTGCGGGGCGCCCGGATTGAAGCCCGTTATCGCGGGGCGCACGTGCTCCAGCGCGACGAGAACGGCCTGGAAAAGTGCGTGGCTTGCTTCTTGTGCGCGGCAAATTGCCCGTCTAACTGCATTTACATCGAAGCGGCGGAGAACACGGCCAAGAACCGGGTCAGCGGCGCCGAGCGGTACGCCAAGGTTTACAACATCGATTACAACCGCTGTATTTTTTGCGGATACTGCGTAGAGGCGTGCCCCACGGACGCCATCACGCACGGCCACGGATTCGAACTGGCCACCTTCAACGCTACCAATCTCATTTACACGAAGGAGATGATGCTGGCTGCCAAGCCAGCACACATGGGAGCCAACATTGTATTCAATCGGGCCGACGTGAATGGCGGGGCGCCGGCAGAAATGGTGCCGGGGAGCTGACTTCGAGATCAGTTTTCGAACACGATCACGCCGGTCCATCGCGACCGGCGTTTGTGCATGCGCAACCAATTATTCGCCACAGATCAGCACGGATCTGAACATTGCTTCAGGTAGTAGCTAGCGGCTAGGAGCTAGAAGCTTAGGATGGCTGACTTCTTACAAATACTTAGAGAGCGCGTTGTCATCTACGACGGTGCGATGGGGACTAACATCCAGAAGCGCAACCCCACTCTGGATGATTACTGGGGCAAGGAGAACTGCTCCGAGGTCCTGGTGCTCAGCCGTCCGGATATTATTCGTGACATCCACGCGGATTTTTTCGGCGCCGGATGCGACATCGTCGAGACCAACACTTTTGGTGGAAGCTCCATCGTTCTTGGCGAATTCGATCTGCGGGACCGTGTGCGCGAGATCAATCTTAAGGCGGCGCAACTGGCGAAGGAAGTCGCCCAACAGTTCTCCACGAAAGAAAAGCCACGCTTTGTTGCCGGATCGCTGGGTCCGACCACGAAGCTTCCATCGCTAGGTCATATCAGCTTTGACGCGATGGTCGAAGCATATGAAGAACAAGCTGCAGCCCTGATTGAAGGCGGCGTGGATGTGCTCCTCGTCGAGACCGCGCAGGACCTTCTGCAAGCCAAGATTGGCACCATCGGCGTTCTCGAAGCGATGCGCAAGTCAGGCAGACGACTACCAGTCACTGTACAGGTCACGCTTCAAGAATCGGGCACGATGCTGTTGGGTACCGAGATCGGGGCGGCGCTTACTGCCCTGGAACCTTTTGAAGTTGACGCTATTGGCCTGAATTGTGCGACCGGACCGAAAGAGATGAACGATGCGGTCCGCTATCTGGCACTTAATTCAACCAAGGAAGTCTCTGTGCTGCCGAACGCAGGTCTGCCGCAGAACGTTGGCGGGCATGCGGTTTATAAACTATCTCCTCAGGAACTCGCCGATTATCACAAGCACTTCGTGCAGGATTACGGAGTCCGCATCGTAGGTGGATGCTGCGGCACGACTCCGGATCACCTGAAAGCCGTGGTGGACGCAGTTTCCGGCGTCGAACCCGCCAAGCGGGATGTGAGGCGCGTAGGATCAGCCTCCAGCGCTTACACCAGTGTTCCGCTTGATCTTGAACCCAAACCGCTGATCGTCGCCGAGGAAATGAACACGACGACCCGGGTCGAGCATTTCCGAAATTTAGTTCAGGGCAAGAAATACGACGACATCCTCGCTCTCGCCAAAAAACTGGTGAACGATGGCTCGCACATGCTAGACCTCTGCTGTGCGATCGTCGGAGAGGACGAGAAGGGATACATCTCCTCGATTCTGGAGAAAATCGCGACGCGTGTCCCGGCACCGATCCTGGTCGACTCGACTGAGGCGGATGTGGTCGAAGAAGCTCTGAAACGCATTCCCGGGCGCGCCATTATCAATTCCATCAACCTGGAGGACGGCGAAAAACGCACCTCCAAAGTACTTCCCATGGCCAAGCGTTATGGTGCGGCGGTCATCGCGCTAACCATCGATGAAGACGGCATGGCACTCACTGCCGAGAAGAAAGTTGCGATCGCCCACCGCATTCACGATCTGGCGACAAAAAAATACGGTCTCGACTCAACCGATCTCATCTTTGATGCGCTCACCTTGCCTATTTCAACCGGCCAGGAAGAATACCGCACGGCCGGAATGGAAACCCTGAAAGCTGTCGAGCGGATCAAGAAAGAGCTTCCCGAGGTGAAGACCATCCTTGGCGTGAGCAACATCTCGTTCGGCCTCGATGCTTACTCGCGACGCGTGCTGAATTCCGTTTTTATGCACGAGGCTGTGGATCACGGCCTCGATATGGCCATAGTCAACTACACCAAAATTTATCCGTTGTACAAGATTCCGCAGGAAGAAGTGGATCTTGCGCGCAAGCTGATCTATCAGGACAAGTCTGCGGGGGATCCACTGCAGGTCTACATGGCACATTTTGCCGGCATGAAAGGTAAACCGGCAGCCTCGACGACGGCTCACGTTGACTCGCTCTCTGTGGAAGACAAATTGAAGTTCGCCATCATCAATGGTGAAAAATCGGTGGGCGAAGGAGTGCACAAGAAGCCCCTTGAGGCGTTACTTGAAGATGCGCTCACAAGCTACTCACCTTTAGAGCTCATCAACACTGTTCTCCTGGATGGAATGAAGACTGTCGGGGACTTGTTTGGGGCACGAAAGATGCAGCTGCCGTCCGTCCTCGATTCGGCTGGGGTGATGAAGGCTGCTGTCGCCTATCTCGAGCCGAAGATGGAAAAGAAGTCGGGCTCGCAGAAAGGGACCATCGTGCTCGCGACGGTCAAAGGCGACGTTCACGACATCGGCAAGAATCTCGTTGACATCATCCTGTCGAACAACGGATTCAGGGTCGTCAATCTCGGCATTAAGCAGCCTGGAGATTCCATTATTCGCGCGGCTCAGGAACATCAGGCGAATGCCATCGGCCTGAGTGGCCTGCTGGTCAAGTCGACGCTCGAAATGAAATATGTAATCCAGGATCTGGAACGCCAGAAGCTCCAGTTCCCCGTGATCTGCGGGGGGGCCGCGCTTACTCGCAAGTATGTTGAAGACGACCTGCGCCGCGAGTACGCCAATGCTGTCTTTTATGCAGATGACGCTTTCGCCGGCTTGCACATCATGGAGGACCTGATGACGGAGGACGGTGCACGCGATACTCGGCTGCAGGAAGGGAGGACTGTGAAAGAGTACGCCAAAGCCGCCGCCGTCGATGAAGAAACCGGCCC
>JBKOUZ010000110.1:0-40236 GCA_046723715.1 Acidobacteriota bacterium | reverse complement strand
GGTCTTTGACTATGTCGGACACTCCGGGTTGCACCATTTTGCCATGCGTGCGCTACGAGAAGGGATTGTTCGTTGGCACTGGTTCTGGAGCTGGAACCCTTCTTTATGTCGATCTTTTCGGTAATGCGAAGACATTATGGGAACACCTCTCGTCCCTACTTTCGAGCCCATCCCCCGACGGTCGTCATCTCGCAATCGCCGATCACACGATGGATCGCAACTTTGCATGATGGAGAATTTCTAACAGCAGAACTCATTGTCTTATTCCTTTCCATCATGTTCCCGACGGAAGCGCTGATCATTCTTTTTCCCAAAAGAGTCTAACCGGGGAACAACTGCTGGACTGCGGCCTAACACTCATCAGCTCTTCCATCGCCGCCCATTCAGGAGGACAGTACCTTTGCGTTCAGGCGACAAGAAAAGCTAGATCACGAGCTTTGCTGGTTCTCGACAAAGTGCTGGATATTGAAAGGGACGTTTTGAAAGGAGAAGGCGCTTAAACGGCAAGACGCTCTTCGATCCGCCGGTCCGGAATGAGCCAGATCAGGGCAGCTATCACGAAGATTGCCTGAGAGATCCACGAGAAACGCAGGGGCCCAAAAATACCTACGACGTAAAGCACCGGTGACAATTTGCCTTTCAAATCGTGCCCGATAGCTTTCTTCAAGATGGAATCCTGCCCCTGCGCAGCAATGATTACCTGTTGGAGCAGGTAATAAGCGATCGCGGCCATTAATAGCACAACTCCGTATAAAGCGGTGGGCATCGTGGTGAAATGGTTTTCTCCCATCCACCCTGTGGTAAACGGAAATAACGAGAGCCAAAACAACAGGTGCAGATTAGCCCAGAGTACTGCGCCCGTGACGGTGGTGCAGGTATGTAGCATGTGATGGTGATTGTTCCAGTAAATGCCGACGTAAAGAAAGCTCAGGACGTAGCTGAGAAATATCGGCAGCAGCGGCGCGAGGTCTTTCAGGCCGGCGCCGTGCGGCACCTTCATCTCCAAAACCATAATCGTGATGATGATCGCGATCACTCCGTCGCTGAATGCCTCCAAGCGTCCCTTCGTCATCTCTCCCTCCCTGCCTAGGAGTTAACGCGAAATCTGACGAGAACGCGAGTGCCTTAACGAGGACGCCATTTTTGTTTTCGGCCGCGATGTCGCCGCCGATGACATCGAAAATTAGATCGATTCGCCGAAGTTTTCCAGGGCGTCGTTATCGAGGTCGAGGAACTCCTGTGCGCCGAAGTCGAGAGGCGTCTGACCGGCGGCAGCGCGCCCGGTGCCGATGACATACGCGCCGGCCTCACGTGCGAGCTGGCTCGGCCGAATTCTGTATTCGAAGAAATCAAGCGGCTCAAATCAGCGGCCATCTTGAGAATCAGAGGCTTGTTTTCTCCGGTGAACAAACCATGTGTCACCATGACCTACGGTCATACAAGAGAAGAAATGGCTTTACACTGCTGGAACTGCTAATTGCAACCACGATTCTGTCTTTCCTCTCCTTGATGGCTTTTCCATTAGCGCGAATCACAATCCAGCGTGACAAAGAACGACGACTACGGCATGCACTATGGGAGATGCGCGATGCAATCGACAAGTACAAAGAAGCTGGAGATCGTGCAGCTTTTCAGATCAAAGTGGACAGCTTCGGTTATCCCCCGGATCTCGATACACTGGTGAAAGGAATCGAAGCTCAGGGCGGCAAGAGATTGCGCTACCAATGACCTACCTAGGTAGAAGGGGTACCCTGGTAAGGTCAGGTGCTCATTGCAAGCTCAGAGTGTACAAACGCACTATACTTTCCGACACAAGTTCTCTTGCCCTCGAGTTGGGCTCAAGGAGACCGATGTTTCGTAAAATCAAAGCAGCCGGCCTTGCAATGTGCACCATTATTCTCGCCTCAGCTGTTCTTTTAGCTCAAGTTCCCACGGCTCAGGAAGAACCTAGGAATAAAGCCTCTTCCCCTGCAGCTATGGGAACGAGCGGCGCCTCTGGTTGTGTTGCATGCGAACTACCCATCATCCTGCGGCAGAGCATAGAAGCGGGTAAGACCGCGGTGGGGACAAAGGTCGAAGCGCGGCTGGTAATGGCCACGATGATCAAGGGCGGAGTGATTCCGCGGGACGCGGTGATTTCCGGCGAGGTAATCGAGTCGGTGGCGAAATCAGGCAATTCGCCGTCGCGGCTTGCGATCCGCATGGATTCGGCGCAATGGAAAAATGGCGGGGCGAAATTCAAGGTGTACTTGACAGCGTGGTACTATCCGCAGGCACCGATGGTGGCCCCGGATCTCTCCTATGGACCGCCGGGCGACAGAAGGAATTGGGGCGGAGTCGATCCCACCGTCGATACCACCGATCCACCAAATCCGGCTCAGAAGTTGTCAACTCATCAGGACGATGGTGTGAACGCGGGTGCGCCAGCATCGGTCATCTCTATGAGACGGGTTCTGATGAATAATGTGAAATCAGAGAGTGGAGCGGACGGCTCGGTGGTTCTTGTCTCTTCGCGTTCAAACATCAAACTCAACAAGGTCACAACTTATTTGCTGGCGATGAGTGAGTTGCTTCCTGGCAAATAGTTGGCGGATGGCTGTGTCAAGGGCGCCTCGAAAATCAAATCCGTGGCCATCCCGCGCTGCGCCGTTTAGTCCCTTACTGCTGTTATCTGTTAAGGTAGCGGTATGTTCTTCTCTTCTCAGCCTACGCGCAAGTGCTGATCGCCCGGAGTATACTCTGGCCAGCGACAGTGCTAGGCTCCAAATTCGATTCTCTGCGATGTGTACCTTCGTCAGATCACTCGGCAAAAGAAGTAAATGGACACTTAGTCAAGTAGCGATCATTGGGTTTTGCTTTGCCGCTTCGATGGGCCAGCAAAAGCCCCCGACTTCTTCGTCCGGCGCTTTACGTGAGTTTCCTTTGGTTCTGCAGCAGAGCATCGAGAGCGGAAAGGCAAACATCGGAACAAAAGTTCAGGCGAAACTTGCGGTCGCGACCATGTTCGAGGGTACTGTCATCCCGAGGAATGCCGTCTTCTCTGGTGTAGTCATCGAGTCCACCCCGAAGAGCGCCAAAGAACCGGCCAAACTCGCGATTCGTATGGAGACCGCGGAGTGGAAGCACGGCTCAAGTTCCATCACGGCTTATTTGCTACCTCTCTATTATCCCGCGACGACCCAATCGGCGCCGAATTTCGGGGATACCCCCCAGGAATCGGGACCCAACACACCCGATGGAGCCGGCCAGCATTCAAGTTCGGAATCTCCCATGCGGCACCAATCGTTTCCGACCGATGGATCACAATCGGCCATTCCTGAAGTGTCTACCACTTCGAACCGCCCTGTCCAAATTAAGAATGTGACAGTTGCCCTCGCGGATGAGGGCGGTGCCGCGCTTCTTTCCGAACATAGCAACATCAAGTTATTTAAGCTGACAACCTACGTCTTCGCTGCCCGGGAAAAACGAGCGAAGTAGCTCAAATTCAACTTGTCAGGCTGTAGGGCCGCCTCAGGCGTGTGGCACCAATCGTTTCCGACCGATGGATCACAATCGGCCATTCCTGAAGTCTCTACCACTTCGAACCGCCCTGTCCAAATTAAGAATGTGACAGTTGCCCTCGCGGCTGAGGGCGGTGCCGCGCTTGTTTCCGAGCATAGCAACATCAAGTTATTTAGGCTGACAACCTACGTCTTCGCTGCCCGGGAAAAACGAGCGAAGTGGCTCAAATTCAACTTGGTCAGGCTCTAGGGCCGCCTCACGCGTGAGGCGTGCTTTTCCCGGAACTGCACTCGGAGAACAAACACTCGCGTCCGGGGCCGACCTGACGGAGCAACCAAAAGTTTTTCTACGTTTCAACCTGGCAACATCTAGCTGCTCACTATAATGAACCACCACGGACCTCGTTGAGCTCAAAAAAACTGCTCGCACCTGGTTTGGCTGCGAGCAGTTGAGGCCTAAATTCACGCCCACGTGAGTTTAGGTTAGAAGAAAATCTTCCCACCGAGCTGGATAATTCTCGCCGGGTACGCCGACGTGAACTGACCGAAGCGACCGTCACCCAGACTGTTATCAGAGTTCTGGAATTGGGTGTGGTTGAAAGTGTTGAAGGTCTCCAGCCGCAGCTGTAACCCGCTATTCTCTGTGAACGCGAAAGTCTTGAACAGAGAAAGGTTCCAGTTGTCACGGCCCGGTCCGCGCAGGGCGTTGTGGCCAAGAGTGCCCCAATTGCCTGCTCCAGGATCCGAAAACACGGAAGTATCGTAGTACTGGATGACCTTGTAAGGGTCTGTGGTCGGCACCACCGAATGCACATACTTGATGCTGCCGTTCAAGTTAGGCCGGTTGCCGCCGCCAACGTTATTGTTGCTGCCGCCGCTCACGTTGATTGGTAGGCCGGACTCGATGGTGATGATGCCCGAGACCTGCCATCCGCCCAAGGCAGACCTCAGGAAACGGTTCGGGCTGTTGCGCAAAACCGGAATGCTGTAGATGAAGTTGGCGGAAAAATTGTGGGTCCGGTCGAAAATGCTGGGCCCAAGGTCGTACCGCCACCCCAGATAAGGATTGGTAACAGCGTTCAAATCCTGACCGCTGCCACCCGTGGATGGATCGATGGATCGTGAAAGGGTGTAGTAAGCGCGAAGCTGCAGATCCTTGGTGAATTGCGAGTTCAAGTCAACCTGCAGGGAGTTGTAGTGGCTATTCGCTTCATTCTGCGCCATGCTGAGGGTTCTGAACCCTTTGTAGGGCAGGGTTGTCGCCGCCGTGTATTGAATGGTGTTTGCTGCCACCAGTGGGAGCTCGGCCAGCGAAGGCAGGTTGATGTTTCGATAGTCGTTCAGATGCCGGTTCACATTGCCAACATAAGAGGCGGACAGAACGGTCTTGGCACCAAACGAATGCTGAATGCCAGCGCTGTATTGAGTGCTAGTTGGTGGCTTGTAGTTATTAATAGCCAGGCCACCGGGGTTGAGGTCGGCAGGCTTGATCGTCTGGAAAGTGGGTGCTGCACCGGACTCGAGCAGAATACCCGGATTCTGCAGTGTCACGCCACTCACGCCAGCGTTGAGACTGAATGGAATGTTTGGACCGGCATTGTACATGTCATTGCCTTGAATGCGTTCGTACATGATGCCAAATCCGCCACGTACGATTGTCTTGCCACTACCGGTGAGGTCGTAAGCAAAGCCGAGCCGCGGACCGAAGGTCGCCCAGTGGTTGTTCACAAGACCCCTGGGTACGCCACCTTTACCTGCAATACCGATTCCGTTAAGGTATAGAGGAACGCCCGCCAAGGGCCCACTCGAGGGGGTGCTGACTCCAGGACTTTGGACGCCGCCACAAGCAGGATCAGGGTCTCCCGTGCTGCAGACGTTGCCTTGGGCATCAATGGTGGCAGCCTGCGATGGATCATAGAGATTCGGATAGAAGTTTCCCATACGGTCGTTGACTTCGTATGCGTGAGGTATGCCATCCCACCGCAGGCCGAGATTCAGGGTCAGCCTGTTATTCACGCGCCAGTTGTCTTGAACATAGAGGCCCCAGGAAACGTTAGGCCAAGTGCGTTTGTCCTGGATGGCAAGCTCGCTATAGCTTGAGGCTGTGCCAAGCAGGAAATCAGCGAAGCTATTTCCGGTGTAGCTCTGGTTATTGCCCTCGAAAGTGAATGCGCCCTGCGTCGTTCCAAAGAGCTGCTGCAGCTTCTTGTAAAGCGCCCAGCTCCCACCGATCTTGATTTGATGCGCACCTTTCGTCCATGAGACGTCGTCGCGAATCTGGTAACCGTCGGCGCGGTTGACCCAAGGCCAGCTGGCAATCTGGAAATTCGCGTTGCTCTGTTTATCGAGGGTGATGTTGGGAATGCGGTCCATGGGATTCGGTCCCGTGAAGAAGCGCGCATTTGTGAAGTCGCAAGGCGCAGAGCAAGTCGGCAGAGACAAGCTCTTCATCCCTGTGGCCGCATACGGAGTGATGTTGATCCGGTTGCCGTTATAGTTGAAAGCGATTTCGTTGAGAACTGACGGGCTAATGCTATGAGTGGCGTGAATGGTGTAGCTGTAAGCTGGATTGTTGAACGTGTCTCCAACCGTCGGCAAGTTGTCACCACTCCACTGGGCCGTGTTGTAACCTTGAGAGATTTGCTCGGCAATAAAGTGCCCAAACACAGAGAATTTGTCGGAGAAATGGTGGTCGATGCGAACCATTTCCTCCTTCAAATTCGTCGCGCTGTTGGCGCCGCCCACAAACGGTGTGGCACCCGTAGTGGGATCAAAGGCTCCATTCGGTGTCGGTAAAAAGCCCGTACCCAGCAATGCAGTGGCGTTCGGGTTGATCATGCATGACGGGATCACGTTGCCGGGGAACTGCGCGCCTTGCGTGATGCCTGCTGGCGCGGCTCCACCTGGGCAATTGGCAAACAAAACAGAAGGAGCCACTCTGGTTGCATCAGGAACCATGATAGGAGCGGTAACCGAACTGAAATTGCCGCCGTAAGTCGACGGATCGGGAACGGTCTGGTTAGTAGCTCCGCCGTCGATGTATTTGCGCCACTCCATGTTGTAAAAGAAGAACGTCTTGTTCTTGATGAGGGGACCGCCGATATTGAAGCCGAAGATGTTCATTCGCAGCTCTTGCTTCTTGTTAGGAGCCGGGAAAAAGTAGTTGCGCGCATCGAAGGCGTCATTGCGGTTGTTTTCCCATGCCGATCCATGAAACTTGCTGGTGCCCGATTTGATGACCATGGTGACAGTTCCGGCAGAAGATAGACCGTAATCGGCACCGTAGTTGGAAGTCAGTTGACGGAACTCAGCCATTGCTTCGCTAGAAGGGGCGGTGGTTACGCAGCCACCGCAGCCGCGGTCGTAATTTTCACCGCCGTCGATCATGAAAACGTTATGAGCCGTCCGCTGGCCATTGAAGCTGACGCTCGTATCACCGCCCACGGGGACGTCTTTGTAATTGGTGATATCGCTCGATGCTCCGGGAGCCAACGCAGCAAGCTGGAACAGGCTGGTTCCGTTGACCGCGAGGTCTGAAATCTGCCTCCCGGTGATAACGTTACTCACTTCGCCCGAGTCGGACTGCACGGCGATGGCGTTGGCTTCCACCGTCACCTGCTCCTGAGCGCTACCGACTTGCAGTTTGAAGTCGACGCGGGAACGGTCACCCACCTGTAGAGTGATTCCGCTTTGCTCCGCGGCTTTGAAGCCGGAGACGGCTACTTTAACCGTATAGTGGCCGTTGAGAAGGCCCGGGGCCACATATTGGCCGTCGCTGCTGGTTGATAGAGTGCGCGACACACCGGTGTCAATGTTTGTGATTGTAATGGCGGCGTTTGAAACGGCTGCTCCCGAAGGATCAGTCACCGTTCCAACTAGGGTGGCATCCTGCGCGATCGCAGGCACCACGAAGAAGAATAGGAGAAACGCGAGCACCGCAAATTGACCGACTTTGCGGCTGCTTAAAAGACGGCTACTCTCGGCGAACCTAGGCGAGAGAGTTTTCATGGTTCCAGCCTCCAAGACTTCATTTGCCAAGAACAGGAACGACCTGAGACGTAAACGTTCACGGCGGCGTAAACGTTTACGGTGGGCGGCGTAAACGTTTACGGTGATACATCGCTTTTTGGACGCTTGTCAAGAAAGAAATTGCATCCGGTTTCAGAAGTCCGGCTCAGATTTAACACTGAGACGTGCTGCCCACGGAGTAAGCGTTTACAGTTTTGGCAGTTCCACCTAACAATCCTAATCGGTCTATACTTTGCGCTGCGCAAGCGCCCTTGCTGCTTCCGAACCGGAGGTCCCCCTTATGTTCGGTCGCGTAGATTGCTGCCTCTTTGTGTTATGCCGTGCAAAACCGAGCCATGGAGATTCACGACTCCGAACTGGATCGAATCACGCCTGAAGCTGCGTGACGCGTGCATTTTCCGTATGTCTACATCCACTAGTCCGATGACGCCCAGCAATTGATGCAGGACGGGCTGGTCGCAGGAGGCAGTGATTCGTCGGAGACGCTCGCACAGAGGGCAAGTTCTCACAAGAAAGCCGTGAAGCGGTATGGTGGCATGCCCATTACCTTTCAGACAAATCTCTTGCAGATGGCTCTGTTTTCAAGAACCTGATTCCCGTCCCGCTGGATATGTAGGGTGAAATCGAACTCATATTAGAGTGTTGAGGAGATGTTGTTCACGTATAAAGGAATTCGGCGAGCTGGAGTTTATCGGGATAGGGGCATACGTAGAAGAATTCCCCCTGGCGAGTGATGATTGGAAAAAATCGCGACTTCACTTACTGACTATCAGACTCGAGCGGGAAGAAATTGTGCTTGCGCAGCAAGACAGGTGCTATAATCCCACTATTTGCTCCAGCAAGCGGGCGAGCCGCGGGAAACGCCAGCCTCTCCGAGAACAGAACGTTGGGACGCCCCGCGGTACTCAATCGGGCTGCGATTGGGTTGGCCTAGTATCTTGATTTCACTTCAAATGTATGGTCCGCCGCCGCAAATTTCGGCACAGTCTAGTTGCTCCATGTCTCCTTAATTGACTCATGGATATTGATGCGGTGTTTTTGCAACAGTTCGCGAAGATTTCCTAATTCCTGGGCCTTGGTGCGCCTGACAGCGTTGTAGATTGCCCAAGCAAAAGCTTCTCCTCGTGCCCCTTTGAACTGGCGTCTGGCATCTTCGATCAACGCGTTAACAGCATGCCATGCCACGGACTCCCTGTCGTCCTTCATCTATGACCCTCCAGTGATATTAGAACGGTGTTTTGCGGCAGATATTCAGCTATGGCCTTACTTGGGAAAGGTGAATGAACTCACCCTTCCGGAGCGTCCGCAGAGTCTTGACCAATTACGTCAGATCGCTTGCGGGGAATGTTTGGGCCGGTGCCGGCGAGAAGCAGGGCTGGTTTGCTCATTTTGTTCCCCTCGAGCAAAATCCATCTTATAGGGAGCAGCGAGAACATGAAATATCGCCAGTGCGCTAAGATTTCGATCTAGCCGATCTTACCCTCAGGCGGTATAAACCCGATATAGAGACACTAGGTTCCCGCTCGAGCGCAAGTATCTGACACTGGGGAACTTGGAAGGCGTACTCGTTCCACTTACTCCGCGAGCCTTGTTCGGCCCACCTTGTCCGTTGCCGGACAAACTAGTCCTAATCTGAACATGAATCCTGAGGCAGCCTGTTATGTTTGGAGGCCAAACCACTCTGTTTGCAGGCTATTGTTTTTCGACAACTCGGCCCGCCGCGTGCAAAGGAGTCGGGAGAATTTGGGGGAAGAACTCATGCTCAATGGCCTGAGCCAGGATTTCCGCTTCGCAATTCGGCAACTCCGCAAATATCCAACCTTCACCGTCGTGGCGATCATTACGCTTGCGCTGGCTGTGGGTGCAAACGCGGCCATCTTTTCGGCCGTGCGCACCGTATTGGTGAATTCGGTGCCTTATCGCGACTCCGAACGGCTGACTATGATTTGTGGCAGCAACCCTTCCCGAGGCGACCAACGTTTCCCCATTTCGGCCGGCGCTTTTAACGACTGGAAGCAGAGGAACGACGCGTTTGAAGAAATTGCCGCGTCGTACGACGACGAGAAAACGCTCACCGGATCCGGCGAACCACGGTTAGTCCTCGGGTACGCTGTCTCGCCCAACTATTTCCATATCCTTGGCACGGAGCCAAGACTCGGGCGCACATTTACCGAGGAGGAAGCGGACTCAAAGGCGAATGTCGCGGTGCTTAGCGATAGGATCTGGCGAACTACGTTTCATGCTGATCCCAATATTCTTGGCAAGTCGATCACGATGGACGGGAAGCCGCACGTCATCATCGGCGTGATGCCGGCGGAATTTAATTATCCGCCGCGAACGGAGCTCTGGATCCCAATCACGGTCACCGCAGTTTCCTCCGATTATGAGCATCGTTACATCCGGGTCCTCGGCCGACTCAAGCCCGGCCTTTCCCTGACTCGGGCCCAAAACCGAATGAACGCGCTGGCGCGACAGATTGCCGCTCGCCACCCGGCCACGAACGCCGGCGAGGAAACGAGGATCCAGCCACTGCGCGATCAGATTGCAGGGGACATTCAGAAGCCGCTCCTTGCGTTGTGGGCTGCCGTCGCCATTGTGTTAATCATCGCTTGCGCAAATATTGGTGGCCTCTTGCTGGCGCGAGCCGCCGGCCGAAAAGCAGAGATTTCGCTTCGCGTGGCCATCGGCGCCAGCTCGGCACGGCTGGTCCGGCAATTCCTGTGCGAAAGCCTCGTATTGTCATTGATCGGCGGAGCCTTCGGAATCGCTCTCGCCTTCTTCAGCACGCGATTTCTTCTTTCCATTTTCCCGAACGGCATTGCCAATCTAAGCATTCCGAAAGTAGAGGCCATTCCGATCGACGGGCCGGTCTTGTGGTTCTCTCTAGGAATCACCTTGCTGACTGGATTGTTTTTTGGGGTGGTGCCGGGTATTCAGTCCGCACACACGGATGGAAGCGATGCCATGAAGGAATTCCGCAGCACCACTTCTTCCCTGCCGTCCACTCGGCTGCGCCGCTGGCTGGTAGCCACCGAAATTGCACTCTGTTTGGTTTTGCTGGCTACCGCGGGGCTGATGATCCAGAGCTTTAGTTATGTCTCTCACGAAGAACTTGGATTCCGTCTTGATCCGGTGCTGGCGCTTGAGATATTTCTGCCGCCAAGTAGTTATCCCGGAGACCATCCGGAAAAGCGGACGAATTTTGTCGCGGGCGTACTTGGTGGGCTCAGCAAACTTCCCGGAGCCGCAAGCGTCGCCGCGACTAACTTTCTTCCACTTACCGGATTTTGGGGAACGTCCGATTTTGCCATCGAAGGCCGTCCTGCACCGAATAAGGATCAGCAGCCTCTCGCCGACAATCGGATGGTAACGCCGGGGTATTTCTCAACCATGGGCATCCACGTTCTTCGCGGTCGCAACTTCACCGACTTCGACAAGACCGGTTCTGAGCGAGTGGCCATCGTCAACATGGCTTTGGCACGCCGTTATTTCGGCAATGAGGATCCGCTCAACAAAGTCCTGCAGATCTCAGACTTCGCCGGTCAGACCGAGCGCTGGCGGGTTGTGGGAGAAGTTGCCGACGTCAAGGCTTTCGGTCCAGAAGAAGAGGCACATGCCGATTTGTATCGGCCCCTTGCGCAGATAACGTTCCCGCTGCTGGCATTTGTGGTTCGCACGAACGGAGATCCGGCCGTGCTCCTGAAATCCGCAGAGCGAGTTCTGTGGGATATCGATAAAGATCAGCCTGTATTTGATGCGATGCCGTTGCGTAGGCTGGCGGAGCAATCGATGACTTTGCGGCGGACGAGCACGATTCTGCTCGCGAATTTCGCCGGTTTGGCCCTGGTGGTCGCGATTGTCGGTCTGTACGGACTCGTCGCCTACAACGTGCTGCAACGCACGCATGAGGTAGGCATTCGCATGGCGGTCGGAGCGCATCGCAACGATGTTTTGAAACTCATTTTGAGGCAGGGAATGCAGGTTGCGATTGTCGGGGAGTTCGTTGGGCTCGCGATCGTCCTGCTATCGAGACGCTTGCTGGGCAGCGTTCTCTACGGCGTTAGCCCGTTCGACATATGGGCGGTGACGATTGCCGTTTTCACGATGACTCTCGTGTCCCTGCTGGCTTCTTACATTCCAGCTCACCGGGCAACGAAGGTGGATCCGATGGTAGCACTGCGGACGCAGTAACCAGAGAAGCGAGGACTTTCTGAAGGGACCCTATTCCGGGGCATCCCCCCCATTCCATACCTTTCGCCTTTTATTCGATAAGCCGGAAAGCGGATCACGTAATATGCGCGAAGGCTTAAATGAGTTCTCGCGAAATCCTTGCCGGAATAGCAATCAACCTGATTGCATTTGGAATCGTGTCCTACCTGAAGGGCCCGAGTGCAGACGCGATTTCCTTAGCGGTGGGCCTTCCGCTGCTTCTGGGGATCTACATGTTTCGAAAACGTAAACCCGACCCGCCCTTGCCGGGCCCAACTCAAACGCAAGATTTCAAACCCGAGTTGCATCAAAGTTTCAACCCACAATTTAATCCGCAGCACAACATCTATATTGGAATTTCCAATCCCGAGAGCATCGCTGCCGAAGCTAGAAATACCGCTCGGGAGACCACGCTGAATCACTATCTCACGTCTGCACACCCCACCAGCGTGTACGAGCTGCGTGAAATTTCCAGGCACTTAAGCGTCAGCTTGCCCGAAGCGCGAGACATCATGGAGAAATTGACCACCAAGAACGTTGTATTTCGCGAGAAATTGGATCAGATTGAGGGGCGGCGTCGTGTATCTTCTCGATGAGTTGTACAGGCCTCAGCCTTCCGTTTTCCGGTCGAAAGACTGGGCCGCTGAGTGGACTGATAGCCAAGCCCAATTCAGAAAATGGGAGAAGTCGGACGTTTTTGGTGAGCGCTATGACTCCGACTGGATGATCCGCCGTGACAGGATGCCCGGCGGGCAACGCGGATTGATTGTACTCGCCAGTGGAGTTGGTAGACATCTCGCGAGTGATGCCGCGTTCGGGGCTAGAGACGACGACGGTCGCGCGGGCAATGACCGCACCGGACGTATCCTTCACAGTGCCGCTGACGGAACTGGTTTGTGCCCAAGAGAAGCTAACGGAAATCACTTTGCCAATCTTGGAGCGCCGTTCCAGTGATTCCGTCCTGACTACACGCGAAATTGAGATCGTTATTTTGATTCGAAGAGGATTGAGAATCGAGAAATCGGCGAAGTGTTGGGATTTTCGAGCAGGACACAAAAAACAGACCCGGCAAGAGCATCGTCAAAGATCTCTCTCGGGTGATGAATCGACTGAAGGCGCTATATCGTCGCTGGGCAATTTTCTGTGCCGGGACGTTTATGCAACGATGACAACCTACTCCAAAAAGGGGTGCCTCTTATAAACTCCCTGTCGGATGCGGTGCGAACTCCAGGGTAACCTGGAGGAGATAACTGAGGTACATTGCAGGTGGGTGTACCAACGTTTACCGTGGAAGAGATCAGTCTTAGTCGGCTCGAAAGGCGGGGAACTTCACCAAATGGAGACTGTAATAGCTAATTGCGGCCAGATTGCGAGGCGCCGTAGCACCAGGATGGCCGTCAATATGTCAATAGCGGTATCGGGCCAGGACCGGCCCAAATCTTCGTTCACGATGACAGCCAACGCCACTAATCTTAACAAGCATGGCGCTGCCATCCAATTAAATCGCGAGTTGTTGGTCGGCTCCACCATCAGTGTGCAAAATCAGCGTGGCAGCAAAATTTCTGCTCGTGTTGTGTCGCAGTTGCCAGCTCTGCAGGGAATTTGCACCTATGGAATTGAGTTTCTCGAACAGGACGATACTGCAAATAGTTTTTGGGGAATCACGTTCCCTTCAGTTGAAAAGCGTCCTCCCATGGCGCGGGCTGCCGAGCAAGCTGGAATAGCACGCCGCAGGCGAGGCATTGCCTCTCTCCAAAGCTTGATCCGCTGAGCCACGCCACATGTTTCGTTGTAACAGGCGCTGATCGTAGGACGGTTTCGGGTATTCCAGGTCGCTCGACGGCATAACCGAATTGGGTACTCCATACTGGGAAAGTTGGTTATCACTATGCTGCTCGCGGTGGTCTCGTGGTCCGCCCTGGCTGCGGTCTGAACCCTCAGCACAGCCGCTACCCACCGATTTCGCCGGTTTTGCACGTATGTACCAGATGGTGGTCAGAATTACGAGAAGGAACTCTGGTCGCGTGTGCCATGCGCGCACTGATGGACAACTCACGGCTCCGACGGCTTACACGTAATAACGCAAATTGACCGCGGCTCTTGAATGCGAGGCTGAGAGTTCAATCGTCTGTTAGGCCGTTATGCTGGTAGGCAGATTGCGTCTCCATAGGTCCGCTTGTTGCGTTGCTGCATTCAACAGCAGTTGCTTTTCGTGGCAGCTAGCATGAACGGCTAGGCCATGTTCATTCACTATGCAATGATCAAGCAGAATGTTTGTTCCGCAGATGAAGCAAACCTTGATCTCTGGCTTAGGCTGCAGGATGGATTTAGTCGAGAGCATGGCTGGTGCCTCGGTGTCAGGAATTAATTTCGGGGCGATTTAACCCAGTGTAGCACTACGGCGAATGATCACATCCAAAAAGCGGGCCAAATAATCAAGCCGAAAGGACAATCTCGCACTCCCGCTCCGGAGCCTCTGCGATTTCAGACACCCATTAGATTGTGACGGTGATTTTCCTGGCCTAGCGGGCATTTCGGAGTTTGTCGAATGCTTTTCGATTCGGTTCACACCTAGGGCCTTTGACACTTGTCGGAGCGATATTAGGAGCGTGCAATTCGAGTCGTGGCGCCTCCCCGCTCAATTGAGCAGCCGAACGGATCCTTAGCAATGAGATAAGCTTGTAATCGTTGCTGGTCTTCTGTCTTCAAACCGACAAATTCTATTCCCATACCAACTCGCGGATCACTGGTCCGCACCAAGGCGCGTGTCCTGACCTTTTCCGGCCCAATCCACAGTTCAGCGTGGAAGCTGGCCCCAATCGGGGAGGGCGAAAGCGTCTCCACATAACAGCCGCTGCCGCCAATGTCGCTAGCGGTGATGCGAATCGGTACCGACGTGCGCTCATTGTACAGAGCGATGAGCATCGTAATCTTGTGCCGTTCCCACCTTCTACAACCGGGCGGCACAATGGGTGCAGCCACCTCACTCTTTGGGAGCGAGGCCGTCCAAGGGCATTCAATCCTGCTCACAAGTTGCACGCCCACTTGAATCTTGTGGACCGTCCGAGTATTCGTGGCCCACACCACTTTGCATCGCGCTTTCTTTTCGCCAGCCTTCACTCCGATGGTGTCGCCAATCTTCAGGTCACGCTCGATCCCGCAGAGCAATGCGCCTCCCGCGCTGATATTGCGGGCGCGTGCATTCTGGGAAAAGGCACGTCCATCCGCTCCCATTCCCCACACACGCATGTCCATATCAACTGGGACTCGCTCTTCCGGCCGCGCTACGTGCATTACATCAACAATCACATTCGTCCCAAGTGGGGCGAATTCCCCCTGACCCAGGTAAAACCGTTGGCCGTGCGAGATTGGCTCAAAGCAATCCTGGACAAAAAAAACAAGCGTCCATTGGCCAACAAAACAAGAGGTCACATCAAGGGACTCATGCATCGGATCTTCGATTGCGCCATGCTGTGGGAGTACCTGCCCCCGGACCGCAATCCTATGTCTCTGGTGCGAATCGAGGGCAGTTCGAAGCGAAGAAAAAAACCTCGAGTCCTCACGCCCGAGGAGTTCTCCGTGCTCGTCGCCAGGGTGAATCGGGAACCGTGTCGCACGATGGTGATCCTCGCCCTCTGTACCGGCGTGAGGTGCTCGGAGTTGGTTGCCTTGAAGTGGAGCGATTTCGATTGGGAAAATCTCTCCGTTTATATTCGCCGGGCGATCGTTGCTGGTCGTGTCGACGATGTAAAGACCGAATACTCGGAAGCGCCCCTGCCGCTCGATCCAGCATTAGCGGAGGTGATTCTCGAGTGGAGGCGGAGGACCGAATTTTCCGCGGAATCGGACTTCGTCTTTGCATCGCCCTACATGGCGGGAGAAAAGCCCTACACACCCTGGAACATGCAGCACAACCACCTGAGCCCGGCGGCGATCAAAGCCGGCTTAGGACCAATCGGCTGGCATACGCTTCGCCACACCTACCGGGCCTGGCTCGGGGACAATGGCGAGGCGCTTACGGTGCAGAAGGAACTCATGCGGCATGCGTCCATCCAGACCACGCTGAATACCTACGGCGGAGGGATCATGGATTCGATGCGGGAGGCGCATGGGAGAGTGGTGAAGCAGGCGATCGCGCGTTAATGGACGTCAGCGGACGTCAGCCGATCGCGCAAGTGCAGCAGAATCAATAAGGTAATGGCGGAGAGAGTGGGATTCGAACCCACGTTACCCTTTCGAGTAAACACGCTTTCCAAGCGTGCGCCTTCAGCCACTCGGCCATCTCTCCGGTTACACCGTTGGGAGGACGTTCGGAAGAACTCGCTACGCGGCTCTGCCACGAAGTTCCTTCTGATTCTATGGGTGAAGGCGAAGAACCGCAACCCGCGGGCCTTACTGCGGTTTTGTGGACAGATCTTGGGCTGAGGGTACGGCGACTTGCGAAGCATTCCCTGATGACGTAGCTCCCGCGGCGGCGGCATTCGCGGCTGAAACTGCAGGCGCTGGCAGAGGTGGGACTTTGGTGTTGTCCACGAGATGGTGGTTTAGACAATAGAGCGCCAGTTCCAACCGGTCTGCCACACCAAGTTTGTCATAGACCTTGCGAAGATAATTCTTCACTACCTGCTCGGTGGTGCCCACGCGCAAGGCGATCTCTTTGTTCTTCATGCCTTGCGTCACGCAGGAAACGATCAGCGATTCTTTGGGCGTCAGCTGTACTTTGGGACGCGATCCTGCAGGCCGCGTGCCCTGATTTCTGTACGCTCGCAGCACCCAATCAATGCCCTGGCCATCGAGCCAGCATTTGCCAGAAGCAACTTTGCGCAAGCAATCCACCATGACCTCGGGCTCTACTTCGCGCGAGATCACTCCATGCACGCCCCGGCGGAATAAGTCTAGCGTCAATTCTTCATCAGCTCCCGGGGTCACTACAACAAGCTTCAATTGCGGATACTGGCGCATGAATTCAACTACCGCTTCCACGGGATTGGGCACCAGCGCCGATTCGAAAATTAGGATGTCCGCCGTAAATTTGCTTACCGCTGACTGCGTTTGGGGCAGTGTTTCCGCTTGGCCGACGACGCGGATGTCATCTTCGAGCGCGAAGATTTTCCGCAACCCGGCGCGGAAGATCGCCTGCGTATCGGCGACAATTACGCGCACAAATTGCCCGTTGCCGCCGTCGTCGCCTGCTCCGAGATTTCCTTCTACGCCAACCGGAATCGTAGCCATTCAGTGCTATGCCCGTTCAAAGTGATATTCGTCAATCACCACGCCAACCCCGCGCCGCCCGCGATCTTCAAAGCTGCGCACCACCCGGCCGCGGCAATCGATCTGCATTGTCTGCCGTCCGCCAAGAACTTCCGCCGGCAACAGGATGGTGAAATCCACCATCGATCCGACAGGAACATCGTTGTCCATCGCGAACAACACGCCATTGGCTGAGATATTCTCTGTCTCCGCCCAAAACGCCGAGCCTTGTGATTTAACCGACGCTGCCAGATGCAGCGGAAACCGTGGAGCACTCTGCATATCCTCGTAGTGTCCCGTGTTCATGTTCCCCTCGGCTGTCGCTGTTTTCGTTCCCGCTATCAATCTCGTTCGCCTTTTATGCGGCTGGTGCTGTTACGTGCCAGAATTTCTTTAACTCACATCGCAGCGTACACCCCGACATTTAGCAAACAAAGTTACCGAAGTCACGGAACGAACGGAGCTAAATGCCGCGCTTTGAGTAAATTACAGGGAATTCCAGAAGGCGAAGCTCACCCGAAAAGCACCCGGCCATTCGGACGAATGGCGGCCTATTCCAGGTGAATTCCCCAGAATCGTCGGACAGTGTTTGAGGGGCAAAGCTGAGTTCCGTACATCAGCGACGCGCCATGAACGCGAGCTCACACCGGATGAGAAATCTTGTAAGGTCAGGAGCAGAAAGCTCACTGAGACTGACCACGAATCCGTTGTTAGAATTTCGTGACTTCAGTGAAGTTGAAATCGCGAACTTTCATGGCGGGCACCACCATATCGAAGGACTCTTCCCCGCACGACCGAACTGGCTGGCTCATCGCCTCGACATTGGACAACATATGGATCAAACTCTCATTGAACCGGAAATTGCGCACTCCACCCTGCACACGCCCATTCTCCACCATGAATGTTCCGTCTCTCGTCATTCCCGTCAACATCTTCTCGAAAGGCTCGACTTCGCGGATGTACCACAGCCGTGTGATCAGTATGCCGCGCTCGGTTGATGCAATCATCTGCTGGACACTTTGCGGGTTGTCCACCGGCACAAACACAATATTGAGCGGCATTTCTCCCATCTCATTGGGCAGCGGAAAGCCATGGCCGGTCGCCTCGATTGGGCCAACCTTGTCCTTGTGTTCTGAACGCTTCATCCTCTCGGCAGTCGCGCGCGCATAAACCACACGCTTCACAACTCCATTCTCCACCAGTTCAATTCTTCGCCGCCGCACGCCCTCGCCATCGAACGGAGATCCAGTTTGCAAAGGGTGCGCTACGTCGTCCCGAATTGTTATGTTCTCGCCAAATAATTTCTGGCCGATCCTTCCGGTAAGAAATGAACGCTGATCCAGAATGGCCATGCCCGAGTAATCCCAGAACATGAATCCCACAATGTCGAGCACAGCGGCGGGTTCGAGGATGACTGTGTACTTTCCCGCTGGAATCTCGCGTGGCTGCGCCGAGTCCGCAGCTTTTTTCGCCGCAACTTCGGCCAGCATCAAGGGATCGACTTTGCTTGCATCCGGCGAGTTCGCCTTCTGCCATCCGGATGAATCCGCGGCGAGCATCGTAATCGACACCTCGGCCGCGGTCTGCGTATGCCACTCGTTCAATCCGCGTGAATTGAAGATTCCCTCGGATGTTTCGCCGCTGGAATACACGCCCGCGGCCGTAAGAGAATGCCGATGGGCAACGCCCACAATCTTGCCAACGCCCTCAGCTCGATCGTCCGGAGTGATCGCCGCCGTTTCCGTAAAGTAGCGCGAGGGCACAACTGAGGTCCCAGCGTGGGCGAGCCCGGCACTCTTCGATGCATCCGGCATGGGCAACAGATCAGGATCCGGATGCTGCACTTTACTGAGAGTCTCGGACGCTACAACGACCTGCCGCAAACTCTCATCGTCGAACTTATTCGTGACCGCCCGCGCGGTTTTTCCGGAAAATATCGAGCGAACAGAAATAACGTGATTCTCCTCAGCCACATTCTGATGGATGGCGTTATTGGCAAAGCGCGTGAGTGCAAACCTGCCGCCTGAGAAAAGCACCTCCACCTCGTCCGCAGAAGAAAATTTGCGAACACGATCGAAAATAGAGCCGGCTTGTTCCTTCGTCAGCATCCAGATTCTGTCATCCTGAGTAAAATCGCAGGATCCTGCTCAGGCCGATATGGCTCCCGGCGCATCAGCTCCCCTGAAACGCGCTCCCCACTTTAATTCCCCGGAATCGCGACGGGGAAGCTCCATGACTTGTGCCCATTACCTGCTGTGGTTGCCCCTTTCCGCAATTCGGAGTCCCCCACAATGTCCACTCGTCGCGAGAGCAAATCGCATCCAGCGAATTCCAGAACTCCGTGGTGATTCCCGAGTACGAGGGATTCTTGACCATGCGGACGCGCTTGCCGTGCTTAATCTCCCACCCGATTTCGCAGCCGAATTGGAAGTTGTATCGCTTGTCATCGATTGACCAGGACCGATTCGTTTGCATGAGAATTGCGTGCTCGGTGGATGCAATCAACTCTTCCATCGTGAGAGGCTTTTCTCCTGGGAGCAGACTGATGTTCGTCATGCGTATCATTGGCAAACGGTTCCATCCTTCAGCGCGCACCGTCCCGCCCGATCGGGTCAAACCGATCGTGTGTGCCGTCTCGCGCGAGCTCAAATATCCCGTAAACAATCCATTCGAAATAATCGGGGTGCACTGTGCCTCGACTCCCTCGTCATCGAATCCAAACGTTCCCAATCCCGGCCCATGCTCCTGCCGCGCATCGGCAACTACGTTCACCAGATTGCTGCCATAACGCAACGTTCGCAGCTTGTCCAAGGTCAAGAATGAGGTTCCCGCGAAGTTCGCTTCCATGCCCAGCACCCGATCCAGTTCAATCGGATGCCCCACCGATTCATGTATCTGCAATCCCAATTGCGAGCTATCGAGAATAAGATCAAGTTTCCCCTCTGGACACTGATCCGCCTTGTGCAGAGCTACAGCCTCCTCCGCAATCCGTCGCGCATTCCCGACCAGATCCAGCTCCTGGATCAGTTCGTAACCTTTGTTCTGCCACTGGCCGCCAAAAGAATTCGGATATGACCGCTTTTGTATTTCGTTTCCCGCAAAGGCATAAGCCGCATAGCCCGCCCCCGTCGAGAGTTTGGTCTGATGAATATCCGCGCCCTCAGAAGACAGGAACCACTGCTCCTCGCGGTTGAAATTGAGGTTGGTCTCAGCCAGCGTAATTCCGGAGACGGAACGCAAGTCGGCGTCGATCTTCAGCAGTAATTCAATGTTCTGTTCCACGGAAACGGAAAACGGGTCGATCTTGTAGGGCGTGCTCCACTCCGCAACCGCAGGCTTCTCAGGTGCCAGCTGGACGTCTTCCTGCTTCACTCGCGCGGATGCGCGCGCAATCGCGACCGCCGCCGCGGCGGTTTTCTCCACGGCGCCCCGTCCTAGCTCGGCAGACGCTGCGAACCCCCAGGCCCCGTCCGCAATCACGCGCACGTTCATGCCGACGGACTCCGTATCCAAGGCGCTTCCCACCTTCCCGTTCTTCGTGGTCAACGCGCGGTTGCGGTGGGCAATCACGCGCACATCCGCGTAAGTCGTCCCACGCTGTGCAGCGGCATTCAAAGCCCAATTGGCAACGTACTTCATGCGAAGAATTCAATCTAACACACGCATTCCGGACCAAGTTTCGGAGGCCGCACGTCCCCATTGTCGTTGCGCATACATGCAGGTGATTTACGGAATTATGAACAACGCGTTGCCGCTCTCCTTCGGCGGGATCGCCAAGTCCCGCACCTTGACGCCCCTGCTCCGCAAAGCGGATGGGGGAAGTGACGTCACAGTCCGGCCAAAAATGCTGAAACAAATGCCTGATCCATTCTGAGACTGGGCGCCTCGCCCGGAGTTGCGCGCGAAGCGCGCAATGAGCGTTTGCGATTGACGCGGCGAAGTACTTGGGAACTGATCCCTTTCCGGCCGACATCCTCGTTGAAGAGAATCTTACGGCGTCGCGCGCGCCTCCCCGATAGCTCTTTTCACCGCCAACAATTCCTTCAACACTTCGCGCAGTTTGGTCGACTCCATCGCATTTGCACCGTCGGACTTCGCTTGCTTCGGATTGTCATGCACTTCCATGAACACGCCATCTACTTCCGCCGCAACTGCCGCGCGAGCCAACAAAGGAATGAACTCCGGCTGTCCTCCACTCGTCGCTGGACCATTGCCATCCTCCCGCGCTGAGGGTAACTGTACGGAATGGGTTGCGTCGAACACGACGGGCGCAAACTTTCGCATAATTGCCAGTGACCGCATATCGACGACGAGGTTGTTATAACCGAAACTCGCTCCTCGCTCCGTCAGGAACACTCGCGTATTTCCCGCATCCCGGCACTTCTCGACGGCATGCCGCATGTCCCAGGGAGCCATAAACTGACCTTTTTTGATATTCACCGCGCGCCCACTCAAGGCCGCCGCAACAACCAGATCCGTCTGCCTGCTCAAGAATGCGGGAATTTGCAGCACATCAGCCACTTTCGCTACTTCGGCAACGTCCCCCGCCTCATGCACATCGGTGAGGATTGGAATATGAATTTCGTCTTTAACTTTCTTCAAAATCCGCAGACCTTCCTTCAGCCCCGGCCCGCGGAAGCTGCGGATGGAGGTACGATTCGCCTTGTCGTAGCTGGCCTTGAAGATGAACGGGAAGTTGAGCGACCGCGCCACACCTTTGATAATTTCCGCCATGCGGATCGCATGCTCTTCGCTCTCGATGACGCACGGTCCCGCGATCAGAAAGAGATCGCCAGAACCAACATGAATGTCGCCGACTTGAAAAGAGATGCTCATCGACTTGCGATCGCGTTAAACGAAGCGAGTCTTACATGGATGCCGAGCGATTGACACAAAGCCTACGTATTTCGGCTAGTGTCATGGTGCTGAGGTCAGATCCTGACCTTCTCCGGCCGGTGGAACATCTCCACCTCGGCGCTCTCCTTCCCGGCCCGCCGCTTCACTCCAGATTCATAAGCCGCGCCTACAAATGTGCTGAACAGCGGATGCGGCTCGAGCGGCTTAGATTTGAATTCGGGATGGAACTGGCAGCCGATGAAATGCGGATGATCCGGTAACTCCACCATTTCCACGTAAGTTCCATCCGGAGTCGACCCCGAAATCCGCAGCCCTGCGGCCGTCATCGGTTCTTCGTATTCACGGTTGAACTCGTAGCGGTGCCGGTGGCGCTCACTGATTTCCGCCTTACCGTAAATTTTGTGTGCCAGCGTGCCCGGCTCGATCTTGCAGGTCCAGGCTCCCAAACGCATCGTTCCGCCCAATTCTTCCACGCCACGCAACTCGCGCAATTTGTAAATGACACGATGCGGCGTAGCCGGATCGAACTCGCTGGAATTGGCTTCCTGTAGTCCCACCACGTTGCGCGCGAACTCAATGCAGGCGGTCTGCATTCCCAGGCAAATCCCAAAGTAAGGAACTTTCTTCTCGCGCGCATAACGAATCGCGATCAGCATGCCTTCGATCCCGCGCTTGCCAAATCCGCCGGGCACGAGAATGCCGTCATACCCGTCCAACTGGGATTCGTAACTGTTGTCGCCGGTCTCCAATCCTTCGGCTTCAATCCAATTCAACTGCAGCTTCAAATTGTGAGCCAGCGCGCCATGCACCAGCGCCTCTTTGAGCGATTTGTAAGAATCCTCATATTCCACATACTTGCCGACGATCCCGATCGTCACTGTGTCTTTAGGGTTGTAAACGCGATGGACAATATCTTCCCACTTGGAAAGATCACGATCCTTCGCCTCAATGTGCAGGCATTTCAAAACCAGTGTGTCGACATTTTCGTTGGCGAACACAAGCGGCACTTCATATACCGAGGCCACATCTTTCGCCGTGATCACTGCGTCCTCCGCGACGTTGCAGAAAAGCGCAATCTTCGACTTGATGTCTTTGGCGAGGAACCGGTCCGTGCGGCACAGCAAGATATCCGGCTGAATTCCAATGCTCAGCAACTCCTTGACTGAATGCTGGGTCGGCTTGGTCTTTAACTCCTGCGCGGCTGCAATGAACGGGACCAGCGTCACGTGAACAAACAATGTATGTTCGCGCCCCAACTCCTGCCGCATCTGCCGGATCGCTTCCATGAACGGCAGCGACTCAATATCACCAACCGTTCCACCAATCTCCACAATTGCCACGTCCACATCTTGAGCGACCTTCTTCATCGCGGCCTTGATTTCGTTGGTGACATGCGGAATCACCTGCACAGTTTTGCCGAGGTAATCGCCCCGCCGCTCCTTGGCGATGATCTGCTCGTAAAGCCGCCCGGTAGTCCAATTGTTGTCGCGAGAAAGTCTGGCATGCGTGAAGCGCTCGTAGTGTCCAAGATCAAGATCCGTCTCCGCTCCATCATCAGTGACGAACACTTCCCCATGCTGAAACGGGGACATCGTCCCCGGATCGACATTCAGGTAAGGGTCAAACTTCATGATGTTGACCTTGATTCCGCGGCTTTCCAGGAGGCAGCCGATCGAAGCCGCGGCTAGTCCCTTGCCGAGTGAAGACACAACTCCGCCGGTCACAAAGATGTACTTCGCTGGCATCTCTTCCTCGCTTTAGATTGTTTTTGAAAAATTGTGCAGGTGGGGTGCACGATCAATTATGGCAGAACCTAGCTGTGGAAAGATACGGAAGAAATCCCATATGGCCACAAAATTCATGCGGGGACAGCCACCCTCGGCTGCCTGGCCTAAGTAAAGTCGAAGGGAGGCGTCGAGCGAAGCTCGACAGCGCGTTGACTATCCCCGCAACCTCGGCGAGAATAATAAGGGTTCCACGCAACAACACCCGTGTCCCCGCACAATGGGCCTGTGGCGCAGCTGGGAGCGCGCTTCCATGGCATGGAAGAGGTCGTCGGTTCGATCCCGACCAGGTCCACCAATTCCCATCCCGCTACGAAGCCTTCTCGTCTTTACCCTCCACCAGCTCTTCTTTCACTCTCTCCAGCGTCTTTTCGGGCAGCACGCCTTCTTCTAACACTTCCTCTTCGCTCTGGTAGGGACGGTGCTTAATGATGCGCTTGGCCGTTGCCTTCCCTATGCCCGGCACGCTCAACAGTTCATCTCTTTTCGCAGTGTTCAGCACGTCCGTTACTTCTTCGGCTTCCTCGTCAACCTCGACTCGAGCTTTCTCGAGATTTTCTTTCTCTGACGATTCCCCGAACCAGTCTCGCGCAAGCTGCATCCAGTCCCGACGTGTCCTGCTGCCTTCCTGAGGAGCGATCAGCAACCCCACCGCCGTACCCACCCCCAACCCTAAAAAGAACGATTTCATGCGTCCCTCCCAATAAATTGGACCTAAGCTTCAGGCATACTCGCGCCTTCAGGGAGTGAAAAACATACGGCTGAACCCGCGATTCACTCCGGTCAAAACTGGATGATTCTGATGCCCATTCACGCAGGCGGAGTAGCCCTGGTGGCACAGTCTTCAAGGCACTTCCGTAACCAGCGGCCTTCCCTGGTAAGAGCTAGCATGTAGATGAAGGCCATGCAATGATGGGAAATCTTTCACCCGTACCGTCGAGTCCGCCCTCTCCCCGAATACCGGTTGATCTGGATTTCCGTGTGTGGGGCATGGGTGCCGACGGGCATCCCTTTTCACAGCATGCTCGCGCGCAAAACATCAGCAGCGGAGGAGCCCTGCTCTCCAATATTGAGCAAGACCTTAAGATTGGGGACACCATCGCAGTGCAAAACGGTGAAAAAAAGGCCCGCTGCAAAGTAGTGTGGTCCAGCGACACTCGCTCCGTTCAGAAGATCAAAGTAGGAGTACAACTCCTCAGCCCTCAGGAATGCCCGTGGGCTTCCTTGCTGCCGAAGTCAGAGGCTTCAACTCTCGCCGTCAGTAAGGCCCGGAGAAGATGGGAACGCCACAAGATTTCCCTGGGAATCACCCTGCGTCACGATCGCTCCCCAGTCCCGCTGCGCGTCACTGCCACGGACTTCAGTGCGCGCGGGTGCTATGTCGAGACCCTCTCACCTTTCCAGATTGGAACTGCTCTTACTGCAGAGTGGGCCTTTGGATCACAGAGAATTACGACTCGCACCTTCGTTCGTAGCTGCGATCCGCAGGTGGGTATGGGCATAGAGTTCATGGGATTAAATCCCGAGCAACAACAGCAGTTCCAGAATTATCTTCGCGCGATGAATCCTTTCGCCTGCTCCATCGAACATTCCGATAGGAACGCGGTGGAGCGCGCCAATCGAAACTGACTTAGGGATTAAGCCGACTTGTGCCTGCGCTGGTGCGCAAACCAGAGATAAACTGGAATCCCGAGAAGGATCACTACCACTCCGCCAATCGAATCCCGCAGGTTGCTGGCAAACGTATAGCAGAGCAAGACTGCCGCGGTCGCAATGAAGAGCAATGGCACAACCGGATATCCCGCGGTTCGATACGGGCGGTGCACATCGGGTTCCCTCTTGCGGAATACAAAGATCGTGCTCGCAGCCACCATATAGAAGAGCCACTCTGAAAAAATAGTCAGTGAGAATAATTCCCGGAAGGCCCCGCCCACCAGGACCAGCGCAATCGCCACTGCTCCTTGAATCACCAGCGCTAGACCGGGCGTGTGAAATCGAGGATGCACCTCTCCCAAAGCTTTGAAGAGATATCCATCGCGAGCCACAGCAAAAGGAATGCGCCCGCCACTCATGACCGTGCCATTCAAAGTGGCCAGCATGGAAATAATCATTCCGATCGACACCAGTGAAATTCCAATCCGACCCAGTGCCGCCTGGCTCGCCGCGGCGGCCGGAACCGAAGCCGCTGCGATTGCCGAGGCGGGTAGCGCCCGCTGAATCGCGGCATTCATCCCGATATAAAGCACCGCCACCAAGCCCACACCGGCAATGAGCGCAACCGGAATGGTCCGCTCAGGGTGCTCGACTTCCCCGCTCACCATGTTGAGATCATTCCATCCGTCGTAAGCCCACAAGGCCGCCACAAGCGCAGCCATGAAACCGACCATGCCGCCCTTCGCCCCCGCAAAGCTCGTTCCCAAGTTGCTCCACGATCCCGATGGGGCGGTAAACGCGATGACGGCAATTCCCACGATCATCACCACTTTGAGCACGGTAAATGCAAACTGAAAGTTACCCGCTTTTCTCACCCCGACATAGTTGAGCCCCGTAATCAGAACGGTGGCGGCAATCGCCACAAGATGTCCGTAATTGACCACCAAGATGCGGTGTGAGGTCACGTGCAGAGCCGTGAGCGTCTGCGGCAAAAAACTGAATGCCGCAAAAGTTCCCAGCACGCGTACCAACCCGGCGGTCACACTCGCAATCGAAGCCGGCTTGGCGATCAGAAACCAGGTCCATCCATATAGAAAACCCCACAGCGGCCCGTAAGCATCGCGCACATACACATACTCTCCGCCGGAATAAGGACGAACTGCGCCTAACTCCGCGTAGGTGAGCGCCCCAAAGAAAGAAAGCAAACCTCCAAGAATCCAAGCCAGGTAAACCAAGCCCGCCGAGCCGACCGCCTGCATCATCTCCGCGGGAACAAGAAAAATCCCGCTTCCAATAATCGTTCCCGCGACGATCGAGATCGCATGCCACACATTGAGCCCACGCACCAGCTCCGGCCGGCGTTTGCCGGAAGCTGAAGTTGCAACCGTTCTTTGTTCTGTTGTTCCCAATGACATCTCTATTGTCGAGACTCCCGCGTGTGATCCGTTCCAACTGCCCACAGGGTCGCCATAATCAACCGGAACCCAGTCCATTAAACATTTGGATGCGCATGCCCCGGCATTATATCCGCCGTACTCGCCCGAAATGCTACGCTGATGAGATGAAGCCAGCACTCCTGGGGGGACAGCCGCCCTCGGCCTTGCGGTGGAGCGACGCTCCGCGGCTCCTTCGATGCTCTCTACTCTTCTTGTCACTCCTGGCCCTTCTGGGGTTGCCCTCTTCTGCAGCGACCTGGAGTGTTCGCTCCGAGCCCACGACTCTGCTGAACGGCGCACCCGTCCTGTTCAAAGTGCAGGCCCCGGCGAAGCTTGATGCCCTGAGCGGCAGCTGGCTTGGCCACGAACTCACATTCAGCTATCAGCCTTCCACAAAAACATGGTTCGCATTGGCGGGCGTCAGCTTCGACACTCCTCCTGGCAAGTACACGCTCGAACTATCCGGCGAGAACACCGCGAAGTCTTCTGTCAGCTTCAAGCGCAGCTTCACAGTCGCCCGCGCTCAATATCCGAAAATCAGGGTTCAGCTGTCAGTTGAGAAGAAGTTCACCGAGCCCGATCCCGAACAGGTGAAGCAAATTGCGGACGCTAATAAAGTCAAGGAAGAACACTTTAGCAACACCACGCCGGAGCGCGAATGGGATGGCAAATTCCTGCCGCCCGTCCAGGCAGAAACCTCAGACGTCTACGGATCTCAACGCATTTTCAACGGTGTAGCCCAACGTCCGCACTATGGTCTCGATTACCGGGTTCACACGGGCACTCCAGTGAAGGCCATGAATGACGGCACCGTGCTCTTGGCTCGCTTCCTGTACTACGAGGGAAATTTTGTCGTGATCGATCACGGACAGGGACTTTACACTCTGTACCTTCATCTCTCGGAGCTTAAGGTGAAGGAAGGGGATATCGTGAAACGCGGCCAGGAGCTTGGATTGAGCGGAGGAACGGGCCGGGCGACTGGCCCACACCTCGATGTCCGGGTGCGCTGGCAAGGCATTTACCTCGATCCAGCCCGCCTCCTACAAATGTCTCTGCCCTGACCTTCGCGCGTGCGCCCCGTGCCCCGCCAGATAGATTATCCAAGAGCAATTCAGGCCGCCCCTCCCGACATCTTGCCTGCCCCACGCACCACCCGGTTTAGCTCATCCTTCAGACCCAAATTCTTAATCAAACGGTGCAGATAGTTGGAATGCACTCCCAGTATCGCCGCCGCGTCCACGTAATTGCCCCGCGTCTGCTCCACCGCATTTACGATCAACTGCTTCTTCAATTCCTTGACGCTCGCGTGATAGCGCCCCTCATGTATTTCCGCTGGCGCTTCCTGCTCCAGCAAGGACTCCGGCAAATCCTCCAGCAGAATCATCTCCGAAGATCCCATGACCAGCGCCCGCTCGACTGCATTTTCCAACTCCCTCACATTTCCGGGCCACTCATAGTTGACCAGCGCAGCCATCGCCTCTCGCGATAAGGCCTTTGGCTTGACCTTGCAGCGTTTCGCGTTCTTCTGGACAAAGTGCCTTGTCAGCATCGGGATATCTTCCCGCCGCTCTCGCAACGGGGGCATCGTAAGCTTCACTACCGCCAGCCGATAGTACAAATCCTGCCGAAATTCGCCCTTGCGAACTGCTTCCTGCAAGTCGCGATTCGTCGCCGCAATCAACCGCACATCGAGCTTAATGGGATGCGTACCGCCGACGCGCTCGAACTCCCGCTCCTGCAGCACGCGCAACAACTTCACCTGCAAGGTTGGAGCCAGTTCTCCAATCTCATCCAGGAACACTACGCCTCCATCGGCTACCTCGAGTTTTCCTTTCTTCTGGGCGGCCGCTCCGGTGAATGCGCCGCGTTCGTAGCCAAACAACTCCGTCTCTAGCAGCGTCTCCGGGATGGCCGCGCAGTTAATCGCCACGAAGGCCTTGCTGCTGCGATGACTGTGCCGATGCAGCGCGCGCGCCGCCAACTCCTTGCCCGTTCCGCTCTCTCCTTCAATCAGCACGGTCGAGTCTGTCGGGCCCACTCGCGCCAGGAACTGGAAAATCTCCTTCATGCGGACGCCCTCGCCGACAAGATTTTGCTCCTGCCTGATCTCGGTGGTAAGTCGCTGATTCTCTTGCTCCAGCCATTGCGCGCGTCGCGCATTATCCAGCGCCACTGCTGAGATGCCGGCCACCGCCGCCATCAGCTGCAAATGATCTTCATGGAACCGGTTGGCCGTTGTTGTGCTATCCAGATAAATGCACCCGATCACGCGATCAAAAACGCTCAGCGGTACACACACCAGCGATCGCACCTCTGACACCGCCAAGCTCTGAACATCCCGTAGCGCCTCGCTAGCGGCGACATCGACTCCCAGAATGGCCACGTTCTCTTTCATCACATGACACGCGATGGTTCGGCTTACCCGCACCAACTGATGCTGTCCCGGCTGCTTCGTCCGTGCGTACAGCGAATTGAACTCCGAGCTCCCTTCGCCCAGTAGAATTGCGCCCCGTCCCGCCGGCACGACCTCGAAAATCAGGTCCAACAGTTGCGCCTGCAGTTCATCAAGATCTCGAATCGCGTGCACGACGCGGCTGATCTTGAGCAGCGCGTTCAGATTCCGCGCCACTGGAGAAGTCGAGGGCAGTTCCCGCAGCAAACGGTCCGGCTGCAAATACAGAACTTCCTTCGGATTGATGACCCTCGTTTCCGCGGTGGGCTTGAGGTCATCAAACTCCACGCGGCTGGCCGGAAGCGCTCGCTCGTCTTCCTCGACGAGAAACACAAAAACTGAGTCGCCCGTGGCGACCTCGTCGCCATGACGCAGCCACTGTTCCTTCACGGCGATTCCGTTCACCACGGTGCCGTTCCGGCTATCCAAATCTTTAATCTGGAAGCGACCATCCTCTTCCCGTCGCAAGAGGCAGTGCTTTCGTGAAACTGAGGGATCCGAGATGGCCACAATATTGTTTGGATCGCGGCCGACCGTAGCCTCCACCTGGGTCAAGGCAATCGTGGCATCTTTGGCAGGTCCTGCAGTTACGACGATTCTGGGCCGCAATCGGCGATCTCCCAAACTGTGCTGACTTTCTTATCACAGCGCGGGCCAAAATGCATGACACCGCTCCAATCATTTTCGATATCCGAACGGATAGGCCCGCTATCCGATCAGATAGCCTTTCACCTCCGTGCATTCTTAGGACTGCTCTGCTCCAGTCGCTTCCTGGAGCCCTAAATCATAGGCAACAATTAACTTGCAGGGATGGCGCGGCCGATCGTTGACCTCTACCGCAAATTGGAATTCGGAATGCTCTTACAAAACTCGAGCGTCGTTGGCAAAGCGATGGGGGAAGCGCTTTCAAGCAGTTCTGGCCAACTTCGCCAGGTCGGAAGCTCGGGGGACCCCCTCATCGAGCTTCCGACCTTCTTTTTCCCGCCGCGTCCCGCTTGGAGTTTAGTCAGTCCTTTTGGCGCTTCTCGAGTTGGCTATAGCGTCCTCGGCGTGTAGAGGCGTGAAATGCTGCGGGAACTATCTCCCCTTCGGACTCACCCTGCCGCGACTTCATTAGCTGCTGCCACTACCGCCTCAGGGCTTACCGCCACTCCGTCGCGATAAGTAACCGTTTTGCCGGAAATTGCCGGAACCCTTTCTCCGGGAACCAGGATTCCAACCAGGTTTAGCGGATCCGCCGCAGACACACTCATTAATTCGCTGCTCAAAGGCAAACTCCGCATGGCCCGTACAGACTCTACGGCAATTGGCAGAGCGAACTGCTCGCCCAGGAATCCATCCACAAACCGTCCTCCCCGAATCTCTCCCCGATCCTCCAACCTCCGGAAGGCCATCAACAACTCCCGCCATGGAGGCAAGTTCGCTTCCCGCGTCAGCAAGTCCCGGATCACAATTCCATAGCGCCGCAGCAGCATCCAGCAAGCCGCTTCCACGGCGCGTGGCCGTTCTGCCGCAACGTCTGCATGCAGCAAAGCCCAGCGTCCGGTGCTGTGCCGAGGTCGAATCATCTTGCCTGCTCCCTGCCCCGCTCTCCGCTTGGGATCAATCAAGGAACGCAAATTGTCGAACCCGTCCGCGGTGACCACCCCGGCGGCAACCAGTTCCCAAAGCGCAGTCTCGATCTCAGCCTTCAATTTGCCAGTTCCACGCACAATATCGGCAAAGAACGAAGCCCCCCGTTGCTTAAGAAACTCGAGCACCAATCGAGCCCCATGACTCAGTCCGCTGTGAACCTCTTCTGGAGCGAAACTCCCAGAATGCCCTCTTTCTCCCTGATTTTGGGAGAAGTGGGGATTTCGGGACAGGGCCATCCAATCTGCTTCTTCACGAACAAAAAAAGTAATCGGCGCCACACTCGTGGGAATCACCCGCCGCTGCCGGGCTCCGTTTGAGGGCTCCTGTGCTGCGGTATCGAGAGTCGCCGGATGCGGTGACAATCTCCCCCAACCAACCGCTCCAGTGAGGCAAAGCTGGTCCAACCACTTCGGATCGTAATCCGAAACACGGCGCGCCAAAACTTGCCGCTCCCATGCATTCGCCGGAATTTCGAACCCCTGCAGCTGCTGCAGAACCTCCAGGACCCCGCGCTCGCCCGAAACCTGCGAACCCGGGGCCACATGCTGCCAGCGCATGAGCCAGCGCATAAACTGTGCAGCCGTGACCGGCTCAATCTGCTTCCGCAACATCCCCACAGTCAGACGATGAATTCGCGCCAGCAACCTCCGCTCACACCACTCCGTCTCCCGTTCTTCTGGCTTTTTATGGACAGCCGCCCCCGGCTGTCCGGTCGAGTGCAGCTCGATCATGACGCCCCTGTGACCGTCGTCGGGGGTGAATTTCCCGCGCAGAACAGTTCCAGAAGCTTCCATTCGCAGCAAAGCCTTTTCGATATCGGAAGACGGCAATCCCAGCAAATGCCCAAGCTGCGATGCGGAAATAGGTCCAATATGCGACATCCATCCAGTCACCAAAGACAGCAAAGCATCATCGCGGGAGATTTCGCCTGTTTCGACGTCAGCCAATTTTTGCTCAAACTCAGCTTTAGGAAATACTGCCGCAAAACTCCGAGCCTTCTCAGCCGCGACCCAGTAGCGCCGATGATCGATGGAAACGACGGTCGCCCGCCCCTCGTCTTTCAATCTTCGGAAGTAGCTGTTCCAATCTGCACTGCTCATGTGGGACCAGCGGCCCTCGGCAGTCCGATTCGGCGAAGCTGAAATGCTTGGGCTGGGGCTCACAAACCGTGCTACGTCACCACTCTCCAGCCGAGACTCGCTTAGCCTGATACCCGAGGGCTCCTGTCCCCACACGGAATCCGGCACCGCCAGCAGCGTGTGCAGCACGTCATGCAACTCATCCGCATCGCGCACATCCGGCCAAGCCTCACCCCTTACCTGCGCAATGGCGCCTGGATCGAGTCCCCCAACTTCCTCCAGCACAGATTCCGGCAGCACCCGCCGCATCTCGACAGCCCGAGCCCGCCGCTCCTCGAGAGGCGCGTCATCCAAATAGGCATACGGATTCGCATTCAAAATCTCATGTGAAAACTGCGACGGCACCGGAGTATCCACGGCCAGCACCCGAATCGATCCGGCCGCGATCCCGCGCAGCAAATCCTTCAGCCCTTCGATATCCATCGCCTCAGTGAGCACATCCTTCATCACCTCGCCGACCAGCGGATGATCCGGGATCTTCCGCTCTCCTTGGATATTCTCAAAACAAGCTGCCGCATCCGGGAATACCGAAGCCAGCAAATCATCGGACCGCATCCTCTGAATCTGCGGTGGCACCTTCTTTCCATTCTGAAAGCGCAGTAGCGCCAACGCCCGGTTTGCATCCCAGCGCCAGCGCGTTCCGAAGATCGGAGAATCCAAGGCAGCCTGCTCGAGAATCGGCTGCACCGAATCGGCCTGTAGAAAATGAAAAACATCTGCCAGGGGAAAACTATGCTGCTCTGCCAAAGCAATGTTCAATCCGTTATCCGTCGCAGCAGCCTGCAACTCAAAATTAAAACCTCGGCAAAATCGCTTTCGTAGCGACAGGCCCCACGCCTTGTTGATCCGTCCCCCAAAAGGCGCATGGATCACCAACTGCATCCCACCGCCCTCATCAAAAAATCTCTCTGCAATGATCGTGGTCTGAGTCGGCACCGCGCCAAGCACTGCCCGCCCTTGCAGGATGTATTCGATCGTCTGCTCCGCACCCGAATCGTCCAGCCCACATTCTTCTTTGAGCCGTGAAACGCAAGTGGCGACCTCGGGCTGAGTCGCGGAAAATCCTACGGGCGACGTATGCGGCACCATCTCGCTGATGTTCTGCCGCAACTCGCCCACATGGAGTGACAACTCCTGCGTACGCGCCGGAGCCTCCCCGCGCCAGAACGGCACACTCGGCGGAGCTCCGTGAGCATCCTGCACCAGCATGCGTCCGTTATTGGTTTCAATGCGGTGGATCATCCACGAAGTATTGCCCAGCAGCATGATGTCGCCGCGATTGCTCTCGACGGCGAAATCTTCATCCACCGTCCCCACCACCACCTGATCCGGCTCCGCAACGACTGTGTACAGGGAATTGTCGGGAATCGCCCCGCCGCTGGTGATGGCAGCCAGACGCGCCCCCCGACGCGCCCGCAATTTGTTGTTCACCCGATCGCGATGCAGGTAGGCCCCGTACCGTCCCCGGCGTGCCGTAATGCCCTCAGCAAGCATCTCGAGAATGGAATCGAAGGTTTTGCGCTCCAGGTTGCGATACGGATAGGCGCGCCGAGCCAAGGCGAACAGCGCATCCTCATCGCAAGCATCGCCTTGCCCCGTACCGCCGGCGTCCTCGCCGCTTGTCTCGGAATCGTTTCGTCCTCCCTCGTCCATCCCGTGCTGATTCTGCGAGCCTGGCCCCGCAGCCGCACACGTCGCTACAATCTGCTGCGCCAATACATCCAGCGGAGCCTCCGGAATCATGAGCCTATCCAGATCTCCCATTTTGATCGCCCGCACCAGGGCAGCGCATTCCAGCAAGTCATCCCGTGTGGTTGCGAAGAAGCGCCCTTTGGGCACTGCGCCGCGCCAGTGTCCTGATCGGCCCACTCGCTGCAACGCCACCGCAATGGCTCGTGGAGAATTGATCTGGACCGCCAGGTCGACGAAGCCAATATCAATTCCCAACTCCAGCGATGCCGTCGCGACCAGCACCCGCACCTGGCCTTCTTTCAGCTTTCTCTCCGCTGCCAGCCTCAGCTTGCGCGACAAACTCCCGTGGTGCGCCGCGACATTCTCTTCTCCGATCCGCTCTCCCAAGTGATGGGCCAACCGCTCCGCCATGCGCCGTGTATTCACGAACACCAGGGTCGATCGATGTTGCCGGACCAGTTCCACCAGTCGGTCGTAAATCGAGTCCCACATCTCGTTGGAAGCGACCGGACCCAGCGGCAGGGGGGGAACTTCAACTCCCAAATCCAATTTGCGCTTGTGACCCACATTGACGATCACTGGATCGCGTCGCCCAGTCCCGGTTAAAAAGTGCGCCACTTCCTCAATCGGTTTCTGGGTCGCCGAAAGTCCGATCCGTACCGGAGGCCTATAAGTCAGCGCCTCCAGTCTCTCGAGAGACAGCGCCAGATGCGCTCCTCGTTTGTCGTCGGCCACGGCATGGATCTCGTCAACGATGACCGTCTCCACGGTTCGCAGAATTGCCCGGCTCTTATCGGCGGTCAGCAAAATGTACAGAGACTCCGGCGTAGTCACCAAAATATGTGGAGGCCGTTTCAGCATCGCCCGCCGCTCGTGCATCAGCGTGTCGCCCGTACGCACCGCTGTCCGAATTTCAGGCATCAGCAGACCGCGTTCGCCCGCCAAAGCGAGAACCTCCCCCAGCGGAGTTTCCAGGTTTTTTTGGATATCGTTTCCCAGCGCTTTCAGCGGGGAAACATAGAGAACCTCAGTCCGATCCGAAAGCTCGCCAGACAATGCTTTGCGGACCAACCGGTCAATGCAAGCCAGAAATGCAGCCAGAGTCTTGCCTGATCCTGTCGGGGCAGAGATCAGGGTAGTTCGGCCCGCAAGAATATGAGGCCAGCCCTGCTCCTGCGGCTCCGTCGCGGTGCCGAACCGCGACACGAACCACTCGGCCACTAGAGGGTGAGCCCAGGCCAGCGAGGACGGAAGGGACTGCATCCGAATATTTTAGTCCCGAAATTCGACTTTCGCAAAATATTCGCCTCACAAGCCGACAGAGTGCATCCCTTGCTTTTTGGCGTGACGAAACTTGCGGTTCTGGCACAAGATGGCTGTGATGAACCGTAGGAATGAAGGGCATGGTGCTCCTCAGAGTTCACAGCTATCTCTGCCTTGAGGTCCCGGGTGGCGCCAAGCGCGATCGAATCATCCCTGCGTCAGAGATCAGACGTATGCGTCGCGTTTGGCGCTGTAGGGCGGACGTGGCGTCCGCCCCTCCATAAACCCAACCTGCCTTCAGAGTTCGGAGCGGGCTCGTTGGATGGTTACGGAGGATTGCAGCACTCTACGCCTCCACGCGCTATACGAGTTTCATGCGACGGCGTGTAAGGTTTTCTCTTTTTCCTCTTCCTCTTCGATATCCCCGCAGCCCACTAAGTCTTGTCGGAGCCGCTCCATCTGCACCGATGCTTCCTTGATCTGTTCCGCACATTCCTGCCCCTGCCGCGGTAAAAATCCTCCGTAGTTTTGCAACAGCACCCGGGCATTCGCCTCGATGGCGGAAGTCTTGGAGCGCGCCTGGTTGGACAGCACCGATGTCAGTCGTGCCAGTTGCAAATCGCGCAAGGCTAGTTCTTCTCTACTCTGGGCAGCATCGCGCTCAAGCCTTTGCCGCTGATCCCGCATGAGAGCTAACAGGCACCCTGCCAACATGAACAGGCCAAAATTGGCGATAACGATCTCCCCTAAAGCCTTCTTCAGGATCCCGTTCCGCTCCCTCTCGAGGCTCATGGAGTTTGTGCTCTCCGACTTGGATAGCGACGCGAGCAGGTTGCGAGCCTTTTCCATGTATTCCATGCCTTCGTTAGAATCCACCAGTCGGAACGCGCGGCGACGAAATCCCCGTTGTCGCAGATTGATGGAACGTTCCATCTCGGCTTGTTTCGAGGCAGCCAGAGACTCCACCTGTAACTCCAGGGAACGCTGCTGCTCCGTTCTGAGGCTCAACCCTCGCCGGAGATCGGCTAAATCGCCCGCAATCCGGGCTTTCGCGTCCGCGTACGGCTGCAGGTACGAGTCGTTGGCCGTGAGCAGGTATCCGCGCTGACCCGTCTCCATGTCCGTAAGATCCCTCTGAACATTCGATATACCCGAATGAATCAGGGAGCTTTCGCGGGTGAGTCCTGCATTTTTTTGCATGCGCACCAGGCTGTCAACGGCTAAATAGGCACTCAAGCCCAAGAGGGACAGTGCCGCGACCGTCCCTGCTGTGATTGCGATTTTTCTGATCGTCTTCATTGCAATCCTTCAGAGCTTTTTAGGTAAGCATGGGTTGACTGCTACCATCTTGCGATGTCAAGTGCTCCCCTTTCGGATCATAGGCCGAGTTCTGCCAGGCCCGAGGTTATCTATTTTGATGCCCTGCCCTTTTGTTTGGCTAAGAACTCAGACGAAGCGCGGTTTGTGCAGCTGCAGCTGCTAGAATTTTGCTTTCATGCCCAGACTCTCCGCTCAGGCTCGCGCCCGTAAAATCAAACTGCTTCTGTTCGACGTGGACGGCGTCCTCACCGATGGCAAACTCTTCATCTTCCCCGCTCCCGCTGGCACAGAGCAAAGTGTTCTCGAAAAATCCGCCAAGCACGGCGGTGCAGGAGGATTCGGCTCCCGCACTCACTCCCTCATTGAGGCCAAAGGTTTCCACGCCCACGACGGTGCGTCGATCTCTTTAGCGCGTCTGGCCGGCATTGAAACTGGACTGATCACCAAGCGCGTCTCTGAGACTGTTGCGCTCCGCGCCCGCGACCTTAAACTGGAATATGTCCTTCAGGGTATTCAGGATAAGCAGACTGCCTTCGAAAAAATCGTCAAGCAGGCGGGAATCCGGCTGGAGGAAGCGGCCTTTGTCGGTGACGACGTCATCGATCTTCCCGCTATGCGCGCCGGCGGCTTGGCCATCGCGGTGAAAAATGCTCGCGCCGAAGTGAAGAAAGAGGCCCATTACGTGACACCCCATGCGGGAGGCGACGGCGCCCTCCGCGATGCCGTAGAGTTCATCCTGAAAGCCCAGGGAAAATGGAAAAAGGTGTTGGACGCCTATCTCGGCGAGCGCAGCCCAACTGTCCAGTAGACCGAGACACCCAGGAATCAGGGTGGCACAGATAATCGAACTGAAGATTTCTGCTGACGCCATTGGCGTCCTTTGCTGTCGTGGTTTGATTCTGGCTGGAACCCAATAGCTAGCAGCTACTAGCTAAAAAACCCACCGGACACTTGCTTGGGGCGTGCTCGGGTCAGCATCCGGTGGGCTACCGTTTCTCCTTACTCACCCTGTTGTTTTCAGGAGTATGTAAGGAAATTAAACACCGGATCTGCAAACTGTACCGTAAAATTTTGTAAAGGTTTGTAAATTGCAAATTAATCTGTGCAGAACGGCTAATGCTTTACTTTACTACCATCGTCTTTTCGCAGCTTTCTAGTTCAGCGCATAAACGATTCCGTCGGCGCTGCCAACATATACCACTCTCCCAACAACCACCGGGGATGACAAGATGGAGCCCATGCTCATCGTCCGCTCAACCCCGCTGACCATATCATCGTAAAAGTCAGAGCGAAACAGAGCCTCGCCGTTCGGCGTTCCATCGGCTTTCATGTACTCCGCCGAGTGCTGCTTTGCGGAGTCGGTCTCGTATTCCCACACCGGCTTCATATCGGTTAGCCCGACTTCGAACAACTTCCCCCGGGTCGATCCGATAAACAAGAAGCCCCCTGCGAGCGCCGGCGAGGAATACAGATACCAACGATTAAACCCCAATGATCTGAGCACCTTTCCCGTCTTTGCCTCCACCTCATACAACAGGCTTGAATCCGAAGTTGGAAAATATACTTTGCCGTCACGGACGGCCGGAGATCCCACTACCCACGATCCCTTGGCATCGAATGCCCAGCGTTTCTCTCCGCTGGCAGCGTCCAAGGCATACAGATGAGAATCACGGCAGCCGAAATACACCATCCCATCCACCACGGCGGCCGAAGATTGAATTCCGACCTGATTGTAGATTTCGTGGTCCTCTCCAGTTTTGAACCGCCACTTCACTTGACCATTTGCGGCATCGACAGCGTAGAAGAAACTGTCCCAACTGCCCACATAAAGAGTTCCACCAGAAATCGCAGGCGATGCGTGGACGACGTCTCCCGTCTGGACTTTCCACTTCATTGCTCCCGAGGCCGCATCCACGGCATAGATATTGCCATCGCCGCTGCCGAAGTACACCGCTCCATTCCACACCACGGGGGATGACAGATAACAATCGAACGGATCAGGCATGGTTTCCGCTACTGGCTGCGTTCCATGCAGATGCTTGCCCGCGAACCTTCGCTCTCCCTCAGTCTTAAACTTCCATTTGAGGGTGCCCTTGGCGGCATCCAGTGCATACAGATTGCCGTCATACGCCGTGAAGTAAACCGTTCCTGCTGTGATGGCCGGAGTCGATGGCACCCTGCTTTTAGCGTCAAACTTCCATTTCAATGTCCCCAATTCCGCATCGAGCGCATACAGATTCCCGTCCGTGCTTCCCGCGTACAACAACCCACCCGCAACAGTGGGCGACCCGATGACCATGCCGCCCGTATGAAACTTCCACTTCACCGCGGTGAGCTTCGCACCTGCCGAACCGTCATAAACCCCGGTATGCAGCGGATTGCCACGAAACATCGCTTCATCTTGCCCAAACAAACTCCCGCAACCCAGCAACAGCATCAGTGACACGTGCTTCCTCTGCATGGATTCGCCTCCCGAGATTTGGACGAGTGGAAAACAAGAAGGTGAGAAATGACCTAGCCAGAACGCGACGAGCGCGTCGGAAATGTAGAGTCCGCGCATGCTCTGCGGCGAATGCGGGGCGCCGCCGCGTGCTTCGGAATCGTGCATCTGGGCTTTGGGTGGTGCCAACTTTGTTTCCTCAAGTTGTATTCGGCTCCATCCAGAACCCACTTCTGGTTCTCATCTCGCGTGGTTTCGTCAATTCAGCCAGCAGGATGGTATTTTAGCAACCATGAAATGGAGTGCATTTCTCCTGGCGTGTGTCATCGGCGTATGTGGGCTCGGTCACGCACAGAAGCTGACATTGACCCTTCAACAAGACCTTAGCTCAAGACTGAGCAGCGGTACTCTCTTCACCGCCAAGGATGCCGCTGGGAAGGTCTATCACGGACATCTGCTTACGCACCCTGCGCGATTCTTACTGCGGCGCGGGTCCATGAGGCTGGTATTCGACGAGCCGATCATACCGGTTACGCGAAATTCCGAAGGCGTATTTCGAGGCGGCAATAAGATGCGATTGCTGAAGCTCGGTGGCTCGCTTGCAGCAGCGAAGATCGCCGATGATGCTGTAGATGGCGCTATCGGGTCCACAAAAGCCCGTTATGTGGCAATGGCGGCAGCTGCCGCAATGTTGATTTTTCAAAAGGGCGGAGAAGTGAAGCTCCACACAGGCGACACTGTTGAGGTCGAGCCGACGCGAACTTTGTCTGGGAATCAGGACCAGGAACCCGTTTCCCGTTCCGCAAACGGATCCGAGCCCTAGCCGTCGTAACGTGGGTTTCTGACCGTCCTCGTTGTCAAATGGCTGGATAGCCGCGATTATCGCCACACCAATCAGTATTCAGTGACGCGAGAAATCTTGTCTCCGCTAAACTCAAAGACGGCAATACCTGCGCGGCTAATCTTCTTTCCCGCCACCGTGTATTCCAGAATCAATTCGACCACCGCAAAATTGTCTACAAAACGCGCACGCCGCAACGTGTATCGTGCGTTCTCTCCTTCACGCAGGTGAGTTAGCATTCCGTGCCGTGCCTGAGCCTTCGTCATGACTACCGATGCCATTGGGTGCTCGTAAGTCACATCGTCGGTTAAAAGGGAAATAAGTTTATCGACGTCCAATTTTGTGCAACGCTAATCTAATGTCTTCTCACGAAGCTCATAGAACTGGGCCACAACGTCCTTCTGTGGACTGGCCGCTGCGAACTCGCAGCCCACTGTTACCGCTATCCAAACAAGCATCAATTTCCGCATTGCCGTTCGTTTCGCCGCGTCGAAGCCAGGGGATGGCTTGGTGTAGACCCGAGTCCGTTTTTAGAAGTCCAAACGCGTTTAATCAGGGAGCGCCGGCGTCTTCGAAGCCATTAATTCCGTAAACCGTTTATCTTTCCTCAGTTCCGCAAACTCCGCGTCCTTGTACACATTGTTCAGGTCCTTGTAGCCTTCTTCCATGGCCTTCCTCAGATACTCCAGCGAGCGATCTGAGAAGCCCATCTTCGCGTAAAGCTTCGCCACAGTGT
>JBKOUZ010000050.1:0-21971 GCA_046723715.1 Acidobacteriota bacterium | reverse complement strand
CGGGAGCCAGCTAAGCTACGAAGCTGGGTATGCTCGTCGATAGTCAGGATCAGCGCAGGCTTGGGGCGTCCTGTGACCATGCACGAAAGCTTATCCCAACGTTGCTATTTATTCTAGTTATTTATGGGACACAACACTAGTCAGGCCCAACAAAACATCTGTGTACTTCCTTCAGAAAGATTGATTTGGATTTCTTGCTACCGCGCGTGAGACTAATTCGTCCAACCGTACTGAATCGCAAAGGAACTTGCTGCGCGGAACAAGCGCATTGCAAAGTGGGCAAAGGGCCGAAGCAGAGGTGACTTTGGTCTAAGGAAATTACTAGCGGGGTTTGGGGATTCTCTCACGCTCGGTTTGGCGGCCCAGGTGAGGGAACCCCCATAGCGAAAGCGCAAGCTTGAGAGCTTGTGCGCTTAACCCCAGCGGCAAGCATTGTAGGCGATTCCTGGGGAAAGACAAAGTGTTTTCTCCCATGATTTGCGAACCGGGCCGCCCCAAACCGATCCCGACAATTCGGGAAAGAAAAAGGAGCAGCTATGAAGTTCGCGACCGTTTCGAAGGGTCTGATCATGGGGCTGGCCCTGCTCGTGGCCTCCAGCGCGTTTGCCGCAAGCAAGGGACAGATGACCTTGCTGAGTCCCGCAACCATCAATGGAACCAACCTAAAGGCGGGCGATTACAAGCTGGAGTGGGAAGGCACGGGCTCCGATGTGCAACTCACGATCTCGCAAGGCAAGAACGTACTAGCGAAAGTGCCGGCAAAGGTGGTCGATCTGAGCGCCCCCGCACCCAGCAACGCGGCCATTCTGAACAATGGCGATAATGGCAAACGCACTCTGGCCGGCGCTCGCTTCCAAGGCAAGAGGTATGCGCTGCAGATCGGCGAATCCAGCGACGAAATGCAGGCAGGCTCGAGCAAGTAGCTATCTTCGCTCGGAAAGGTAAGGGGAGCGCACGGCGCTCCCCTTTGGACTTGTGGATGACTTCAGTTCGGTGAAGCCAATACATCATCGTAGTAATTCAACATAGCTCGCTTAGGCTTTTCCTTGAGGCCTTTCAGGGGTACCTTTTGTTCAACGTTCGCGTTTCCGGTCATACGCGCTCGTCCCAGAAACACGATCTTCCCATCCAGAAGCTCAAGATAGACGGGCACTAGCATGCGAAAGTGCTCATCCACGTTTGCTTGACTCATCTTCAGGCTCAGCACAACTTCTCCACCTGCTCCCGCCTCGAACGTGGCATCGAGTTTGTAAGCGGGCAACTGCGTACCATACACATACTCGTTGAAGAACCAGTCTAGCTTGTGATTTCCATCCAGGTCCATTTCAGCGGTCATGTGCTTCTCGAGCACGGCCTTGAAGTCCTCGGTAGTTGCGGCTTTGCCGGCGTATGTCTTTACGAAGTCCTGCATTGTTTCTTTGAACTGCTGATCGCCCGTGTGACTGTCGTGCATCATCATTCGAACCATGTGCAGGACGTAAGCACCCTTGGGGTAGATGAGCCGCCGGGTAATGTCGAACCCCGTGCGGGAATTGCTCGCGCGATATCCCCTGGTAAGCGGCCCCGCATCAATGGCCCGAAAACCTTGGGCATTCCGTTCCAGAAGCAACTCACGCTCGTCATTCCAAAAGGCGATGAACTTCTTAGGATTGTTCTCGATGAGCGTCAGGTACAAGGACGCAGACATATCGGCAAATCCTTCGCTCATCCACTGATCCCGGGCGGAACTGAAACCTACGGTGTGGCCCCACCACTGGTGAGCTACTTCGTGCGGGGTAACCACCTTCCAGTATCCGCGGTCTCCCCAATCCATTCCGAGTTGGTGTCGCACAGTGTCATCGAAGTAATAGCAAATCGGAATCCAGACGAGTCCCGGCCATGACTGGCCAAAGTTGCAGGCCGTTTGCTGTGTCAATTGGAGATGCGTGAACAGCGACGGACCGAAGTAACTCGTGTATACCTGCACCGCCAGTTCACCTTCGCCCAGCGCCTTTTTGTTAAGGCCGACCGTACTCATGGTGCCCAAGGTCATACCTGAAACGTGCGATCCCTGGCTCGGGAGATCATCTCCACTAGCGGCATGTTGGAGACCCCGCACCCAGCTTGGGGGGTCCTCGTTGGCGAATGATTCCAATTGATATGGCGGTTTATCAATCTTGCCCTGTTCCTTTTTGAACCGTCCGAAACTGAACCCCGCTACGGTCTGAGGCGACTCACTCTTCCACACCGACACGTTCTGTCCATTCTCATTGCTCTCGCTCACACGAACTCCGGTCGCCGCAATTTGCATTCCCTTGGGAATCCGAAATGTCATGTCATACGTGGAGTACTCTCCGAGGCTACCGCCGGGGTTGTTGGGATACCAATTCATCCGGGCGACCGGATAATAATTTCCGCCGCCCTCGTTCGTAACTGCTTCCTTCCCCTCGTACTCGGTAATGACGGTGAAATGCTCGCCAGCCGCAAGGGACTGGGGAAGAATTACCGCGAAATCCGCGTCGTCGTTCTTGTCTTCCTGAATGAATGACAACGGCAGGCCATCGCTGCTCTTTACGCTCCGGACCCGCAAAGTACGAAACAAATTGAACGGAACCACGCGCAATCCCTCAAGCTGCGCCGTGAATTCAGTCCTGGCCTTTCCAATCAAATTGGCGTTCTTTTCCAGGGTTGTGTCGAGTTGCTGGTGGTCAATTCGAATGGGATGCCCGATCGTGCCCGCTTTGCGCTCCCCCGACATGGGAAATGAGGCCCGTTCACCGAACTTGTTTTCGTCGTAGGTCATGAACTCAACCTGATCCCTTCCTTCGTGCGGATCGATTTCGTAGAGTTCCTGTCCGTTGTAGCGCTTGCCGTGAATGAAAGCCACAAATAATCCGCCTGGTGCGGGACTCAGAATATCTTCGAGAATCCGAATCTCAAGATTGTCCTTCAGCTTGTAGCGGGTTGTGTGCTGCGTGTCTTTGAGGCCTCCGGAATCGCAATTACCAGTCGCCGAGGTACCTGACTTCTTGACCTCCTCGTAAGTGGAATCGGTAAAGCGGAGCACCATGTGATCAAAGGTTTCGCTGAATTCGTTCTCTTTGGTCAGCAGCTTCAATGAATTTTGTTCACTGACAATCTGCGGCTCGAGGACGAAATTCCCATCCCCTGAAAACACAGCACCCGTGACCCTTCCGTTCACGGGCGTGACAAAGCAGACGGTGCCCGAGCGAAGATGGAAGGTCCCTGCATCCCTCCTGAGCGCAACATTGCTGACGGTCACGGATTCGCCGCTAACGGCAACATTTCGCAAGGCCTGATAGATCGGATCGGAGTTGGCAACCGGCACACCGCTTTGACCACGATCGGTAGTTACACCGGCGATCGCCAACAGGCATGGCTGAGAAAACCTGTAAAGGACTAATCGATGACACGCGTCCCACGCCGCGCACCGTGCGGAGAGTAAGGAACATTCGGTAGCCTCCCGGGGGGAAGGAACGCCGTTATTATCCGAATTTTGGGGGAAAACGCAAGGATTAGAATCACATGGAACGCGCGATTTGCCGCTGCTCATTTTTCCTCGGCGCTCCCAATTTTGAAATGTTTTTATACTGTGGTCACCTCGGTGACGTTGTACACCAACGCCTCAGAGCAACGAGAAAGGGAGCACATTCACGCTCCCATAGACAGCGGCTAAGTACCGACTAAGGCCTTCAGTACTTCGGCACCTTCGGATCCACGCGCTCGGACCACGCCGTGATCCCGCCCGCCAAGTTGTGCACCTTACTGAATCCTGCCTGTTGCAGGAACGTCACTGCCTTAGCGCTGCGTCCGCCCATCTTGCAGTGCACGACTATCTCGCGGCTGGAGTCTAGCTCATTTACGCGCTTCGGCAGATCATTCAGCGGAATCAGATAGCCGCCGATGTTGCAGATCTGGTACTCGTGCGGCTCGCGCACATCGAGCACGAACAGATCTTCTTTCGCGTCCAGACGCCGCTTCAAATCTTCGACTTGAATCTCGGGAACTCCGCTGCCCACGGGCTTCTCCTCTCCTCGGATGCCGCAAAACTCGTTGTAGTCTATCAGCTTGGTAACCGTGGGATGCGTGCCGCAGACTGGGCAATCTGGATTCTTACGCAGTTTCAATTCCCGGAACTTCATTCCCAAAGCATCCACCAGAAGCAAGCGGCCAATGAGCGGCTCGCCTACACCAAGGATCAGCTTGATGACTTCCGTAGCCTGCATCACGCCGACCAGGCCCGGCAGAATCCCCAGCACGCCGCCCTCAGCGCAGGAAGGAACCAATCCCGGCGGTGGCGGTTCGGGATACAAGCAGCGATAGCACGGTCCTTCTTCGGTTGCGAACACGCTTGCCTGTCCCTCAAAACGGAAGATAGATCCGTAAACATTTGGTTTTCCAGTGAGTACGCACGCGTCGTTAACCAGGTATCGCGTCGGGAAGTTATCGGTGCCGTCCGCAATGATGTCGAAGTCGCGGAACAGTTCGAGCGCATTCGCGCTGCTCAGCTTGGTATCGAACGTTTGCAGATCGAGGTAAGGGTTAATGGCCTTCAGCTTGTCAGCTGCGGAATCCAGCTTCTTGCGCCCTACGTCCGCGGTGGAGTGAATGATCTGCCGTTGCAGATTGGTGTAATCCACCACGTCGAAATCGACGAGCCCCAGCGTTCCCACACCGGCGGCCGCCAGGTACAACGCCATCGGTGACCCCAATCCACCCGTGCCGATGCACAGCACGCGCGCGGCTTTCAGCTTCTGCTGCCCTTCCATCCCGACTTCGGGCATGATCAAGTGCCGCGAATAGCGCAGGATTTCGTCTTTGCTCAAGGTCACTGGAAGTTCGGTAATGGTAGCCATAATGTCCTCTGAATTTTGCTTCGTGTTACTCCGTGCCGTAATTCAAGATTCCAAGCGGAATGGGCGAACCGCGCTGCTAGCGACAGGAGGGACAACAGAGACAACAGCGCATTGTGAAGGCAGGTTTCACTTCAAAGTTCCCGCTTAGGCCGCGCCCCCTGCGATCGACGGCACGATCGAGATATTATCACCGTCTTTAAGCGCGGTCGCTTCTTTCTCCAGGTAGCGGATATCTTCGTCGTTGAGATACAGGTTTACGAAGGCCCGCAACTTGCCGTCTTCCGTGTAAAGGTGTTTCCGCAACTCGGGATGTTGCGCTACCAGCGCGTTCATCGCCTCGCCAACGGTCGAGCCCTGCACGTCCACGGAAGCCTGCTTGCCTACGTATTGGCGTAAAGGCGTTGGAATGTGAATCTTGCTCATAACAATACTGTAAGAGATGCGGCGATGGCAGGGCAAGATTCACGGCTTCGGGTTCCAGCCTTCCGGCTTCAGTCCCTGTTGCCAAAGCCTACGTCAACCCTGAAGCCCGAAGCCCCCTAGACACTTATCGGGGCACCGCCTCCGCCCCTAAACTTCCCTCGGGAGAATAGCGATGACCATATTTGATCCAGCTCGCGGGCGAGTGATTGACACCGGAGGCTCTGGCGGCAATTTGCTGCGCCTGATCGGCCTGGCGGTAGCGGCATTCATAATCGTAATCCTGATTTTCGCTTCCGTCACGCGGGTGGGCACGGGGCATGTCGGGGTGCTCACGCTATTTGGCAGAGTCACCAATGAGACTCTCGGTGAAGGCATTCACTTTATCAATCCCCTCAAGACCAACAACGAATTGTCCGTCCAAACGCAGACGCTCAAAGAGTCTGCAAGCGTGCCTTCGAGCGAAGGCCTCATGATGAGCCTGGATACCTCGCTGATCTATCACCTCAATCCAGAGCGTGCTGCCGAAGTATTTCAGAAAATAGGCGCCGACTACGAAACGGTGGTGGTAGAGCCAACGTTGCGCTCTGCGATTCGGGAAGCGACTGCCTCACACAGCGCCAATGCCCTGTACACGGGCGAACGCGAGATGGTGGGCAAGCAAATTCTCGATCAGATTACGCAGGCTCTGAACCAACGCGGCCTCACCGTCGAAAATGTTCTTCTCCGAGACATTCAACTGCCCGCCACTCTGAAAGCTTCGATTGAGGCCAAGCAGCAGGCGGAACAAGAAGCGTTAGCCATGAACTTCCGCCTGCAAAAGGAAACGCAGGAGGCGCAGCGAAAGCGCATCGAGGCCGCAGGCGTGCGCGACTTTCAGCAAATCGTAGCCCAGGGAATCACGCCCTCGCTGCTCGAGTGGAAAGGCATTGAAGCGACCGAGACGTTGGCAAAAAGTCCAAACACCAAAGTCGTGGTGGTTGGCAATCCCAAGAATGGCTTGCCGCTGATTCTGGGGCAGTAACGAGTCGCCTGCCGATCCAGTCGCCGCCAGACGACTCAGTTTTTGCTGCTAACATGGCACCAGTGCCTGCGCTGCTGGAAGTGCGTCATCTCAACATTGGATTCCCCGTGAAGGGAAGCCCCGTCCAGAGGACGGACGGGCAGCCTGGGGCGGCTGTCCGTGCATTCTCTAACTTTGTTCCCGCCGTTCGCGACTTGAGTTTCTCCATTGCTCCGGGCGAAGTGCTCGGACTTGTGGGCGAATCCGGGTCCGGAAAATCTGTCACTTCGCTGGCCATCATGCGGCTGCTCCCGGGACAGGCACGCATTACCGGAGAGATCACATTTTCCGCCGATAATGTTGGGCGTGACTTGATCTCTCTCGACATCAATGCTATGCGGCAGTTGCGCGGCTCGCTTATAGCCATGATCTTTCAGGAGCCGATGACTGCGCTGAATCCCGTGATGCGGGTAGGAGAGCAGATTGCCGAGGCGGTTTTGGCTCATCATGCGATTTCGAAGAACGAGGCCTGGCAGCGCGCAGTCGATGCTATGAACGACGTCGCGATTCCTGAACCAGTCCGGCGAGCGCGCGACTATCCGCACCAGCTCTCGGGAGGCATGCGGCAGAGGATCATGATTGCGATGGCCATCGTGAACCGTCCGCAGCTCCTGATCGCGGATGAGCCAACGACTGCTCTCGACGTCACCATCCAGGCTCAGATCCTGGATCTGCTGGCCGAGTTGCGCGCGAAGTTCGGCCTTGCCATGCTGTTCATCTCGCACGATCTGGCCGTCGTCTCTCGGGTTGCCGATCGAGTTGCGGTCATGTACGCCGGTAGCCTGGTGGAACTGGGGGCGAAGGGGGACATTTTTCAGGCCGCGGCTCATCCTTATACTCGCGGACTGCTGCATGCTGTCCCAGATCTGAAAACTGATCGAGGTCGTCCTCTGGAAACCATCCCTGGCACAGTTCCCGCGCTGCATGCTTTGCCTTCCGGATGTGCTTTCGAACCACGCTGTGACTCCCGCATTGCAGATTGTGCCAGCGCTTTGCCGCCGCTGCTTCAGGTCGGGGCAGGGCACTGGGCTCGTTGCCCGGTCATCAATGCGCCGGGTGGGCTATAATCGGCAACTTGTCCGGTGCTCCTTGCGCATACTGCTGCTGAGCGACATCCATGCCAACCTCGAGGCCCTCGATGCGTGCCTCGCCAGTGCTCCTTCCTTTGACATCATCGTGAACCTGGGTGACATCGTTGGTTACGGCGCCAGTCCCAATGAGGTGACAGAACGTTCGCGCGAGATTGGAAAGACCTTCGTCAGAGGTAATCACGACAAGGCTGCCACCGGCGGAATGGATTTGGAGGATTTCAATCCCATGGCAGCGGCCGCGGCACTGTGGACGCGTAATGCGCTCAGCGCTGAAAATCTGGAATGGCTGCGAGCTCTGCCGCACGGGCCGGTTCCCCTGCCGGATTATCCCGAGGTTCAGCTTGTCCACGGTTCGCCTAACGATGAAGACGAATATGTGGTCTCGCTGGGCGATGCACTCGCGCCGCTGATTATGCTTAACACTCCTCTCACCTTCTTCGGGCACACGCATCTGCAGGGGGGATTCTTCGCCAACGGCTCCTCGGCAGATGGATTTCGCCCCGAATACAAAACCGTAGGACAGGCCGAATCGATAGCGCTGCAGCTCAAGAGTTCGGCACGATACCTGATTAACCCCGGATCGGTGGGACAGCCGCGCGACGGTGACTGGCGCGCCGCCTTCGGTCTGTTCGATACAGAGGCAATGGTCGTGCACTTTCATCGCGTCCCCTACAACCTTAAGAGCGCGCAGGACCGCATCTTCGAAGCCAGGCTGCCCGCTCGATTGGCGACTCGGCTGGCAGCAGGGCGTTAATTTCTGCAGCGTGGTTGGGCTGCCGGGGGGAAAATCCGCAGGGTAAACTCAGACATGCCTTCCCACCCCTCACGCAGTTCAGAACACCTCTTCGAGCCGCGAGAAAATCCGCCTCGACACTATCTTGTCGCTCACAGCGATGGCGGCGCTCGGGGCAATCCCGGTCCTTCCGGCTATGGAGTCGTAATCCAGGATGAAACCGGGCGCAAGGTCGGGAGTCTGAGCGAGTATCTCGGACATCAAACCAACAATTTTGCGGAGTATCAAGGCCTAATCGCGGCTTTGGAGTATGCCCTCGAGCATGGGCCCAAGGCGCTGAAGGTGATCAGCGACTCGGAGCTGCTGGTGCGCCAAATCAAGGGCATTTACAAGGTGAAGAATCCCACGCTGCAGGATTTACATGCCCAAGCCAAGGATTTGATTGCGCGCCTCGAGTGGTTCGCCATTGGGCACGCCATGCGCGAACACAATCAAGAAGCGGACCGGCTGGCGAATGAAGCCATGGATAAAGGTATGGGGCGGACGATGCGCGCCGCGCCAGCGCAGACCTCGAATCCGTCGTTATCTTCGCAGGAGTTTGAAGGCGTTGTGCGGAACGGGATGGTGCATGTGCAGGGAAAGATTCCGGACGGGACGCGGGTCCAAGTCCGGGTTAAGAAGTAGTGTGCAGGGGCGGACGTCTTGGTCCGCCGCGCGGGCGAAGCTGAGCGCTCCGCCGCTGAAGGGGATCGCACCAGCTCAGACTCATTCGGCAGCCGAAGTGTGATCGTGGATGATCTTCCATCCATCCGGAAACTTGCGCAACACCAGCGTGAACTTACCGTGCGGTGTCTTTTGGTCCGGCATGGTCAAATGCCAGGAGCCGCGGACGAAAGCGCCCTTGTCTCCCAGCATTTCGATTTGCAGATCGGAGAAGTCCAGTTTGCCCATCTCGTGTCCGGGGCTCGCGTAGGTTGCGCGATAGCGATCGAGCGTGCTCTGCCAGCCGCGGGTTTCTTTGGCTCCCGAGAAGAATGTCAGGTCAGGCGAATTCCAATAGCCTGTCATGAACGCGTCGAGATCGTGACGGTTCCAAGCTTCTTGCTGCGTGATCAGGACCTGTTCGATCGCCGATTTGGAGTCCCCAGCATGGATGCCGGGTACGAGAAGACTAGCTGCAATCATGAGCAGAAAGTAGCGCACTTTTTATCTCGCGGTGAAGTCGTTGTGTAGCGCATTTCTTTATAGCTGTTCGAGACAGAGCCGTCCACCAATCTCGTCATTTACGGAGGATGACCGCGACTGCCGCGACAATAAGTGCGAAACCAACGAGATAGTTCCAACGCAACGGCTGCTTCAAATAGATGATAGAGAAGGCGGCGAAGACAGTCAGGGTGATCACCTCCTGGATCGTCTTCAGTTGCGCGGCGCTGAATTCATAGGAACCGATGCGGTTCGCAGGCACCTGAAAACAGTACTCGAAGAAGGCAATCATCCAACTTACGACTATGACTTTATAAAGCGGCACTTCGCGGTATTTGAGGTGTCCATACCAGGCGAAGGTCATAAAGAAGTTGGATATGGTCAGCAGTGCGATCGTCCTCATGGGGCGATGATTTCCTTTCTATGATTCGGTGGTGGAATGCAACAGCGCCACCTGCACTCATTAGGGCCCACAATTCCAAGTTTCCCAAGATTGAGGAGAATGGGTTACCGTCATCGTCTGCAGATGCTCTTTCCTGGCTTTGCGGGTACAATTTGGTTCCGGCAACCGGCCCAGCGAGAAACTTTCTGCCAGCGCACAATCCGATCTCAGTCGCTGTTGTGGGCGTAGGCGTTTTTGGGCGCAATCATGCCCGAGTCTACAAGGAACTCGAGTTACAAGGCGAGGCGGTTCGTCTGCTCGGCGTTGTCGATCCCGACACAGCCCGCGCCGATGCGGTGGCTCGCGAGTTCGGATGCAAGGCGTTCGGATCGGTGCAGCAATTACTGACTACGCATAGTGAAGTACAGGCGGCTACGGTGGCTGCGCCAACTATCCATCATCTTTCGGTTGCGCGAGAGTTGATGAACTCGGGCGTCGATGTGCTGATCGAGAAGCCGCTGGCGACTTCCATCGACGATGCCGACGAACTGGTATCAGTAGCCAAGAATCATCGCAGAATTGCCCAAGTCGGGCACTTGGAGCGATTCAATCCGGCGGTGCGGGCCACGATTCCGATCCTGACGCGTCCCATGTTCTTTGAAGTACACAGGCTCAGCGTGTTTACGCCGCGATCCCTCGACGTCGATGTGGTTCTCGATTTGATGATTCACGATCTGGACATCGTGCTCGCGTTCGCCAAGTCTCCGGTGAAAGAAGTGCGGGCCGTGGGGCTGCCGATTCTTTCAGGCAAGGTGGATATCGCGAACGTAAGGCTGGAGTTGGAGTCAGGATGCATCGCGAACTTCACGGCAAGCCGGGTTTCCACCGAGCGGGTTCGCAAACTGCGGTTCTTCCAGCCCCGGCAGTACGTTTCCGTGGATTACGGACGTCAGGAAGTACTCGTCTTCACGGTCGGGTCCGATGGAGCTGCGCCGGCAACCCCTTCCATAAATCCTCAGATCGGAGTGGGCAAGCCTCCCGTTGCATCCGAGGAGCCGCTGCATGCCGAGCTGAAATCATTTTTGCAGGCAGTTCGGGAGCGGTCTGCACCGGTTGTACCGCTGGAAGATGGGCGGCGCGCTCTGGCTTTGGCGCTCGAAATCGTGGCGAGTATTCGTGAGCACGGGAACAAAGTTGGGCTCGCGGAGATCAATCACAGCAAGAAGTGACGCCAACTGCGCGGGGACGTCCAGCCACCGGACAGCCATGCGAGTTCGCTCGGGGCAGGGTGGCTGTCGTCCCGCATTTATCCTCCTCATTTTAATTCTCTCCCTGCATTTACATATGTTTACACACCGAAGTCTCGGCCCGATTAGGGGAGCGAAATCGAGGGAAAGATGCGAGAATAGAAGTAACTTTGGCGGAAACGCACTGCGCGCCCAGAGCATGTCTCCAGCAATGCCCAGATGCAACGCCGTCAGTGTAGTTCGTGTCTAAATGACAGGCACCTAAATCCAGCGCATGCCGATTACGCAAATTCCATTCAAGGATCCGGTGCCTCCGCCACCTCCGTCCCCGGAACCGCAGCCTGAGCAACTCGGCCTGTATGACAGCGATGACTGGGAGACGGCTTACCGCGAGCTGGATGCGCGAGTCCCGCATTTACTAATCCAACTGCAAGACGATCTGGCGCGCTCGCGCAGGCGGGAAGCCGCGTGGATTTCCATCATCGGGCACCTGCTGTTGTTTATTGTGCTGTGGAATTTGCCGCTGATCGAAAGAACGATGGGTATTCATCGCGCGTTCGTGGTGCCCATCAATCCGATGCAGGATAAAAATGTGACTTTCCTGCCCCTGCCGCCGGATCTGCAGAAACCAACTCGCAAGCCGAACACGAATGTTATGTCGGATAAAGACCGGATCGCGACATCCCGGCATCCGCAGCTGGATACCAACGAGCTGAAAAAGATTCTGGCGACACCGCCTCCGGGCGCACCCGGTCCGGCGGGCCCGCGTGCTGCAGAACCTGCGCCGCCGCAGCCGAATCCACAGAGTCAGTCGCCGGTTCAGCAGGGGCAACAGGCACCCCGGCCGCAATTTCAGAGTAACCAGACGGCGCAGCTGCAATTACCGAAGCCTAGCAATAGTTTCAGCAAATATGCCGGGCCGATGACTGCGGGTTCAGCGATTCAGCAGGCAACACAGGCGGTTGCGGAGAACCACGGAGCTGGCGGTGGCCAGGGCGGCGACTTCGGCCTGGGTACCGGCCAGAAGGGCCGGCAACTCGGACAACTGGATATTCTCAGCGACACCCAGGGAGTGGACTTCGGTCCTTATCTCCAACGCATTGTGCAGGTGGTAAAACAAAACTGGTACATCCTGATTCCGGAATCGGCAGAGATGAAGAAAGGCAAGCTGGCCATCGAGTTCGCCATCACGAAGGATGGTCAGGTTGCGGATCTGCGTTTAGTTGCGAGCTCCGGCGATGTCGCGCTGGATCGGCCGGCCTGGGGAAGTATTACCAATTCGAATCCATTCCCGCCCTTGCCCAATAACTTCAACGGTCCTTATCTTGCCTTGCGGTTCCGTTACTACTACAACCCTGATAAGGCAGATTTAGAGTAGTCCTATCCCGTCGAATCCCTTCATCGTCACATCAATCCAATCGTTAACGGCGCGTCCTGCGCTGATCTTTTTTATTTCGAGATAGCAAAACTATGGAGAGAATGCCGGTGCTGTTCGTTGGCCACGGTTCTCCGATGAACGCAATCGAGAACAGCGCGTTTACTCAGACTCTGAGGGACCTGAGCACCCGGCTGCCGAAGCCGAGGGCAGTGTGCGTGGTGTCGGCACATTGGGTGACTTCGGGTTCGCGCGTGCTGGCATCGCCTCGTCCGCAAACCATTCACGATTTCTACGGATTTCCGCCCCCCTTGTACGAGGTTGAATACCCGGCGCCGGGCGCACCGGGAGAAGCTGAAAAGCTTGCGGGCAATCCCGCGATTGTGCCTGATGAAAAGTGGGGACTCGATCACGGCTCGTGGAGCGTATTGCGCCACATGTATCCCGATGCCGACGTGCCGGTTTTTCAGTTAAGCCTCGATGAAAGGCGGAGCTTGAAAGAACATCTGGAGCTGGGTCGCGAGATTAAGCAGCTGCGCGAGCGCGGAGTTTTGATCCTGGGGAGCGGGAATCTTGTCCACAATCTCGGGCGCATCGATTGGAGCGATCCTCATGGAGCATACGATTGGGCGCGGGAGTTTGATGGCAAAGTGAAATCCGCCGTGGATGCGCATGATGGTTCTGCACTCGCCGAGCCTCATCACTGGGGAGCGGCGCTCCTCGCAACGGCTCATCCTACGATTGAACATTACGCGCCCCTGCTCTATTGCATGGGCAGCACGGACGAGCAGGATGAGGTGTCGTATCCGTATGAGGGATTCGATTTTGGAAGCATCTCGATGCGGGCTGTATTGTTTCGAGGAGAACCGACTGCTCTGTGATTCGATTGAAATTCAAAATCCTTTCCTGTCGCAACGAGCGCGACGGATGAGACATCCTTAAACAGATTCTCACCACACACGGCAGCGGTTTTGATTCACCATCGGAGAACCTGCTTTGCAGTGGAATGCCTGCTGGAACTCGGGCAGGTTCGAGACCACGCCGTTGGTGCGATATTTCTCTGGAGAGTGCGGATCTACGGTTGCCCTCAGGCGTTTGGTTTCGTCGCGACTCTGTCCGCACCAGCTTTGACCATAGCCTACGAAGAAGCGCTGCTCGGGGGTGAGCCCGTCCAGCGGCTGCAGCTTCTGATTCTTCGTGTCCTGTTTCCACGCCATGTAGGCCAGCAGTACTCCTCCGAGGTCGGCGACATCTTCGCCCAAAGTCAGTTTTCCGTTGATTTTGACGTCATCGATGATCGTGTAGTTCGAATATTGAGTCGAAATGCAGTCGGCACGCTTCTGAAACTCTTTCGCGTCTTCGGGTGTCCACCAGTCGCGGAGGTTGCCTTGCGCGTCGAATTGACGGCCCTCATCGTCGAAGCCGTGTGTGAGTTCGTGTCCGACGGTTCCGCCGGTGTCTCCGTAATTGGGAGCGGCGTCCGAGTCGAGATCGAAGGCGGGTGGCTGCAGCACACCGGCGGGGAAGTTGATGTCATTCATCTGCGGGTTGTAATAGGCGTTCACCGTGGGCGGACTCATATCCCACTCGCCGCGATCGACCGGCTTGCCGATTTTTGCGAGCTGACGATCGAATTCGAAGCGCCGTGCGCGCTCGAAGTTGCCGAGATTGTCTCCCCGAACGATCTCCAGCTTGCTGTAATCGCGCCATTTGTCAGGGTATCCAATCTTGTTGGCCATGCCATGGAGTTTTGCTAATGCCTGTTGCTTGGTTGCGGCGGACATCCAAGGCAGGCCTTTGATGTCTTGCTCCATTGCCGCCTGGATTTCCTTGACGATCTTCACGGCCTCCTGCTTGGCTTGCGGGCTAAAATACTTTTCCACGTACGCCTGCCCCAAGGCCTCGCCCAGGTACTTATCGATATCTTCAGTGCAGCGCTTCCAACGTGGTTTAAGTTGTTCCTGGCCGCGCAGGGTCTTGTCGAAAAACGCAAAATTCTCGTTCAGGAACGCAGAGGAAAGCTGGGGAGCTGCAGCATGCACCAGATGCCAGCGCAAATAGGTCTTCCAATCGTCCAGACTCTCCCTTTCGAGTTCCTCATTCAGTGTTTTGAAGAAGGTGGGGGACGTGACGTTAAGCGAGTTGACGGCGGGCAGGCCAATCTTCGTGAAATACGTCTGCCACTGGAACTGGGGAACGACCCTTTCGAAATCGCTGCTCGCCATTTTGTGATCGAGAGCCTTGGGATCACGGCGCTCGACGCGGGTCATCGAACCTTTGGCGAGAGTGGTTTCAATGCGCATGACGGTATCGGCTTCTTTCGCCGCCAGCTCTGGCGAATCTCCCAAAAGCTCGAACATTTTGTTCATGTGAGCGACGTAGTGTTTGCGCAGTTCCTGTGATTTGGCATCGTCCTTGGTGTAGTAGTCGCGGTCCGGAAGGCCCAGTCCGCCCTGGTCGGCGTTGGCCATTACCTGGCCCGCGTCACGAAAATCCTGAATGGATTCGAAGCGGAAAAGAACATTATCCGTTGCCAGCGAGGAGGCCGCGTCCGCGAGTTCCTGCTTGGAACCGATTTTGGCGATGCGGTCGAGGGCAGGCTTGATGGGCTCGCTTCCTTTAGCCTCGATCGCCTGTTCGTCTGTGCACGCTGCGTAGTAGTCGCCGATCTTCTGGGTTGCTGCATTGCGCTTCGGATCCGCTGCAGACGCTTGCTCCAGGATGCCCTTCAGCCGCTCCGTATTCTGGTCCTGCATTTTTGAGTAAGTGTCCCACGAAGATTGGTCTGGAGGGATTGGATTGTTCTTCATCCACCCGCCGCAGGAGTACGCGAAAAAGTCCACGCAGGGGTCGGCATTGCGATCCATAGAAGTGACGTCGAGCGCGGGCTGATGTTTTTGGCTGCTTTGCTGGGCTGCGGCTGATGCGAGAACTGAGGCGACTGCGAGCGTAACAGCGCAGCAGCGGACCATTTCCATGAAGAGACCTCGTCCAAGAATGAGAATGGCGAACGTGAAAGTATATGCCTGCCTGTCCTTGCGCGGGTCCCCCGCCCAGCCTGGAGAGCGTTGACCACCCCGGACGGTGTCCAATTTAGCTCTTGCGCAGGTGGATTGAGCCGTCTCCGGTGTGGATCGTGAGCAGGCTGCCTCCCCCATTGAGCTTGCCATGGATTTCGTTGGTGCGGATCTTGCCTTCCGTGGTGAGCGGCATATCCAGGTCAATATGGCCGTCGCCGGTGTGCAGATCAACGTCGGCCGCCAGATCCGGCGGGAGTTCCAGCGATATACCGCCATCTCCGCTCTCGAGCCTCCAGTTAGCAGCCATGGTCGACCCGTTTCGCGCAATCGCCTCAAGATGACCATCTCCCGTCTTGAGCTCGAGTTCGTCAAAGCGTCCGTTGGCTCGGATGTGGCCGTCGCCTGTGCTGGCGTGAAGTTTGCCATCCAGGTTCTCGAGAGTTTCCGAGCCATCGCCGCTGTGCAGATTCATAGTTCCCTTCAAATCTGCGAGCTCAATCTTGCCATCACCGGTTCGCAGGTTGACATTTCCCTGGCGAGGCATCTCAACGACGATGTCCACACGATGGTTGGGTCCCCACTCGAAGTTGAAGTTGTGATGGGGATAGCGGACCTCAATTTCGACTGAGTTGCCGGTCTGATGCTCTTCGATGCGGATGCCGCCTTCGCCGATCTTGTAACGGTTGGTAATGACCTTGGCCTCGATGGTGCTCTGGTCCCACGTGGTGACGCGGATATTGGCGTCCGTAGTCTCGATGCGCAGCTCGGGATTGGCAGTGACCGTATAAGTCTTCGACCATTCCTCAGCGCTGGCGGGCAGGACCACGGCGATGAAAACGGCTACGAAGGTAAGCACTCGTTGAGTCGCGGAAATTCTCGTCATAGAATCCTCCGGCGGACGGACACACTCTCGCCCAGCCTCTTAGACGGAATTACGGCAAATGGGTGAGGTTCGTTCCAGGAAAATGAATTCTCAGCCCGGCAGGCCGTGATAGGCCATGCGGAGCAAAGTTCGTTCCGAAAATGGTACGTACAGAAGGCCCGCACAGGCGGCAAAAGCTGCCCCCAGGCCGATCTGCTGCGTGAGCAGGAACGGAGCTGCCGCCCACAGTTCATCCAGGGCCAGGACAAAGAGAAAAATCTGTTGGAACTTATCCGCCAGTCGCTGGTGATCGAAAGCGACAGAAGAGAGAAGGTAAGAACGAAGGGGAATGCCCACGCCCGCCGTGACCAGCACGGTTCCAGCAAGTGTTGTCGCGCCCCATGGCGGCAGCAAAGAATCGGCAACGCCCTGAATCGCGTGCAACCGAATTAAGGCCGTCACGTAGAAAATCAAATACATGACTTGAATGAGCGCAAAGAGCCCACGCGTAATTCCGCGTCGAGGAATAGGAACGTCGAGTTCTGGATGCAATGCTGGAGATTGGGCGTTGCTTTGCTGGATTGTGCTCGCAGCTGGCGGGGAGGGGATGGCATCCGCCTTCCTGTTCTCGGTCTGCAGCGGCGCTATAAAGCGGTATCCCTTCCGGGCTAGCGTCTCCACGTAGCGCGGGCTGGAAGCGGAATCGCCCAGCGCTTCGCGAACCTTGTTAATTGCCGTGTTCAGGCTGTGATCGAAGTCTACAAAGGTGTCAGAAGGCCATAGCTTTTTCTGCAGCTCTTCGCGAGTCACGACATCTCCGGCTCGCTCGAGGAGCAGCGCGAGGACCTGAAAGGGCTGGCCTTGGAGGCGCATTTTTATGCCGCCTTTGCGCAGTTCGCCGGCCGTCAGGTCGACCTCGAAGATTCCGAATCGCAGAACCCGGCTGATATTTTGCGGAGCGGGCATGGACGACGCCGTAGTGTAGCACTGCCGATCTAGTGCCTGGGCGCTGAGGTCCCCGCCTGGAATTCTCGACCTCAGTTGTACCACTGCCCCCGAGCGGCAAGAGGTACAATGTCCGCGTGGCGGCTCCCATTAAATCCGACCCCCCCAAAGAACATCGACATGCCACCTACGCGTCGGAAACCGCCGGTTTATTGCTGGTCGCATTCCTCCTGCTAGTACTGACGCTTATCCGCTACTGGCACAACATTCACTGGAGTTGGCGCTGAAGGGCAAAGCGAAGCGCTGCAAAGCGCCATGAACGAGCCGCTGCTTGTAGTGATTCTTGGACCAACCGGGAGCGGAAAGACTGCGCTGTCGATCGCGCTCGCTGAACAGTTCCGGGGAGAAATCGTCAATTGTGATTCGGTGGCGATGTACCGGGAGTTCGACATCGGAACGGCAAAGCCCAGCCCCGGGGAGCAAGCGAAAGTTCCACACCATCTTTTTGATTTCGTTGATCCCACGCAGGAAATGACCGCGGGGGAGTATGCGCGGCAGGCCCGGCAAGTGATCGCTGAAATAAACGCGCGGGATCACTTCCCGATTGTGGTCGGGGGCACCGGGCTATACTTGCGAGCCCTGCTGGAAGGACTGTTCGCAGGGCCGGAGCGTTCAGAACAATTGCGCAAGCGGCTGCGAGAACGTGCTGCCGAACGGAGCTCGGCGCATCTGCACCGTATTCTGCAGCGGCTCGATCCTGCGAGCGCCGGGAACATTCACTCCAACGATTTGCCGAAGCTGATTCGTGCCATTGAAGTTTGCCTGGCATCGCGCCAGAAGTTATCAGAGCTGTGGCATCGGGGGCGCGATCCGCTGCGCGGATTTCGCATTCTGCGTGTGGGTCTCGATCCCGAACGGTCGGAACTGTATGAACGCATCAACGAGCGTGCCCGTCAGATGTTCGAAACCGGCCTGGTCCAGGAAACTCAGCAACTGATCCACAAGTACGGGTCGAGTTCTCGCCCTCTCGCGTCCCTCGGGTACAAACAAGCCGTTCAACTACTGCTGGGTGAACTCTCCCGAGATGAAGCAGTGCCTGCCGCGCAGCAAGGGCATCGCAATTACGCGAAACGCCAGATGACGTGGTTTCGGCGCGAGCCCGATGTTATTTGGCTCAAAGGATTCGGGAACGATCCGGCCATTCAGCGGGAAGCTATCGCGTTGGTTGCCGGGTCTCTTGCGCAACATCCTTAGTAAGTACTGATACAAACATCAGAAATCCCAGCAAATCCAGAAATGGGGGCACCCAACTCATCTCCCCTTCAGTCAACGCGTCGCTCCCTGCTTCTGCTATCTTTCCAGCATGCTCAGGATTCTGGCTCTCCTTCTAGCTGCCGCCAGCACTGTCACGCCCGCATTCGCCAAAGAAAAATATCAGCGTGTTACGCCAATTCGACAGGCTCGTGAAGGCCATCGCTGGGCGGAAAAAACTCTCAAGAAGCTACGCCTGGAGGACAAGGTCGGACAAGTGTTCATGATCTGGTGCCGGGCGCGCTTTCTCAATGTGGAGAGCCCCGAATATCTACAGTTTCGCGAGGCGATGCAGAAATATCATGTGGGCTCGTTCGCCATGAGCGTGCCGGTGGATGGTCCGTTTCTTCTGCGCACTGAGCCGTACGAGGCGGCAGAGCTTCTCAACCGGCTGCAGCGCGAATCCAAGCTACCACTGCTGTTTGCCGCTGACTTCGAGCGAGGGGTTTCCACTCGCCTGATAGGAGCGACGAATTTTCCGCATGCCATGGCTTTTGGCGCGGATGGCAAGCTGCAAGATGCGGAGAATTTCGGCCGCATCACGGCTTTGGAAGCGCGCGCCATCGGCGTACATTGGAACTTTTTCCCGGACGCCGATGTGAATTCCAATCCGGCGAATCCCATCATCAATACGCGCTCCTTTGGCGAAGATCCGAAGCAAGTCGGTGATCTCGTCACCGCCTATATCAAAGGCGCACACGAAGGCGGGATGTTGACTACGGTCAAGCACTTCCCCGGACACGGCGATACGGCCACTGATTCGCATCTGGGCGTGGCCAGCGTCAGCGGCGATAGGGCGCGTCTCGATTCGGTGGAACTCTCACCCTTTCGCCAAGCGATCGCCGCCGGAGTGGATTCGGTGATGGTGGCGCACGTGACCGTTCCCGCCCTCGATCCGGACCCGAATCATGTGGCGACGATTTCGCCTGCCGTGGTTTCCGATCTGCTGCAGAAGCAACTCGGTTTCCAGGGATTGGTAGTGACCGATGCCCTCGATATGGCGGGGCTGACGAAGCTTTTTGCCAATGATGTCGGCCGGGCTGCGGTGGAAGCCTTCAAGGCAGGCAATGATTTGCTGATCATTCCCGCTGATCTCGGAGCTTCGTATCGAGCCATGATGAAAGCCGTCGTATCGGGCGAGATCCCACAGAAGCGGCTTGACGCGTCTGTGCTTAAGATCCTGAAAATAAAGGCATCACTCCGGCTGAACGAGGCGCGCGTCGTGGATCTGAACCAGATTTCAGGTTCCATTGGCAGGCCAGAGAACATGGGATTCGGACAGGCGGTTGCCGACGCCGCGGTTGCGGTTGTGCGCGATAACGGCAAGGTGCTTCCGCTGAAATCCAAGGGAACCGGTCCAGCTGCTCTTCCGTATATGGGCAGAGAGGAGACGCATAACGACGTCCTGGCCGTGCTTTTCTCCGATGACGTCCGCACTGAATCCGGGCGCGCGTTTGGGCGCGAGTTTCGCGCTCGCATCCCGGACGCGAAGGTGATCTACGTGGATCCGAGAGTCGCTTCCGGGATGAGCGATGAAGTATTAAAGGCAGTGGACGAGGCAAAGACCGTGGTCGCAGCTGTATATGTGATTCCGACGGCGGGAAAGATCGGCAACTCCATGGCAATGGCAGATGCCACCGGCTCTCTCTTGCAGAAATTGATCGATCATGCTGCGGGGAAAACCGCGGTCATAGCGATGGGAAATCCCTATCTGGCGAGCGATTTTCCCAAGATCGAGAACTATGTTTGTACCTTCTCCAATGCGTCGGTGTCGGAAGTAGCCGCCGTCAAGGCGCTGTTTGCAGAGATCCCGGTACGGGGGCATCTGCCGGTGACGATTCCCAACATTGCGCAACGCGGAGCCGGGCTGGAGCGTCCTGCCCAGGTGGCGAACGGAGGGCTTACTCATGCGCAACATTAATCTTTCTGTCGCATTTCCAGCTGGATTGGTCCTCGTGATCCTGCTGGCGGGATGTAGCGTCAACGTGAAGAAGCAGAAGGGCGGAGAGGATAAGGACGTCGATATCAAAACACCGCTGGGTGCAATTCATGTGAGCAAGGGCGCCAATCCCGAGGATGTTGGCATCCCCGTTTATCCCGGCGCGAAGTTGAGGGACAAGGATTCAGATGGCAGCGATAAGAGCGCGAACGTGAACATCTCCGGCTTCGGATACGGCGTGAAAGTCGTTGCCCTGGAGTATGAGTCGAACGATTCGCCGGAGAAGATAATCGGGTTTTACAAGGACCAACTCAAGAAGTATGGGAACGTGCTGGTGTGCCATACGAGCCATCTGAATATTAATCCCGACATCAAAGGTCAAGAACACGGGTCTCACGAACTCACGTGCGAGTCGTCAAACGGAAAAAATATAGAGCTCAAAGTGGGTACCAAAGAAAATCAGCATATCGTTGCCGTGGAGCCGCAAGGCAGCGGCTCAAACTTTTCGCTGGTGTTCGTGCGCACACATGGCAAAGACGCAGAAATCTAGGGTTCGATGATGGGTGGGCTTCATGTTTCGTTTTCTCGTAATCACAGCTTTCCTCATGCTGGGAACATTCTCTATAGCTGCTGCACAAGATTCGGATTCTCCAAACAAGAATCTTGATGTTCGCAGCCCGGTGGGCGATCTGCACCTTGGGAATGACGCTCATGCCAAAAAGGTTGGCATACCGCTGTATCCCGGTGCGCACCTGAAATCGCATGATGAGAACTCGGATCAGGCAAATCTCAGCATGCTGACGGAAGCATTCGGAATGAAGCTGGTAGTAGCCAACTACGTCTCCGATGACGACCCTGCGAAAATCGTTGAGTTCTACCGCGGCAAGCTGAAAAGATACGGCAAAGTGCTGGAATGCCATTCGGATAAGCACGGCCGCGATATGTCCGTGCATGAAGACGCTAAGAAGTCCGACAGCAAAGAATTGAAATGCGATCAGGATTCTGGTCCGGTTACCGAACTGAAGGTCGGAACCGAGGACAACCAGCACGTCGTGGCGGTCGAACCGGCCGAAGGTAAGAAGGGATCGAATTTCGCGCTGGTATACGTTCACACGCGCGGCAAAATGGGTGACATTTAGATCGCCTGTTCTTCATTGCTACGCTGAGTCGGATTGTGAGCCTTGCCTGGATTCTTCTCGTGCGATAAGTTCAAGTAAGCCCTTCTTTGTCTCGCCTGCAAACAATGGAAAAATCTTGTTACAAGTGCGGTCACACGATGGAAGAAGGAAGGCCCTTCTGCCCGCACTGCGGGGCTCCGCAGATCCGAGTGTTAATCGCGGAACCCGCCGGAGCAACCATATCCACAGCTGAAGCTGCCGCAATCCCACAGATGTCAGCCTCACTGCCTGCTTCTCAAACAGTTCCGGTGCTCGCCGTACCCATGGAATGGTCGCAGGCGCTGAAGCCGTGTACCTTGGCGGCCGGAGTGGCGTCTCTGCTGATGTTGCTCGGGCTGAACCCGTT
>JBKOUZ010000006.1:0-12867 GCA_046723715.1 Acidobacteriota bacterium | reverse complement strand
AGCGTACAGCGATCAACCCGTGCGGTGGTTTTCGCTGTACAACTTGGCGTTCAGCCACCCGGCCCCAAGCTTTCCCGTGCTTGGCAAAGTATTTTAGGCTAAATGATTGCGACGAGCATCTTCCTGAGGCTTTATAGAACGAGTCATGACGCGGGCGCTACTCATAGTCAACCAATCTGAAGAGGCCGAAAGCAGCCACGAAATTGGCTCAACGTCTTGCACTCTCCAGCGGCAGGTCTTGTCCGTTTGTGGACAGCTGATTCCAGGAGCGCACAAGCGGGGGATACGTGGCCATACTTCCGCATCGAAATTTGCTTTGGAATCAGTTGCCTAGCTCGAACGAATCTTTGGCGCACCATATGCATTTGCTTACTGCATGGATGCCGTAGCTATTCGAGAATGCCAACTACCGATCAAAGCGGGTGCATGTAGGATTTTGGTCGCAGATGACCAGCCACATATTCTTGCCGCGCTGGAAATGCTGCTCAACGACAGTGGTTTTTCGACAGAAATTGTGACTGATCCGGGGCGAGTTTTGCATGCAATCGAAACACAACGGTTCGATGCGGTGCTGATGGATCTTAACTACACACGTGGCACCGTGGGAGGCCTGGAGGGACTGCAGTTGGTCTCACAACTACGAGCACTCGACAGCCTGCTGCCCGTGGTTGTTATGACAGCGTGGAGCAGTGTGGACCTGGCGGTTGAGGCCATGCGGCGGGGCGCTTCGGATTTCATTCAGAAACCATGGGAGAACCATGAGCTTCTGCAGAAACTCCAGAACCAATTGTGCGTCGCGCGAGCGCAACGGCGAGCGCAACGGGTGCGTGAGGAAGAACTACGGGATGCACGGGAGATCCAGGACAGCCTGCTTCCCAGGCGACTGCCGGACGTTGCTGGTTATGAGATAGCGGCAATGACGCAGCCCTTGAAGTTTGTGGGCGGAGATTATTACAACGTCGTACGAATCAGCGACCGCGAAACGGTGTTTTGCATTGCCGACGTGGCGGGCAAAGGCATGCCGGCGGCACTGCTGATGTCGAGCCTGCACGCAGGACTGAAGCCGCTCATGTGGCAAAGGCTTGCGCCGGCGGAATTGTGTCACAGGCTCAATCGCATCCTTTGTGACTTCACGCCCGTGGGGAAGTTCTGTTCGTTCTTTTATGCCGTGCTGGATCATGTGGACCATCGCCTGACTTATTGCAACGCCGGGCATAATCCGCCAGTCGTGATCCGGGCCGATGGCACATCTTTTGAACTGGGAACATCGGGCGCAGTGTTGGGACAGTTTCCTCATTGGCTCTACGACCAGAGCGAATTGCAGATGACGAGTGGGGACAGACTGATCTTGTGCACCGACGGATTAGTCGAGGCCTGCAATGCCGATCAGGAAGAGTTCGGCGAACAAAGCCTGATTCGCATCGCGCGTGAAAATGTTAATTCCAGCTCTCAAGATTTGATGAATTCGTTAATCCGAGCGGCGTCCGAGCACTGCGGCGAACACTTTCAGGACGATGCCAGTCTCATTGTGCTGAAGGCCACTTCACCAAACCTCATGTAGGAGAAAACTTGCCCCCATATCAAACGCCGTTTTGCCCGATCTCCCCCGCCATCTTCTTTGGGCTCGGCGCAGCGTAAGCGACGCTCGGTGTACAATTCCTCCCGCTCGCAAAAGGGTCAGCGCCTGGGGTCAAATCCTTTCCGAGAGAACAGATGACAACAGCACTCCGCCTGCTCTGCATTTTCTTGCTTGTCCTTGAAGTCACTTTCGCTCAACAAACGGAAAGTCCCAAGCCTGCTACTCAGAGAAAGCCGCCTGCGGCACCACAGTCTCAGGAGAAGCCTGCCGAGACCACTCCCAAGCCGGAGACGCCCCTCGAGCAAAGGCCTGCAGTCCATGAAGCGGCCGGGGAGAAGGAGAAAGACAAGGACAAAGAAGAGCATTTCGACATGACGGAGACGCCGGCTTCGGTGACGCATCACCAGATCACGGTCGAAGGCAAAGCGCTGAAGTATTCGGCGACCGCGGGACGCTTGCCGATCAAACGCGGCGACGGAAAAATTGAAGCAGAGATGTTTTATGTGGCGTACACGATGGATGGTCAGGATGCGGCGAAACGTCCACTGACCTTTGCGTTCAATGGCGGGCCGGGCTCGGCCTCGATTTGGCTGCACATGGGAGCGCTGGGGCCGCGGCGCGTCGTGCTGCAGCCGGACGGATTCATGCCTCCCGCGCCTTATCGCATGGAGGACAACCCATACACGCTGCTAGACAAAAGCGACCTCGTCTTGATTGATGCGATCGGGACTGGATACAGCCGCGCTGCCGATCAGGAGATGTTCAAGAAATTCTGGGGAGTGAAGGGCGACATCGAGGCGTTCAGCGAGTTTGTACGACTCTATATCAGCCGTAACGAGCGCTGGGCGTCGCCGCTGTTCATTTTAGGCGAGAGCTACGGGACGACGCGCGCGGCCGGGATTGCGGGATATCTTGCCGATCGCGGGATTTCGTTCAACGGCATCACGCTGCTTTCGACCGTCCTGAACTTCGAGACGCTGGAAGAAAATTTCACCAACGATCAGCCTTACGTTTTCCTGATTCCCTCGTTCACTTCGATTGCGGGATACCATCACAAGCTGGCGGCCGATCTGGCACAGGACATGACCAAGACGCGTCACGAGGCCGAACAGTGGGCCTCGACTGAGTACGCGCAGGCGCTCGACAAAGGCGATGCACTCACGCCGCAGGACCGGCAGAAGATCATCGATGAACTCTCGCGATTCACCGGCTTGAGCAAGGAGGTAATAGATGAGGCGAACCTGCGGATCAATGTGCGCAAGTTTACGCACTACCTTCTGATCGATCAGAAGGTGCGGGTTGGTCGACTGGATGGGCGATACACCGGCCCCGACCCCAACGGCCTTCTGGACACGCCATTTTACGATCCAACCGGTTCGGCCACCCAGCCGCCGTTTACGTCCGTGTTCAACAACTACATTCGCACCGAGCTTAATTACAAGGTTGATATGCCCTACTACGTTCGGGCGCAGGACATCGGCTTCGACAAGTGGGACTGGGGATCGGCGATTCAGGGATTCCCGGATACTGCTTCGGCAATGCGGCAGGCAATCGTGAAAAATCCGTATCTCAAAATTCTCGTCATGGAAGGCTATTACGATCTGGCGACGCCTTATTACGCCGCGAACTACACCGTAGACCATCTGAATTTGCCCACGAAATACCGGGAGAACGTTTCTTATGCCGCCTACGATTCGGGCCACATGGTGTATCTGCCGATGGACGGATTGAAAAAGATGAAGGCGGACCAGGCAGCTTTCATGGTCAAAGCTATGCCTTGAGAGCGCCTGCGACATCGGCACCTCGATTGATCGTAAGCGGCAAAACCTCACCGGGAGATCGGAATTTTATGAAATCGAAGTTGTGGATTTTTTGCGCGGTCTTGGTTTGGCCTGCGACTGGTTTGGCCGATAGCTCCTGCGAAAATCTTGGATCACTAAAGATTCCCAACACGATAATCACTACGGCGCAGAGTGTTGCCGCTGGATCGTTCGTGGGACCTCCGGAGCCGTTTAGCGGGCGGGATATAGCTGCGCTTTATAAGACTTTGCCGGCATTCTGCCGGATCGTCGCGGAGGCGAAGCCCACAGCCGATTCCGACATCAAGCTCGAAGTTTGGCTGCCAGACTCCGGATGGAATGGCAAGTTGCAAGGCATTGGCAACGGCGGATTCGCAGGACTGATCGATACCAAGCAACTCGGGCAGGCTCTGAAGGCAGGATACGTTGCGACCGCAACCGATACGGGTCATACGGGCTCGCCCATCGATGCAGGCTGGGCACTCGGACATCCGGAGAAGGTCGTCGACTTCGGACATCGCGGGGTGCACGAGATGACGCGTGTGGCCAAAGCAGTTATTCAGGCGTTCTATTCCAAGGCTGCGAAGCATTCGTATTTTGCCGGCTGCTCCGATGGCGGGCGCGAGGCGCTCATGGAGGCACAGCGCTATCCCGAGGACTACGACGGGATTCTGGCGGGGGCTCCGGCGAATTACTGGACGCGGTTGCTATCTCTGGCTGCGGTGGATACACAAACGCTGACCATGAATCCCGCGAGTTTCATACCACAGTCGAAAATTGCAACCATTGCAGCCGCGGTGAACGCCGCTTGCGACAAATTGGACGGCGTGCACGATGGAATTCTGAATGATCCGCGGCAGTGTCATTTCGATCCCGCGAGCATTCAGTGCAACGCTGGGGATTCAGACAAGTGCCTGACGCCTCCGCAGGTCGTCGCTATGAAGAAGCTTTACGCAGGTTTACGCGACTCGCACGACAAGGAACTTTTTCCGGGGTATATGCCTGGAGCAGAGGATGGGCAGGGCGGTTGGGGGCTTTGGATCACGGGGCCGGCCCCGGCAAAGAGCCTGATGGCATTTTTCGGAACAAACTATTTTTCCAACATGGTCTATGAGAAGCCGGATTGGGATTACAAAACGTTTCAGCTTGAATCGGGGTTGAAGGCGGCGGAGGAAAAAACCGGAGATGCGCTAAACGCGATCAATCCCGACCTGAAGCGATTCAAGTCCCGTGGGGGGAAACTGATTCTGTACCACGGTTGGGACGATCCCGCGATTGCCGCGCCTAACACCATCAACTATTACAACAGCGTGATCGCCAAGATGGGACAGCGCGACGTCGATTCCTTTGTCCGCCTGTATATGGCTCCGGGAGTGCAGCATTGCGATGGCGGGCCGGGGCCGGATTCGTATGGCGAGGTCGGTGATCTGAAATTCAATGATCCGAGCACCAGTCTGGATGCGGCTCTTGAGCAGTGGGTGGAGAAGGGGGACGCACCCTCCACGATCATCGCGTCGAAATTTACCAATAAAGACCGGCAGCAAGCGACCATGACGCGTCCCTTGTGTCCCTACCCACAGCTAGCGAAGTACAAGGGCAGCGGCGATACGAACAATGCGACGAACTTCAGTTGCGAGAAGCAGAAACCTTGAACCACGAACGCACGGAGATTCATTAAGCAAAACGAGAATGTGCGGTTGGAGTGCGGAGTCGGCCGTAGCATCTCCCCCAATCATCCTGAGCGAAGCGAAGGACGCTCGCGGCACGAAGATGCAGAGATTCTCCGCTTCGCTCACGATGATGCGTAGCGGATCGAACACATGAGCCATCACCGGCTGTACTGGTTCTTCTTCTTATCTTGGTGCCGCTCAATACCCAACTCAATCAGGCGGTCGATTAGATCCGAATACTCAAGTCCAGACGCCGCCCAGAGCTTGGGGTACATGCTGATTGAGGTGAAGCCCGGCATGGTGTTGATCTCGTTGAGATAAACTTTTCCGCTCTTCGGATCCATTAAGAAATCTACGCGGGCCAAGCCTGAGCAGTCGACCGCTTTGAACGCCTGCACAGCCATCTCCTGAACTCTTTTGGTTTGCGCCTTGGTGAGTTTGGCGGGAATGATCAGTTTGGAGCCTTCGTCCAGATATTTCGCGTTGTAGTCATAGAACTCTTTGATGGGAACGATCTCTCCTGGAATCGACGCCTCAGGTTGGTCGTTGCCCAGTACCGAGCACTCGATCTCGCGGGCTTTCGCTTTGTTGCCTCCCACGCCTTCCTCGATAACGATCTTGCGGTCGAACTTCGCCGCTTCCTCGATGGCGGGACCCAGTTCTGCGCGAGTGTGAGCTTTACTGATTCCCACCGAGGATCCGAGATTTGCTGGCTTCACGAACACAGGGAATTTCAGTTTGCTTGCCACCATTCTTTCGACTTTCTTCGGATTCGTTTCCCACGCGCTGCGCAGAATAGTGACGTGCTTGACGATGGGAATGCCGGCAGCGATGAAGAGCGACTTCATAATGTCTTTGTCCATGCCAGCCGCCGAGCCGAGCACTCCCGCGCCCACGTAGGGTAGATCCGCCAGTTCGAGCAGGCCTTGGATCGTGCCGTCTTCACCGAAAGTGCCGTGGAGCACGGGGAAGATTACGTCCACGTTGATGGCGCGGTCGGAAGCGCGACGCAAGGGCGCGTCCGTCTGGAAGGGAACGACGCCGGTTTCCCGATGGACGGGTTCTGGTGGTACTACGACGGCCTTACCGCGGTGGATTACCGCCGCCGGTTCGGTAATCTCGGGATCTCCGGCGCGGAGGTTGCGGGGTTCAATATGAAGTTTGCCCGCCAAAAGACTTTCGGCGTGCTCGGCAGTAAGCCAGTGTCCTTCCTTGGTGATGCCGATGGGAACGACTTCATACTTCTCTTTATCAATCGCGTTGAGAACGGAGGCGGCCGAGAGCAGTGACACCTCATGCTCTCCGCTGCGGCCGCCAAATAGGATACCGACACGGAGTTTTTTCATGACCCACTAGTGTGGACGGGCCTCAAGTGTGCCGTCAATCACCGGGGAGATTCCTGCTCCCGATCACTCGCCCAGTTGGATTAACTCGAATGTATTGCTGGAAAGATCCTCGAAGATAAGCCGCCGTTCTGCTTCCGAGGCAGTTCTATCGAGATGGTAAGGGACGTACCAGAGGATGAGCGCGGCGGGAAGCAACCCGGCGAAGCGCGAGGGCTGCATGAGGGCCCATGATTCGAACTCGGGGAGGGAAGCTGCGTAGAGAAGAAATCCAAAGCCGACAGAGAGAAGAATCACAATGGAGTGCTGTTTGAAAATGGGACGCGTGCAGGTGAATGGCAGCTTGCGGAACCGAATCAGCACGGCGTTGGTTAGAAGCGACGACCATAAGAGGACCAGGAGTGTGTGCATGGATGCGATCCACCATCCGGCCACGTACACATACACGGGAAAAACTGCTGCCAGAACCCACGGAACAATTGCGACCAGAATGACTTTCCTGGCCAGGGATTCGCAGTTCTGATTGTCAGGATCGAGCATCAGCTGAAAGATCCAGTTGGAAGGCAGTTCAGTGGGAATCTCGAAGACGGTGGGTGAGTTCAACCGCGAAGGGCGTGTGCGGGATGAAACGATCGACATAGCCGTAGATGCCAGAGAGGCGAGAGGGCGCGCCCGCGGACTCTGCTTCGGAAAGCTCGGGGATGCAAAAAAATGCCGCCGAGAGGCGATCGCGCAGGCACAGAGGGCGATGGCGCGCGGTCGTCGGCCGCCAGAGCTACTATTCGTGCCCCGACTGATCAGGTCAGAATGGGCAGCGTGCGGATCCGCTTCTTGCTCGCGGCGTAGATCGCATTGCAGAGCGCCGGCGCTACTGGCGGGACTGAAGGCTCGCCGATTCCCGTCGGTGGCTCCTGACTTGCTACTGCATAGACCTCTACCGTCGGTGTTTCATCTATGCGCAGGGGAGCGTAATCGTCGAAGTTGCCTTGCACGATGCGGCCTTTGTCGATGGTGATGTGCGCGTGCAAGGCATTCGACAAGCCGTACACGATTCCACCCTGAATCTGCTGCTCGAGGATGCTGGGATTGATTACTTGCCCGCAATCAACCGCGGCTACCACGCGATGGACTTTCGGCTGGTCCTTCTCCATGGTGATCTCGACGACCTCCGCCATATAAGACTGGAAGCATCCGAAACAGGCCACGCCCCGATGGTGACCCGCGGGCAGTGGTTTGTCCCACTCTGCTTTTTCGGCGGCAAGTTGCAGCACTGCACGCATGCGAGCCGTGTGCCACGTGGTGTTGAAGTAAGCGAGATCCTGATCTTTGGCCAGAATTTGCAGCCGGTATTTGACCGGGTCCTTGCCGGCTGCGAGCGCGAGTTCGTCGATAAAACTTTCCAGCGCGAAACCTGCCTGCAACGCATAGACCGAACGCATCCAGCCCAACGGCACCGGTGTTTCGGTTATCACGTACTCGATCGTATAGTTTGGAATTCCGTAGACCGGACCTGCCTCGTCAGGAAGATCGGGGTCTATATTGTTCGGAACCGGCTGTCCCTTTTGTCCCATAATCGAGGGCGCGATGATGCGATGCGTGAGTGCGATCGGCAGCCCTGAGCCGTCAAGCATGGCACTGAGTTGATGCAAGCTGGCGGGACGGTACGTAGAGCAGCGCATGTCGTCTTCCCGCGTCCAGATCACCTTCACCGGAGCATTGATCGCCTTGGAAACCTGCGCCGCTTCCACCGCATAATCGTGTTCGAGGCGGCGGCCAAACCCTCCGCCCATCAATGTGACATTTACCTTTACTTGATCGGAATCGAGTCCGATGGCTGCGGCCACTGAATCACGGCAATCCTGAGGAACCTGGGTAGGAGCCCAGAGTTCGCATTTGGAACCATGATAATGCGCCGTGCAGTTGCCCGGTTCCATTGGCGCATGAGCCATGAAAGGGAGCGCGTACTCCGCTGAGATGTGGCGTCCGGAGGCTTTGCCTGGGTCGCCGGCAGCGTACAGGTTCGCGCCTTTCTTGCTGGCCGCCTTCTTCAGCGATGCCAGGATCGCGGCAGAGTTCAAGTCTTTGTTTGGACCCTCATCCCACGTTACGTTCAGCACGCGGCGGCCTTCCATTGCCGACCAGACGCTGTCTGCTACCACTGCGACAGCTGAGTCCCCAACTTTCCCGACATAAGTCACGCCGGAAATCTTTTTCGATTCCTTGTCATCAAGCCCGGTAACCTTTCCCCCGATCAGCGGACAGCGAGCGAGCACCGCATACTTCATTTCAGGCAAGCGGAAGTCGATGCCATAAACCGCTTCCCCCTTGACCTTGGCGAGCGAATCGAGACGGGGCAGGCGCTGGCCGACGATCTTGTAATCTTTGCTCTGCTTCAGCGGTACATCGCTGGGGATGGGCAATGTGGAAGCTTTTGCGACCAGTTCGCCATAGCTCAGGCTGCGATTGCTGGCGGCATGCTTGATGTGTCCAGCTTCGGCGGTGCATGTAGAACGCGATACACCCCAGGTCAAAGCCGCGGCGCTGATCAGCATCTCGCGGGCGGATGCTCCGGCTTTGCGCATGGGATCCCAGGTCGTGCGAATGCTGGCGCTGCCTCCTGTGGTCTGATCGCCGTAGAGAGTGCTGGCCCCGGCTTGCTCGATTTCGATCTGTTTCCAGTCAGCCTCGAGTTCTTCGGCGAGGATCATGGGCAGAGCGGTGCGCACGCCCTGTCCCATCTCGGAGCGCGCGACCACAATGGTGATTTTATTGTCGGGCGTGATACGCAGATAAGCATTCGGAGAGAACGACTCCTTCCGTGACTCGCCTCGATGCGGCAAGTAGAAGCCGATGAGCAGTCCGGCTGCGGCGCCGACTCCGGCGCCTACGAACTCGCGGCGGGAGATCGGGCTCATCGCGCACCTCCATTCCCGGCAGCACGATGAATCGCTTTACGGATGCGTTCATAGGTTCCGCAGCGGCATAGATTGCCATTCATCGCCTGCGTGATCTGGTCGTCAGTCGGCTTGGGTGTCTTCGCCAGCAGCGCGGCAGCGGACATGATCTGTCCCGTCTGACAGTAGCCGCATTGCGGAACGTCTTCGGCGATCCAGGCTTCTTGCAGCGGATGCAGACCGTTGGCACTCAGTCCTTCGATCGTGACTACGTTCTTGCCTGCGACTTGCGACGTCGGGGTCGAGCAAGACCGAATCGGATTGCCCTCGACGTGAACCGTGCACGCTCCACAAAGCCCAGCCCCGCAACCAAATTTGGTGCCGGTGAGTTGCAGGGTATCTCGCAGAACCCAAAGCAGCGGTGTTTCAGGGGAGACGGCAACTTTCCTCTCGCTGCCGTTAACGCGGAGTGTGATGTCGGCCATGGATGTCCAGTTATGGGGAGTTTGGGACCGCAACTCATGGTACTCAAAGTGGAAGGCAAGGGGAAGGAGCGGCCTTCAGCCGGTACTCGCAGAGATGCGGCGCAATACACTTGTCATCCTTCGCTTCTCGCTCAGGATGACGGCATTACTTTAGCTGCGTCAGCCGCTGGGTTGCGAGCTGTCCGGCTTCACTGGCGGGATTGTCTTTCTTGATTTGCTCGTACAGCTTTTTAGCATCGAGCGGCTGGTTGGAGTCCTGGTAGAGTTCGGCCAACTGCAATTGCGCCGTCACTTTGCTCACCGATGTCGTGGGCTTGTTCATCAGCTCCTGATAAAGGGCAATTGCATCTTTGTTGCGGTTTGTGTCGGCGTACAAAGCCGCCAAAGCGTCTTTCGCAACCGAGGCGACTTCCTTGTTTCCGTTGGACATGACCTGTTTGAAATTGCGCTCTGCGCCGGCGGTATCGCCCAGGTCTTTTTGGGTCACGCCCAGCAAATAGTGAGCCATGTCGGCAGTGCGAGTGTGAGGATACTTGTCGAGGATCGCTTGAAATTGTTTCTGTGCGGCCTGGGAGCGATCCTTGGCGGAGGTGAAAGTGGGAAAGTCGGGCTGTTCGGGAGTGCCGGGCGCGCGAAGCTGGGTCTGCATGGTACGGACCGCGGCAGACAGTTCGAGGCTAGCTTTTTGATCTTGCGAGTTGAGGTAGTACCAGCTGCCAACGGCGCCTCCGATGACGATGATGGCAACGATTGCGCCAATGCTGATCGTGTTGCGGTGCTCGACGGTCCAGTCGGCGGTCTTTTCGGCGACCCCGATGGTGGCACGGCTAAAGGCATCCTGTTTGAGCTGATGGCGGGTTTGTGCGCGCACGGACTTCCCTTCTGAAGTTGTGGGTGGGTGGATAAATATTGAGTTTAACAGGGCGGAAAAGGCAGGTCAAAAGGAAGGGGCGAGGCTCTCTGCCTGATTAGGGTGGATTTGAGGACTATGGCGTGTGAGAACAACCGTGTACCACCGACCAATTCGCATATGCGCTCGGAATCAGCATTGCCCTGATGGTGACGCATGGTTACGATTTGCGCCTGGCAGGGTAATATTCGGAGCAGGGGCTTTAAAAGGGGCGGTATGGCTGGCCTGAGTAGTTTGGAAAGAGTTGTTACGCCGCGAGGTTCCCTTCCCGCCACACTATCCAGCGACAAAGTGATTGGCCAGACGTCGCCATAGCACTCGTTGATACCTAACAGCCAGCCGAAGCTCCGAAGTCCGTCGCGCCACCGTCCCAACTGTGTTCCGCCTCTGTCTGTTTCTGGACACCCCGGTCCATCCTCGGACGAGTGGTCCTGATTTCCGGCTCCGGCCGTGTTGTAGCTAAGGCACTTCCGCACGCTAGATCCGGACGCTCAGGTGCAGGTATCTTCCCAGACCTCAGGAGAGGTGTCGAGACATGAAAAAGACCGAGCGGGTACGTCAGGTTCTAACTGGGCCGCTGCAAGAGGCCGATCTCAAACAAAACTCCGAGAAGGGCTGGAAGGCTGTCGCGATTGAGTGGGAGCGGGAAATCGAGATTTCTGACGAGGCGCTTCCGGGTGACGTGCCTTTCGGCCTGAAATTATCGCCCGATCCCTGCCAGTTGATCGACGACCCCGATGAACGCGAGACCCTGTTCCAGATGATGGAGTTGATGGTGGAGGAAGGCTCCTACGCGCGGATTGCCGAGGAGATCAACCGGCGCGGGTTCCGCACCCGCGACGGTTCCCCATGGACTCCGATTTCCGTATTCGAGATGCTGCCGCGGCTGATTGAGGTGGGGCCGCACGTCTTTCGCAGCGCGGAGTGGGAAAAGCGGCGGGGATTGTCGTCGAAGGCGCAGGTTTAGCAACGGGTCATGTAGGGACAGCCGCCATCGGCTGTCCGGGCGAGCGAAGCTCGCCTCTTGTCTTTTGAGCGCCGGATTTCCCTGCAATTCTGCGGACGTCGCTCCGCCGGACAGCCGAGGGCGACTGTCCCGATATGGATCGCGTCGAAGCAGGCACACCTGACATCTGTTCTGCCCAGCCGTCATGCTTGCTCTTTAATAACGTCCTGCCGTTCTGTTACTCTGCGTTTTCCATTCCGGGGAGGACGAAAGAAAAAATGTCCATATACAAGCGGATGATTCCATCCCTTGCAGTTTTGTTTTGCCTCACTACATGTTTATTCGCCGCCGATAAGAAATCCAAAGACACCAAGCCTGAAGACAGCAAGCCGTCGTACGAGCAGCCGCAGCCTGCGACGGAGAATCTCGACCTCAACATGTACCAGCGTATCCGCGAGGAAGGACTGACGCATTCGCATGTGATGGAGTATGCCTCCGGGCTGATGGACGGGATCGGGCCGCGCTTGACGGGGTCGCCGAATCTGAAAAAGGCGAATGAGTGGACTCGCGATCAATTTACGGCCATGGGATGCCAGAACGCCCACTTGGAGGACTGGGGCGAGTTCGGGATGGGATGGCGGCAGATGAATGCCTGGATGCGCATGACCGCGCCGGATACAGCGGTCTTCATCGCTCAGGCGCTGCCGTGGTCCCCTTCGAGTCATGGCCCGATCAGTGGCGGCGCCGTCTGGGTCGATGCCAAAGACGAAAAAGATCTCGAGAAATACAGAGGGAAACTGGCGGGCAAGGTCGTATTCTTCGGCGAAATGCGTGAAGTGAAGCCGCTGGACAAGCCTCTTTTCGAGAGGCGCGACGATGCCAACCTGAAGCAGACGGCAGAGTATCCGGTTCATGTGGGGGAGCATGAGGACTTTTTCGCGGACTTCATCAAGCGGTTGGAGTTCCGGGAGAAGGCAGGGAAGTTTTTTGCCGATGAGCACGCCATTGCCATCGCAGTGCCGAGCCGCGATGGGCGCAACGGCGGCGGATCAGGAGGAACGATCTTCGATGACGGCGGCAGCGGCATGGGATGGTTTACATACCAGAAGGATCACGCCGAACGTCTTCCGGTTATGGTGATGGCGATTGAACACTACGGCCGGGTTTATCGGCTCCTGAAAGCGAATGTGCCGGTGAATATTGAGATGGACGTTGAAACGGAGTTCACCGGGGATCATGAG
>JBKOUZ010000210.1:0-29133 GCA_046723715.1 Acidobacteriota bacterium | reverse complement strand
GGGCCCGGCCCGGCACGCGAAATTGTTGCCGACCTGTTAAATGGATCTCGTTTCAATTACGTATTGCTCGGCGCTCCTGGCGACGATACCGCACTTACCCGCGTGGTCCTGGTAGCGAAAACCGCGAATGAAGGTGTCATTCCGAATCAACCTGCGCCCGTCCCTCAGCCAGGAATGGCTCAGGTAACATCTCCTCCGCAACAGCCGCAGGAGGCGCCTCCTGATCTGAACGATCAGCCCACAGCGGACGAAAATAACGCCGTGGACGACAACGCCGATCAGCAGCCTCCACCGGAATCTGCCGAGCAGGCACCCGATCAGGCGCCCAATCCCGATCAGCCTCAAGTGAAGACGCCACAACAAATGCTGCAGGAAATGCAGCAGCGCCAAATGCAACTCCAGCAAGGCCGTCCCGAGCAAGGGCCGCCCGGCTCTGGCACGCAGCCCCATCCGCCCGAGGAGCGGTAAGCACAAATTCCTATTGTCGAGAGATTCTGCTGAATCTCAGGGCTGGCTGCCCTGAAGTGCATCCAGGCGGACCATGCCACCTGCAGAGGCTCGCGAATCGTTTGCCCCAATCACCTTCTGCAGCAGAGCCCAATCCCGCTCCACCTCGGTCCCGGAGATCCCGTGCGACGCACGACGGCTCAGTTCGGCCTGCAACCGTGCCTCGAGCAACTGCCGCACCAGCTGCGGCGGAGCATCACTCTGCAAGATGTTTTCCGCAGTTATACCGACCTCAGCCGTGCCTTGATCAGTTGGCAGGTGCAGTACCGGCTGGCCGTTGTCGTCCATCGAAATCTTGGATCTCGCCTGCAGCTTGCTCCATGCCCGCTCCACGTTTCCGTGTGATTTTTCGGGGTAAGCTCCCTCCAGGAAATGTTTCAGCTGTTCTCGATAGGCACGCAGATCTTCCCGATTCAGCGGAGCCTCGGGATCATTCCCCACAACAAATACCTTTGCACCCCGTCCCGGATCAAAGCGACCTGTCCCTGTGCCAACGTAAACCGCCGCCACACATCCGGCGAAGATCGGGCTGGCGACGACGCTGGGAACAATGTATTTCTTTGCCTTTACGAATGATTCCACTACTCCATGGACCGCCGTGCTTCGCGGCATCGTACCCGGCACCTGCGCGATCACAATCCTGGAGAACTGCAATTCCCGGTGACGGCCCGCATATTTCGTCATCAGTTTCGCCATCTGCTTGGGAGTCGTCATCCCCAGGTCGGCAACCAGGCTCCGGTGAAAAGTCTTTGGGAAATAGGCATTCAAGATACCTTTCGCGAAGTCTGCGCAGTTCCGTGACGCCAGGTGAAAGTGCGATTCGTTCGGCGAAGCATTCAGCTTGCGGATCAGTGCCGCGTCCTGTTCCGGCGTAGTCTCTATTTCAAAGCCATATATCGTGCGGTCATAAGACGACCCCACAAGTTCGTACCAGTTGCCCCCCGGAGTCCCACCATTTTCCCGATCGGGCGCGATCTCTTCCAGATATTTCCGGCGATACCGGTCGCGCAAAAACAAAGCCATCTTGGCATCAGCGAATAAGGGCACATCCTGCGGACGCTCCACCGCATACAAGTAAGGAATCAGGGGGATTGCGATCCAGTCATAACCGCCCACTGCGTCATACCGGCTGATCACGATGCCGGTTTCGCCGCGAGCACAAGGACGCAGCTTCACAGGCGTCTCAGCGCAAACGCCAGATAGATACACCGCCGCGTGACCAGTTGCCGTGAAGAAACCTAATTTCCCGTAAGGCTCTTCCAGGAAAAGAGTGGCCGACGCATGGCCGAAGACGGAGAACAGCGGAACCGCGATTACTACTCTCAGCAACGAGCGCCGCATGAACTGGATGTGGCGTGAATACTTCATGGCCCTTAACTTCAAAATCTGAACTCGTTTACTCAGAACCCGTTACACGCAGAATAGTTCTTGGTAACCGGGAATACTAATTACCAAAGTTTCATCAACTTACCTCCTACTGTGGGCGAATAAGCAACGAAGCAATTGCAAAACGGCTACTTTCGCTACTTTTCTACGCCGCGAAGTCGCTGCAGCGCCCAAGCGGCACTTTCCGCAACCGACACTTCAGGGTCCCTGCACATAGCTTCCAAAATCGGCGCAAACTCTTCCCGCCCGCTATTGCCCATGGCGATCGCTGCGTTTCGCCGCATGCCTGCGTGCTTGGCGCGTCGAATCGGAGATCCCCGAAAGTTTGCACGAAACTCCTCGACGGACATTTCCGCCAGCCAATCCAAGGCTGGATTCACGAACCCGTCGCGAGGCGCAAACTCAGGCGCTGCAGAATGAGGCGCCTTCCGGTTCCACGGACACACATCCTGGCAAATATCGCAGCCAAACACTTGCTGTCCCATTCCCACCCGCAGTTCCTCGGGAATCGACCCGCGCTTCTCAATCGTCAAATACGAAATACATCGCTTCGAATCCAGCACGTACGGGCTTAGAAGAGCATCGGTGGGACATGCTTCAATGCACCGGGTACACGAGCCGCATCGATCAGCAGCGGGAACATCGGGCTCTAATTCCACCGAAGCAAGGATCACTCCCAGGAACAGCCATGATCCTTTCTGCTGGTTGATGACGCACGTGTTCTTGCCAATCCAACCCACTCCCGCATACTTGGCAAACACGCGCTCGACGATCGGTCCCGTGTCCACATAACTGCGCGTTTGCACGTCCTCGGCAGCCTCCCGCAACGAAGCTTCCACTATCTGCAAGCGGCGTAATACGGCCTCGTGATAATCTTCACGGCTCCATGCATAGCGGGAAATCCACCCTCGCGACGAATCCTTCACCTCCGTCGAATAAGGCTGATTCACGTTGTAATTGATCGCGCAGACAATCACGCTTCGCGCCCACGGTGCAACCCGCGCCAGCGATGCCCGCTTGAGTTCGCCCTGTTCGTCGCGGGCCTCCATGTACTTCATTTCCCCGGCATGACCCGCAGCGATCCACTGCGGGAAGTAGTCCAGCTCTCGTGTGCCCATTGCCGAAGCCACTCCCGACAGATCGAATCCGGCTTCCACAGCCGCTCGCTTCACAATGGACTTCACGTCCTTCATCTTGGTCACCACTGGTTTTCTGGCGGGAATGGCGCTACGGGAGAGAGAAAACTATACGCCCAGCTTCTTCACTTCTTCATTGTAGTACTTGCGGTAAAGGATGTCCCATTCTTGCGACCCTTCCAGAATGGTCCGCTTCTGGGTATCGATCTTTTGCCGCGCAGCTTGATCGATTCTCGCTTCCTGGTTTAACAAATCCTCCAGGATTTTGCGCGTCTCCTGGCGGATCGTGTTCGGATCCTCGATGAACTCCACCTCGTCCATTTGCTTCAGGACGTCCGACACAGCCCGCGCCAGCACGTTCACCTTGTCGCGGCTCAGCCTCACAGCACCGCCTTGTACTTGCGCACCAGTTCGTTCTTCACCTTGCGGAACATCTCCTGGTAATTCGCCCCGCTCCGGTTCATTTCGTCGGAGTAGGCTTCGAGGATGACGCGTACTTCATCGTTGATGCGATCTTCCAGCGAAAGCTCGTCCACCAGCGCCGCGTTCACGCGCTCAGTCACCGCAGAAACCTTTTCGGTTTCGATGAACTTGCCTGCAATCAATCTCTTAGTGACTTCGCGGGCCAGGTAGCCCACATATTCTTTGGAAAAAAGCATGGATGGATCGAGTCTTCCGGCCCGCAATCGCTATTTGTAATGAATGCAAGAGTGTAACACAACCAGCAGTTTCTTCTGGAGTGACGGAGATCACATCTGACTTCAGGAGCGTGAAGCTACGCTGTCCAGCATGATGGGACGCGTTCTATTCTTCTGCGCCGTTTTGATGGCAACTACCTCCGCCCAGGATTTGCCTCAGCCCAATGAACCCGCCAGTTTGATCCGTACCGAGTATCTGCACGCCTACAACTCGCACGATCCCAATTCAGTTCTTTCCATGTACGCGGATGATGCCGTTCTACTGAGCGAAGCGGGTGTCTTTCGAGGAAAGTCCGAGATTCGCAAATGGCTGCAGGTGGCGTTTGATCAAGGCAGCGTGCTTGAGTCGATTACCGCAATTCGTGAGAAATCGTCTACTACAATCGCCTACGGAACCGGCCAGACCAGACGTCTAGTTGGCGCAGAGGTACATCTTGGGCGCTATTTGATCGTCATGGAGAAGCGCAAACGGAAGTGGGTTATCGTCGAGCACGCCTCATTCAACACTCACTGATGCCTGTTATCGCGTCGAGCCGGCGCTCTTGACTCTGTGTGCCGTCTCGCTCCATCGGCATCCGGGACCGATCACATTGTTCGAAACCTATAAGGATGCAGCCGCATACGAATCCCACTGGCAGAGTCCACATTTCACAACATACAGGCGTTGAGATAAAGATCGGTTGGCCAAGCTTGAGCGTTGCCGCTGTAGAGTGCTAGGGTGTAGATCGCCCTCTGCGGGTCATGCCGGTTTTCATTGGCTGGCAGCTGGGACCAGCCGGTTGCCAGACCTTCATTGACTTGCCCTACCGCTCGACCTACCATTGCAGCCCATGTTAGGGCAAACCGTCTCTCACTATCGCATCATCGAGAAACTCGGCGGTGGCGGGATGGGTGTCGTCTACAAAGCGGAAGACACTGAACTGGGCCGCTTCGTTGCGCTTAAGTTCCTACCGGACGACTTGGCCCGAGATGCCCAGGCCCTGGAGCGTTTTCGCCGCGAGGCACGCGCCGCTTCGGCCCTCAATCATCCTAATATCTGCACAATTTACGAGATTGGCAAACACGGGCAGCAGTCCTTCATTGCGATGGAGTATCTGGAGGGAGCCACACTCAGGCACCGGATCGCAGGGAAGCCGCTGGATGTGGAAAGCATTTTCTCCCTCGGTATCGATATTGCGGACGGATTGAGCGCGGCGCACGCCAAGGGCGTAATTCACCGCGACATCAAGCCTGCGAACATCTTCGTGAACGAGCGCGGCCAGGCGAAGATTCTCGATTTCGGGCTGGCAAAGATCAATCCGCACACAGGAAGCGGCGCTTTGGGTACGCCAACGATTGATTCCCAGGAGCATCTCACGAGCCCCGGTAGCGCGGTCGGAACCGTCGCCTATATGTCTCCCGAGCAAGTGAGAGGCAGGGAGCTGGACCCGCGCACGGACCTGTTCTCCTTTGGAGCAGTACTGTACGAGATGTGCACGGGCACGCTTCCATTTCGGGGCGAGACTTCCGGCGTGATCTTCAAAGCTATTCTGGACGCCACGCCAGTACTGGCGACGCGCCTGAATCCGGAAATTCCGCCGGAGTTAGAGCGGATCATTGAAAAAGCTCTGGAGAAAGATCGCGATGTCCGCTGTCAGAGTGCGGCTGAGCTATGCGCCGACTTGAAGCGGCTGAAGCGGGATACAACATCGGGTAACCAGGCGGCGGTGTCTAACGCATCGCGGCCCGTGTTCAGTCGGAGTTGGCTCGCTGCAGGTGCGCTGCTGATTGTGGCCTGTGCCGGCATTGCTTTCTGGGTGCTGGGATCGCCCGCTCCACCGAGAGTCACAGGTACCGCACAACTTACCCGTGATGCCATTGGCAAGTTTAGCGTGGTGACTGACGGTTCCAGGCTTTTTATTACGGAGAGAACTTCAAACTTCAGGCTCGTTCAAGCATCCACAAGCGGCGGCGAGACCAGTCCCATCCCTACTTCTTTCACCAACGTGGTTGCGGCGGACATTTCCGTGGACCACACCCAGCTGCTGATATCCACGTTTTTGGGTACCGAACCAGAGTCGCAGTTCTGGAGTCTTCCGCTGCCATCGGGAGCCCCGCACCGGCTCGGCAGCTTGCTGGGCCATGATCCTGCGTGGTCTCCCAATAACCGCCACCTGCTTTTTGCGCGAGGGTCTGATCTCTTCGTGGCAAATGCGGACGGGAGCGAGCCCAGGAAGCTAATTACTGTACAGCAGAGCCTCGGCTGCATCCGGGAATCGCCGGACGGAAAGCGAATTCGCTTCACGCTCGGGGCGGTGGACCAGACCAGCGGCGCCATTTGGGAGATTCGATCCGACGGTACCGGTCTGCATCCCGTGCTGCCCGGGTGGCACAATCCGCCGCAGGAGTCCTGCGGCAATTGGACGCCCGACGGACGCTACTATCTTTTTCGCGTTCTCGGTTCTCGATTTGATATTTGGGCGCTCCGCGAGTCGGCAGGACTGTTCCGCTGGCGGGTGCCCGAACCTTTTCAACTCACGTCTGGTCCAATGTCATTCCTTGCCGGAACTGTTTCTCCCGACGGGAAGAAGATCTTTGCTGACGGATACCAAGGGCGCGGTGAACTTGTACGTTACGACTCCAAAGCTCGCCAGTTCGTGCCATATCTCTCCGGCATTTCGGCCGGAGAATTGGATTTCACAAGTGACGGGAAGTGGATTACCTATATCGTTTATCCCGAGGGGACTTTGTGGCGCAGCCGGGCCGACGGGAGTGAGCGCTTGCAGTTGACCGAGGCGTCTGCCATAGCGGCGTTGCCGCGGTGGTCTCCCGATGGATCGCTGCTGACCTATGTCAGCACGCGGCGCGGTTCGCCTTTGAAGGTCTTGGTGGTTTCAAGTCAGGGCGGCTCCCCACAGGAACTGCTGCCGAGTGGTCAAGGTGAGATTGACCCATCTTGGTCCCCGGACGGAAAGAAGATAGCCTTGGGGGCAAATCCAGACGTGCACCAGGGAATTCGTATCGTCGAGCTTGCCACTCACCTGGTTACCACCGTGCCAGGCTCGGAAGATTTCTACAGTCCCCGCTGGTCGCCCCGTGCCCGGTACATCGCTGCACTAACTGCGGACTCAAAAAAGATCATGTTGTTTGACTTTACCAAGCGACAATGGTCGGTATGGATCGATGAACCGGGGGTTGTTGGCTTTCCCAACTGGTCAGGAGACGGAAGGTTCTTGTACTATGACACGGCCTTTGCCCAGCACAGTACATTCCGTCGAGTCCGCGTGGGCGAAACTCGATCGGAACGCGTGGCCGACCTGCAATCCTTGAGAAGATATAGTGTGTGGCCGGTCTTCGGTTGGAGTGGCCTTGCGCCTGATGGGTCGGCTCTGTTCACCCGTGACCTCAGTAGTGACGAGATCTATAGTTTAGATGTTGATCTGCCATAAGCGCTGCGCAGAGATAACTCTGCATCGTCTTGTGCAGAGTTGCCGTAACAGCCGTTTGGCGCGCGGCCCCGTCAATGTGTTTTGCAATCCGACCATGATTTAGGGTAACTGCGGCCCACGAACTCACGACAAGGGGCGGCTGGCCCACCTTCACGTCTTTGCCCGATGCGACCACGAGGGGGGTGAGATCGCCTTTTTTCAATAGTGACGCCTGAATGAGGCGCATTTCACCTTGACAGTCCTACTAATCGAGATCAGTATTGGCGGGCAGTCACATTCATTGTTAAGTGATATGTGACTGTGAAAGTGGCCTCCTTCGTCTCAGGAGGAACACAATGAAAAGAATTGCCGCGCTGCTCGTCGTCCTGTTGGGCACCGTCTGTTTCTCAGCAGCTACTACGTTGACGTTGAATGACGGCGAAGGAAAGATGTCCAGCCTAGCGACTTTGCCCGCTTATTACCACTTCCTTTTCTTTGGCCCTAACGCCGCTATTCAGATCCAAACCGGCCCTTCCGGCCATTCGGGCGATTGGCCCGACGCTCCCGGTCTTCAGAACTGATTTTCCTGCGTTCCTCTCAACCAAAGTTCCATCCTCTTTTACGATTCCGGTAACACCGGTTTGATGGAGTTCGATGCGGTCTCCTTCGTTTCGAGCCTCGCGCCCAGTGGTGACCTGACAGTCACTTATACAGCAACCGCTCGAATGTTTTTTGAGACGGATATATACGGCTCCCTTTGTAATCCCGGTGCTGATTCCTGCCCTGCCTAACCTCGCGTGGAATCAAAACATTCGTTGGCTGGTTACGGCTCAATATGCGCCAGACTCCTCCAATCCCGGAAACTGGAGCTTTTTAAATGCGACATTCACGCCTGCCCCTACGCCCGAACCTTCGAGCATGTTGTTGATGGGTTCAGGAATGGTAATTCTGATTGCAAAGTTTCGCCGCAAACTAGGGAGACGTTGACCTTGTTGCCGCGGCGGGTGGGTAGCCCGCCTTTACGGGTTTGCCCATACGACCACGCGTGAGGGTGCCCCATCCTTGCGTTGTTTGCAAGGGCGGGAATCTCGGAACCATACTTCGTGGGATTTTAGCCTTGTACGCGTTTGCCGATACGACTACGCATGAGGGTGCCCCATCCTTGCGTTCTTTGCAAGGGTGGGAATCTCGGAACCATGCCTCGTGGGATTCTAGTCTTGTACGCGTTTGCCGATACGACTACGCATGAGGGTGCCCCATCCTTGGGTTCTTTGCAAGGGTGGGAATCTCGGAACCATACCTCGTGGATTTTAGCTTTGTGAAGCCACCTTTCGCACAAAACGCGAAAGGATAGGGCAGTCCACCACTCAATGACCCTGTGCCGGCTTATCCCGCAACGTATAAACAAACTGCCGGATTTCGTGGCGCTCGCGGTCTATCTGCTGTGCGGATTCCTGCGTCAGTTGACGATGGATCCGCAACTCCTCTTTTGATTTCTCCGCCTCGCCTGCCTGCCGGTAGGCCTGCCCCAAACGAAAGTGCGCCTCCTCCAGTCGCGGATCGATCTGAATGGCTTGCTGGTAGTCGGCAATTGCCTTTTCATAGTCACGCTCTTCAGCGTGCAGAATCCCAAGTTCCAGGTAAGCGGCGGCAAACTTCCGGTTCAACTGAACGGCGCGCGCCAGCAAGGATTCCGCTTGCGAAACTGCAGGGTCATTCGGGTCCCTGCGTGATTTCCAGAGCGCAACCGCATAGTAGTAATTCGCCTCCGCATTCTGCGGTTGCAACTTGACAAACCGCTCCAGCTTATCCCTTTCCTCCTGCGACGGCCGGTTCCCGGCCCGCAGCATCTTGCCGAGAAAAAGATAGGGCGTCGCATCTACCGGATTCAAGTCCGACGCCTCACACATCCGCTGCACTGCCTGTTCATTGGCACCTCGGGCAAACGCCGCTGCGCCCAGCCCGATCAGCATGCGCGCAGACTTCGGATAACGGGAGTTCCCCTTGGTAAAGACCTCGATCGCCGGTTCCGGCGCATGGTGCAGCAGCAACTCCGACCCCCAATCGAACAGAAAAGGCTCGCTCGGATCGATTTCAGCCGCACGCTGGTACTCCCGCACCGCCGCCAGTGGATCGCCCGTTTTCTCGCCCGCATCGCCCAGTGCGTGATGCACCGCCGCGTTGCCGGGTTGAATCTCGGATGCGTGTCGCAGAAATGGCATGCCCTCGTCGGCTTTGTTGTGTTCCAGCAGCAACAAGCCTAACCTGTAATTCGCCTCAAAGCTTGCGGGCGTCTGATCCAATTCCGCTCGTAGCGATTTCTCCGTCGCTGATGCATTTGCTCCCGCACCATTCGCTGTCGGTTGCGTGAGAGCTGCTGTTTCCTTTGCCAATGATTCTCGAGTACGCACCACCGTATCGGACCCGTGTCCGCCAAGATTCGTGGTATCGGTGACCCCCGACACGGTGAACTGAGGTTCGTCGTAAAACTGCGGAGTTACCTGCAAAGAGCTTGCCGCCGATCCCAAAACCACATCGACGGTCTTACTTTCATTCGGGCCAAGCGCGAGCGAAGGAATTTCTGCAGCACCGCTTGCCCCCACAGCCCGCAAAACATAAATTCCATGCTGCAGGTTCGAAATTCTGTAAAGCCCCTTCGCATCCGTGGTCGCCCTCGTCACGTCTATGGAGTCTTTTGCCTGCAGTTGCACCTGCGCTTGCGGGACGGCCTTCCCCTGCGCGTCGCGCACCGTACCATGCAGAGAAGACTGGCCCCCCCGCGGCACCTGTGCCCAACCCGAAAGCGCGCAGATCAGAAATGCCCCAAGAAACAAACGCGCAGTAAAGGACGAAATGGATGAAACCAGCACGATGTCACCGAGAATTCTAGCCAAAAAGGGAAGGCCGTGTAGCGGCGGACGTCTCGTCCGCGCCGGAAGCCACGCGTCCCTCGCCGTTTTCCACAGACAAAAATCGACAACTGTGACCAATAACCTTTACTCAAAATCCAAAACCAGCCACCATGGGGTGTGCGTGCGATTTCACCAAGCTCGTTCAAGTCCCCAGAGGCAGAGTACGTCCGGGTGCCATATCCTTCTTTCGTGCTGTTTGCGACAGAGGGTGAGGATTTTGAGTTCTGTTTTCCGATAAACAAGTCCTTATTTTGGAAGACTTTACCCCTAACCCCTCTGGATCGAATACTTTACGAGGATAACCCGAACCGCCGGAGCCCTAAGTCTCCTGGATCCAGTAGTTTGCGGTCAAGGTACTAAAAAAAATTGCAGCGGTATCTCGCGCAAGATTTTTCGGCACCTACTCTGCAGGAGAAGTTCCCGGCGCAAACCGACCACCGTCCACACCCCACTGGCGGGCCGCTCCCCAGGAGTTCCCTTGGCGGCTGATGCCAGCAGCAACTAGAATGCAGAGCTTCATGCCCGAATCGCGTAGATTTTTTCACGCACGCGTCCGCCCAGCTCTGCTGATCCTTCTGATACTGACTTCAGCCCTGTGCTGGAGTAAAGACGCTTCTCCCCGGCGCAAAATCATCATCGATCAGGACGCCGCCGGACCCGCGGGCACCGACCAGCAATCGATGTTGCTGCTGATCCAATCCCCTCACACCGACGTTTTAGGCATCACCGTCGTGACCGGCGATGCCTGGCTCAAAGCCGAACTGGCCCACACGCTGCGCATGCTGGAGCTTATCGGCCGCACCGACATTCCCGTCGTCGCCGGCGCCGAATATCCGCTCGTCCGCCGCAAGGATGAGACCGAACTCTGGGAGCAGCAATACGGCTCCTTTGCCTGGCTCGGTGCGTGGACGCCTCGGCTGTATCACCCACCCGATCAGCTGGGCGAAATGCCCGAAGGCCAACCCACAACCAGGCCCCTCAACGAAGATGCCGCGCATTTCCTCGTGCGCATGGTACGGAAGTATCCGCACGAGATCACCATCTATGCCGGCGGACCGATGACCAATCTGGCTCTTGCCATCGCGATTGATCCGGAATTCCCCACGCTGGCCAAAGAACTCGTCTTTATGGGCGCGAGTCTCAACCCCAAAACGGATGATCCCGAATTCGCCAATACCCCACGGCGTGAATTCAACTTGTGGTTCGATCCAGAAGCAGCTCACATCGTTCTGCTTGCACCGTGGCCAAGGATCGTTTGCACGACAGTAGACATCTCGGTGAAAACGCGGCTGACGCAGAACCTGATCGATCAGATCAAAACAGCAAGCGCTCCTGCAGCTAAGTACATAGCCAGCTACGCCCAACTGCGCGGACCCTACAACTACTTGTGGGATGAATTGGCAGCGCTCGCCTGGCTCGATCCAACGCTGATCACTAAGAAGGACAACCGCTATCTGGACATCGATCTCAGCCGCGGCCCCGGTTACGGTGACACCCTGAGTTGGACCGAAGAAGACAAGCCGAAAATTCACGGGCCGCAGGTCGAAATCCAGGACGATTTAGATTTGCAGCGCTTCTATAAGCAGTTCGTTGAGTTGTTGTCGGCGCCCACCCCCAAACCATGATCAGCTCAGGGTTGCAATTGCTGCAACATCTGCTTCGCCTGCGCATGCTCGGGCGCCTGTTTCAGCAACTCACCCAGCAACCCGCGCGCTTTATCCCGCTCTCCACGCAAGACGTAAACGCGCGCAAGATTTAGATATGCCTGATCAAAGCTGGGCGCAACCCGAATGCATTCCTGGAAAGAAGCAACTGCCTGATCGGTTCGTTTCGTCACTAGATACAGAACGCCCAGGTTATTTAAAGCCTCCGGATAATTTGGACGCACCTTCAAAGCCCGCTGCAGATGCTCATAGGCATTGGCCGTGTCATCCGTCTGCGCATACACCATTCCCAAACTGTAGTTTGCTTCCGGGTCGTCCGGCGCGATTGCCAGCGCATGCTCCAGCACCTGGCGGGCGTCCTCCCAGCGTTTCTGCAGACGGTAAGCATTACTCAGATTGTTTAGAGACAACAGGTGGTTTGGGTTCAGAGCCAGAGCCTGCTGAAAATCCGCCGTTGCATCGGACACACGATTTTCCCGCGTTGCAATTACGCCCAGATTGTTCCACGCATCCGGCAACGTGTCAGGATATCCGGCTTGCGCCTTTATGCAGCGTTCGAACGCCTCCCGCGCAGCCGCATTCTTGTTCTGATTCATATAGACGGTTCCCATGCCATACAATGCCTCGGCGCTGGAAGGATCATCCTGAAGCGCCTGCTCGAAACTCAACGCAGCCTGGTCCAGATAGCCCCGCTGGAAAAACAGTGTGCCCAGTGACAAAACATTTCGTCCAAATGAAAAGCTCGATTCCGCCCCTTGAAACGGCAACGCGAGCGCGCGCCTCTCAGCGTCAGACTTCGGGATTTTTTTCACATCTTCTTCAATGTGCTTGGCATCAATCCCGCCTGCGTAGAGCTTCACAATATGGCCGCCTTCATCAACCAGGAAGGTCGTGGGAATGGGCATGTCGCGGTGCCGATCATAGATGTGGCGGAAAAGAATGTTGTAGACGCCCACCACGTGATTCGACCCGTGAAGAACAGGAAATGAAAGGTGCTTCTGGTTCCGGAGCGCAGCCGAGTCCTGTCGTTTCAAAACGTACTTTGGATCGGAACGCTGCGCCCAATCATCCACGTTTATACTCAGCAAGTGTAGCCCCCGCGCGGACCAGCGCCCGTAGCTCTCGTCGAACTCCCGTAACTGCGCGATGCAGTCCTCGGATTTGCTCGTCCAGAAATGAAGCAGACCGGGCTTACCACGAAAGTCAGAAGTCGTTCTATTTTTTCCACTCAGATCAGGCAAAGAGAACTCCGGTGCCACCATTGGCGCGAGAAGCCAAGTCTCAACCCGGGAGGGAAGAGACTCGGGCCCGCCTCGTTCCCTGGAAGGGACTAGCTGCGCATGCTTGAACGGCTCAATCCGCGATGGCTCGCTGCCTTCTTCAACCCAAATTCTGTGATTGATGGGGATGCTTCGAAGTTCCTGCACAAAGCCGTTCGGCCACCGGATTATTGCTTGAATGGGCGCCTGCCAGTCTCCCAACCCGAAAAAGATTTCTTTGCTGTGCTGCGACAGAAAGCCGGAACCCACTCGCACCGTTTGCGTCTGACGTTTGCCGCCGCTCTCGAGAATCACGCAGGCGCCCACCGCATCGGGGTTGCTCATCTTGCCTTTCAAACGAAAGGCTACGGACGGCGCGAGCTGCTGCACAACGTTCTTCAGGATACGCAGCTGCGGAGCGCTCCTGCTCTTGAGAGCAATTTCCAATCGTCCATCCTTATCGAAGTCGGCGATAGCGAATGAGCGGCCATCCTCAAGAAAGTCGAGCCCTACGACGGCGGATACGTCAGAGAAAGTTCCGTCATGATTGTTCGCGTAGAAGATATTCCGCTCGTAGCCGCTCCATGTCCCGTCAGAACGGATCAGTTCGTTAATCGCCGCCCATCCCAGCTCGTATTCTCGTGACGCGGCCGCTTTATCCGGCGAATTGGCCACAACCTGTCGCCAGAAAAAGCTGTTCAGATCAGCGCGTGAGGGCCCCGACACCATTCCGTTGACAATATAGAGGTCTGGAAAACCGTCATGATCGAAATCGAATGCATCGCTCGACCATGCCCAACGGCCGATAGCAGTGCCTGAAGAATCGGTCTGTTCGGTAAATGCAGAACCCTGATTTCGCAATAAGGAATTTCCTATTGCGTGTTTCTGGTACGCGGCCTGCACGTCGGCCGGTGATTCATTCCTGAATGCGTCGTCAGTCGAGACCCGGAGCCCAGCCGCAGTCCACATGTTGGCGACGTAAAGATCATCTGCGCCGTCGTTGTCATAATCCAACCAGGACACACTCATTCCCGCGCCGAGATCTTCAGCCTTTCCTGCTTGAGCCACATCGGTAAAGGTGCCGTCCCGGTTATTTCGGTAAAGATTTTTACGACCGAAATCGTTAACCACGTATAAATCGGGCCAACCGTCATGGTTGAAATCGCCCCATGCACAACAGAAGCTGTATCGAGCGTTGTTCTGGTTCAGCCCTGATTCCGCGGTCACATCGCGAAAAGTTCCATCGCGATTGTTTCGCATCAGGAAATTCGGGGGGCCATTCTCCGCGTCGTGGTAAGGCGAAGGATATCGATACTGACCGGTGCCCTGATAGTAGCTATACAGGCAAAAATAGATATCGAGCCATCCGTCGCGGTCGTAGTCGGCAACCGCCGCGCCGGTGAAAGTTCCGCGCGGAGGAGTCGCGAATTGAAATGCTCCCGCTTTTGCCCGAAAGCGGCCTCCACCTTCATTCCCATAGAACACTGGCCCATCGTTTCGTACCAGCACAACTTCCTGACGTCCGTCATTATTGAAATCCGCAAAAAGGGCGCAGGCAGTACTCTCGAGAATGCCGAGCCCGGAATTTTCCGTGACATCCTCGAAGGTTCCATCTCCGCGATTCCGATAAAGACGATTCGGCAATCCCGCCGGCTGACACACGTAAAGATCGTCGAGGCCATCGCCATGAACATCCGCAACGGAAACACCATTGTGTCCGTAGATATCGATCCCGCTTGCGCCGTCCAAGACGGTGCGCCAGTAATCCGTACCATGAAGCATCTGCGCGGAATAAGAGGGATTGCGTGCAAGCGCAGCCGGGGAGATATCTACATAAAACGGCTCGGTGGACCGTGAAACCGTTTCTTGTTTTGTCTGCAATCTCTGAAGCTGAAACGGTCCAGAGCCTGTACATTCCCAGGTAATTTCCCATACTCCGATGCGCTGCTCGCGGTGAAAACCTGAGCCGGCGCCGAAGATCTCATAACGAACTTGCGTGAGCAGATTGCGGGGCTTCAGAGCGGAGTCATGCGTGGCTTCCGCATGTATGCTGGTCACCTGAAACTCAGCAACTTGCAGTTCGGAAAATGCTTCGAAGGCTGAACGCCACTGCCGAAGAAATTCTTCGCGGCCCACATTCAGCTCGTTGCTGAATTTGTTTTGCTGAACTTGCAGCGCCGGCGAAGAACGCGTAACGCGGGAGTCAATGGGTTTCAGCGATGCTGCGCGACAACCTGCCGCCAATGCCTCGTCGATGGCTTTTGTGTTTCGTGGGGAGCGCAGGAGAGCTTCACTCCATCCAGCAAGAATCGCAGCAATCTCCTCAGCCCATTTCTCATGGACGAAGCGGTCCGACCCTGCGTTGACCTTCAGCAACATCGCATCGAGCGGCCGTTCGCTGGGGTAGCGCGGACGCAAGAAGAACTCTGCACCGTTGGTCGCGAAGCCGGTGGTGCCGCCAGGACTCGAGAGAAGGGGAAGATTCCAGAGACACGAAGGAACGAAAGTTGCTGCACTTGCCTCACATAATCGAACCAGGAAGCCGCGCCGGCTAAGGTTCCCGAATTCAAGCGGCTTTCCCGTACGGCTCAGAGCTGTTCTCCTGGATGATCCCTCGTGAAAGCGAACCTACCATCCGGGCTCAGAGCGGTCAAGGCGCGCCGGGAATGCGATAGATGAGTCGCTTTGCCGATCACCTTCACAAACGAAACGGCATCCTACCAACGCAACCCCGGCATGGAAGCGGGGCCTATCTACGTTTGCAAAAAAGAGGAAGCAGCAATTATGGCGAACGGCATTGAGATTGATGATAGAGATGTGGTGACCATGGATGACATAGCGAAGAATGTTCTGGGACTGCGCATCATGCTTGTGAACGTATTCGCAGTCTCCACTGCGGAAGGCTGGGTTTTGGTAGACGCCGGTCTGCCGGTGTCCGACGGCCGAATCCGCCGCTGGGCCGAATCTCACTTTGGCGATCGAAAACCATCTGCGATTGTGCTGACTCACGGCCATTTTGATCACGTCGGAGCGTTTCCCAAGATTCTCGAATCCTGGGACGTGCCTGTCTTCGCTCACCAACTCGAACTCCCGTACCTGCGTGGGGAGAAGAAATATCCGGCCCCGAATGCAGGCGCCGGCGGCGGCCTGATGTCCTTGCTTGCCCCTTTCTATCCACGTGGGCCAATCGATCTCGGCCAACATGTTCGGCCCCTACCCCTAAACGGCACCGTTCCTGGCCTGGAAGATTGGAAATGGATCCACACCCCGGGACACACGGAGGGCCATGTCTCGCTGTTCCGCGATGCCGATCGCACTCTGCTGGTAGGAGATGCATTCTGCACAACCAAGCAGGAATCGCTTTCCTCCATCGCCGCGCAAACTCCGGAACTGCACGGGCCTCCTGCCTACTACACCAGTGACTGGGATGCGGCGAAGGCGTCGGTTGAGATTCTGGCAAATCTCAAACCACTTTGCGTCGCTCCAGGACACGGCTCACCCATGCGCGGACCTGACCTGGCTCCCGCCCTGGATGAACTGGCAAACAACTTCGATGAGGTTGCGCGCCCAAAGAATACGCAGCGCGCCGCATGAACGTAGACACATCTCGATCACACCCGAATGCAGCAAGGATCAGCGAACTATGCTGGTTCGTAGGTGTGGCCCGAACGATCGTAAAGCTCGACCATCTCGTGTAAACGTGCCGCTAAGTCCGGCGTTAGCGCACCCGCGTGAAAACGCCAGCGCCAATTTCCTTTCGAGGTTCCCGGCAAATTCATGCGTGCCTCGCTGCCTAGTCCCAGCACGTCTTGCAGGGGGATGATCGCGAGACCGGCTACGGATTCCAGTATTCCTCGAATCAACACCCAGTGAATGGCTTCGCCGTCTTGGACATTCAGGTAGGCGCGGGCGAAGGCGCGCTCTTTCGCGACGTCTTCCGGGGTGCGCGTACTGTCGTTTTCACCCGAACTGTTCCACCATCCGGCGGTAGTGTCGTTGTCGTGAGTACCGGTGTATGCCGCCAGTTCGCGCAAGTAGTTGTGGGGACGGAATGACGGCCCCTGAGGATCTTTGCCGAAAGCAAATTGCAGGATGGCCATTCCGGGGAAGTGAAAGCGTTCGCGAATGGCCTCCACTTCGGGGGTGATTACGCCGAGATTTTCCGCAATGATCGGCAACTCACCGAACTCCCGTTCCAGCACGGTAAATAACTCAGCGCCCGGCCCCTTTACCCAGCGTCCGTGAATCGCGGTCGTCTGATCTCCGGGAATCTCCCAATAGCCCTCGAACCCGCGGAAGTGATCGATGCGCACCGCGTCATACAAATTCATGGCCGCGCGATAGCGGTCAATCCACCAGCGATACCCTGTCTGCTTCAGTTGTTCCCAGCGATAAATTGGATTTCCCCAGCACTGCCCGGTGGCGCTGAAATAATCCGGAGGCACGCCGGAGATGACTGTAGGCTGTCCTTGCTCGTTGAGATAAAAATACTGAGGATTGTTCCAGACGTCGGCGCTATCAAGAGCGACGTAAATCGGAATGTCCCCGACTACCTGAATTCCCGCTTGATGCGCATAGGCCCGCAGCTCTTGCCACTGGCGAAAGAATTCGAATTGCCAGAACTGGATTGCGAGCATCTCCTGCTTCAGACGTTCACGGGCTGCTGCAAGCGCAGACGGTTCCCGTCGCGCAAGCTCCACCGGCCACTGGTTCCAGGCAACGCCGCCTTGCTCTTGTTTGCACGCCATGAACAAAGCGAAGTCGGGCAGCCAATTCGCATTCCCGGCGCAGAACTCGTCGAAGTCTTGCTTATCTTCATGGCTCGCAGTACTCACGAAACGGGTGGCAGCGCGCTTCAAGAGAGAAGTCTTCCACTGGATTACACTTCCGAAATCTACATGGTCATGCGGGAAGGCAGGTTGATCGCTGAAATCGGAGGACTCCAGGAGTTCCTGCTGCCGCAACTTCTCCAGGCTGATCAGAAGATGATTTCCGGCGTGGGCCGAGAAGCATTGGAAGGGGGAATCCCCGTACCCGGTCGGGTTCAGTGGAAGCACCTGCCAGAGTTTCTGTCCAGCGCTTTTCAAGAAATCCACAAATGCGAATGCATGAGATCCGAAATCGCCGATCCCGTGAAGACCGGGCAGGGACGTGGGATGGAGCAGAATTCCGCTGGCGCGAGAAAATCGCATGACGTGCTCCGGCATGAGCGAACCGGAGGAGCAAGAATATCGCAAAAAGCAGAGTCTCAGCACCATTGCGTCGCACAAATCATCAACCTGCGCCGAGTCTCCCCTCTTCGCTGTATTGCAATCAGAGAAGCATGGCACTAGATGTTGTCTTTGCATATCAGACAATTCAGGAGCGAATCATGAAGTTCATGTCGGCAAATCTCGATAACCTTAGAAAACTCTACGTTGACCAACTGCAACACCTTCATTCTGCCGAAACCCAGATCACGAAAGCCCTCCCAAAAATGATCGAGAAAGCCAGCGACCCTCAACTGAAACAAGCGCTCGAGACGCACCTGCAAGAGACGCGGGGGCACGTAGCCCGCATCGAACAAATCCTGCAGAACTCAGTGGGCGAAGTAGAATCGAAAAAATGTAAAGGCATCGCCTCTCTAATCACGGAAGGAGACGACCTGATCAGCGACGCCAGTGACGAAGCGGTTCGGGACGCCGGCATCATTGCGGCGGCACAGAAAGTTGAGCACTACGAGATGGCCGCCTACGGAACCGTGCGGACGTTCGCTGAAATCCTGGGACAGACGCAAGAGGCCGACCTGCTGGAAAGAACGTTGGACGAAGAAAAACACGCGGACGCGGTGCTAACCCAGATTTCCGATACCGCGAATACCCGTGCAGACCGGGCAGCTTGATCACGTCCTGAAGGCTTTGAAAATCGAGCCAGATCTTCGGGCTCGCGCGGCCCGGCAGGTTCCTGCCAGACCCGCGAGCCCGACCTTTTTAATCAAGGCAGCAGAGGCCCGAAGCTTTTATATTAATATCTTACTGCGACATATTTCATAACTCCGGTGTTAATGCGTTGCATTTACGGAATATGGCGGAACCCCCGTATTTTCTGGGGCACAGCACATTCACTTTTGCGCCAACATCCCCTCCTTTTAACGCATCACACCCTCGCATTGTGAGTTCGTCACGGTAAGCGAGGAAGTTTGAGAACTCCGGCTAGCCTGGTGCGATTGATTTTTTCTTTTGCTGTCTCTGCATGCCTTTTCGTGGTTGGGCTGAACCTCAGTAGGGTAGCAGTGGCGCAGTCCGATTCCATGCTGCAGCCGCAAACCGAACAAAACTATCAAGCCCATCCTTACCAGGGAAAGCTCGAAGCGGATGACGGGCAATGGACTCGTCCGGCGAAGGATTACGCGAGCACGCGATTCAGCACACTCGATCAGATCAATCCGAGTAACGTAAAAAACCTGAAGCTCGCGTTCACGTTCTCGACCGGTATGACGCGCGGACACGAAGCAGCGCCGCTGGTCGTGAACAACACGATGTACATCGTCACTCCATTTCCCAACAGCCTTTATGCACTGGACCTGACCAAGCCGGGGGCGCCGATGAAATGGGTTTACCAACCGCTGCCCACTCCCGCATCGCAAGGAGTGGCCTGCTGCGACGTTGTGAATCGTGGAGCGTCCTACGACGACGGCAAAATCTTCTACAACACGCTGGATAATCAGACGGTCGCAGTGGACGCGAACTCGGGAAAAGAAGTCTGGAAGACGCGCATCGGCGATATCAATCGAGGTGAGAGCATCACCATGGCTCCGCTGGTGGTGAAGGGGAAGGTTCTGGTTGGAAACAGCGGCGGCGAATTTGGCGTTCGGGGCTGGCTGACGGCTCTGGACGAAAAAACCGGCAAGATCGCGTGGAGAGCATACAGCGCGGGTCCCGACAAAGATGTTCTTATCGGACCAAGATTCAAGCCGTTCTACCCTCAAGATCGCGGACAAGATTTGGGAGTGAAGACCTGGCCTCCCGACGGGTGGAAGATCGGGGGTGCCGGGGTATGGGGATGGATCTCGTACGATCCTCAGCTCAATCTGGTTTATTACGGCACGGCAAATCCGGGACCTTGGGACGCGGAGGCCCGGCCGGGAGATAACAAATTCTCCTCTGGTATTTTCGCGCGCGATCCCGACACCGGGGAGGCGATCTGGTTTTATCAATACAGCCCGCACGATCTCTACGACTATGACGCGGTAAACGAGAACATTCTGCTTGACCTTCCGATCAATGGACAAACCAGGAAGGTTCTTGTTCATCCGGACCGCAATGGCTACGTCTACGTAATGGACCGCACAAATGGCGAAGTGCTGTCAGCGAGCCCATTCGCCCCGATCACCACCAGCCGCGGGGTCGATTTGAAAACCGGCCTGTTGAAGTACGTTGAAGAAAAACGGCCTATGACGGGGAAAGTCGTCCGCAACTTGTGTCCGACGGCGCCCGGCGCCAAAGACTGGCAGCCTTCCGCTTTCTCTCCCCGCACAGGCCTGCTCTACATCCCGCATAACAACCTTTGCATGGATGAAGAGGACGTCACTGCTAACTACATTGCAGGTACGCCATACGTGGGAGCCAATGTGCGAATGTATAACGCCCCTGGCGGATACGGAGGAGCATTCACCGCCTTCGATCCAATCCAGGGCAAAGTTGTCTGGTCGAATCCCGACCATTTTCCTGTATGGAGCGGCGCACTCGCGACTGCAGGCGATATCGTTTTCTATGGCACTCTTGACGGATGGTTCAAGGCTGTCGATGCGCACAACGGATCGCTGCTCTGGCAGTTCAAGACCGGCTCGGGAATCATCGGACAGCCCACGACCTACAAGGGACCAGACGGCAAGCAGTACGTGGCAGTTCTTTCCGGTGTGGGCGGATGGGCCGGAGCCATCGTAGCCGGTGGACTTGATCCGCGCGACGATTCTGCGGCCCTGGGATTCGTCAGCGCGATGAAAGACCTGCCAAAGTACACGACTAAGGGAGGGATGCTCTATGTATTCGCCCTTCCTTAGCTCCGCAGCGGCAGTTGGAGTGCTGCTGATTGCGGTGTCCGCCAGCGCGCAACCACGTGAACTCCGCGTCTGCGCCGATCCGGACAATATGCCGTTTTCGAATATCCAGCAGCAGGGATTTGAAAACCAAATTGCCAAGTTGGTCGCGGCAGACCTCAAGGCACATCTGACCTTTATCTGGCAGAGGATGGGCCGCGGCTTCGTCCGGGAGTACATCAACAAGTCTGCGTGTGATCTGGTCATTGGCGTCCCGGCAGGATTTCGACCGCTGCTCACTACCAGCGCTTACTACCGGTCGAGCTATGTATTCGTCGTTCCCCGGCAGCAGGGCTTGCAATCGGTGTCATTCGACTCCCCCGAGTTGCGCAGGCTCAAGATCGGCGTGCAAGTGCTCGATGAGAATTACACGCCGCCGGGTACCGCACTCGCCCGTCGAGGCTTGCAAAGCGAGATCGTCGGGTTCGACACGACAGGCCAAAGCGCTGATTCCATCATTCGCGCAGTAGCCAAACACAAAATTGACATGGCCGTGGTGTGGGGACCGCTAGCGGGATTCTTCGCGCAACATTATGTCAATACTCTCAGGCTGATCCCAGTTGAACCGGAAGTTGATCCTCCGGGCCTGCCTTTCACGTTCGCGATCTCGATGGGCGTTCGCAAGGGAAACGCTGGGCTGCGCGATGATTTGGAAAAGGTACTTGCTAAGCGCAAAGCACAAATTCAGAAAATCCTTTCGCAGTATTCAGTTCCGCAACTGCCTTTAGCTCCCAAGGAGGCAAACCTGGCGAATTAATGCGCAGCAATTTCCAAGTCGCAGTGGTGGTAGCAGCGTTCGGCATAGCGACGTTACTTGTTGCATGCTCACGGGAAAACCGGATTCTGCGCCAGCCCCCACCTGCTGACCAGACCATCAACACGGTGCAAGTGAGCGGCTTAAATCCGGGGGCAAATTCGATTCCAACTCCACCGCCTTCGAACCTGTATCAGGAAAGTGCGTACGCCGTTTCAGAGGGGCAGAAACTCTACGAGCAGTACAACTGCGTCGGCTGCCATGCGCACGGAGGTGGCGGCATCGGACCCGCACTGATGGACAACAACTGGATCTATGGCGGCGAGGCCGGGAATGTTTTTGCGACTATCATGCAAGGCCGTCCGAATGGAATGCCGTCGTTTCGCAATCGGATTCCTGAATACCAGGCATGGGAGATTGCCGCCTATGTCCGCTCGATGGCGGGGCTATTGCCGAAGGGGGTCTCTCCGAACCGCCCCGACCACATGAGGGTTAAGCCCGCTGAATCCTCCACGCCGCCGCAAGCGATGACCGGGATCACCGGTTCACCGGAGCAGCACCAATGATTCCGGCGCTCCACGTGTTCGCCCAGGCGATGCCGCTCGATCCCGGACGCTTCCACATCCTTCATCCCGGAGCGCCGCAGGGCAGCCACATTGAATGGCTGTACTGGGTCATCTTCTGGATCTGTTTCGCGGTCTACGTCCTGATGATCGTGGGCTTCGCGCGAGCAGGCGCGAAGTCGAAGTCCGATGCCATCTATCCGCTGCCCGTGTTCGAGGATAAAGAGGGCGACCAGCGGGCGAAATGGGCCGTCGGAACTGCCGCTGCGGTTACGGTGGTAACGTTGTTCATCGTCTTGATCCTGAGTGTTGTCACAGGAAAACAGGCGCAGGGACTGAACTCAAAGAACCCCGTCACTATCCAGGTAATCGGGCACCAGTGGTGGTGGGAAGTCGTTTATCCGAATACGCAGGCGGATCAGACGGTCACCACCGCGAATGAGATTCACGTTCCAGTGAACACTCCCGTCGTAGTTCTCACAAACTCCACCGACGTGATCCACAGCTTCTGGGTTCCGAGTATTACCGGCAAACGCGATCTGCTGCCGGGATACTCTTCAGCGTTCTGGTTCAAAGTCGAACAGCCTGGAATTTATCGGGGCCAGTGTGCCGAATTTTGCGGATTCCAGCACGCCCACATGGGCTTCTCGGTGATCGCGCAATCGGTCGATGATTTTCAGGCATGGCAGCAGCAGCAACTCAAGCCAGCATCTGACCCGACAAACGATGAGACGAAGCGCGGCCGAGAAGTCTTTCTGACACACGCTTGCCTGATGTGTCACACCATTCGCGGGACGGATGCAGGTGCGCGTGCGGGTCCCGATCTAACACACCTCGCCAGCCGCAACATGATCGCTGCTGAGACTCTGCCGAACACTCCCGGCGGGCTCGCGGGATGGATTCTCGATCCGCAACGCATCAAGCCGGGCGCTGAGATGTCGCCGAATTCATTATCTCCCGACGATCTGCAGGCGCTACTCGCGTACCTGCAAAGTCTGCAATGAGGAAACGTGGCGCTTACTGAACCCATCGTCGTAAACCAGAGAGAAAATGAGGATTCGGAGCTTGCACTACGTCTCTCCAAGACGTGGTATCAGCCCAGCGGCATTTGGGGATGGCTCAGCAACACACATCACACCGCCGTAGGCAAACGCTTCATGGTGACGTCGTTCATCTTCTTCTTGCTAGGCGGCGTGCTGGCCGCATTGATGCGCCTGCAACTGATCAAACCTGAGAACTCATTCCTGGGGCCAGATTCATACAACCAGATTTTCACCATGCACGGCAGCACGATGATTTTTCTGTTTGCCGTGCCCATGATGTTTCAGGGTTTTGGTGTGTACGTGGTTCCGCTCATGTGCGGAGCGCGGAATATCGCCTTTCCCCGCCTGAATCTTTTCAGCTACTACCTCTATCTTGGAGGCGCGCTGGTGCTTTGGGGCGGCCTACTCACCAACACGGGTCCTGACGTCGGATGGTTCGCATACGTACCCCTGTCCGGTCCGCAGTACTCTCCCGGACACCGGAGCGACATCTGGTCGCAGATGATCACCTTCACGGAAGTGTCCGCGCTCGGAGTCGCCGTGTGCCTGGCGGCGACCATCCTGCGCTATCGCGCGCCGGGCATGACCCTGAACCGCATGCCCATTCTGCTGTGGGAAAAGCTCGTTCTCTCTTTCATGGTGATATTCGCCATGCCAGCAGTGATGGTCGCGAGTGGTCTGCTGCTGTTGGATCGCCTGGTGGGCACGCACTTCTTTAATCCAGCAGAAGGCGGCGACGTCCTGCTCTACCAGCACCTGTTCTGGTTCTTTGGGCACCCCGAGGTCTACATCATCTTCTTGCCCGGTGCTGCCATCATTTCGACCGTGGTCTCATGTTTCTGCCGGCGCCGGATCTTTGGACACACTCCCATCGTCGTATCGGTCGTCGCCACTGGTTTCATCGGCTTCGGGGTGTGGGTCCATCACATGTTCGCCACCGGCTTACCTCAGCTGAGCGAGAGCTTCTTCACGGCGGCGACCTTGATGATCGTAATTCCGACTGCCGTCCAGTTTTTCTGCTGGCTGGCGACGATCTGGCACGGTCGCGTGCAAATGCGATTGCCTATGCTGTGGTGTTTCGGATTCTTTTTCGTGTTCCTGATCGGTGGACTCTCCGGAGTGATGCTGGCATCCGTACCCGTGGATACGCAGGTGCATGATACCTATTTCATCGTCGCGCATTTTCACTATGTGCTGATTGGCGGGGCCCTATTTCCGATGTTTGCGGGGCTCTATTTCTGGTTTCCTAAGATCACGGGAAGAATGCCAAATGAAACTTTGGGGAAATGGCACTTCTGGCTCTTCTTCATCGGCTTTAACCTGACGTTCTTCACTATGCATTTTCTGGGACTGCGCGGGATGACGCGCCGCGTCTATACCTATCTTCCTGACATGCACTGGCAGCCGCTGAACATGCTTGCAACCAGCGGGGTGGCCTTCATGACAGCCGGACTACTCGTGTTCCTGGCCAACGTGTTCCGTAGCCGGAGGCTCGGGGAACGCGCGGGCGACAATCCTTGGGGAGATAACGGCCTGGAATGGGGCACTGCTTCGCCGCCACCGCTATACAACTTCTTGTATCCGCCAACGGTCAATGGCCGCGATGCGCTGTGGGATGCAGCACCCGACCAGCCTGTGGTGGTGGGCTTGCGTGATGACATTCGCGAAATCCTGGTAACACATAGCCTGGACAGCAATCCGCAACACAAAGATGAGGATCCTGGGCACAGCATCTGGCCCTTTCTGGCATCGCTCGCGGTCTCTGCAACCTTTGTTGGATCCATTTTCACCCCGTGGGCAGTACCAGTTGGATCGCCGCTCGTAGTCATTACCCTGATTGGCTGGTTGTGGCCGCACGGACACTCGCCCGCTCCCACGCCCGCGAGGGAATCATGGAGTCGCTGAAACAGCCCATTCGCCCTATGACGCTCGACGTCTCCGATTTACCCAGCGTGGCCTTTGGCCGCAGCAACACTACGTGGCTGGCAAACGTCCTCTACATGACGATCGAGGGCATGATGTTTGCGCTCATGTTCGCCAGCTATTTCTATTTGCGCACCCGGGTTCAACAATGGCCACCGGGACATCTCGCCCCAGAGTTGAGGTACGGTGTGGCGAACGCCGTCGTTTTCGTCTTGAGCGTCATTCCGGCGCGCTGGGTTCAGAGAGTTGCGCCGTCGGGCGACCGCCGAGCAATCAGAAATGGACTTGCGCTTCTCGCGGCATTCGCGACTGCAGCCGTGATCATTCGAGTATTCGAGTTCACGGCCTTGAACTGCCGCTGGTCCGACGACGCGTACTCCTCTACATTGTGGGTGTTGATCGGAATGCACGCCGGGCATCTGGTCACCGAACTCATTGAGACGCTCGTGATTCTGGCTGTCGCCTTCACTCCCAAAATGGAAGGCACGCGTCTCGCGGATGCAGCCATCAACTCCGACTACTGGTACTTCGTGGTGGTCACCGGCTTACTGAATTTCTTATTTGTTTATGCATTACCCCGATTCCTCTGAGGCATTGTATGACCAATCCAAGACCCGTCGTAGAAGCCGGAAGTACCCCGATCGGAATCTGGTGGAGCATGATCGCCGGCTTCGCAGCGTGGGGAATTGATTTAGGGCTCAGCTACATGCTTGAGCAACATAGCTGCTCCACTGGGCACTTTTACGTGCTGCACGCCATTTCGTTCGTGTGCTTTGCGATGGCGATGAGTGGCTTCGCGACCGGATTCATGGAGAAAAACCGGTTCCCACACGATTCAAAGGAAGAGGGCGGAAGCAGCCTGGATCGGGCGCACTTTCAGGCCCTGATCGGAATGATCTTCAGTTTGTCTTTTGCGGTCATCATCATCGCGGGATCGATCCCGCGCTGGATTCTCAGCCCGTGTGAGTAGCCATTTGACGCGCCAATCCAAACTCGCCTACCTGTCCATGGCAGTCATCACTCCTCCATGTGCATGGGCACATTCCGCACAGGGCCGCGCAACTGGATGGACTTGGCCACCGGTGGTGGTCATGCTCATGCTGCTTACCCTGGCGCTCTACGTTGCAGGCATCGTCAGGATGTATCGCACAAGCGCGCGACTCAGCATCCGTTGGCGCTCGGTCGCATATTTTTCTCTCGGCTGGGTTTCGCTTCTCCTTGCTCTCGATTCCCCCATCCATGAAATCGGTGAGCAGCTTTTCTGGGTTCACATGACCCAGCATGAGATCCTGATGCTCGTTTCCGCGCCTTTACTGGTGCTCAGCCGGCCGCTGGTTCCTTTCTTGTACGCGTTGTTGCCGTCCTGCCGCCAATTCATGGCCGATCTCGGCCGAACATTCCTCTTTCGCTTTGCTTGGCGATTCATTTCTGCCCCGGTTTCTGCGTGGTTGATTTCAGCCGTCGGACTCTGGGTATGGCACGCGCCTGGGCTGTTCACACTCGCGATCGAAAATGACTGGATCCACGCTGCGCAACACGGAACATTTTTCCTGACCGCACTCCTATTCTGGTGGCCCTTGGTCAATGGCGCGCCTTCCATGGGATACGGAGGGGCCCTCATTTACGTGTTCACAACGGCCATGCACACCAGCATCCTAGGCGCATTGCTCACCTTTGCTCGTGCTCCGTGGTATGCGGCGTACTTCAAAACCGCGCCATTGTGGAATCTTACGCCGCTCGAAGATCAACAACTCGGAGGCTTAATCATGTGGATCCCCGCGGGAACGCTCCTGCTTGCCGCTTTCCTGATTCTCCTCGTCAAGTGGATGAAGCAGTCGCAGGATCGCTGGCAGTACACGCGCATGGCTCAACTCTCAGGCTTGCCAACGGAGAGCGTCAAATGAAATCGATACTGCTCACGGCCGCGATCGCATTTGCTCTGATTACGAGTGCTTGCGACAGCCTGAGTGAAAGACAGGTGAAGGACGCTGCTGTTCTAACTAATGGCGGCAATGCTCGCCTGGGCAGGGTTGTCATTCGAAAGTACGGTTGCAACACCTGTCACGAGATCTCGGGGGTTCCGGGAGCTCGCGGACTGATTGGACCTCCGCTCACCAATATCGGGCAGCGTTATTACATTGCCGGCGAGCTAGCTAACACTCCGAATAACCTGATGTCCTGGATCCAGCATCCGCACCAAATCGAGCCGCACACCTTGATGCCGGAAATGGGAGTCAGTGAGCAGGACAGCCGAGACATCGCGGCCTATTTGTACGCACAGAGATAATCGCCAGGAGATCATCATGCAGCTTTCCATTCATTCTCGCCGTGCAGTCGCTCTCGTAGTTTTACTTACATGTTCCGTGCTCGCGTTGGCGCAGAATCCCAGCGACTGCTCGAAGGTCCCCGACCACAGCAAGTTGAAAGCCGCCCTGACTGCGGCAGTAAGAGAGGGCAAGGGCAAGAACGGCGGTCTGGGTAATCAGGAATGGGGCACGGTGGTGAATCGCGACGGCATAGTGTGTGCGGTGGTCTTCACCGGACCGAATCGTGGGGCCGAATGGCCCGGCAGCCGATTGATCTCAGCCGAAAAGGCAAACACAGCGAACGCTTTCAGTACTGACAACTTCGCGATTTCTACAGGGAACGCTTATGCCGCGGCGCAGCCGGGCAATTCTCTCTACAGCATCGTCAGCGGTCCCAACCCTAACACGGCGTTTGCCGGGGATCCCCAGAAATTCGGGCAGCCTGACGATCCACTTGTCGGAAAACCTATCGGAGGGGTGATCGTTTTCGGCGGAGGACTCGCTCTGTACGACAAACAGGGCCACATCGTGGGGGCGCTCGGAGTAAGCGGCGATACTGCCTGCGCCGACCACGTAGTCGCATGGAAGACCCGCCACAGTGTGGGCTTGGATAATGTTCCCATGGGAGTCGCACCTGGACCAAGCGACAACCTGATCTTCGACATCCAGCAGGGCGCAAGCAGCAGCGGCTTCGGTCACCCGCCATGCAAAGGCGGAGAGCCCAGCGAAGAGATCATCAAGAAGCTGAACGATACGCTCCCAGTCGGACCTCACCGATAGCTTGGACTCACGCTATCGATGACCCAGAACGACATCAAACGTGGCCTGATAATGCGCCTGATCGCCATAACGTCTGCTAAGCCATGGGAATTCGTCGTCCTTTAAATGTGACTGAGAGCGAACTGTCATCCTGAACGAAGTGAAGGATCTATGCAATCTGCTCGGACGCGCCAACGTTACGTAGATCCTTCGCTTCTCACAGGATGACTGATAACAGAGAGGGATGGGCTTTCTACAGAGAGGCAAGAATCAAGGCTGCGCACCGTAGGTTTGCTTTCCCTCTAAAGCTGATTTCAGGATATTTCTGGCCTCTTCGGCGGGAAGCTTTTGCAATTGAGACAGGATTGCCTCTTCGTCCGAGTTAGCCGCTGGCCTGTGATGTGGTTGCAGCGTGGGAGCACGAGCTTTCAATCCCAGTGCTCGGGCCTGTTCCACCTCTCGTGCCAGTCCCGCAATCGTCGGGTTCTCAAATACGCTCCTCACCTGCATCTCCACTTCCATCACTCGCCGCATCCGCGCCGTCATCTGCAACACCAGCAACGAGTGCCCTCCCAACTCGAAGAAATTCTGCTCCACTCCCACGCGCTGCACCTTCAACAACTCTTCCCAGATCTTCGCCAACTCCGCTTCCGTCTCCGTCCGCGGACCCACCCACTCTTCTCCCTCCGCCAGCATCCCCCCGCCACTTCCCCCCAGCGCTCCTCGGTTCACCTTCCCG
>JBKOUZ010000083.1:0-45562 GCA_046723715.1 Acidobacteriota bacterium | reverse complement strand
CACGATCTGGTCGAGAAAATCGATGCCTTCGTGCAGTGCTACAATCGTTCGAGTCGTCCCTTTGCCTGGACGGCGACCGCCGATTCGATCCTGCAGAAAATCGCCCGACTTTGTTCACGAATTTCCGGGACACAACACTAGATATACCGGCCAAAAGCGTAATCGCCCTCACCAGGAATAAACGAAATGTCGAGTTATTGCAAAACGCTCTCAGCAGGATCTTAGCGACTATGCAACGGCGTCGGGGTGTGACTTAGATCGCGGTCCCGCATCGCAGAATGGCAAACCATGCAGGATCCCTGCGTGTTATTAGATTCCTGGGACACCAGAGCGTAAGTTAGGCCATGTTGGGACCACGTAACGACCTTGTAGCCATCAACCGTAGCGTAATGGAAACTCACTTTTTTGAAATTGGCCTGCACGCCTCCTGAAGCCACCGCCACAGAATCTCGCGTCACTATCAGGCTTGCGGGCGTCATCTGCAGTTTCGGCGTCCACACTTCATACGCGATGAAGGCCGCCGGCTTACCGGCGACTTTTACCATTTGCGCCCCCTCAAGCCAATAAGGCCGCACTTCGCCTGCGGCCGCCGGCGACGCCGGCAGAGCGAGCGGAAACCGTGAGTTCTGTGTGAACCACTCATTGAGAGTTTGCTGCGAAGCGGAGCGAACCTCGAGCGGAAGTTTTCCTTCGACATGCTGCCGGTGAGTAGTGACGGCGAACTGAGCGTAGTCCGGCCCGGAAAGTGGCTTAGACAATGACTTCAGTCCGATCAATACCCCAAAGAGCAAGACCAATCCTGCCACCGGCACAAAAACATTCCATGACAGAAACCTGCGCCGAACGCGTGAAGGCCCAGGTTGTGGTTCTCGCCTGGCCTGCGTGACAGGCCGCGACGGCTGCGCCAGTTCGGCCAGCATTGTTTCTTCCTCAGCAGTCGGCTCTTCGTCCACAAACGCGGCAGCGCGAAGCAGAGGCCCGCAGTGATCGCAAAACGCAGCGTGTATGATTAACTGCTTTGCTTTCAACTCCGGCCATTGTCCCGCGGCTACTTCATGCCAATCGACGTCTTCATCTTTGGGGCAACCTGGACCGGGCGGGGCACCGTTGGAAACCGCCACGATTGCGACCATGTTCATGAGTTGCCGGTACTTCGACACTTTGATGTTGCAGTCCGCACACGAGCGCAGGTGGCACTCGGCTTCGCGGACCGCGTCCGGGGAGAGCCCCTGCAGCCTGTGCCCATTTTCCCAAGACGAGGGCACGAGAGCATTGAGCTCTCTGCTGTCAATATGTTTCTCCAACCGACGTCCCAAGTCTTGAGACCCCCAATAACATTAAAACGAGTTTGCGACGGAATTTGCTTTTGACTCTACTCCCGTGCCATCGTCGGAAGCCGAGGGAATCCCGAGGATGTGCCCCCTGATGCCATCCTTTAGCCGTTCAATAACGCTTCCTACGCCCTTTGGGCCCAGCCCGATCGTGGGCAGGGAGGCAATTTCTTTTGCACTCATTCTGAAGCCATCTCGACTCGAAAGCCGGGACATCAGCGCTTCAAGCGCCAGGCAGCGACTTCGTCTGCCGGCCAATTCGTTGCACCGGGGCCGCCACAGGCCTCCAGATAGCAGCAAAACATGCATGAGCGGTCAACGAAGTCCAGTAACCCTGCAGGAAATGCCCCACTCCGATGAGCTATATAATGACACCCAGCGCAAGCGCTAAATCATCAGCTAATCAAGACCGCAGGAACCCGATCCATTCCAGGTATGCAGGGCCATTGAGTAGACGAGAGTTTATGAATTATTCAGCATCACCTTTTCGCATTCATACCCATGAGACGCTGGTATTTGGTCTGGAGCAGATTGGGGCCGGGGGGCACAATGGTGCCCAGACAATCCTCCTGCCAACCGTCTCCCGTACTGCCGATCCCACGTGGCTATTTGTGGATGAGGGTTTTACGCTGGCTCGGGAGCACGAAGTAGAGTCGCTATTCGCGATCGGAAACGGTTACGTCGGGCACCGAGGGTCGCTAGCTGAGGGAACCCAACTGTCCGCGCCGGCTACGTTCGTTGCCGGGGTCTTCGAGCAGTTGGATAGGCCCGGCTCTGTTCCGCAACTCATGACATTAGCCGACTGGGCCGAAGTGAGAGTCTGGATCGACGGCCATCCCCTAAGCATGGAACGAGGCCAGGTACTGGAGCACCGGCGCATTCTGGATTGGCGCCGAGGCGTGCTCTGGCGTGAGTGGCGGCACCGGGACCCCGATGGACGGATCACGAACATCGTTGCTTTCCGGCTGGCTTCATTGGCTGATCGGCATCTGCTCTTGCAGTCGGTCATGTTCACGGCCGAGAACTACAGCGCGGTGCTGCGATTCGAGAGTTCGATCGAAAGTCCTCCCGGCGTGATGTCGTCGATGCCAGCCGACTGGAAAACGCGGCGCAGTCCCGAGCGGCCTAACGTACTGCCGCTGGCACTGCGCTCGCCAGGCCGGGACGTCTCGATCGCGTTTGCTGCCGCAAGCCAGCTGCTTACCTCAGCTGCTGCGGTCGGCGAACGCCAGATCGAGGTAGATGAGCGCCGGGTACTTGAGCGATTCCAAATCACTGCCGAAATTGGCATGCAGTGCCAGCTGGGTAGGACGATTTCCATCTACACTTCCCGGGACGTTTCAGAACCTGTTGAAGCTGCGCTGTCGCATGTCAAAACGATCCTGCCAAAAGGAATTGCCGCTGCCACTGTGGCGCATCAGTCGGAATGGCATTCGCGCTGGGAAGATGCCGACGTGGAGGTGGAGGGAGACACCTTCCTCCAGCAGGCGTTGCGGTTCGCCGCATACCACCTCATCAGCGCAGCGAATCCCGAAGATGAGCGTGTTTCCATCGGCGCTCGCGCCCTCACCGGCGAAGCATATAAAGGGCACGTGTTCTGGGACACCGAGCTCTACATGGTGCCGTTCTACACCTTCACGCATCCGCCCTCCGCGCGTGCCCTCCTCGCTTACCGGTATCACACGCTCGACGCGGCACGAGAGAAGGCGCGCCGAGCAGGTTTCCTTGGCGCCATGTACCCGTGGGAATCGGCCGATACCGGGGAGGAAACGACACCGCGGAAAGTCATCGCACCGAGCGGAGAAGTCATCAGGATTCTGAACGGCGAAATGGAAGTTCACATCACCGCCGATATCGCGTTTGCCATTTGGCAATACTGGAATGCCACAGGAGATGATGATTTCTTGCTGCACCGGGGCGCGGAGATCATGCTGGAAACCGCTCGGTTCTGGGCTAATCGCGGTGCAATGGAAGCCGACAGTGCCTACCACATCCGACACGTCATCGGCCCCGACGAATACCATGATGACGTTGACGACAATGTCTACACGAACCTGATTGCAGCTTGGAACCTCCGCCGTGGCGTAGAGGCCGCTCAGGTTCTGCAGCATCGCTGGCCGCATCGCTGGCGCGAGCTCTCATTATCTCTGCAACTGAGCAATGATGAACTAGGGACATGGCGCAAGCTGGCGGAATCGATGTTCATCACCTTCGACCCGCAGACGCTCCTCTTCGAACAGTTCAGCGGCTACTTTAAGAAGGAACCAATCGATCTCAAAAGCTATGAGCCGCGTTCCGCTGCCATGGATATGATCCTCGGCCACGAGGGAATCCAGAAAACTAATGTCGTCAAGCAAGCCGACGTGCTCATGGCGACATATCTTTTGTGGGAAGAACTTCCTGCCGATGTGCGCGTCGCGAATTTCCGCTACTACGAGCCGCGGACCGGACACGGCAGCTCGCTCAGTCCGTCCATTCATGCTTTGCTCGCCGCGCGTCTCGGGGAAACGGCTCTGGCGCAGCACTATCTGAAACAGGCAGCCGAGATAGACCTAAGCAACAACATGGGCAACGCGGCTGGCGGCGTGCATGCCGCCGCGATCGGAGGGCTCTGGCAGGCCATGGTGTTCGGATTTGCGGGATTGCAAATGTCCTCTGATGGACTAACCTTCAGCCCCATGCTGTTGCCGCATTGGCGCCGGCTGGCATTTCCCCTCGAGTGGCGCAAACGTAAGCTCCGCGTGTGCATCGAACCGAATGCGATGCGCGTCACAGTGCAAGGAGCAGAGCCGCTAAACCTGCGCCTCGCGGCGGGTTCACAAATCCTTGCGGAACCTGGTTGCGAATGTGTGGCGGAACACGCGCAAGGAGGCGGCTGGAAACCGTGGCGCGTCGTTCATTAGCAATGTGTAGCCGTGAAGGAGGTGCTTGTGTCTGCGACTATGTCCCAATGGCACGGCAGCCAGCAACCGATTGGTCCGAAACCGAAAACGATCAAGAATGTCGTCCTGCCCCTGGACGGTAGCCAAAGCTCACGATTAGCAGTACCGATCGCGCGCACTTTGTCGAAGCTGTACGGAGCTACCCTCCACATTGTCTCTGTAGGCCAGGAAGTGCTGCATACAAAAGAGGCGCTCAGCCATCTCGGGCTTACTTCGGAGGAGATGCAAGGGGTTGTGCTCGACGCGTGCAGCGGCGACCCTGCCGAAGCAATAGTGGGTGCGGCTCAGCAGCTGCCGTCCTCACTGCTTGTAATGTGCACCCACACCGGTGTTGAAAGATGTTCGGATGACTTTGGTGCAGTTGCCGAATCCGTGCTCAGAGTCGCCCCCGAGCGCATCGTGCTGTTGGCGCCGGAGCGCGGTGATAGGGCCTGGGTTATACGGCGCGTTTTGCTGGCGCATGATGGCACCCCGAGTTCCGACTGCGCTACGGCTCCCGCGGCCGAGATTGCGCAGACCGCCCGTGCTGAGGTCATCGCCTTGCATGTCGCAGCTCGGAAGGCTCCTCACCCGGAGCAGCCGGGGAGCCTTCCTGCGCCCCGATACATCGATCAGCCCCAGCATGAATGGCCTGCATGGGCTGGCGAATTCATGAATCGCATGCTGGCCATGGGAGCGCCATGTTCTTCTGTGCAGTTCAAGCTCGTGGTCACCGGAGGGCAGCCTGGATCCGAAGTCGCGCAACTAGCCCGCGAGCGGGACGTCGACCTCGTGGTAATGGCGTGGCGAGGTAAGTGGAGGTCCGAGCACCACGCAACAAGGGTTGTGACCAGGACTTCAGGCTGTCCGGTCCTGCTGGTGTACTCGGCGGGAGAATGAGAACGCAGGTGTCGCGCAGGGTTAGCCGATTTAGGAGGTTCGTATGGGCAACGGCCCGGACGCGGTGATCTTTGATCTAGACGGCGTGATCACCTTCACGGCACGCGTGCATGCTGCCGCTTGGAAGGAATTGTTCGATGATTATTTGCGAGCCGAGGCCGCGCGTAGCGGAGCACCGTTTCGGCCATTCGACGCGGCAGCCGATTATTACGCGTACGTCGACGGTAAGCCACGCTACGATGGCGTGCAGAGCTTTTTGAAATCGCGAGCGATTGCTATTCCACATGGCAGCCCATCGGATTCTCCGGGAGACGAAACTGTCTGCGGCCTGGGAAACCGCAAGGACGACCTGTTCAACAGAAAAATCGATGAAACCGGTGTGGACATGGACGCTGAAGCGGTTAGGTTTGCCCACGAGTTACGGAATCGTGGCGTTCGGGTGGGACTCGCATCCTCGAGCCGAAATGCTGTCCCTATTCTGCAGAAGGCGGGAATCCTGAACCTGTTCCAGGCAATCGTAGATGGTCTGGTTAGCGAACGTCTTCACCTCCACGGCAAACCTGAACCGGACATCTTCCTGGAGTGCCTTGCCGAATTAGACCGCTCGCTAAATCCACAACGCGCAGCTGTGGTCGAGGATGCCGTCTCCGGTGTAGAGGCAGGCCAGATCGGAGGCTTCGGACTCGTGCTCGGGGTCGACCGCGACCACACCCGTGCACTGGAGCAACACGGGGCCAACTGGGTTATTAATGATTTCAGCGAAATAACTGCGGACCAGGTTTCCGCGTTCTTTACGGCCCGTGCTCGCGCTGCCTAATCTACACCTCACTAGAGCCGATGAAGAAGTTCACTACAACACCGACCACCACTGGTATGGATGTGGTCGACTGCTGGAGACACTACAGCATTCTGGATGCATCCGGCGAGATCGTGGAGGGGGAACAATCATGCGATTTTGCGCGAGTCAACCTGGCACCGAGCTTCCTCATATAGAGACGCATACTGTGCGACCATGCGTTCAAGTGAGAAGTTCCCCTCAACATATTGGCGGAGAGCACGAGGACTAATCTGAATATTCTTAACCCGTTTCGTCATCTCGGCGATTGAGTGGCATACATATCCAGAGATTCCGTCGCGCACGATCTCAGGTACGGAGCCACCCGGCAGGGACACGACTGGGGTACCACACGCCATCGCCTCCACCATGACTAAGCCGAATGGCTCGTCCCATTTGATAGGGAATAGCATGGCCATCGAGTTTCCAAGAAGTTCGTTCTTGGCTTCCAGATCTGCCAGCCCAATGTATTCGATGAACTTGCCGTCGATGTGGGGTTTGATCTTGGCCTCAAAGTACTCCCGGTGCATTGGCTGAATGTCACCGGCGATCTTCAGTGGAATACCCGCACGTTTCGCCACAGCGATGGCAAGGTGCGTGCCTTTGATGGGAGCTATACGACCGATAAAACTTAAGTATTGTTGCTTCTGTTCACACAAACAGTATTGCGAAAGATCAATTCCATGAAGAATCGTACGAATACGGGGCAACGATTCTTGGTTGCGCTGGAACTCACTGATGGCGACGTAATGAACATCGGGATAGCGAGCATAAAAGTCGCTGAGTTTCGCCTGATGGGGATGATGAATCGTATAGATCACCGGAACGCTGACGAACCGGGAAAAGGTTAGTCCTTGGGCGGTCTGCATGTGGATCATGTTGCAGGTCCGCGCTGCGTCTTGCACCGCCCAGGACGTGTGATCCATGTCTTTGAGCAAAGCGTCATCTTGAGCCCGAATAGGCCATTGCGAGTGCTCGTAGGTCCAACGACGTTCTACGTTTACAGTCGATTCCCCGTTTGCATACACGACAACGTTGACACCAGTTTTCTGAAGCCCCTCTGCCAGCTGGGCAATGAATAGCTCGGTCCCTCCGTAGTCCTTCGGTGGAACGGCAATAAATGGCGGCGCTATCAGTGCGATTCTCATACATTACTAAGCGGCACAGAATTACTGAGGAGCCGGTCAATGCTCACTGACATAATCCACCAGTCCGTGTCGAACCACACGACCCATGCCTTGTCCGGCCTCCAATGATCTCAATTGATCCGCATGACACGTGGAACAGTGGTCTCGAACATTATGACACGTCGTTAAATCCGCGGAGAGTGGTCCTCTAGGGTGCCAGACTGATGTAGTCGTTCCCCATGTCATCATTTGAACGGACCAAGTTCAGGAATCCTATTTTTTTCTGCGGAAGACGAAAAGGAGAAAAAGGAGCTCGTAAGCGCGGGCATCAGGATCGCCGACTAGTGCCAGAACACGAGTCTTGGTTCAACAATCCGAGGAAAATCTCGGGCTCGCAGGAACGAATGTCTGCAATCCCGCGGCAGCAGTGATCGCCAGCCGGGATAGGAGACAGTCCAACTGCATGACGAAGAAGGGAAGAGGTTGTCTTCTTTTGCGACCCATCGGCTAGGTCCTTCTCGATGCCGCCGCAAGGTTAGGAACGGAGATTGGGCTCAACAACTTCCTTGTCGGCTAGGGAACCGCAGCATCGACGCTGGCGAATTTGTCGGAATAACGTAAAATATCCTCGAATGGGTCAGGTTCTAGACGTTTCTGCAAATTGGGAAGCGGGTCATGCTAGACCCTTCACAATCCGTTTTGCTGACCGTAGATCGGACCTTACCATCGATATAAGCTTGCGCCCCAGGTCCAGCCTGCGCCGATGGAAACGAGCAAGAGAAGATCGCCTTCGCGAAGGAGACCGCGTCGGTTTACTTGGTCCAGGAGCAGCGGAACTGTAGCTCCAGCGGTGTTCGCGAACGACTCCAGGTTCGTCTGGATTCGGGAAAAAGGAACGTTGAGTACTTCGGCGATGCGCTTGAGGACGCGAGCAGTGGCTTGGTGCGGAACGATCATCGAGACATCTTCGAGTCCCAGCCCGTTTATGCGGAGAAGTTCCTGAATACATTCGGGTACTGCGGTTGTAGCCTTTTCGTAAACCGCTTTACCGTTCATTGTGAAGTAGGCGTCCCCAGGGTAGACTGTGAAATCATTCATCCCCTCGCCCTCGGCGAAGAGAATGCTTGAAAAGAGCCCATTCTTCAGATCATTCCTCTCGAGTACCACGGCACCGGCACCGTCTCCGAAAATGACGCAGTCGCGGCGATTCCAGTCCGTGACCTTGGAGAAGGTATCGGCGCCGATCACCAGGGCACGCTCATACATACCATTCTGGATGAAGTGGCCGGCGATCGTGATGCCATAAACAAACCCGGCGCACACCGCCGCCATATCGAATGCGGCGCAGCGGTTGCGAATGCCCATTTTGTTCTGGGCAATGCATGCCGAGGAGGGCATCTTGCGGTCGGGTGTCGCCGTGGAAACGATGATCAAGTCAATTTCGTTTGGTTCAAGCCCCGCCGAAGCGATTGCATCCAGTCCGGCACGGGCAGCCAGATCCGACGTGTATTCGTCTGGTTCAGCGATGTGCCGCTCGCGAATCCCCAACTTCTCGACGACCCAGTCCGGAGAGTCTGGCAAGTTTGCCATTACTTCTTCGTTGGTCAGAATCTTGGATGGAGCGTAAGAACCGGTGGATTTGATGCAGACACTATCAAAGTGGCTATTTCCACTCTTCATTCCCCCCTCCACATGATCAAGAACCAAGGCTTGTATCGTTCCAAGCGGTGTCCGCCGCTGGTGGGATGAAACTCATGGCTCGCTCGGCAAGCGCAGTAATGGTCAGGCTCGGATTAACGCCGAGGTTGGCCGCCACTACCGATCCGTCGCAAATGTACATGTTCTTGTAGTTGAAAACGCGATGGTGTGAATCCACGACGCCGTGGGTGCCAGAATCTGCAATGACGCAACCTCCGATGCAGTGAGCCGTGCTCGGAACATTGAAGAGGATCTCCGGAAGCATGCTCATGGGCAATCCTCCGGTCAACCTCGCGAACTTCTGGGCAAACTCATTCGCTTTGGGAATGTAGGTAGGGACTTTCTCGCCCCGGCTGACAAGAAACTTCCGGAACGGCCAGAACCAGGGACGTTGCCAGCGCATCTCAATCTCGCCATCGAGTGCCTGCATGCAAAGCAGAATCACGAATTCTCGGGCCCAGCCCAACGGTTGCAGTACGCGCACGGTCCTAAACGGGTGGCGTAGCAGAGAGCTGGCGACATTCTTCAGCCAGAGCGCAATCCGCCGCGGCCCAGGTTGGCCATTCGTCAGGATCGTCGTCAGGAGGCCCATGGTATCGGAGCCACGCGGATATCGGACAGCTTCAATGTGGGTGTGCTGGTCAATGTAGATGCCGGAACCGATGGCTACGCCCTGCGACAAATCTTCACGGTGACCCGGCATGCGTACACCGATCAGCGATTCGGAATTAGTGCGCACATGTTTGCCCAGCTGCTGGCTGATGGCCGGCAATGAACCATTCTCTCTAAACTGAAAAAGCAGTTCCATTGTGCCCAGGGAAGATGCGGAGAAGACCACCCCACGGCAGGTGAAGCGCCGCGTCCCGCGGCGAATCCACGCCGTGGAATTCACGGTGCGCACTTCGTATCCGGCGCCACCATCACTCACCGTACCCAGTGGTTTAACGCTCACCACCTCGGTTTCAGGAAAGACACGTGTGCCGTGCTTTTCCGCCAGATACAAGTAGGTGAGATCCAGGGTGTTTTTCGCGCCATGGCGACAGCCCATCATGCAGCCACCGCAGGCGATGCAGGTGGTTCGCTCGGGGCCTTCTCCCGCGAAGAATGGATCAGGGATGATCTCATTGCCGGGTTCTCCCTGCTTGGGCTGAAAGATGCCCACTTTTGTGCGGTAGAAAGTGTGCCCGCAGCCCACGGCCTCGGCAGCGTTCTTCAGGAGATGGTCTGCAGGTCCGAGGATCGTGTTTTCAGTGACTCCCAGCATCCGCGCGGCAGTTTCATAGTGCCGGGGCATCTCCGCCTTCCAATTAGCCAATCCCGTCCACGAGCCCGTCTCCCATACTTTCTCTGGGGAAGAAAGCAGAGTACAGGCGTAGGTAATGGACCCGCCACCTACAGCACAACCATGCAGAATGGTCACGTGCCTAAAGAATCGCATGTTGAAAAAGCCACGCAGGCCCAGGTTGGGACGCCAAAACCAGCGATGGATGGACCAACTGGTGCGCGGCAGAGTGTCTGGCGTCCAGCGTCGACCCATCTCCATGACCGCGACTTTATATCCCTTCTCCACCAGCCGAAGGGCTGAAACACTGCCGCCGAAGCCTGAACCGATAACTATGAAGTCGAAGTCGAATTGGTTGTCGCGGTGTGCCATACAAGTCCCAACAGGGAAGCGGTCCCTGATTCAGCACGGAACCCGTCTCCACCGGGATACACTGTCGAAGTAGTTGGCCGGGATCTTTAGAGGAATCGGCGGATCCGGCGGCGGAGCGGCGACTACGGTTCGCACGATATTTTCTGCATGTTGCCACAAGCCGTGGAAGACTTGCCTTTCGGTGCAACCACCGCCGGTATAACGAACTCGGAGCTGGTTCCAGCCACTAAGGTCGAATGACGCGCAAGGGATGACGATCACAGACCGGGTGTCGAGTCGAAGCCCTGCACGCAGCGCTTTGAGGGCGCTCTCTTTCCCGCTCCAAAGCAGCGCCAGGATCCGATCCCGGTCCGCCGCAGAGGCGCGCGCAACCACCGCTTGCTCTTCGATGGTGAAATAGTCGGCGACAAAAGCATCGCTATGCCGCTCGACGATTTCCAGATCACAACCAATCTCCACTCCGGAGATCGCCACGGCACAAGCCGCGATACCGGAGCGGTGGCTGAGTGAAATAGTAACCGCTGCCGGTTGGTTGTCGAAAAAGACCTCGGGCGCGCCGGACGGCGCCGGGCGTATTTCTATTTTCTTAAGGGCCTGAAGATGAGGAGGCACATTCAGGGTAAGGGACAAGGCGCATTTCGCCGTCCAGCGTCCCAGCCGCCAGTCGTTCCGGCGCTTCGCAAAGCGCATGCTGTTCAGGCAGACCGTTTCGATTGCGCTCAGCCAATCATTTTCCGCTGGTACATCTGCTTCGGTTTGTTCCAACCAATAAACATTCATCCAATTCACCCTGGAGAAGACTAGGCCGCTTCCCTCATCCTGGTTTCCGACTTTGCGGATTTCTCCTCTCTTGCGATACCGCGTTCGACCGCATCGATGAGATATGGCCGCAGGTTGGCGGGCGGAATAATGTAATTGAGAGCACCCACGTCGAGAGCCCGTTGCACAGTGTGCACACGGTCAAACTCGGCGGCCAACTCGCCCAGCTTTTCGGAGTGTACGAGTTTGAAGAGTTCGTCCCACTGGGCGCGCAACCGACCCTCCTCCGCGCCCTCGGCCTGGGCCATTGCCTGGCTCAGCGGCTGCAGGCGGGCATCTTTGCGGGCCCTGGCTTCAACCTCACCGGCGAAAACTACGGCTGCCGCCGGAGCACCGCCGATTACCGAGGCATAAGTCCCCTCCAAGGCTGCCACTTCGACGCTTTCATTCAGCGCCCGCGAGAAAACCACGTAGGCGCCTCCGTGATAGCGCGAGATTACACAAAAGACGATGGGACCTTTGAAGTTGATTACAGCTCTCCCGATCTCGGCACCGTACTCAAGTTGCAGCCTGCGCATTGACTCCGGGGAACCATCAAAGCCCGACAGGTTGGCTAGGACCACCACCGGTCGATTGTTGCTCGCCGCGTTGATCGCGCGCGCGATTTTCTTGGAGGATTGTGGGAAGAGCGTGCCGGAAGTCCATTGCTCCGGCCCATCGGCGGGAACAAATCCCAGCCGAGGCAGGGGCCGAGATTCGATGCCGATCAGACAAACTGGATAGCCACCGAGATCGGCGTCCCACACGACCGCGGTCTCCGCCGCGCGCATGCCAGCCCAGCGCTCTAGTGGAGCGTGGTCCTGGTCGATGACGGCCATCATCACTTTGCGAATATCAAAGGATTTCTTGCGCCCAGGATTAGTCTCGTCCGACAAAATCTCGCCGATCAGTTCGAATCCCTCTTCGCCATTGGTGTTCCTGCCGAGCGGAAAGACTTGCACATCGCGATTAAAAGGATCGGCCGTCGCGGCCCGCCTCGGGAAACGCTCGCCCGGAGCGACGTAAGTGTGATCATAGTGGCGCAACAGAATGTGGCAGGCTTCATCGATATCGCGTGCCCAGTACTGCGCCTGGCCGTTGATACCCATGATGCGATCGTAACCGCCGATTCCTTGATTGTCCTCGGCCGATATGCTGCCGGAGAACTCCAACGCGCGCTTGCCCGTCAGTACCATCGCCGCTTTCGGCGTCATGATCAGAATGCCCCGTGTGTGCATGAGCATGGTGGCCTCGGCGTTCCAGTACGGCTGCGCGCCGACGTTAATTCCGTTCACCACCACATTTACTTCCCCGCCGGATTGCGTGAACTCCACCAAGCCCCGTAGCACGCGGGCAATCCAATCCATATTTTCCACTCCGCTGTCCATCGAGATCTTGGCGCCGGCTGAGATGGGAAACCATTCCAGGGGAACGCCCATCGCTTGGGCCAGATCCAAAGCTGCGAGGATGAGCCGGCACTCTGGTTCTGCTATAGCGCCCAGGTCCTTGCTAGGATCTCCCAGCATGAGGACGCGGGTCATGCCCTCGGGATACCGGGTGGTAAAGCTGCGGATGATGCCAACGATGATGTTGGCTTTATTTTGACCATAGGGACGATCGACAGCGACCAAACGGCCTTCCGAGTCAAGGTCGTGCTCGACAAAATCGCCGGCGGGAAATTCCCCCCTCGTGTGTTCCGGAGCGGGTGTGAGCATTTTGACGATTTCGTAAGGATAGATGAACCCGCGCTGGCGCATGCGAACGACTTTCTGGTCGTATTCGGCCAGGGGTCTGATTGGTTGTAGTTTGTCCGCGAGTCGGAAGGTGGTAAGCATACCGCTGCCGCCTGGACTCGAGATGCGCACTACCATGTCTCGCAGTTCGCCGGTCGCCGGATGGGGAATGCGGACGCGCACCACCACTTGTTCCAACCCCAGGTCTTCGGTTGCAGGCGCAAGTCTTCGCACAAGATCACGCAATTCCTCCCGCCCAAGATTGAACGGGGGCCACACGTTGAGGAGTATGCGATTCCAATGGAGGCGTTGATGGATCGGCCGCCGCGACTGGAATAGCCGGATGCCGGCCATCGCTTCCGTTAACATGCGCTCCAGATGCGGCAGTTTCACGATGCGACCCGTCCTATCTCGCACCGGAGTTACGTCGCGCACTTCCGCGCACGCGAATAACCGCTCATCCTTGGGGTTATCGCGGGCAACGGCGTGGATCAGGTACACATCTTCGACGGACGGCAGGCGGTCGATCTTGAAATTGCTAAGCCGCCAGAGATGCAAACGTTTTCCCATCATGGGGTGGATTCCGCGGTAGAGCTTCTCCTCTTCATACCCATTCCGGCTGGGGCGATAGGTGAAATGCATGCCGGCCATACCCTGGCCGTGACCGGTGCCGGCGGCTGTCACTACAATGCGCCGGATAGAGCGCGGGAAGCAAGCCTCGCTGAGCACGGTGTGTACTTCCTGCTGGGTAGCTTCCGGGTCGCCCAACCTGCCCGAATGGAAAACATAAAAATCGATGACGACGTCGTGGTCTGCCGGGACTTCCGCAATCATTGGAAACAGCGTCCGCGCCACCTCCCGGAGGCGGGAGTACTCAGCGTGGGTGGTGAACACGTGAATGCGCTTCCCCTGATGATCGTACTCCGCCAATGCGCAGCACTGTCCGTCCACAGCCACTGAGCGAAAGTTCGTGAGCTTTCGAATCCGGTAATACCGCCAGGTAAGCGCCTCCAACATCAATTTCCGCATGGCTTCGTCAGCGGTTGCGAGACGGCCGGAGATTAGATTGAACAGCGGCTGCGGACATTCGACCAACGCTCGGATTCTCTCGAAGCGGTCCGCAGCATCGGGATTGACAGCCATATAGGCGAGGTGGTCCTCCATTTGCTCGTAGACCTGCTGACGTGCCCGCTCAAACAGCGGTTGGTCGAAGTACCGATAGCGCACTTCCCGAGCCAGGTCGGTGATCGCAGGAAAGAGCCCCCTGGTCATGGAGGCCATCCGGTCGAGGAGTGTCCGAAAGGACTCCTCAGCGTGCGGCGACAGCTTCTGGACCTGCCGCAGACGCCTCTCGAGGATGCCCACAACAGGGGCGACTTGCTGCTCCGCGCGTTGATGCGACTTGTAGATCCAGAGCAAGCTCTCTTCTAGTTCAGGGGAGCGTTCCAGCGTCTGCACACCGTAGTGAGCGAGTGCACGTTGCAGCGCACTGACAAAGGTTGTCGGGAGTCCTTCACCACGCGTCTCCAGCATGCGCAAGTAAGAAAACAGGTAGGCCTCGGCGGTGGGCTCTTCACCGCTAGCCCGATGGTTTACCTCCGGCTCACGTTGGAACAGGGAACGTATGTCCACAAAAATGTTGAGGATCTCATCTTCGCGCTGTCTTACTTCCTCGCTGTCCCCCGGGCAATTCTTGCTCCACTCGGCGAGTAGACGCGTGGAGTGCTTGGGATCGACGTCAAAGCCCAACATGAGCTGGCGCAGTTCATCCAGGCTTTGATAGCTGCTGGCTAGAATGTCTTCTGCGGTTCCATCCGAGGCAACCGACGTGCCAAAGACCACTTGCTCCGCGGCCGCAAACGTGTCTCCACCGGCAACGGGATCGATTTGCAGGAGCGGGGCTCCGGTGTCCACCTGAACGTTGGGTATCGCCATCACTTGCCGAACTTTTCCGGAAAATGAAGCCACGACTTGCGTCTCCATTTTCATGGCCTCGAGCACAGCCAAGCGGTCGCCAACCGCAACCATGTCGCCCGGTTTGACGAGAATGGAAACCACTACCGCCGGCGCCGGCGCGTGCACCACGCCCCCGTCATCTCGATCAATCCGGTGGGACACACCGTCCACCTCAACCCGGTAACTTATCCCCTGGACTACGGAGATGACACGAAAGCGCCGTCCGAAGACAGTGAGCCAACATTCGAACTGACCCAAACGGTCGATCTTGGCATCGATGCGTGCCCCATTCACCTCCACACGGTATCGCTGAGGGCCGAGGCGATAGGTCTTCGGCGAGTAGCAATGACCTCGATAGCGTAGTTCCGCAGTCAGGCCTGCCTCACAGCGGACGTGCGGCCGCCCGCGCACCGCCGATGCATAAAACTGCTTCTGCTCTACGGCTAATTGGGCATCGTAGGCCTCGATCGCGGCTTGAACCAGAGCTACGGCGGCGTAACGCCTAGAGAGGTGCTCACCGGTTGCCGCCACGTGGTCTAGCCATCCAACGTGTACTTCTCCACGCTGCACCTCGGGGCGGCTCAGCAATTCCAGCAGAAACGCTTTGTTGCTGGCACCGCCCTTGATGACGACAACACTCTCGCGCAGTGCCCGCTGCAGACGAGAAAGCGCTTCCTTCCGGTTCTTGCCATGGGCGATGACCTTAGCGATCATCGAGTCGAACTCCGAGGGGATGGCATCGCCTTCCGCTACTCCGGTGTCAATGCGGACTCCCGGCCCTGGCAGAATCCTGAACCGCTCAATAACGCCTGGAGCCGGAGCAAAGCCGTTGTCCGGATCTTCCGCATTCAGCCGCACCTCAATGGCATGGCCGCTGGTGCGCGGCGGTTCACCTTCCAGGCGGCCACCACGCGCGACGTGGATCTGAAGGTTCACGAGATCGAGCCCGGTGGTGCATTCGGTCACCGGATGTTCGACCTGCAGCCGAGTATTCATCTCCATGAACGAGAAGCGGTTGATTTCCGGTTCGTACAGGAATTCGACCGTGCCGGCGTTGTGATATCCCGTGGCTTGACTCAACCGCACCGCCGCCTCGCACAGCGCCCGATCTTGCTCTGGAGAAAGCGCCGGCGAGGGTGCTTCTTCGAGGATTTTCTGGTGGCGTCGCTGGATGGTACAGTCGCGCACGCCCGCGGCCCATGTCGTCCCGTAGTGGTCGGCAATAATTTGGACCTCGACGTGACGCGCGCGTTGCACCTGTCGCTCCATGAAAACGGTTGGATCCCCGAAGGCCTTGAATGCCTCGGCCCGGGCGCTCGCAAAGGCTTGCGGGAGTTGGTCAGCCGAACGCACCAGACGAATCCCGTGACCGCCACCTCCGGCGGTGGCCTTAATCAGGAGGGGGTAACCCAGACGCTCAGCATGAGCCCGGGCGTCCTTGAGCGTTTCCACCGGGCCATGGCTCCAGGGCGTTACTGGTACCTGCGCCTGCTCGGCCAATCGTTTCGAGGCGATCTTGTCGCCCACGCGCCGCATCATATCGCCATCCGGGCCGATGAACACGACGCCCAACTCGCGGCAAAGATCGGCGAATGCAGCGTGCTCGGCCACAAAGCCCCATCCCACCCAGACCGCGTCGGCGTGTGCGGTCGCCAGCGCGCGTTCGAGACGGCGATAGTCGACGTAACTGCTCTTAAGCTGCTGAGTGTTTGGATCGAGTACCTGAGCGGGCCCGAGACATACTGCCTCATCCGCCTCACGCACAAACATGCTATGGCGGTCAGGCTCCGTAAAAAACGCGATGGTGCACAATGATGTGCCGTGCTCCTGATTAAAATCGCGGGCTGCGTGGATGAAACGCATGGCGGCTTCGCCGCGATTCACGATGGCCACGCGTTGAAATTCGTGTTCCATAGGACCCCGATCCGCAGATCGTCAGGACAAGAGAGTCAGGACAATCAATTCATCTTCATTCATGCGGCGACAGCCTCGAGTGACATCGCAGCCTGTATCGCCTTCAACCGCTCAGCATCCACCGCGTTGGGAACCGCTACCGTGCGGTACCCGCTAAGATGCAAGTAGCGGTTTCCTTTCGTATCCACAACCTCCGCGTCGAAGTTGCCGGGGCCCGGGTCAGAAGTAACCACGGCGTACAAGCGAGTGTCGGCCGAATCCGGTGCCGGTAATAATAATGATGAAACGCGATCAATGTGCTGCGGCAGACCCATCCGGCCCTGCGCGCCCATCTCCCAGACCCCGGCAGTCTGGAAGCAAAGCTCAATTAGACGCGGCGCCATAAGGGTCGGCAGCTCGGACGGCATATGGTTTGCTGGCAAGCCTTTTGCCAAAAGCCCGACAATCCGGTGTCCGTCCCACCACGCCCGTTCCATCACTTGGTATGCGGGCCCGTGAAAGTAGAGGCGATAGATGTCGCCGGCTTCGATGATGTGTCCATCAGTCAAGCACCGCGCTGGCACGGTTTCCGCTTTGGGCATCTGCTTCGTGAGCCGCACCCGCGCCGTGAAGTGCGTTGTCACTTGTGGCTCGGCCTGATTGGGGAGCAACCGTTGGCCGGTCAAGCGACAGTCTGCCAGCAACGTGTCTCGCTCCGGATGGATGACTGCCTCCACCGTCACGGTGCGCGGTTGCTTCTTGTAGAACTTGAACGGCGCCAGGAAATTTACATCTTCGATCGCCTCGATGTGCCAGCCGGGAAGCAGGCACAGGGCAGTTTCGGCAAACGCCTCGACGCCCATGACTCCAGGCAACACTGGTGTGCCGTCAATTTGATGGTCATGCAAGAACGGTTGAATCGCCGGGTCCAGCGTGGTCTCGATTTTGAGGCCAAACTGCACACCCAGGCTTTCTAGCTTGCCGATGATTGGTCCTTGTCCGGATCGCGTCAGGGTTTCCGCTGCTGATATGTCCAGCCCTCCTGTGGCATCCCATTCGTTCAGCAGGACGCCGAGACGTTGGCCGATCACAATTTCACCGCGCGTCCCTCCAACGGTCAATTCGCGTCGAATCAGGGGAATCCCCGCCTCCGGCGGCAGCATATCGATGCCTGCCAGTTCCATCATCTTAGGGATGGAGCCGCGCGTAGCCATGCCGATGCCGCCCCATGCCGACCAGTCGATGACGATGCCGCGCGTTGCCGGTCGGTTGGTGCGGAAGCTCGAAGTGATCTTGCACAAGAGGTCGTTGGCCGAACTGTAGTCCGTTTGTCCGGCGTTGCCGAAGCGCCCGGCGATCGAACTGAACGCTACCGTCGCCCCAAGAGGCATGTCGCCGATAGCACGCAGAAGATTGAACCAGCCGTCGCTCTTGACGTCGAAGACCAGATTGAATTCGCGCGCATCTTTGTCAGGTAAGAAGTGGCTGCGCTCGGTGCCGGCGGCGTGCAGGAGCACATCGATGCGTCCGTTGCGTTCGCGCACTTGCTGGATGATTTTGGTTACAGCGTCTGCGTCCGTGAGGTTGACGCTGAAGTAATGCGCCGTACCGCCGGCGGCTTGTACGGCCTCGATGGCTTTGCAGGCTGCTTGCGCTCGCTCCAGTGCTGCCAGCTCTCTTTCAACCAGGGCCGGCGTGGCGCGCTCGCCACGTGCCTGGATGCGTGCGAAGAGATCGCGCTTGAGGCCGTCCTTTTCGGTCACGAAGCGCTTGAGATCGGGATTGCCCGGATCAGGCTCGGGCACCAGATCGAGCAGATAGAACGTGCCCCCGGAGGCCGTCGCCAAATCGGCGGTGATGGCCGATACGATGCTGCCGGCCGCGCCGGTGACGAGGAAGACAGTGTTGCCCTCGAGAGCTAGGCCGGGTTGGCCATCGGCTGCGGGCTGTTCTTGCAGCCCGATCGTCCAGCGCAGCCCGTCCTTGTAGCCGATTTCAACCGCACCGGGATCACGCAGAGTTTCCCCAATCAGAATGTCTGCGACTTCGGACGGCCTTCGTTCTGCTTCAAAATCGACCGCCTTGACCAGAGCGTCCATCCGCTCTCGCTTATAGGTTTTGGTGAAACCCGCGACCGCACCACCTAACGGGGCCTTTGCTCCGGCGTCATCATAGCCATGCTGTCCACCAAGTTGCGTCGCTGAAACGAGGAACGTCCCCGGTGCCGCGATCTGCTCGTACAGACTGCGCATGGTGGCATAGAGCGACTTCACGCGCACTCGCAGGGCTTCATGCCAGCTGGCTAGGCTCATTGCATCAAGATCGCCCTCGCTGTCCAGTGCTGATAGCCAGTACACTCCTTGTATTGGGCCTGCGGCCAGCCAGTTCTTAAGGAGATTCTGCAACGCGTCAGCATCCAGCGTCTGCTCAATGCGCAAAACTTCAACGCCCATCGTCTGTAGCCGTTGGGCTAGAACGTCAGCTACGCCAGACCTGTCGGGCATGAGGACCACTCGCCGGCCGGAACTGAGGGTCACACCAGTTGGCCTGCAAATAGCAAGTGACGGACGCAAGTTGGGAACAGGTACGCGGCGCGGAATGCGATTGGCGGCGTCGAAACTGGCTGCAGCCGGACGCGCAATGACAATCGGCTTCGAAGGCGAAGATGCAGATGCCGCTGGTCTCTTCTGCGCTTCTGGCTTCTCTTGCACCGCCGAAGGCCTTCCAGCAGGCCCTTGGGGCACACCAGGCTGCCGGTCACGAGCGAACCTGATCACGTGGGCCAAGGTTGGGAATTCGCGCAGCTTGAGATTCTCATCGCGCGGAATGTTATAAGCCGCTCGAACCGCGGCGAACATCTCTGCTTGTTTGACGGTGTCGATGCCGAGGTCCGCTTCGAGATCAAGGTCAAGGTCCAACATATCTTTGGGATAGCCCGACTTCTCGGCCACGATCTCGAGCACCTTTTCTTTGATCGCATCGTCGGTTGCCGTTTGGGCTGCGACGGGTGACGGGATGGGCCCGGTTGGCTCACTGATAGGCGCTGCTGATGGAACGGCAGGCGGCCCCGCCAAGTCGAGCCGTTTTTCAAAGACGAACCGGATCACGTGGGCTAGTGTGGGATAGTCTCGCAGTTTACGATTCTCATCGCGCGGAATGCTGTAGATCTCGCGGATGGCCGCGAACATTTCGGCCTGTTTGACGGTGTCAACACCGAGATCGGCTTCGAGATCGAGTTCCAAGTCCAGCATGTCTTTCGGGTAGCCGGTTTTCTCCACCACCAGTGCGAGAATTCGTTCCTTGACCGCGTCGGCTGTGGCCGCTGGTGTTGATGTCACTGTGGGGGTTGGTTTCTCAGCTACGATGGGGATATTGGGCGTGGTGAGTTTGACTTCTTCTTTTTCCGCCACGGCGGCAGTCAGGTCGCGTCGGTTTTCAAAAACAAACCGGATGACGTGCGCCAGCGTCGGATAGTCGCGCAGTTTGCGATTTTCATCGCGCGGAATGTTGTAGATCTCGCGAATGGCCGCGAACATTTCGGCCTGCTTGACGGTGTCCACGCCGAGATCGGCCTCGAGATCTAGTTCCAAGTCCAGCATGTCTTTCGGGTAGCCGGTTTGCTCCACCACCAGCGCCAGAACGCGTTCCTTGACCGCGTCGGCGGCATCTTGTTTCGTGGAAATCACCGTAGGCGTCGGTGGCGCGGTCTTGAGTTCCTCCTTGACTGCGGGCATTGCGGAGGTCGGAGTCGCACCAGCCAAGTCTGGGCGCTTCTCATACACGAACCGAATGACGTGCGCCAGCGTCGGATAGTCGCGCAGTTTGCGATTTTCATCGCGCGGAATGTTGTAGATCTCGCGGATGGCCGCGAACATTTCGGCTTGCTTGACCGTGTCGACACCGAGGTCGGCCTCGAGATCGAGATCCAAATCCAGCATGTCCTTCGGATAGCCGGTCTTCTCTACCACCAGCGCGAGAAGGCGTTCCTTGACCACCGCGTCATCGCCAGCGACGACTTGCGAAGGTGTCGCAATGGGTGCCGGTTTCTCCGACACCACAGCGATTGTGGGCGCTGCAAGTTTGACTTCTTGCTTCGCCGTCGTTGGAGTTGCTGCCAAGTCTGGCCGTTTCTCATACACGAAGCGGATCACGTGCGCCAAGGTTGGATAGTCGCGCAGCTTGCGGTTCTCATCGCGCGGAATGCTGTAAGCCTCACGAATTGAGGCAAAGACCTCCGCCTGCTTAACGGTGTCGACGCCGAAGTCAGCTTCCAAATCGAGATCCAGATCGAGCATGTCAACTGGATAGCCGGTTTTCTCCGCTACCAGAGCCAGCACTTTCTCTTTCACCGGATCGACCTTCGCCGCCGCTTTGGGCAGCACGGGAGAAGCGACCGCGGCGACTTGAACTTGCACCTTTGGGTCGGTCACGTTGGGCAGAACGGGTTTTGGCTCCGGCTTCTCAACCAGGACCGGCGGGGCTAGGGACGGTGCTGGAACGGTGGGCGTGGGCGCCTGTACTGGGCGGGACGCCGTAACAACTTTGGCGGCTCGCGCCGTCGACGCTTGATCCCGCACTCGCAGGGTGCGCTGGACGACTTCCAAATTGGCGGCCGGATGACCCGCGATCTCAGTTAGCCATGCACTCCAAGCAGTCTCATCGGCGATGCGGTAGGCATAGCCCAGAGCGTTCGGACTTCGACGAATCCCATCCTTCGTCTGCACCCAGTGCAGCAGCATCATGCTGATCTGCGAACCGAAACCTGCTCCCAGATGTATGGCGTACTCGACGGGATAGGAACCCCCTTTGGACAGGTTCAGCTGTCCGAGCTCGGGATCAACTTCCTTAAAGTTGGCGACCGGAGGCACGCAACCGGTTTCGAGCGCTTTGACGGCAACGACATCTTCGATGCCGGTGCCCATGGCGTGACCGGTGAAGCCCTTAGTGTTGGCGATCACGATGCTATCCGCGACGTCGCCGAAAACACGCCGCAGTGCGTGGATCTCGGCGGAGGCGCTGCCGCCCCGCGCCGGTGTGTAGGTCTCATGGGAAACGAAAACTGTGTGGGGTGCGATCTGCCGACGCGAAATGCCGCTTTGTGCTTCCGCGTTGGCGATCAGGGTCTCCATGACTTGCCCGATGTGCTGGACATCAAGACGAGTGCCGTGGAAGGCACTGTTGTTCGTAGTGGTGGACAATACCTCGCAGATCGGTTGTATTCCGCGTGCACGCGCGGCGTCGGCGCTCTCTACTACCAGAGCCGCGGCGCCCATGCCGATAAGCATGCCATGGCGTCGGCGGTCGAAAGGAATGGCGGCATCTGCAACCACTTCGTCTGTGGCAGCGGCTCCAGTGGCCAGGAAGCCTGCGCCCATCCACTCGATCAGATGATCGGAGGTGACGTCGTCGGCCGAGACCACGATAACCCGATTGCATCGCCCGGCGTGAATCCAGTCCTGTGACAGCGATATCGCCTGAGTAGTGCTCGCGCAAGCCGCGTTGACTTGAGTGTTAGGGCCGCGGGCGCCGATGAATTCGGCGAACTGCGAATGTCCCATGGACAAGACTCGGAGCAGAAAACGGCGATTGAAGACGTACGGTTCTTTGTCGATGGCAGTGCGCAGTTCGGCGATGCGCCGCTTGAGTTCTTGCACTAGCTTGGAATGACCATTCGACTCAACCGCAGCGGCGAGCACGCTTTCAAGCACGGTTAGCCGCTCACGGCGTGCGTGATCCGCGTAGTAGCGCGCCATCTCATCGGCAAACGAGTCTAACCCGGGGAAGGCAGAAGCGAAAATCACACCGGTATCGTCTCGTAATGCGTCTGGCAATCCCCAACGCTCCGGCAATTGCGTGCCTTTGGTGGTGGTTTTATAGCGCATAACCAGCGGGATGCCGGCGTCGCGTAATGCGTCGATTCCCGCGGCGATGGCCAGTTGCGTGACAATGTCGAGAGCGCCCACACGTTCGGAGGAAATTCCGAATTCCTCTTCCAGATTGAAACCGCCTCCGCGGCCTGCCAGCTTGATGACGTCCGCGACATCAGTGAGGGTTTCAAACCTCGCTTCTCCGCTCTCACTCTTCACTAGGCGGGTGATGTGTTTATTGAGCATGGCTTGTCGGAAGGCTGCGGGAATCAAATTGATGAACTGCTCACCTTGCAGAATGCGGCCGATGTTCGCATCGTCGAAGATACGGTCGGTCCCAGGCAAGCCGAGCGCGGCTCCTGTAATGACCACCGGAACGTTCTTGGAAACATCTTTTTTGCCGCGATAGATCTCGTAGCCGCGATCAAGAACATCGGCGAAGAAGCGACCGAGTTCGTTGTAGTGATCGCCGAACAACGGCACGGATGGTACGGAGGAATGTGGCGCGGCTGACGCTGCTGGCGCTGGCACGGACATGGGTTTAGACGATTCCACGGGGAAGGGAACTGCTACTGCAGTCACCTCGGTTACCGACTGCTCACGCGAGGCTTCCGCCGCGGTTCCGCGGCCCAAGCCCGCCGCATAAAGTCCGCAGAGGGCTTGGTTGAAGGCGACAATATCCCCGAATTTCGGATGATTGGTAAACAACGAGACCACATCGCTGTGGCCGCCGAGCACATCCTCGGCAAATCCCTGCAACGCTTTTTTCGGTCCAACTTCAACAAACACGCGAGCGCCGGCATCGTACAGCGTGCCCAGGCCCTTAACAAATTGCACCGGGGAAGCAACCTGCTGCGTGAGAATGTCCAGCATCTTAGGCACGACGTCAGGCCCCGTGGGATAAAACTCGCCGTTAGTGTTCGCGACGATTGGCAAACGTGGCGATTGAAGATGCAGCCGTTGCAGAACTTCGCGCAAGGGCTTGCTGGCTCCCGCCACAATCGATGTGTGGAAGGCGTGGCTGACGGGTATCGCGGCCACATCATAGCCAGCTTTTTGGAAAGCTTCCATGGCCTGCTCGACTGGCTTGGTGGCGCCGCCGACAACCGCCTGGTGGTTGCTGTTGACGTTGGCGATCACGACGTAGCCGTTGATCGTCTTCAGGATGCGCTCGACTTCTTCAAGCGGGGCAAAGACTGCGGCCATGCGGCCGTTGTCGTCCATGGCCACCTGGGTCATTCCGCGGCCGCGAGCACTGACCGCTTCCAGCGAGTCAGTAAAGGGTAAGCCACCCGCTGCGACCAATGCTCCGTATTCGCCCAAGCTGTGCCCCATGGTGAAGTCAGGTTCGATGCCGTAAGCGGCAAGGAGCCGGGTCAGCGCGAGGTCGCTTGCAAGCACGGCAGGCTGAGTAATCTCGGTTTGGCGAAGATCCTCTTCGGCCTTGGCGACAGCGTCGGCGTCCGCGTGGTCAACGAAGATGTATTCGGTGAGCGGCTTGCCTAGCAAGGGCGTCATTGTGCGATCGGCTTCGGCAAATGTGTCAGCCACTATCGGCTCCGTCGCTCGGAGCACCTTGAGCATATTCGCGTACTGCGAGCCTTGGCCGGTATACAGGAACGCCACCTTGGGGGCCGGACCGTGACCGCGGAAGATGCCTTGGGCACGCAGTGCTTTCCATACCGCCGGTTGGTTGGCAGCCAGAGCTTTGAGTGCGCTGCCTGCTCTGTTCGCCAGTTCGGTGGCGTCGGAGTAGTCGATGGCCACGCGCTCCGGCGCGCGCAAGTCTGATTCAGCAGGGGCAGATGCCGCAGGTGCCTTGCCAGCTTTGGCGTCTTTCTCCACCGTTCGCAGGCGCTCGATGAGCGCAGCTTCCCAAGCGGCGCCGATTACTAGTGTTCCGCGTAACGGAGCCTTATAAGAAGATGCGTTAGAAGTGCGGGAAACATTTTCCGTATTCATAATCGACTTTTTCACTGCCGTTGGTATCTCACTAACAGCTACCGACCGCTTGCCGTTTCCATTCAGCCTGTGGGGAACATATTCTTCGAGCACGGCGTGGAAATTTGTGCCGCCAAAACCAAAAGCGCTCAGACCGGCGCGGCGCACGCCATCGGCTGGCATGGTCCAGGGTTTCAGCTCGGTATTCACGTAGAGTGGAGAGTGGGCAAAATCGATGTTGGAATTGCGACGCTCGCAATGCACGCTCGGCGGCAGCACCTTGTCCCGAAGCGCCAGGACAGCTTTCAGCAGCCCGGCGGCGCCAGCCGCTCCTTTAAGGTGCCCTATATTCGATTTGACCGAACCGAGCGCGACGGAATTGGGAGGGAGATTGGAACTGCTGAGCACATCGATCATGCTTTGCACTTCAACGACATCGCCCACGCTGGTGGACGTGCCATGGCCTTCGATCAGGGTCGCGGTAGCGGGTGATAATCCGGCATTCTGCCAAGCCCGCTCGATAGCTAGTTTTTGACCGATCGGGTTTGGAGCGGTGATGCCCTTTCCCTTGCCGTCGCTTGATCCAGCTATGCCGCGCAGCACAGCGTAGACTTTGTCTCCGTCCCGCTCGGCATCGGCCAGACGCTTGAGCAGAAAGATCGCGGTGCCTTCCCCCATGACGAAGCCATCGGCTCCTTCAGCGTAGGGACGAGTGCCAGTCGCGGAAAGCGCCCCGATTTTGCAGAACTTGATGTAGCTCGAGACGCCCATGTTGCGGTCAATGCCGCCGGTAACCGCAAGGTCAAAATCGTTCGCAACCAATCCCTCAGCAGCCGAACTGATGGCCGCCATCGCCGATGCGCAGGCCGCGTCCACAACGTAGTTGGGTCCGTGGAAGTTGAAAATGTTCGCGATGCGGCCGGCAATGCAATTGGCCAATTCACCGGGCATCGTGTCTTCCGTAACATCCTGAATGCGGTTGGCCATCCGGTCGTGCAGTTCTCTAGTAATGTCGCGGCGCAGCGTCTCCGGCAGCCCGGCGAAGCTGGCACTTTCGGCCAGTTCATGAGCGTATTCCGGAAAGTACAGGCGCAGCGCGGTGAAATAATGCTTTTCCCCCGCCATAGCGTTGCCGAGGATCACCGCAGTGCGATCGTTGTCCCGCGGCCGCTTGGGGAAGCCATAGTCTTCTAACGCTTCGCGGGTGCAAGCAATGGCCCATTTTTGCGCCTCATCCATGGCGGCGATGACGCACGGCGGAACACCAAGACGCCACTTCATCGGATCCCACACGTAGTCGCGCGCCCAACCGCCTATGGTTGAATAGGTTTTATCCGGTGCACTATGGTCGGGATCGTAGTAGAGCGCTGGATCCCAGCGGTCACGGTCAACCTCAGTGATACTGTAACGGCCGTTCTTCACATTCTCCCAGAAAGACGATACGTTCGCAGCGTCGGGCAGGATGGCTCCTACTCCTACAATTGCTATGGCACGATGGGAAGTGTTTTCCATGACGGGTACTCCTGTATGAGGTCGAATTAAGATCGATCGTTAAAACCTATGCGGCCGCTTCCAAGCGCTTGGCTGCGCGGCCGTACAATACGTCTGCAACGTAATCCAGATCCGAAATGAGACCGGACTGCGCGCGGTGAATTGCGGGCAATCCCAAACTCGTTTCAAACCCGGCGATCTCGGCATCGCTGATGCCTCCGGCTCCGACAATCCAGCGCAAACCCTCTTCGCCCACCTTGAGTGCGGCGTCGCGGGCAAAGACCCGGCTGATCGCCGCCAACGCGGTCACGTCGAAGCGCCGATTGGCTTTTTCATTGAGCTTGCCGTCAGCCAAAAGCGCGGCACGACGGGACAAACTGCCGGCGCACTCGGCATATGCAATCAACTCGCCCAGGCGCAGGAGGATATGTTGATAACGGGTCAGGCGCGCGATTCGCGCTTTTTCCATGACCTCGGCCAGTGCATGCAAAGCCAGGGCTGCCATATCAGCACCCACGTTCGAGCGGCGAGCGTGCAATGCTTCGAATTCTCGCGCTCGCTCGTGATAGTGCTGCCCGCGCGTCTTGAGATGGGATTGCCAACGATCGCGGCTGATCGTCATCTCCATGATCTCGGAGGTTCCTTCGTAAATCGTCGTGATGCGAACGTCGCGGCTGATCTTCTCCACCATGTACTCATGCGTGTATCCGTAGCCACCCAGCGCCTGGATGCTGGCCTCTGCGGCTGCATTCCCAGCTTCCGTCGCCATGTACTTCGCGATGGCGCCCTCGGTGTTCAAGCTGCCTTCGACCCCAGCGTCGATGCGCTCCGCAGTCTCCTCGATGTAGGAGCGGGCCGCTTCCAGTCGCGCCACGTTGGGCACGATCAGCTTGTGGGTGTAGCCCTGCTTTTCTGAGAGCGGGGCTCCGGCTTGAATACGCTTGGTGGAATAGGGAATTGCTCGATCGAGCGCGGCCCAGCCGCCGCCAAGACCAAATGCTGCGACCATGAGGCGGGTGTAGCCGAACACGGCCTGCGCTTGATTCAGTCCCTGACCTTCGACGCCACCCAGCAACCGGTCGGCGTCGACATAAACGTTATCTAACGCCAGAGCTGCGGTGTTGCTGAGGCGGATGCCGTGCTTGTCTTCAGGCTCGTCGTGGGTGAAACCCTTCGCTCCATTTTCCACCACGAACCAGCTCGGACCGGCGGGCGTGCTAGCCAGAATCGTGTAGGCATCAGCGATTCCACCATTGCTGATCCATTGCTTGTTGCCGGTAATTTTGTAGCCGACGATGCTGCCGTTATCGATGACCGGGTCTGCCGTGGTGCGAAGCGCACCCAAATCACTGCCCGCTTCCGGCTCCGTGGCGCCGTAGGCGAACAGCAATCCCTCTTCCGCAATGCGCGTCAGCCAGACTCTCTTTTGCTCCGGAGTGGCGCCGACGGTGATCGGATCGCTGCCCAGGAACGTGGCCAGCACGGCGGTGGCGACGCCCAGGTCGATACGCGCCATCGCTTCGCAAACGCAATACACATCGAAGGCTCCACCGCCCATGCCCCCGAACTCTTCGGGGATGAACAGAAGTTGAATGCCCAGCTTGTCCGGGCTGCACATATGACGGACGATTTCGAGCGGGCATTCATCCTTGTCATCGAGTTCGCGGAGAACCTCGTCCGGCAGGCGCTTTCTTGCGAAGTCCTTGAGCGACTTCAAACTGAGCTTCAGAGTTTTGCTAGTGATCATGGCGGTTCCTCCCCCTTGTTATGCAGCGCTGCGCATTTCACGAACTCTGTTAGTCAATTCCGGCAAGAACTCCAGGATGTCATCGACAATTCCGACATCTGCAACCTGGAATATCGGAGCCTTCGGGTTCTTGTTGATGGCGATCAGGAGCGGACTGCCTTTGATCCCAGCCAAATGCTGGAAAGACCCACTGATGCCGCATGCCAGGTAGACCTTGGGCTTGACGGTTTTTCCGGACGAGCCAACCTGACGTGACTTCTCCATCCACTTCGCGTCAACCACGGGTCTCGAGCAGCTCACCGCCGCACCTAGGGCTTCAGCCAGTTCCTCGGCGATAGCCACATTCTCTTTGTCCTGAATGCCCCGGCCGATCGAAATCAGAATATTGTGCTTGGTGATATCGACATCACCCGCCTCGGCGACGAGCGTCTCCACATAGCGTCGTCCTGCAGCGAGCGCGCCGACATCAGCAGACTTGTCGACGATGGCCCCAGTGATAGCCGCGCCTTCCTGCGGTTTGAATGCGCCCGGACGTACAGTTACCACCGCGCCCGATGAAATGTCGCACCGAACATGCGCGCTGACCTGTCCACCAAATTCTTGGCGGACTACTTTGAGGCCTGCGCCTTCCACGCCGGTGATGTCCAACACGTCGGAGACGAAAGCCGAATTCAGCTTGATGGAAAGGCCTGGAGCCAGATCGATTCCAAAATGTTCATGAGCAACTAACACAATGCTGTTGCTCGGCAGCACTTTGAGCAGAGCTCCCCGAATCAATTCAGCATTGGGGTACGCAAGAGCTTCGATGGCGATTTTCCAGATCTCAGGGTAGGAAGCGCAGAGGGCTTTGCACGCGGCATCGAGGTTGCTGCCCCAACCGGTGAGAATGGCTGTCGGTGGAGCAGCGGAATTGATTCTTCGCGCAGCCGCTGCCAGTTCGAACGCTGTATCGTCGACCGCGCCACCCTTGTGCATAATGTAAGCGAAAATGCGAGCCATTATTTCAACCCCCCTTTAGCTGCCACCAACTCCAGAACTTTGTCGATGTTCTCTTCCCGGCTGCCGTGCAGAATTTCGGCTCCCTTGCCCAGCGCGGGGACGAAGTAGTCCACCCTTTTCACTTTCGCTCCACCTTCTCCGACAGCACTTGGGTCCAACCCAAGATTGGAGGCGCCGAAAGTCGGGATCGGAATAGAGGCCACTTGCCGGATACCTTTCATGCCCACATAGCGTGGCTCATTGATGCCGGTCTGAATCGAGAGCACGCAGGGTAGATCAATCTCATTCATTTCTTTGTTGCCGCCTTCAATTTCCCGGCCGACTTTCAGCTTCTTGCCGTCCAACACTTCAATGGAATTGACCAAAGAAGCAAACGGATAGTCGAGTAGCGCCGCCAGCATTCCGCCCACCTGCGCGCCGCCGTCCTCGGCCTGGATCCCGGTCAGGATCAGGTCGTAGTTTCCTTTCTGCACAAAAGCCTTCAGGATGGTGGCGATACCCTTGCCGTCTGATCCGCTGAAGGCATCGTCTGTGATCAGCACACCGTGGTTCGCGCCCATGGCCATCTCCCGGCGCAGGACCTCTTCGTCATCTTCGCCACCAACCGTGGCGACTGTGACGTTTCCACCAACCCGGGCGACGATCTGAAGCGCCTCTTCGACCGCGTAGTTGTCCGCTTCATTGATTGAGTAGACGAGGTCATCGCGTTCGATATCATCCCCAGCACTATTCAGTTGAATTTCATTTTCCGAAGTGTCGGGTACCCTTCGCACGCAAACAAGAATCTCCATAACTCATCCTCCAAGAACCTTTCACGCTACTGTCTGACTTTCGCTCGCGATTTGCTTCTCCACCAGTTCCGCTAGATCGATGGCGGTCATCTTTCCTTCCAGGCCCGCGACCTTGATCGCGTCTTCGATATTGACCATGCAGAACGGACAAGCAGTCACAATCACATTGGCTCCGGCCTCAGCGGCCATCTGGACTCTCTTTACGCCCATTCGTTGATCTTCTTTTGGCTCGTAGAACAGCATCAGTCCGCCACCGCCGCAGCAGAACGAGCGGTCACGAGACCGCGTCATTTCGACCCTCTTCAAACCTGGAATCGCATCCAGCACATCTCTGGGGTCGTCGTAGATCTGGTTGTGCCGCCCCAGATAGCAGGGATCGTGGTAGGCGTACACACTGTTTTCGTTTTCTACAGGATTGAACTTGATCTTGCCGGTTTTCACCTCTCTGGCTATTACCTGGCTGATGTGTTCCACCGGAGGCACATCTTTATAGTCGTGTTTCAGCGCGTTGTAGGCGTGCGGGTCCGCGGTGACGATCCGCTTGACTCCGGAGGCTTTGATGGCATCCACGTTGTGGTCGCGCAGGGCCATGAAAAGCGTCTCTTCGCCGAAGCGCCGTACCTCATGGCCGCTATCTCTTTCCGCCGTGCCCAGGATTCCGAAATTCTCTCCGACATGGTTGAGAATCTTCGCCGTTGCCCGCCCGATCGACTGCATCCGGTCGTCGTAGGAGGTAATGCTGTCGACAAAAAACAAGGTGTCAGCGCCGTTCTGCTTGTCGAGGGTCTTGACAGGGCAGATTTGCTGGAATTCCTTCGCGTTTGCCCAGTCGGCTTTTTTCTTCTCCATCTTGCCGTAGGGATTGCCGCGGCTCTCTAGCGCCTTCAGTGGCTTTTGCAGGGACTGGGGCACATTTCCGTCGTCGACCATGCCCCGCCGCAGATCGACGATCTTGTCGATGTACTCGATCAGCAGCGGGCATTCTGCCTCGCAAGCGCCGCAGGTCGTGCACGACCAGATTTCATCCTCGGAATAAATGCTGCCGGAGTCCTTGCTGCCGACCAGTGGCCTCCCGTTATTCGCGCGCCCAAGAACCGGGTAGTGCTGGAAGCTGTAATCTCTGGCCTTGAGGGTTATGAACCGTGGCGATAACGGCCTTCCCACAGTGTTGGCGGGACAATTGTCGGAACATCGCCCGCAGTCAGCGCAGGAATAGAAATCGAGCATGTGTTTCCAGGTGAAATCTTCGAACGTCTTCACTCCGAAGGATTTCACCTGATCTAGATGCTCATCGCTGACGCCCCATCGCACCGGCTTCAGAATTTCGCGGTCCAACTTTGCGAAGTAAATATTGAAGAGGGAGGTTTCCACGTGGAACTGGATTCCAAAAGGCCGGTAGCACAGCAAGAAGTAAAAGGTCAGCTCATGAACAAGATAAGCGTCGAAGTAGAGTTTCCCGAGAGTGGACAGGGCAGTTGAAAGGAGAGCCTTCTGCAATATCCACGGGAGCGAAAACGCGGCTAAGCTCTCAACAGACTGGCCTGGTTGTGACTGCGCGGCGGCCTTAGCGGCCGCAAAGAGGCTGTCGGCCACCATCAGGATTGCGACCAACGTCAGAAGGAAGATGGCGTCGGCGGTGTGCGCTTTGCCGTACCTTGCCGGTACCGCGTACCGCGCAGGTTTGAAAACCAGGCGGCGAATCACGGCGATCACCATGCAGACGAAAACAATGGTGGCGGCGTAATCCGTAATGACGTCGTAGATAGGGCCGGCTCTTCCCGAGAGGCCGGGCATGACGAAATTCTCGGAGACGCCGACAATAAGCACAGAGAAGGCGCGAATTGCCAGGACGATGAAGCCCGCAAAAATGAAAATATGAATGATGCCTGCGGTCCGGTAACGGGGGTGCTTCCACTGGCCCAGCCAAAACTTCAGAACCCTTCCGAGTCGCACCAATGGCTGGTCAAAACGAAAATCGCGTTCGCCACGGATGAGCGGTACCAGGCGCTTCGCCACAATGTAGGCAAAACATCCGACACCCAGAAGATGAATGAGGAAGAACAGGATTCGTCCCGTAGCCAACCACGATGTCATCTGCGAAAGTGACTGGATGTTTTCCATGTTTGCTACTCTCCTGCTGACGATTCCTAGGCGATCGATTTCGTCAAGACTTTTTCCTCCTTAACTGGGGGCCTTCGTGGAACTGGTGATTCGACTGAACTGAGAGGTGGAGGGGGAATGGATGCGCGAACCGGCGGCGACTCAGACGCAGACGGTGCCGGTGCAACCTTCGCCTTGGCGCGCACCCTGTTCTCTTTCAGTTTCGTTTGCTCTTTTTTTTGCGGGGGCATGCCCTCGGCTGCTTCCCGCAGCTCCGTGAAACTCAACTTTAGAAAAGTTTCCAAACGCCGCAGATCCGGCGCTGCATGCACACATCCGCTGAACCCGAAATACGCCGTGCCGTCGTAACTCAAGATGGCGCAATTGAGCGCCATCTCGCCGCCGACCGGAACATAGGGATAGCAGTGCAGCATCTTGTTGCCGAGCACGTAGAGCGGATATTGCGGTCCCGGCACGTTGGTACAGACCATGTTGAACGGCGTAAACGGCAACCGGCCCAGAATGTGGCCGGCAAGCGCCTGCGCGGAATTCGGGAACATGCCGAGCAAACCACCGGTCAAGCTCACCAATTCGGCGGTGTGCGCGCGTTTGAGAAGCTCTGTTCTCTTGTGGACGGCAGCCAGCAGTTTCCGAGGGTTGCGAATATCTAGAGGGATGGTGACCGGAACCAGGGAGATGCGGTTCCCCAAGTCACCCGGACCGTCGCTGCCCCGCAGATTGACCGGAACCATCATGCGGAGCAGTCGCCCTTTAACCCGGTCGCCATGCAGTTCGAGGTAGCGCCGGATGGTTGCCGTCACCAGCGCGAGAATGACATCGTTCACGCTGCTCCCACACGTTTGCCGGATGGCTTTGACTTCTGCCAGCGGAACGTCAGCCCAGGCAAATTTCTGGGGCCCGCGGTAGAGAACGTTGAATCGCAGGCGCTCTGTGGACACGGTGAGTTCCGGAAGTAAATGTGCGAACTCGTCCGTGGCCGAATTCCCGCCATTCGCCGCGAAGCGCTCCGCCATGCTCGATACGTCGGCCAGCGCCCCGAGAATTCGTTTGGAGAATTCGGAATAGGAATCGACGCAGTCATTGGTTAGCGAAGTCAAAACGTCACGAGGCGGTGGTGCTCGGAGCCGACGCTTTCGTCTGGGCAGACGAGGGGCAACTGGACTCGCGTCCATGAGCGCATTCATGATCCCAACCCCGGCGATGCCATCGGCGAGGCAGTGATGCAGACGGAAAACGAGCCCGCTGCGATTACCTTTCAGCCCATGCACCAGGGTCAGGTCCCATAGCGGGTGCTGCCGGTCCATCACTATGCTCAGAATTTTCCCCGCATACGTCTTCAACTCTGCGTCGGAACCACGCTTGAGCGTCACCTCGCGTACGTGCCTGCGGATTTCGAAGCTTGGGTCGTATTCCCACCTTGGAAGGCCACTATTAAGGAGCGGGGGCACTACTCGCTTGAGGTAGCGGGGAATAAGCGGCAGCTTCGATTCGACGAACTGGACGAAAGCTTCGAAAGGGATCTCAGCCTCAAAAACGCAGACACAGGCTACGTTGAGGGGCATGCCCTCGCGCTCCAAGTGGAGGAAAACGGCATCTCCCCAGGAAAGGCGGTCATCCTGCTGTCGGCTCTGCACCGCAGATCTCCTAGTCAGTTGCCGATCGTCAGTTATCGAAACCATCGCACATCTCAGTTCACGAAAGAAAATCGCGACGTCAGCTTCACCAGCTTGAGCACTTTGTAGACAGCGACGTGGACGGCGCGCAACACCACCCTGACGCTTTTGTCGTCCGCTATGCCCGCGAATTCTTCCATCGCTTTGAGCGCACTCGCATCGAGCCGGCGCACGGAAGAAAAATCCAAAGTCACTTCGCCTTCGACACCGTCCAGTTTTTCTCCGGCCTCTTGCAACCCCTGGACAACACGCTCTTCATCGATCTTGAGCAATTCCGAGATCATTACCATACGCACCACCTTTTCCTACGCGTTTTGTAGCTGAGCTGCACTGGCCACTTTCGCTAAGCCTCGCCCCCGATAAGCCTTCCAAAACAGGTCGGCCAATTCGCTGATCAGTGGCATACGAGGGTTCGACTGCCAGGACGGATCGTCAAAGGCAAGCTTGGTCAGATCAGGTATTGCCCGCTCGAACTCTTCCTTGGAGATTCCCAGGTCGGCGATCGAACGCGGGAAGCCCAATTGGTCGAGTAACTGTTCTGTAACCATCACTAGGTTCTTCACCTTCTCTTCGATGGTGTGGCCGCCCAGACCCAGCAAGTCGGCGATCGTCGCGTATTTCCTATGCGCGACATACCCCTTCTGGTACGGTGACGGCACGAACTTAGTGGGCACGGACGCGTTATACGCAATGACGTGCGGCAACATGAGCGCATTGGCCCGGCCGTGCGCCACGCCGAAGTGCGCTCCGAAGGCATGCGCCAGCGCGTGATTGACGCCCACCGACGCGTTGGCAAACGCCATTGCCGCAATGCAGGCGGCATTGTGCATCATGCTGCGTGCTTCTTCATCGCGGGGATGCTCATAAGCGATGGGCAGGTACTTGAATACCATCCGGATCGCTTGCATCGCGTTGGAGTCGGTATAGGCCGAAGCGTAGCTGGAAACTGCAGCCTCCAACGCATGGGTTAGGCAGTCGATACCGGTATCGGCGGTAAGGCCCTTCGGCATGGACATCACAAATTGTGGATCAACGATGGCCACATCCGGAGTCAGAGAGTAGTCGGCCAGGGTCACCTTGCGCCCGTGCTCTTTGTCGGTCAGGACCGCAAAGGGCGTGACTTCGCTTCCCGTTCCGCTGGTGGTGGAGATGGCAATCAGCCTCGCCCTCCTAATTTTCTTGGTCGGGTACTGGACCACGCGCTTGCGCAGATCCAGAAAGGGTGCGGCCAGCTCTTCCAGGTCAGCCTCCGGCGACTCATACTTGAGTTTCATAATCTTCGCGGCATCGATCACCGACCCGCCACCGAGTGCGATAATTTGATCTGCTTTGTAAAAATTGAGCGCCTCCACGCCTTGCATCACCACCTTGACCTCGGGCTCCGCATCGGGAATGACCGAGACGTGGACGTGGGTTCCCTCCGGAATGTACCGCCGAACCAGGTCTACGTGGCCGATTTGCTCCAAAGACGGATTCGTAACGATGATGGTGGAGTTCGACTGGAACTGGCGTACATTCTCCACTGCGTTCAGGTTGAAATAGATCTGATTAGGAACTCGGAACCACATATGGGCTTGTGTCCTCCGAGCTACGCGTTTGATATTGAGATAGTGATAGATATTTATGTTGTCGGTCGTGCTGTTGCCGCCGCCGGTGCCACATCCGAAGGAGAAGGTAGGCACGAGGTCGTTGTAGACGGCGCCCAGTGCTCCGACCGAGCCAGGCGAGTTCACGATGATACGCCCCGCGTTCATCACCTCACTGAACTTGCTGATGACTTCATCGTTACGCGAGAAAATGACTGCGGTGTGTCCCAGCCCGCCGGCATGGTTCACGTCGATACAAACCTTGAGCGCCTCGTCCACCGACTTCGCTCGATAGACCGAGAGCACCGGGAACAACTTCTCGACCGACAGGGGATGTTCGCGGCCTACGCCTTGAATCGGCGCAATCAGGAGTTTAGTGTCAGGTCTCACGGTAAGACCGGCAAAACGCGCGATATGGATAGCCTTTTGCCCGACTGCCATGGGTTGCATAAAGCCGGTCTTGGGATCGATTACCGTGCGCGCTAGCAGTTCCGCTTCTTTCTCATCGCAGATATGCGTGCCCAGCTCCGCAAATTTCTTCAGCACGACCTCATAAATCTCATCGTCGATCACCACCGTTTGCTCAGAGGCACAGATGGTTCCGTTATCGAAGGTTTTGGAGAGAATGATGTCCACCACGGCCGTACTAAGGTCCGCTGTTTTTTCCAAATAGGCCGGCGTGTTGCCCGACCCTACACCCAGCGCTGGTTTGCCGGAGCTATAGGCGGCTTTGACTGCACCCGGCCCGCCGGTGGCATCAATCAGGCTCACGTCCTTGTGCCGCATCAGGTAGGCGTTGTCCTGCAGGGTGTGTGATTCCAGACAGGTAAAAACGCCTTCCGGCGCGCCATGCTCCAGCGCGGTCTTATACATGATCTTCACGGCCTCGGAGCAACAATGCCAGGCCTGTGGATGGGGACTGAAAATGACCGCATTACGCGTTTTGATGGCCATGATGCACTTGAAGAGCACGGTGGACGTAGGGTTCGTGATCGGTGTGATTGAGAAGATGACCCCGATCGGTTCCGCCATCTCCATGAGGTTGCGCTCCGGAAACTCGCGAATGATGCCAACCGTACGTTTATCCTTGATGTAATTGTAGGTAAACTCCGTGGCGCACATGTTCTTGAGGACCTTGTCTTCCACGACACCGAGCTTGGTTTCCTCAACGGCCAGGCGAGCGAGATATTGAGCTTGCTCCAGGCCAGCCAGGACCATCGGCTTGACGATGCGGTCAACGTCCTCTTGAGAGAATTGGGTAAAGACGGCTGCGGCGGTTCTGGCTTGATTGACTAGTCTTTCCAGGTAGGCAATCCGTTCTCCACTCAGGCTTTCGGCGGTAAGCGGGATCTGCACCCGTTCCTGAACTGTTTCGCTTGCGATCATCGCTGCCTCCTTAATTTATGAATTCCTGCGAGGGGGCCATTACCTAGGAGAACCATGCCTAGTCTTTATTCCCTCAGATTTCCCCAAGTTCCCGCGATCACGAAGGGGCACAACTTGACCGCCGGGCACAACCGTTCGTGTTCCTACTACGCGTAGTCGATGGGATTCTTCTCCAGCCAGCGCTCGTCACGCATCCTGCCAATGTTTCTCAAAGCAGTACTAGTGACGCGCTCGGTCAAACCGCGAGTTTCCCAGGCGACACCCGCTCCGAGTCCAATAGCCCAGCCCGCGAACCCAAAAGCCAGCGCTCTGCTGATAGATCTATGACGGTCTCCGGGATAACTGCCCAACACACCGATACACGCTCCAACGACCGCAGGCTTCAGGGCACTTCGAATTCCTTCGCGAAGAAATGGAGTAAGGCATCTTCCGTTGAGGAATGCTTCTCGACCGCCACGCGCTCCATCCAGTGCAGAATTCAGAATCCTTCGGCCGTATTCAAACTCGGATTGTGACCAGTTGCGTAGTTCCATAGCAGCTTGCCTCACGCCTGGTTCAACTAGACCACAAGCGGCAAGTTGGGTTCACAGCGCGCATCACCCCTGATTGTGATCGTAATCACAGAGAACACTTGCGGATCAGAGTCTGCGGTCGTACCCCTACGCTTTCGCAAAGCACAGCCAAGCAAGCGCTGCAATGATCAGAATCACCACGGTGCAGCACAACAAAGTTCGGATCTAAACCATCTACGTTCATCAACACCTTTCCTTGTATCAAAATGCCCATAAAGCCACACCTGTTTACGAAAGGTCGCTCTATCCTCAAAACACTGAGAATCTCAAGTATCGAACTTCGTGTTTCGTAAAACTGGTCAGAATTGATCGTCTTGTAAATCCGTGCTGAGGTATCTAGCTACCGAATATTCCAGTAGAGTGCAGAGCAACATCCGAATGGCTCCCATTGCTTTATGACCAAAATGAATTCCTCATCGTTCCATGCGGTCCGGCGCGGAACTGGCACGCTCTCATCTAGGGCGGGTCGCCAGAGCAATTTGGTCAGAGATTTCTGTAATCGTTGTTTACGCTGGTTCCTTTGGAGCAAAACCAAAAGTAGCTCGGGTGCGTAGGAACAAACGGTCCTTTAGCTTCCCGCAGGAGGGCTCTCGCCCCTTCGATACTGCACGCTTAGACAGACAATGATGAAGCTAGAATCCAGCGGTCCGCAGGACTACCTGCGGCGAATAATAGAGGATGGGTTCCACGAGTGAAACCTCATTATCGGTTGCGCAAGAAGTCCGTCGAGAACGATTGGGGGCTAGGAAACGTGACGAAATGTTGCGAAAACTTTTTAAGCTCAGTCATCCGCGTCAGATTCGGGAACGGACCTCGATGACTGTGCCAAGCCAATGACTCCTGTCAGCAGCTCGAGACACTTGGTCGCCCCAGTAATGCCTGATATATACTGCGTCGCAGCGAGGAAGGCCTCTTTCACCCTCCCCCTTCATAGGTCCGTATGTCCCAAATGCGCAAGGACATCTTCACTGACCGCTGGGCAATCGTGGAGGATGGCGACGGATTGCAGCCAACGGACTTTGAATTCAAGAAATTCACAAGGGACAAGGGTTTCTGCCCATTCTGCGAGAGCAATGAGAGCTCAACGCCGGAAGAAGTCTTCGCCATCCGAAATCGTGCCTCTTCGCCTAACGGGCCGGGCTGGTCAGTGAGAGTGGTACCAAATTCCCGACCGCGCCTACGGATAGAAGGCGGACTGGCACGGCGGGCCGAAGTCTTGCACGATTTGATGAACGGTGTCGGGGCACATGAAATCATTGTGGAGACATCGCGGCACGCCCGCAGCCTACATGAATTAGAAATTGGGGAGATCTCTGATGTTATCCGGGCTTACGTAGCTCGCATCGTTGATCTTGAGGGGGATAAGCGGGTGCGCTACGTTTTGATCTTCAAGAATCATGGGGAGGGAGCCGGGGCTCACACTATCAGTCACTCAATCTCGCAGCTAATCGCGCTCCCGATCAAACCACGCGCAGTTAAGACGAAGCTCATGATTGCTCGTGACTACTTTGCTTTGAAGGAACGCTGCATATACTGCGATGTGCTTCAACAAGAATTAAGGGGCCGCAAGCGGTTGATTGCTGAGAATGAGGATTTCGTGGCGTTCGCTCCATTCGCGTCACGCTTTCCGTTCGAGATGTGCGTCGTTCCGAAGTTTCACAGCAGCGCATTCAGCCGAATCGAAGCGAGTCAAGGCAAGAATTTGGCTCTGATCCTTCGTAATGTGTTGCAGAAGTTGGACCAGAAGGTAGGTGGGCCGCCCTACAACTTGTCGCTTCACGACCGCCCGTTTCTGCGTCCAAGAGGAAACTACTGGAAGACAATCGAGGAGGACTTCCATTGGCATATCGAAATCCTGCCCCAAATATCTCGTATTACTGGATTTGAGTGGGCTTCGGGTTTCTTCTATAACCCGTTGCCGCCGGAAGTCGCCGCCCGCAGCCTCTCCCCGGATTCTCCGTCGGAACTCGTCGGTTCGAACACTCCCTGAGCTTCTGTGGGGGCTTACTAGCGGCTTATCTAAGCGGTCGGCCACTTGTTTAATCATCGACCCCATGGCGGTTGCCGACACCGAACTGAATCCTGAGCCTACGACTTGCGACGTTGAATCATATCGCCTGCTCCTGCACACAGCGACTTGCGCACAAACCACTGGGCTCGTGATCTTTCCTGCAAACTCGCCGATCGGATTTGGCACTATTTCTCTCGAGATCGAGAGCAAGCGTGAAGCTATCGTGATTCCAGATATTCGAAAGATCAGACCAAAACCACAGCTTCGGTGACTTCGATTTTGGGCTCGAATCTCAAAGGTACGTCGATGGCACGGGAGACGAGGCACAGTCTTTCCGCCTTCTTCAGAAGGTCGAGGGCATGTTCCCGCTCTGTGGGGTGGGTGATCTTGAGAGTAGGGCAGATCACAATTTCGCTGAAACCATAACCGAACTGGGACTTGCGGATTGTGCCACTGGCTTCCACCTGAAAGTCTCTGAAGTCGAACTCAATACTGCCCGCGATGGTTTGCACGGTGGTGGTGAAGCACCCGGCGAGGGCAGCCAAGAGGAGTTCTTCTGGAGTCCAGCGGCCTTCGAGTCCTCCAAACTCTTTGGGAGCGGTGAAGTGAATGGCGTTGGGCGCGGAATCCGACTTGGCTAGCCCAGACCGTCCAGAAGTCCACCACGCCGCTACTCGGTATGCTTGCTCTCCACGCTGCTGAGACATAAGACACCTCTGTTTCGTACAAGATGCCTCAGGCGCGCGGAAAACTCCGTGCACCTGAGTACGGGATCAGGTGATAAGGATCACGTCTCCGAAGGACCTACTTCATTTTCTGCACTGCACGCGCTTTCCCGCGCTTCTTGACACAATCTGACCCCATGCAGCTCTTCGGGCACAACCGCGATCATGATTACTACTTCGAACTCCGCCTGTGAAGGGGAGCGGGATACAGTTCGTGAAGATATCATCTCAACGCATCTACGAAAGAAGAGGATGATCCCGGTCACATTAAGCCGTGACGCCGGGTACAGCGGCCTACTGTACTTGGTGCGACCTTGTACACCAGTTAGTTCAGACCCAGGGATCATCAAACCACCAGAACGACATGTTGCCCGGACCCGATTTTGATAGACATCGCGAATGAGTCGCAACGATGCCGCACCTAGTGTAGAAGGGCAAAGAAGCCGTGCGCACTCCAAGTCGCATAACGGCCTCCGAATTCAGCGATTCGCTGAAACACTTTCTTGACGCTTGCTGCGTATTACACGGGCACACTTTGTGCTGTACCATCTGCGGGGCATCGATACTGTATGTCCGAGCCGCTCTGTCGATTCATGACGCGGCGTGCGTAGGTTGCGAAGAACCGGATCAAAGAGTCTGGAACACTGTAGTCCCCTACTGTCCAAGGTGCGAAGAGAAGCCTGCACAAAGAGGTTGTCTATCCCTGTCCTTGATGGTCTTCTCCAACGCGGCCTGAGGCGAACAGCCCAGGGCGGGCTGGACTTGACTGCAGGGTGTGCTGTATGAAGCACAAAACGAAATCAGTGACACAACCTCCCGACTACGACCTGCGTGGCGTCGGAGAATGGATTGCCTCTCTCGTTGTGTGGTGTGCTGGAATCGCGATGTCTCTTGCGATTGTGTGCGTCTTACTCAGTCCGGCCGAGTAGCGTGGTCAGGGGAGTGCACCATCTTAGGGAGACTGTCGCGAACTGGAATAGCCGAAGATCGGCTAAAATGACGGAGTCCCATAAAATCGTCGGTTTTCTGCGCACACGTCTCGGGCGTTGGTGGTTCCTTACCGCATCGAGGAGGCACTGAATTTCGTGGCGTGTTTGTATTAAGAGACCAGCCATGCTGGAATCGAATTTCCTCACCACCTCGATAGGAGGTGTTTCCCATGACTCCCGAAAGCCATACCTCAATCAATGCAGATGACATTATTGATGTTGCAATCCACCATGAAATCAAGTGCCGGGCTTACGAACTCTACGAGCGGCAGCACGGCACTCTCGATGGCCACGACTCAAAGGACAACCTCCAGGCCGAGTTGCCCCGTGTGGCCTATGCAGCGGCTCAGCTTCAGAAGTACTCCAATGGCGAGACTGGGGACACCCGAGCCGTCAGAGCGGCTCGGGTTTACCTGCGTGCTCTAAGCTCCTTTATCTGTGAACGTGACATGGATTGAGCAAGCAAGGCAGCGAACCCCGGATCATCCCTGCCCAAGGAATTCCCCGGTTGTCGCTCGAGCCAGATGGAGCGTACGTCCGAGACAACCAAAACGTATCCCTCCCGCCCAAAGAATACCCGCTCCGGCTGTCGCCACGGTATTGAAGGAATCGAACAGCCTCCGCGCCTCGATGATTCGGATTTTAGTCTTCCCCTCGATTGCGCCGGCCTTGCCCTCCACGAAAACTCTGCTGGGTCGTCTGGTCAAATAGGATGCCATTCTGAGCGACAATCGTGCATTTCGTACATTGCTGATTCTTGACAACGGTGGCGCAGAGGCCTAGCATTATAAGTGAGCAAGTTACCTCTTCTTACTCTTTCAGGTTCCCTGAACTAAGTCAGCCCATCTGAAGTTTGTCCTCTTAGCTTCCCCCTCAAGGAGGAACCACCTTATGACACTATTGACCCGTTGGGATCCCCGCCGTGACTTGGCCACCATGCAAGACCGCATAAACCGTTTCGTCCGTGAGTCGTATAGCCCGGAAGGCCCCGAAGAGGCTTTGACGACCACGAACTTCGCACCGCCGGTGGACATCTATGAAGATGAGCACAACATCACCCTGAAGATGGAAGTCCCGGGCATCGACGAAAAAGACATTGATGTCCGCATCGAGAACACCACGCTTACGGTCCATGGCGAGCGCAAGATCGAGAAGGAAGAGAAAGAGGAGAACTTCCGTCGCGTCGAGCGGCAGTACGGAAGCTTCACCCGCTCGTTCACGCTACCGAGTGCGGTAGATACGGGGCAAGTCAGCGCCAACTATGACAAGGGCGTGCTGAAGATTAGCCTCGCCAAGAAGGCCGAAGCCAAGCCCAAGCAGATCAAAGTGAATGTTGGCAGCGAGAAGGTCGTCGAAGCCAAGGTTCACGGCAAGGCCGCATAAGACTACTGGCTTAGTTATTCAGATGGGAGGCGGCTGATCTCGCCTCCCGTTTGTTTCTCATTCGGAGCGAACAGGAGGGTCATGACGAACATCAAATTTGTTGTAAGGGTGAGCCATGGCAGTGCAGCCCCTGCATACGTGCAGCGCGTCGATCCGGCCCCCATCCACATGACAACCAACCGTAAGCTGGCATTGCTCATGGGGAGATTCACGGCAGAAGACGCTGTCAGATCCATCCAAAACTCCCGGTGCATTCCGGAATTAGTGCCCGTTCAGGTTAATGCCTAGAATTCACGCTGAGCATGGGTGCAGCAGCTACCTTATTTGCGACAACTGAGCAATTTTGAACATCCAGACCACGGCTGCCCGCCTTACTATCGCTGCCAAGTGGTGGGGCCTTAAATCTATGTGTTTCCCAGAGATTGTGCAAAAGGGACTTCGTTAGAAGCCTGTGTGTTTTTCTCAGGCAGATGAGCAGCGGCCATGAAGTCGCCCTACGGTCTCGACATCCTCGACAACTGCACGACTTGCCCAGTGCGGGAGCAGCATCTTTTCTGCAATCTTTCCCCATCCCTCGTGCAGAGACTGAATGCCATCACGTCCGCCGCAGTCTATCCCCGCGCCTCTATGCTGTTTCTTGAAGGCCAGCAGGGACGTGGGGCTTTTGTCCTCTGCACCGGGAAGGCAAAGCTGTCCACGACTTCGCGTGAAGGCAAGACCATCATTACCAAAATTGCACAGCACGGAGACGTGCTGGGCCTGAGTGCGACAATTTCCAACCATCCCTATGAGGTCACAGCCGAAATGATGGAACCGGGGCAAGCTAACTTCATCGCCGCTGATGCCTTGATGCAATTTCTACACAACTATGGGGAAGTTGCGATGCGGGTGGCACAGCAACTAAGCCGCAACTACTATTCGGCCTATGAGGAAATTCGCACCCTGGGATTATCCAACTCCCCCGGACAAAGGTTTGCCAAACTGCTGCTGGGCTGGTCAGCGGAGCGGGGAGACTCAAGCCATTCTCTGCACCTCCATTTGGTGCTGACGCACGAGGAAATCGCGGAGATGATCGGCACAACTCGCGAGACCGTCAGCCGCTTGTTTGCCGACTTCAAGAAGAAGCAATTTATCCAATCGAAGGGTTCCGCGCTGGTGATCCTCAACAAGTTTGCACTGGAAGGGATGGTGCAGGCCTGAACGGCTCAAGTGTTGTGGTGGTGCAATACGAAAGGGCAGCGTTTAGATTGTGAGCAATTGTGAACAGAATCGTTTGGCACCGCAGCTATATACATGATCGGCACCGGTAGTCACAGCACTCCGCTATGGATATATTCCCTCCACCGATCTTGCTTGAAGAAAACGGGTACCGGTTCCTAGCTGCAACTAACGGTGGCGATGATTTCATGCGGGAACTTCAGGGCAAGATTGTGCGCGTCGGAAAAGGCGACTTCGATGTCACGGTAGGGCTTTCCAACCGCAACGATGAAATCGGTGACCTCGGTCGTAGCTTCAACCACATGGTCCAGCAGTTGTGCGAGAGCCGAGAGAAGGTGGAACGGCAGCACCGCGCCCAGATGTCGCGTGCGGAATGCTTCGCCACACTCGGAGAATTTGCGGCTGGACTCGCCCACGAAATCCGTAATCCGCTCGCAGGTATTGCAGGCGTGATCGAAATCGTTGGACGCGACCTACCTCTAAGCAGCCCAGCGTGTGCTGTGGTCAAGGACGTTCGTCTGGAGATCGCGCAGATCAACCACATTCTCACCAACTTCCTGCAAACGGCCCGTCCGCACCTACCCGAGGTTTGCCCGACCGACCTGAATATAACGGTGGAACATGCCGTCGTGCTGGCGTGCCAGCAAGTGCTCTCCACACTAATCAGGATCGAACTCCAGAAAGACCCGAATCTGCCAACCGTCGAACACGACCGCGGTCAGATCAGCCAACTGCTTTTGAATCTCTTATTGAACGCGGTTCAAGCAATTGACGGTGCGGGTGCAATTCGGGTTGAGATTTCGCTCTTGAAAGGCGATGCCGCGATTACGGTCGTCGATACGGGTCGTGGTATTGCGCCCGAACATCTGCCTAACATTTTCCGACCGTTCTACACGACCAAGGGAAACGGCACGGGACTGGGACTCTCGCTGGCCCGCCAGATCGCCGAGGAACATCACGGCCGGATTGAAGTAACCAGCGAAGTTGGGAAAGGCACGAAATTCTTGGTAGTCCTCCCCCTTCAACAGGCCACCGCACAAGTTGCGACGTCCTGAGTCTTCACTTGTCTTGACTGCGATTTGCTTAGCCCGGTAGGGCGGGGCGGCGGCAGCGCGGGGCGGCGGCAGCGCAGACCACCGGTACAATCCAGAGTGAGAAATCCAGAATCAAAGGAGAACCATAATGGCGCAAAAAAGTTATTGATGTAGTGGGAACATCCAAGGAAAGTCTTGCGAAAGCTGCGGAAAACGCAGTGGCAGAAGCCGCAAAGACGGTTCGAGGCATGAAATGGGCGCGAGTGGCGGAACTAGAAATGGAATTGGACGGTAAGAAGATAGCCAGATACCGCACCACAACAAAGATTTATTTCGATATCGAAAAATAACGATGTCGGCGGATAGGACTTCCTCAATTCCCATGTCTCGCACCTGATCCCTCTGAAGTCCAGACCGAAGATCGCGTCGCGATCTCGCTGCAGATAGGGCGGGAATTGGTCAAAGGGAAATGCCTCTCGCAGCACCATCACCGCCTGGTTCCCACCGTTACTCGTCTCGAGGCCCCATGAAGGTGATTCGTATTCAACTTGTTGGACGCCGGACGCTGACTGATTGGGTCTGCATAGTCTGCGGATCCAAGTCCATCCCATAAGATCGTTAGCGTGCGGCAATTCTCTCCAAATCTGGGTCCGATTTGGGTCTGGTACGCCGGGTCAAAGAACTCTTTAGAGGATCAAGAACTGTCTGTCAGTACCGTTGAAATCCAATAAACTGCAAGTCGTTGTTGCCCTGTCACACCAGAGGCTGTTTCCTGCCGACGCACAAAGTAATCTCATACGGCCCCACAGGACCGCCTTCGGTACTAGCACAGAGAACTGATGCAATCACAATCAGCGTCGCACGGCTCACAACGTCTTCAGGCAGGACCGCCACGAGCGGACGAGCATTCCTAATCTCTTAGACGTCGGCGACATGGAATCGTCTTCGATGTAGTCGCTCCCCATGTGCTCATTCGATCGAACCAAATCTAGGAACTGGTCTTTGTCCCCCGGGTGTCGAAAAGGAAAATAGAAGCTCGTATGTGGTGGCATCTGGATTGCCTATGAGTGCCAGAACACGTGTGTTCGTTGCCAATGAGATAACCGACGATGTCTGCGCCAGTCGGCCTTCGGGATCATCGCCAGGCAAGAATTCGACCGTGCAGAGCTAGTCATCTTCATC
>JBKOUZ010000075.1:0-10171 GCA_046723715.1 Acidobacteriota bacterium | reverse complement strand
CACGATCTGGTCGAGAAAATCGATGCCTTCGTGCAGTGCTACAATCGTTCGAGTCGTCCCTTTGCCTGGACGGCGACCGCCGATTCGATCCTGCAGAAAATCGCCCGACTTTGTTCACGAATTTCCGGGACACAACACTAGTCCTAATTCGCAAAGCTCCACTGATGACGAAGAGTTGCTCCTTCTCCTGCGCTCACAAGGCTTTATAGTGCCGAGCCGTTTGGACGAAACCGACGTTATTAGATACAACTATTACTCGTCAATGTTTGGAGAGGACGCCAATCAGCTAACACTGGTTATTCTTCCAACCCTCTGGTGCAATCTTCGTTGTCCCTATTGTTTTGAGGTTAGACGGCACGAATTCATGGACGGTAACACAAAGCAGCAAATCCTCGACTTTGTTGATTACAAACTTCACGATGCAAAGCGTCTATACGTCAATTGGTTCGGTGGAGAGCCTTTACTGTGCAAAACCACGATAGAAAAGCTCAGTAAAGAATTTCTTCAGTTGGCTGGACAGCACCATGCCGCGTATGAGGCGAGTATCACAACAAATGGCTATCTTTTGGACACTGCCTTTGTTACTTCCCTGGAAAAATTGGGAATCAGGTCCGTACAGGTAACTTTCGATGGCGCGCCTCAACATCATGATAAATATAGATATTTACCAAATGGTAAAGGGACTTTCGAGTCAATCCGAGGCAACACCGAGACTCTGTGCCGGCTAACTCCCAATGATTGTCAGGTCGAGATCAGAATCAATTGCAGTCGAGACAACGTCAAAGAGGTTCCCTCAAAGCCTCATCCAGGGCGCGGGTGAGAATCTCAACTACGGTCTCGAAACTATCCATTCTCTCACCGACCGTCACGGCATGCAGTACGCCATACAGGTCACGGGTAATGGTGGTGATCCGAATTATGTTGGACCTCCTAATTGGGACGACGCACGTAAACGAGTGGATTGGCTACATGACAGATCCAGCCTACCTCCGGGTGAACGGCAAACCATTTCTTGTCTTTTTCGAGGTAAAGGACATGCGACAAGTTTTTGGTTCTTCAAGCGCCGTCGCCAGTGCGCTCAACCAGCTTCGTGGGGCGGCACAGGCCAAGGGTCTACCCGGTGTTTATATCGTCGGCTCTGTCGGTACCGAAATCGCTTCTGCTGACCAGGATGGCCTATTTCCCGATCTGTCGATGATGCTAGCCGACGGGTACGATGCCATCCATATCAGATACTCGGGAGTCTGGCGCCAAGGAATGACTGCTGGTGAACAGAGCTTCTCCATTCTCAGTAATGGTGGCCGATGGGTCTGGACTGAGGGCGCGGTGAAGAGTCCGCTCCCGTTTATTCCCGCAGTTATGGATGGTTGGGACCCGCGTCCTTGTGCGGTAGCTGCACAGGGCGGTTGCCCGTGGGACCCGCAGACAGTCACTTGGTTTAACCGAACTCCTCAGGAGCTCACGGCATTCTTAGCCGATGCCATCACCTGGGCTGAATCTAATCCGCAGGTTCGGGTTGAGCCATCACCCACTCCCCCCCTTATATGGATGGAATCATGGAATGAATTGACCGAGGGCCATTACATACTTCCAACGATTGGTGACGGCACCAGTTTCGGCGATTCGCTGGCCGAGATGCTGGCAACTCCTCCACCAAAAGTACGCAGTATTGTCACGTTGAGTGACGGCGGTTCTATTGATCCCAACCGCGCTGCCACGGGTACTCTCACCGACGCTGCGGGGCTACCGATCGCAGGCGCCAACATCACGATCCGAGAGGTACCGTTCAATGGTTCCTATGCACAATATCAACTATCGGGGATAGCACCGCTGGAGGCGGCTCAGGCGGTCGTCGGATTCCGGGTCAACATCCAAGACCCGTGGCCTGGCTTTTTCACTGCAGGGGCTCGACCCAGCGACTTTGCTCTATACTAGGTCACATACGTGCAGCCTAGCGATGGAGTGCAGCGTGTGACAAACAGCGATTTCTCCGCAGGAGCGCAATCTTGGACCTTGCAAGGGCAAACCCAAATTACACCTAGCGACCGTGGTGCCGGACAGATGGCACGGGTGGTCGCCGGATCAACCGAGTCTGCGTTGCTTGATTCCGCGCCCTTTGACGTGACAGGGGGATCGCCCTTCCAACTTACGTTTTCGGCTCGTATAACGGCTTCTTCATTAGGAAGCGGCTACTTTATGCTTTATTTCCTTGATGCGAACGGAGGAGGGCCTCTTCCCATTCCAGATCCGGGCGACGGCCATTTGACAGTAGAGACGATCCCTTTGGCTCCTGCACATGTTTCAGTCGGTACCACTACGACCGATGCAGTGGGCCATTATCAGCTAAGCATTACGTCACTGGGGACAGCACAGCCGAGTCTAGAGGCGGCTTATTCGGGTGATCGCCAGTACTGGCCAGCCTATGCGAAAGTTGAGCCGGCAAGGGCAGCAATCAGTCGATCGCCGATCACGATAAACTCCCCTGCTAGGCACGGAACATAATAGGCTTTCGAATGAAAGACCCTTGACGCTGAAAGTATTAGAAACTGTGCCTTTCTAGAACGTAATTACTTTAAGCAGGGTTCCTCGATTTCAAAATCGTGCAATTGATGCCGACTGAACACCTACTGCTTGAGCAAAGCCTGCAATGAGCTGCTTCGTATCGCAGAAGTGCCCGTACACATACACGAACAGCCTAGTTTTCGTCAGATGAGCCCGGCTTGACCGGGCTCACACCCGCTCTATGGCACTATGAGCTTAGGAGGGCTGTCGTGTTTCGTAGGTAATACGTATGATCCCCCTAGCGGTAGGACTTCACAAAAAGTCCAGGCAGTTTCGCCAGGCGGCACAACAACCTCGATTTCTGTTCTGCCTTCCATAATTGTTCGCTCCGGTTTACCGAACACCTTCGAACAATTGAACTTCAGCGTGCAAGCCTTGTTAGCTTCGAATATGACTTTTCGATCCTCATGGTCACCCACCTTCTCCTCTAGGTGGCAGCGAACCTTAGCAGCCGTCTCGCCAACGTCTACCTGAAGGAAGAGGTCCTTCCCGACTCTCCGAACATCTTCTCCGGTGGCATCCGTCGGATACACAGTAGCCACAGTATCGTGAGGCATAGTCATTGTGTCGCTATCGTCTGTCAGAATTTTCTCCTCGTGGGCCGGCCTGCCCGTCAGGGTCGCTGTTGAGCAGGGTTAGTTTTGTTCAGGATTTCTCTTCGAAAGTTCAAATCGCGAAGTAGCTGTCGCTGTCCTGGGTCGTTCTCCAGTTGCTCCAGCGTCCAACCTTTTGCCAAAGCTTCGTTGACTAGGTGAGAGTGCGCGGGGGCGATCGCCGAGATTTTCACAAGCTTCACTCGCACTTACCAGGACGGCCGGGTCCTCGGGAGATCGCGCGAGCGCCGCCTCAACGAAAGGAATGGCTTTCTCACGCAGCCCTTCCCGAGAGTACAGCAGCCCGAGTTCCACCTGTACCTCCGCGTCGTCACTGCTGAGCTTTGCTGCCTCCTCAAGCCGTCGCAGTTCGTTTCCTAATGCGTCTTCCGTCTCGTTTTTTTTGCCCAGCCATTCATACGCGAGGCGCAGATTCAACCACACACGCCAGTCCTTGCTGTTCACATCCAGCGCCTTCCGGGTCATCGTCGCCGACTCTTCCCAGCGCCTCTGCTGGTAATACAAGGCTCCCAGATTTGTGTAAGCGGCGTAGCTGGCTTGTAATTCGATGGACTGCCGGAGGTGCTTCTCCGCCGCAACACCCTTTCCCAGCGGTTGCATCACAGCCCCCAATGTCGCGTGGACGAGGGAATTGTCGGGCGTGATTTTCAATGCCTGCTCGAACGCACTCGCCGCGTCCGCAAAGCGATGCTGGCGGTAGTAGAAACCTCCCAGCTCGTAGTACCCACTCCAATTCTGTGGACGCAGCGCTGCTGCCTTCTTATACGTGCTCTCCGCTTTGTCAACTTGCCCCATGCCAGCGAACACCGCAGCTTCGCCCAACAGCGCGTCAGGGTCGAGTGGCTCGAGCTTCAGCGCTTGTTGGATCTCCTGGAGCGCAAGGTTGTACTGCCCTCTTCCGTTGTGAACGCGCGCCAAGGTCACGTAGACCGCCGGTAACTGGCTGTTCAACTCGGCAGCACGCTTGCAGTCTTTCTCTGCCTCCTCGATCCACCGTGGATCTTGGTCGAGCCGGTACTTTGCCCAGTGTGCCTCTCCCAGCCCGCTGAACCCCAGCGCGAAGCCTGGATCTGCCTTCACCGCTTGCTCAAACGATTGGATCGCAGACTCCAGATTGACTTGTTTGTCCCACCGCTCCAGATACTTCAGACCGGCCAGATACGATTCGTGCGGTACTGCCTGCATTCGCGCAGCGACTTTAGGCGCATGTTCGGCGTCAGACCTGGGCCAGTGAATCAGTCCTCGGCTCATCCCGATACCGACTACCGCCGCTAACACGACCGTAACCTCCAACACCGCCATCCGCGGTCTGAACCGCCGCCGCATTGCTGACAATACGGGCGACGCGATCGCCCGCTGCAAGTCCACTGCGATCTCTCGCGCCGAGAGATAGCGCTTCTGCGGATCCTTCTCTAGGCACTTCTGGATCACCGCATCGAGTGCTGCGCTGATGTTGGGAATCAGCTTGCTGAGCGCCGCCGGCTGTTGATGGAGGATCGCCTCGGTCAGTGCCGGGCCCGAGCCCAGGAACGGACGGCGCCCCGTCGCCATCTCGTAGAGGATGCACCCAATTGCCCAGATATCGGTGCGCGCGCCGAGTTTGCCTCCGAGCAACTGCTCCGGCGCCATATAAGGGTGGGTGCCGACCAGCCCCTTCGTTTTGCTGAGACTTTTCGTCTCGGCAGTTGGACTCAGTTCGGCAAGCACAATCATCGCCAGACCAAAGTCCAGAATCTTGAGTCGCGCGTCGGGTGTGACGCGCACATTGCCAGGCTTCAGATCGCGATGGATTACACCATGCTCGTGGGCGAACGCCAGGCCTTCGGCCAGTTGCGACCCGAGATGGATGATTTCCTTTTCTGGGAGTGGTCCCGAAGCCAGCATCGCGTCGAGTGACAGACCCTCGATCAGTTCTTCGACCAGGAAGTCGATGCCATCCTGCGTGTCAAAGTCGTGAACCGTGGCGATATTGGGATGGTTGAGTTTTGAAAGGGCCAGCGCCTCCTGGTGAAAGCGCTTTCGGGTCGACGTTTCCACAACTGTTCCCGGAGGAAGGACTTTTAGCGCGACGTCGCGATCAAGGCGCTCATCATGCGCGAGAAAGACCACTCCCATGCCTCCGGCTCCAATCTGCTCCAAAATGCGATAATGGGAGAGCGTGGCTTGCACGGGGACATCCTGGACGCACCCTTAGGTTCGATCCCACCGGTTCTCGATCTACTCCACCACCGCTCGCTTCTGAGGGTGTCGCGCGCCGACGCGGGAAGTTCTCTTCGAGGAGCGAGACGGTCTGTGACGTAATCTTCTGCTTGGAGTGAAGGAATGTCAGTGACGGAGGTCACGTTTTAAGGCGGGGCAGATGATGCACGTCTTCAGTTTTGCTTCACTTAATCAGGAAGACTCAGCCGCATCTTAATCCGTTACACCCCAAGTCTCACGAACGACTGGCAGTTTTATGATTTCTTCTCAGTCCGCGAATCAGGATCGAACCATCTCAGTTGTCCGTCGGATGTAACGACGAAATCAGTCGATCCTAGCAACTTAACCTCATTTTACGAGCTGTGAGTTATTCGCACGGAACTACTCGAAGCTGCAGAAAGTGTCCCTTTCTAGAACAGCGTCAGTCTCAGATCCCCGGATCGTTGCGGTGATGTGCGTGTTCGAGAACTTCGTTTCGGTCGGCCGTATGATGTTCATCGAGCTTAGCATGTGCCTGCTTGCAGCCTTCGCGCCAGTCGGGTACCAGGAGTCAGTCAAACAGCACAATCTGACGCGAGATTCTAGCTGGCTGGCTACCTGGCCAGCCTCAGAAAATATGCATGTGTGTGACCATCGGCAGTATAGTAGCGCCCCACCACATTGTCCTGTGAGTCGATGCCATTCGCCTCTGTGCCCGTTGCACCTGGAACGTCGATGGAAATGTACTTCCGATTTCGCAGCACAAAGCCGTGCTGAATTCCGTCCGAGAGATTGTAGAAACCAACGATATGCCCGTCGGGGTTGATGCCTGTAATCCACGTGAAGATGGACTGCGGGAAGTCGATGGTAGTGAATTGGCCGGCCCGCAGCAGAAAGCCGTGAAACACGCTATCAGCGCCGAAGAAAGTGCCAACTACACGCCGTGAGTCGATTACCATTGTGGGCCAAGTTGCCTGAGCGCCAGGAACATCGATCAAAGTGAACGAACCTTGGTGGAACAGATAACCGTGGGCTGTAAAGAAGTTGTCGGTGAATTCGGTTCCAACAACATCGCCAGCACTGCTGATCCCCCATCCGGTGGTAACCAGAGCGCTCGGGAAGTCTACAGTCGTGACTTCACCACTGGGGCTCAATACGTATGCGTGGGTTTTTCCTGCGGTCACGTAATTTCCGGAGATTTCACCACGGGCGTTGATCCAGGCCGCGTCGGTGTATGTATCGGTTCCTGCAACGTCAATTGGCGTGAACTCTCCATTTTTCAGTACAAAACCATGCTGTATTCCCTCTGGCGTGAAGTACCGTCCAGCGATTACTCCGGATGGAGAGATGGCAGTGGCCTCTGTATCAATCACGCCGGACAACGGAAAGTCGAAAGAGAAAAAATCTTCGCCGTTTAGGTTTGGACTGAGATTGGCAGTCTGGCCCAACGCCACCACCGCAGCAAAGAGCCAAGAGACGAGCACAAATCTTTTCATATAACCTCCTTCTTGAAAGTATTAAGGGAAATCAACCAAGTGCCTCCGATGAGATAGCAATCTCCTGTGGCGTGATTACTGTTGAGGCGATTGCTCCTCTTTTCTTTGTACGTTTTGCGCGTTTCGCCTGATAACGGTTTTGCTCGCCGGAATGATGGCCCCGATCCCTGCCCCTATTCCAGCTACACCGGCCGCAAAAGCTGTGGCCTGACCACCATTAAGATCTGCTCCGGCCGCGTGCAGGCCCGCGCCCCAAGCAACTCCAAAGGCAGCTCCGATCCCAAACCCAAGGAGTGTGTTGCGCTTCCGGTTCTTCCCAATAATTGTGACGCGAAAAACCTGAGTTCGTGGGATGCTCACGTCATTATTGGCGACTTTCACCGTCAGATCGGCATCAGAAAAGCGGGCGAACCGGCCGGATGTTTTTCTCAGCGACCGCTCAATTACTTCAACTTTCGTTCCTGGTCGGATGTGCAAGAGATTGTCCCACGACGACACTTGCGCCTCTACGAGTTGAGCCAAGACGAAAGCGAACAGAAAGCCGAGCAGAACGCGAATAGCGTGCATGCGACCTCCTACAGGAGCATCCCACACCCCGTAACAGCCAGCTGCAGGATGCTTAAATCCTGGGCTGAGATCAGAGATTCCTTACTTCACACCAAGTGCCCAGAGGCTCCGCATCTTTTGCTTCACATCGCCTAGGGTCCCGCTCACGAGGTAAGCGTTCCAGTGACTCACGCCGGCAGGGAAAGGCCACCCGTGGATAACATCAATGCGAGTATGGTCCAGCGTCGACGCATCCCATTGACTCTCTGCGTTTGCATCGCCCCAACAGAAGTTCCTGAAATAGGTAAATTGTGTAAGCGTTCCCCCATCGTTAATGTGAACTGCGTATGCGCCAAAAGCATAGTTGCCGGTATCATCCGCAGCAATAATCGCGGATGTCTCGTAGAGTGTCGTGCTGTCACACGATCCCAGCCACGTGTTCTCGTATGCAAAGTCCCATTGGGGATAATAGACATATAGGCGCTTAAGTGCGGGTTTGAGATATATGCTCGGACCGTAGAGCGAGCCGATCGGAATCTCCTCTGGTAGGTCAAGATATGCCGTGTACTTGGCTACCGGCCCTAGGTTCGCGAAGTTAAGGGTCATGTCTTTCCCCGTCAGCACGTGCTGCCAGATTACCGGGTGCTCCCAATCTCCGCCCGCAGTGTCTGGATTGCCCTCAAGCGGAACCGAACGGGTACTCAGAGTATTGTTCACGTGGTTGACCCTTACCAACGGTGCGCCGTGGGCATACCCGTCACCCGCCTCCCACATGCTGCGTTGCTGACCTTGAGGCCATTCAAAGATAATGTTCTGGATTCCACGGACATAGCTGCCGCCGTCATTGAGTAAGCTAGCGCCATTCCAAATCCATCGCCAGATTTCCCCTCCCGCGACCTTGTTGGCGGTCACGGTGAGACCGCCCGCCTTCAAAAAAGTCTCACTTACCGTGGCGCCGTTGTAGCGGGGGTAACCATAGATCGGGAGCGCTTGGGCATCATATCCTCTCAGTTTTTCAAACTGCCGCCTTAGAGCGTAATCGCCGGTTTGGGAATCGTATGCTTCCAGAATCGGAGCGATTCTAGGAAGCCAACGATGTGTCCAGGGAAAGCCGAGCGGTCCTTCATAGACGTACCCGTCGAGATATGTTTCGGTGGAATCCCGGTGATCTGGTCCGTTGTAGAAGCGGTTGAGAGCGGTTGTGTCTCCAAGATCGCCGCTTGGAGCGTAGAAGAGTTCACCTTCAGAGGGAAAAGCCTGTAACTCGTCCCCTCCGGTCGTAGTCATCCGGTCAGTGTCACCCACGACTACGCGGTAAAGAATATTAAGAGGCGTGGTGCTCAGAGTTCTGGAGGTATTCGGGTTCCAGTCGGAGTTCGCGTTTTGTGCAATGACGGAAGGGGTAGCAAACAATAGGAGTATCAGCAGAATTCGTGATTTCATATTGAACCTCCGAGTTGGGGCAAAATGTTTTCGGTCCTCCTAAACGAAGTTATCCGTAATGCTTTGTCGTCGTATCGGTTCTAGCTGCGAGTTCGCACTAGAAAGTCTTTGCAGCAAGGCTCACGAGAATGCCTTCCGAGCCAGATACACGGTGCGGCAACCAGGTCGAACGAGTGGATTGCCCGTGAAGAAAGGAGCAGCGTCCCATGTGCGTAGCCGGTCAAATCCTGCCACACGCAGTGTGTGTCGTATCTCGGGCGAAGTCCAGCAAACCTCTTCGACCCTTTCGCTCCGACGTCTCCAGAGTTTTCCTTCTCGAACAAACCATTCGATATCGCACCATGCCTTGTCGTGACGGAAGTCCTGTGCATTTCGCATGACGACAGCTACGCCTGGCTCTTCGATCCAGTACGTGCTAGACCAATACTGTTTGAATCCTTTGCGATTGTTGACATCAAACAAAAAGTACCCGCCTGCGTTTAAGGCCCGCGCCACTGCATTCGCTACCACTCTTAGGTCGGTTTTCCGGGGCACATGATTTAGAGCGTCGAATTCGCACGTGATTAGGTCTACCCGTTGCGGCAGCCGGAAATGTCGCATGTCGGTCTGGATGACACATACTTGTAGAGATGCACGCCGGGCCTTCTCGTCGACGACTCGGCACATCATCGGGGACAGATCAGCGGCAAAGGTCTTGATGCCCAGACGCGCTAGTGTCAGGGCAGTTTCCCCAGTTCCGCACGCCAAGTCACAGGCGGATTTAACAGTTGGCAAGATTCGTCCGAGTACATGCTGACGTGCCGTATTAATGGGCCTTCGGAAACTCGCGAACAGTCGGTCATAGTACACAGCGAGCCACCTGTAGGGTCGAACAATGGAACTGCGAGGCATGAACTTGGCTCCTGTAATCAATCAACGAAATGCGAATCCGATTCGGAACCCGAGATAGTGGACCTCGGTGTACTGAGTTTCAAAGTGGTCGCGGAACTCTAGACGAACTCCGGTGTGCCTGCCAGCCCACCAATTCACGCCTGCCCCAAAATTAACCGCATTGGCATGGCCGTTTTGAAAGGCCAGCGAGTAGCCACCTGTTACAAACGGCGAGACCTTAGCGTCACGCTTCAGGTGGTAGGAGCCGTCAAGCGACAACAGCCCTATTCCATCCCTGCCCGCGCGCCATGGCGCGAGATATCCGATCTCGCTGCCCGCAGCGAGGCCCTTGTAAACGAATCCCTCCGCTCCGCCGCCGAAATGGAACGTGCCGGCGGATGTTCCGTAGCCCCTAATCGCGCCGGGGGCGAAAAACACATACCCTTGCCCGTGGTGTTCACC
>JBKOUZ010000194.1:0-7604 GCA_046723715.1 Acidobacteriota bacterium | reverse complement strand
GATAAACAGGGGTAATCCATGCTGACATGGGACGTAAATCGTCGCGAATTCCTGAAGATCGCCGGTGCCGCCGGCGCCGCCCTTGCCCTGCCCGATCCAGGACACGCCGCTATCTCTTCCAAAATGATCGGCATTCAGGTAGGAGCCATTTCGTTTGTGGATGAAGGCGTTGAAAAAGTCCTGGATGTGCTTCAGGAACGCGGCTGCGTGAATACGCTGTTCCTTGCGGTGTTCACCTATGGCCGAGGAATCGCCGGAAGACAGATTCCGGGCCAACCGCTGCCTGATCACGGCAAGCAAGAGTACGATCTCAATTTTCACGGCGGAAACTTCGCCACCCCTCATCCCCAGTACTACAAAAACACAGTTCTGAAGGACACTCGCGCGCCCGATCACGGTGACCTGGATATCTTGGCCGAAGTGCTCCCTGCCGCCAGGAAGCGCGGCGTGAAGGTGATCTGCTGGCTTGAGGACGTGTTTCGCACTGACTTGCCGAATATCCAGAAACTGCAGGAGCGCGATCTTTATGGGCGGAATGCCGAAACGCTTTGTGTCAATAACCCGGATTACCGGAATTTCCTCACCGGCCTGGTCGAGGACTATGCCCGTTCCTATGACATTGATGGAATTATGTGGGGATCGGAACGGCAGGGCGCGCTTTGCGACAGTTTGGGTGCAACCCACGATACGCCCCCTGTGGATCCGGGAAACGTGACTTGCTTTTGCGAATTTTGCCAGAGCAAAGCCAAAGAGCGCGGCATCAAGGTGGATCGCGCCCGAGAGGGGTTTCTGCAACTTGAAAAGTTCGTTCGCTCAGCGCGAAGCGGCAAACGCCCCGTAGACGGCTACTACGTTCAATTCTGGCGACTGCTGCTGCGCTATCCCGAACTGGCCGCATGGGAAATGCTATGGACCGACAGCCTGCGCGAGACTTACGCAGCCATCTACAAAACGGTGAAGGCTGCTAATCAGACCCTACCCGTTGGTTGGCACATCTGGCACAACAATTCTTTCAACCCGATCTACCGCGCGGAACAGGACCTTCACGAACTCTCGCAGTATTCGGATTTCATAAAAGTTGTTATGTACAACAACTGCGGCGGCGAGCGGATGGCACTGTACGTAGGCAATATCGGCTCGACGCTTTACGCCGATCTCCCGAAACAGAACCTGCTCGACTTCGACTATGCGGTTATGGGACTAAAAGAGGCAAGCTACGACCAGATTCCTCGCACCGGACTTTCGGCAGATTACGTATACCGCGAAACCAAACGCGCGCTGGAGGGAGTCGCTGGCACCCGGACTCTAATTTGGCCAGGCATTGATATCGATATACCGACTGAGCCAAACCACAGCAAATGTACGCGGCAAAGCGTGAAGCAAGCGGTTCTTGCGGCGTTCCGCGCCGGCGCGCCCGGTGTGATTTTGTCTCGCAAATATTCGGAAATGCGACTGGCCGACTTAAGCGGCGCCGGAGACGCCATTCGTGAGTTGAAACTTTGAGAGCAGCTCGCAAGTTCAACCCCCTACTAAACTCGTGACCCCGGAACACAACTGGCTGTTTCTACCTGCTGATACCTGTGACTGAACCTCCAAGCTCAGTGCCCAGGCATTAACATGTTGCCATGCCCCCGCGCTCACCGCAGTCCGAAGTCCCTAGGGTCAGAGTGTCCCCTCGGGGTGCTACCCGTCTCAAGTCCGGCCACGTCTGGGTCTACCGCTCCGACATCCTCTCGGCCGACGGCGTGCAACCCGGCTCTCTGGTCGCGGTTACCGACCAGCGCGGGAAATCGCTCGGGACCGCGCTTTACTCCAGCACCTCGCAAATAGCCATCCGCCTGATCTCGCCGGACCCCGTCGCAGACTTGCCCGCCCTGCTTCGGCAACGCATCGAGAGCGCGATCAACTATCGGGAGACTCTGGTCCGCGAGACGGACGCCTACCGCATCATCTTCAGCGAAGCCGATCTTCTTCCCGGACTCATCGTGGATCGCTACAACGACATTCTTTCGCTCCAGATTCTCACACAGGCGATGGACGCCACCCCACTCCGCGGCATCGTCATCTCTCAGTTAGTCGAACGCTTCCATCCCGCGTCGATTGTTGAGCGAACCGACCCGCGCGTTCGCGAGCTGGAAACTCTTGCCCCGCGCGCTTCCGCCCTGCTCTACGGAGAACGGAGCGCAACAACTTTTACCATGAACGGCGTCCGCTTCCAGTTCGACGCCCTGGAAGGCCAGAAGACCGGTGCCTTTCTCGATCAGCGCGAAAACTATGCCGCCGCAGCCAGCTACGCCAAGGGCGAAGCTCTCGATGTTTTCTGCTATCAGGGAGGCTTCGCCCTTCACCTCTCCCCCGGCTGCTCCCAGGTAACTGGCACCGACAGCTCCCGTCCTGCCCTGGAAACCGCCGACCAGAACGCAACCCTCAACGGCCGTGAAATCGAGTGGATCGAGGCTAACGCGTTCGACCTCCTCAAGGACTACGCTGCTGCTAATCGTCGCTACGACACCATCGTTCTTGACCCGCCTGCCTTCGCCAAGAGCAAGCGGGACCTTGATGCTGCGCTCAGGGGCTACAAGGAACTCAACCTTCGAGCCCTCAAGATGCTCCGCCCGCGCGGCACTCTTATAACTTGCACCTGCTCTTACCATGTGAACCAGAACAGCTTCCTCGAAATGTTGGCCACAGCTTCGCTGGATGCCCACCGGACCCTCCGCCTGATCGAAGTTCGCGGCCAGGCAAAAGACCATCCCATTCTGCTGAATATCCCCGAAACAGCCTATTTAAAGTGCGTCATTGCCCGTGTAAGTTAAAGATAATTAGGGAAATGTTTAACTTGACAGTAAGAAGCTCAAGTTTTATGCTTCTTATACGCTAAATATGCGTCAAATGAAGTGACCGCAGCCTCAAGCAAAAACCAAGGCCGGTCGTAAATTCAACAAGTTCTGATCAACACAAATATCTGGAGGAGGATTTTAGTCATGACCGTATTAACCCGTTGGGAGCCGTTCCGTGAATTCGCCACGCTGCAGGACCGCATGAACCGTCTGTTCCGTGAATCCTTCAATGATGCTGGCCAAGACGAGTCCCTGACGACTTCCCGCTTTGCCCCAGCCGTCGATGTTTACGAGGACGAGCATCAGGTCACTCTGAAGATCGAAGTCCCGGGCATTGAGGAGAAGGACATCGATGTACGCGTCGAGAACAACACTTTGACCGTTCAGGGCGAGCGCAAGATCGAGAAGGAAGAGAAAGAAGAGAACTATCGCCGCGTGGAGCGTCAGTATGGCAGCTTCACTCGCACCTTCACTCTGCCGCAGACCGTGGACAGCGAGAAGGTTTCGGCGAACTACGATAAGGGCGTACTGAAGATCACGCTGCCCAAGAGAGCCGAAGCCAAGCCGAAGCAGATCAAGGTGAACATCGGCTCCGAAAAAGGCGAGCGCACGCTGGAAGGCAAGGGCCCCAGCAAAGCCGCCTAATGAGTAACGCTCGGGTGCCGATGTAGGGACAGCCCCTGGGGCTGTCCAGCTAAGGTAAGGCCGAGCGACGGCGCAGATTGTGGGGAGGCGGCAGAGGTGACCGCCTCCCGGTTATTTTTTGATGTGAAATTTGGTAACCGGCTAATCTGAAAATCCATTCCAATTGGTCAATTACCAAATTACACAATTAACAAATCGAGGTTTTCCATGCCCATCCGTTGGGACAAATTTACCGTGAAAGCGCAGGAAGCCGTCCAGCGAGCAAGCCAGCTCGCCTCCGAGCACGGCAATCCTGAGCTGCAGCCCATTCATCTGCTGGCTGCTTTGTTAGAAGATAAAGAAAATATCGTTCCCCCGGTGCTGGAGAAAATCGGCATCGGTCCGCAAGCTGTGCTCAGCGATGTCTACAGCCAGATCGAGAAGCTGCCCAAGGTGTCAGGACAGGCCGCGCAACCTGGTCCCTCCAACGAAGCCAGCAACCTGTTGGAGCAGGCCTTCAAAGAAGCTTCCAATTTCAAAGACGAATACGTTTCCACCGAACATCTGCTGCTGGCCATCACCCACCTGAAGCGGGATGCCGCTCAGCAGATTCTCGCGCAGCGCGGCGCAACCTACGATGCGATCCTCAAAGCTTTGACCGTGGTTCGCGGCTCGCAGAAAGTTACCGACCAGAATCCCGAGGCGAAGTACCAGGCACTCGAGCGCTATGCGCGCGACTTGACCGAGCAGGCGCGTCGCGGCAAGCTGGATCCAGTCATCGGACGCGATGAAGAAATCCGTCGCCTCGTCCAGGTGCTCTCGCGCCGCACCAAGAATAATCCTGTGCTGATCGGCGAACCGGGCGTGGGTAAGACGGCGATCGTCGAAGGGCTCGCGCAGCGCATCATCTCCGGCGACGTCCCGGAAGTTCTGAAGAACAAGCGCGTGGTCGCACTCGATCTCGGATCGATGCTGGCTGGCGCCAAGTATCGCGGCGAGTTCGAAGACCGCCTGAAAGCCGTTCTCAAAGAAATCGAAGACTCCCAGGGACAAATCGTTCTATTCATCGACGAGTTGCATACGCTGGTTGGCGCAGGCGCTGCGGAAGGCGCGATTGACGCCTCCAACATGCTGAAGCCGGCGCTCGCTCGCGGCGAACTGCGCGCCATCGGCGCCACCACCCTGAATGAATACCGCAAGTACATCGAGAAGGATGCCGCTCTCGAACGCCGCTTCCAGATCGTCTTCGTCGGTGAGCCCAATGTCGAAGACACGATCTCCATTCTGCGCGGTCTGAAGGAAAAGTACGAGGTCCATCACGGCGTCCGAATCAAAGACTCAGCCATTGTTGCCGCGGCCACGCTCTCGCACCGCTACATCTCCGATCGCTTTCTGCCCGACAAGGCAATCGATCTGATCGACGAGGCTGCGGCATCCCTGCGCATCCAGATCGATTCCATGCCAACCGACATCGACCAGCTCGAACGTCGCGCCACACAGCTCGAAATCGAGAAACAGGCGCTGAAGAAAGAAGACGATCCCAACTCGAAGGAGCGTCTCGCAGTTCTCGAAAGAGAACTCGCCGGCATTCGCGAGCAGTCCAACGCGCTCAAAGCCAATTGGAAGAAGGAAAAGGACCTGATTTCGCGCACGCGCGAGCTCAAGGCCAAGATCGACCAGCTCAAAACCGATGAGCAGGCTGCAGTGCGCAAAGGCGACTACAACCGCGCTTCAGAGATCCAATACGGCGAGATACCCCACCTCCAGGCCGAGTTGGGCCAACTCACGGCCAACATGGACGGCAAGTCCGGGCAGCGGATGCTCAAGGAAGAAGTCGATGAAGAAGATGTCGCGCGCATCGTCTCCAAGTGGACCGGCATTCCCGTTTCCAAGATGCTCGAAGGCGAGGTCAAGAAACTGGTCAACATGGAAGAGCGGCTGCGCCAGCGCGTGGTGGGGCAGGATCCCGCGCTGGAGCGCGTGGCCAACGCCATTCGGCGTTCCCGGGCGGGTCTGAGTGATCCCAGGCGTCCGATCGGCTCGTTCATCTTCCTCGGCCCAACGGGCGTGGGTAAGACCGAACTGGCGCGCGCCCTCGCCGAATTCCTGTTCGACGACGAGCATTCCATGCTGCGGATCGATATGTCCGAGTACATGGAGAAGCACTCGGTGGCTCGATTGATCGGCGCGCCTCCGGGATACATTGGCTACGAAGAGGGCGGACAGCTTACGGAGCAAGTGCGTCGCCGCCCGTACGCAGTCGTCTTGTTTGACGAGATCGAGAAAGCGCATCCCGATGTCTTCAACGTGCTGCTGCAGATCATGGACGATGGCCGGCTGACCGACGGCAAAGGTCGCGTGGTCGATTTCAAGAACACCATCATCATCATGACGTCGAACATCGGCTCGCAGTTCCTGCAGGCCGAGAGCTTGAAGACGGACGCCGATTTCGACGAGGCCGCGCAGCAAGTCCAGAACTTGCTGCACACTCACTTCAAGCCCGAGTTCCTGAACCGCGTGGACGACATCATCGTGTTCCGCCCGCTCGGGAAGGAGCAGCTGGTCAAGATCATCGAGTTGCGGCTCGAAGATGTTCGCCGCTTGCTGGCGGATCGCAAGATCTCGCTCGAACTCACTGACGCTGCGAAAGACTTGCTCTTCACGCAGGGCTACGATCCAAACTTTGGAGCGCGTCCGCTGAAGCGCGCCATCCAGAAACTGATTCAGGATCCGCTAGCGCTGAAGATCCTCGACGGCGAAGTGCTCCACGGCGATCACATCGTCGTCGATGCGGACAAGAAAGCCGGCAAGATGATCTTCAAAGTCAGCCAGCGAGTGGGTGAGAAGGCGCCAGCGCAATCCAGACGCTGAGAATCAGGCCACGGACCGAACCGATTCTCACGGATGAATGCTTTTTGCATTTGATCCGTGAAAATCCGTGGCCAGTCTTGTTTGGCCCTTGCGCTCGCAAGGCGTTTGAGTATTATGGTTTCGCGCGAGGCGCGCTGATGACACAGAAAACCTCCCTGTTGCTGTCAATGGTCTTTTCCCTCATCCAACTGTCTATGGCACAAGTTCCCCCAATGAAATGGAAGATTCACGATCTCAATCGCCCGAATCCGCCGGTCATCACTCCGGGAACCGCCAGCACCCAGGAAACACCGGGGACGCCTCCATCCGATGCAGTCGTGCTGTTTGATGGGAAAGATCTGTCCAAGTGGGTGGATAAAGATGGCAAGCCTGCCGCATGGAAGGTTGAGAGCGGCTACATGGAAGTAGTCGCGAAGAGCGGCAATATCTCCACCCGCGATTCCTTCGGCGATTGCCAGCTGCACGTTGAGTTCTCCGAGCCAACTCCGGCCCACGGAGAAAGCCAGGAGCGCGGCAACAGCGGCGTGTTTCTGATGAGCATTTACGAAATCCAGGTGCTCGATTCTTACGAGAACAAAACATATGCGGATGGGCAAGCGGGCGCGGTGTACGGACAGTATCCCCCGCTGGTGAATGCGTCGCGCCCTCCGGGACACTGGCAGACCTACGACGTCATCTTCCACGGGCCGCGATTTGCGAATGGGAAGTTGCAGCATCCCGCTCGCATTACGCTGCTACATAACGGCGTGCTGGTGCAAGATAACGTCCAACTCACCGGACCGACGGCTCACGGCGAGCGTCCTGCTTACAAGCTGGGTCCTGAAAAAGCGCCGCTGCAATTACAGGATCACAGCGATCCGCTGCGCTATCGCAATATCTGGATTCGCGAACTGCACGAACAATAACGCACGGCCTTGCATCGCGAAAGAAGCCAAGGCTCTCAGACCAAAAAACCTCCGTCAGGCTGGTTGCCAAGTCTGGAACTGCTGGCGCAATTTGCTCTTCAAAAGCTTTCCCGTCGACGTGTGCGGCAGTTCGTCCACGAACACAAAAGCATCGGGCATTTGCCACTTGGCAAACCGTTGTGAGAGGAACGCGCACAACTCCGAGTCCGTCACTTGACGTCCGTCTTTAAGCACAATCACGGCCAAAGGCCGCTCCGCCCATTTGGGGTGCGGCACGGCAATCACGGCAGCTTCCTTCACCGCCTCATGTGCTACCAAAGCATTTTCCAGATCAACCGAACTGATCCACTCCCCTCCCGACTTG
>JBKOUZ010000275.1:0-4749 GCA_046723715.1 Acidobacteriota bacterium | reverse complement strand
TCAACGCGCCGCGCCAACAGGACATTCAGGTACTTCTTGAAGCGAAGTCGATCGTTTTGGATGTCGACCAGGAAAGGAAGATAGTTAGAGTGTGAGAGGCTGGTTTCGATGCCCCGCAGGATTTGAGCGCAGTAAGGGTCTGCGATGTCGGGCACCATTACACCGACGGTGTGGCTATGACGCCGGCGCAGAGCCTGCGCAAAAGGATTGGGCTGGTAGCCCAGCGCTTCCGCCACATGAACGATGCGCTGTTTCGTGGTCTCCGGGATGTAGCTTGCCATCGGGGAGTGACTCAAAACCATCGAAACGGTGGTAGCCGAGAGCCCACATTCCCGCGCGATTACTCGCAGAGTTACCGTCCCGCCTGTTTTCGCCTTATCTTGAGACACTCCGTATCCTTCTCGAAGAAACGAGTCCATGAGCCGCCGGGCAATCACCCGCTGGCTACCGATCTGCGCGCTACAGTACTGTACGAACGCAGTCCATTCTAGAACGTGTACTTCAACGCGAACTCGATCTGCCGATTGTCCGTGGCTGTGTTGGTGATCGCGGCGCCTCCGGGCACATCGACGGCCGTGGATGAGCCTCCACCGGGCAATCCGAAATTTGGATGGTTCAACAGATTGAAGAACTCCGAGCGAAACTCGATTTGGTGCGATTCGAAAATTCTAAAATTCTTTTGCAGAACCAAATCAAAGTTCACCATGTTGGGCCCGCGGAGATCACCAATTTTCGCATTGCCGAAGCTGTGTGCCGATTGCTGCCCGGGCGCCAAAGGAGGCGCCACAAAGACCGCCTGGTTGAACCAGCAGTCCAGAGTCTGATGGCCGGGGTTCGAGCATCCGAGAGCGGCTTGTGTTGCGGTGTCGAATGAGAAGTTATAGGGATTGGCAACCTGATTCGGGCGATAGCTGAAACTTCCCGTATTGCTCAAATCAGATGACAGCACCGCGTTCAAAGCCTCTCCAGTTTGTGCGGCCACAATTCCCGCCAGCTGCCATCCGCCGAGAAAGATGGCGCCCATGTCCGACGGGCAGTTCGTACAGGTAGCTTAGGGAGAATCGATGGCGGAGATCTGGCGCCACTGGGCCATGCTCCAGGTACGCGGCATAGGAGTTCCGCACGAAACCGCCCACGTTGCCGTCGGCGTTGCCCAAGTTTTTAGCGAACGTGTACGCTGCAAGGACGTTGAAGCCGCTCGAGAACCGTTTGTTCAGCGAGGCCTGGAAAGCGTTGTAGAAGGACTGAAACTGGGGATAGTCCAACGGTAGTACCTGAGTCATATTCGGCTGCTGCGCGAAGTAGCGCCTTCCGAAATTCGGAATGCAATTAGCGGGATCGGGCCCACAGAAGTTGGTATCGAGAATCTGCGTCGCCTGGTTGAGATCGCTGGCCTCGTGATTCCAGAGATCGTAGGAGCGGGTTCCGACGTAGGCGACCTGAGCCACCCAATTCGGCGTGAACTGGTGCTGCACGCCAAGGTTCCACTCCAGAATACGAGGAATAACACGTTTCGGCCCCGTGGTCTTCACCGGACCGTTGATGTTCGTGGGACTGGATGGTGGCAGGGCAGCCGGAAAGCCGCTGGAGATCAGTTGTGACGCAGATGGAAGTGCGCCATCGTTGAAATTTGCGGCATAAAAGCTGAGTTGCGGCGGATTGAGCCCGAGATCATCGAAAATATTGGCTTCGGCTGAATAGAACATCCCGAAGGCGCTGCGAACTACAGTATTTTTCTTTACCGACCAGGCGAATCCAAGACGAGGCCCCCAATCGCGCTTATCGAATTGCACGCCGGCATGGGAAACTGCGCCCGGACCATACGACGTGATCACAACGGCCTTATTGAGGTCGAAGTTTCCAACACGCCCATTCGTGGGAGAGGTGACCTCGTAGCGCAGGCCAAAATTGATGGTCAACTTCTGATTCACCCGGAAGTCATCCTGGAAAAACCCCGCCAGATCCCAATACCGCGTTGGGTAAAGACCGGCGAGGAAGTCTTGCTCGTTCGAGATGGGCGCGCCAAACAGGAGATCGGCTATACCGTTGCCTCCGTTGGAGGTAGTCAGGTCCATCGTGTAGGCGCCGGCAAAGTTGAATATCCGCGCGCGCTCGAGAGTTGGAAGAAGTTGCGTTGTTGGCGCCGGAAATCAATGCCGAGTTTGAGCGAATGCTTGCCTTTGATCCAAGTCACCGTGTCCGCCATCTGGTAGATGTTTTCGAAGACATGCTCGGGCAGCCACTGCGAATTGCCCAAAGATGTAACTCCGGCGACGTCAATGTTGGTAAGGCCGCTCGAATTGGGAAAACCGGGGCGATTGACGTTGGGGATTCCGAGTTGGGCCCCAAGGTCCTTGCCAAAGTTGAACGGCAAAGCGTTCACGGCATAGCGGAAGAACCCGCCGTGCAGGTCATTTAAGAACCGCTCAGAAAAAGTATGCGTGTAACCGATGCCGACGTGTTGAGCGCGAGAGTTGCTAATGCTCGGGCAGCAATCGGAACCTCCCCACAGCGGCCCGAGAGGGCCGGGTTGCTGGCTGCGTATATCACCGAAGCTGTGGCAAACATTTGGTCCTGCTCGCGGAACCGGTGGTCGAGGCGAATATCGAAAGAGTCCTGGTCGTTGACGTTGTTCTGATTTGCCAGATAATTCTCGGTGAGCGAGTTGAGATCGGTAGGTTGTGGATAGAAGTTCGCAATGTTTGAGCCCACCGGGTCGATGGTTGTAGGATCCATCACATTGAGTTGGCCGTTGTACTGCACCTGGTTCCGGAGCGACACGACAGTGCCGTCTGGACAGGGATAAGGGGAGCTGGAGTAGGGATCAAACACGGCTCCCGTGTCGAAAGCAGGTCCAGAACCGTGGGGACAAGGCGTGAAGGTGGTCCCGACAAGGGTTCGTACGACCCGGACATGAATTCGCAGAGATTAGCTGGGATCCGGAGAGCAGAGGAAGAAGTCTCGGAAGCAATGCTGGGCACTCTAAAAGAGAACATCACGTGGCTTGGCTACGACGATGGCATGCTGGAATATGCGGCGCAACCGAAGCTCACCGAAGAAGCGACTGCGATCATCCGCCGTATCCGCCCGGACATCCTGCTCAGCGTCGACCCCGGCGAGTGGTATGAGCGTTGGCACAAGAGCGACCATCGCATGGCGGCGTTCAACACAATCGATGCGGTGCGCGCCGCCGAATTTTGGCTCTATTTCCCTAATCAGAAACTGCAGCAGGGACTCCAACCTTACAAAGTCCCGGAAATGTATTTCTTTTACCCGTCGGCGCAAGAGGCGAATTACTTCGTGAACATCGATAGCGTTGCCGATCTGAAGTTTGAGGCCGCAGCGAAGCAGGTCAGCCAGTTCGAACCGGCAGTGAATAAATACCGTCCCGACTGGGATGCTAAAGATCTGGAATCCGCCAAGAACGATATGCGGAAGGAACAACCCCGCAAAGATGGGCACTACGTCGAAGCATTTCGCTACGCGACAGGATTCAACCAGTATTAGCAGAAGGAGATTCATCCATGTCAGAACTGGCCCTGCTCGGCGGCAAGAAGGCGAAGAACAAAGCCTTTCCCCTCTGGCCGCATTACGACAATAAGGAAGTGCAGGCATTGAAGGAAGTGCTGGAAAGCCGTATCTGGTGGCGCACACCGGGTGCGAAGACCCTCGAATTCGAACAAGCTTTCGCACAGTTTCATGGAGCGCGCCATGGCGTGGCTGTGACGAATGGAACGGCGGCGCTGGAAGTCACCATGGCTGCTGCGGGCATCAGTGCGGGCGATGAAGTTATCGTTCCGAATTTCACCTTCGTGGCGACAGCCAGCGCGGTGCTGTTCGCGAATGCCTTGCCTGTGCTGGTTGATGTTGATCCTGAAACTTACTGCATTGATCCAGAGTTGGCGGAAGGCGCAATCACTCCGCGCACGAAAGCTCTCATTGCGGTGCACATGGGAGGGCATCCTGCCGACCTCGATCGCTTGAAGAAGATCTGCAGCCGGCACAAGCTTGCGCTGATTGAAGACTCTTCGCACGCTCATGCCAGCGAATGGCGCGGCCAGCGAATCGGCACATTTGGCATCGCGGGTACGTTTAGTTTTCAATCCAGCAAGCTGATCACGGCGGGCGAAGGCGGCGTCATCATCTCCAATAATGACAAGTTCGAAGTGCAGGCGCGCTCGGTCCACGACTGCGGCCGCATGCCTGGCAAATGGTTCTATAGTCATTTTATTTATGGCTCGAATTACCGCCTGAGCGAATGGCAGGGAGCTGTTTTGAATGTGCAATTGAGCCGTTTGGATGAGCAGACCAAAATACGGCATCAAAACTCACGCTTGCTGGATCGTTTGCTGTCCGAGATTCCAGGCATTACACCGCAGAAATTGGATGAGCGCTGCACGCGTAACGGACAGTACGCCTACATTTTTCACTTCAACAAAAAACAATTCGCCGGCATATCCACGGACCGCTTCATTGAGGCAATGAATGCGGAAGGCATTCCCAACCAGGCCAGTTATCCGCCGCTACACTCCTTAGACATGTTTCGCAATGGCAAGTATCGGAAACGACTCAGCGGAAAGCAGGCGACGGGAAAACACTCTTTTCTTAAGCAGAAATTTCCTGTGACAGAAAGGGCAGCCTGGGAAACAGTCTGGATTCCGCAACCCGCATTACTGGGCGATGAAGAAGACATGCACGAAATCGCTGCGGCATTTCGCAAGATTCAAAAGAATGCGAAAGAACTTCGCT
>JBKOUZ010000046.1:0-91090 GCA_046723715.1 Acidobacteriota bacterium | reverse complement strand
GGTTCCAACCGATTGAGCAGCGCTTGCTGACAGACGCGGTCATAGATCGCCGGTATGCCTAACATTCGATACTCTCCGGGTTTGTCTCTCTTCGGGATCGGATGTTGGCGAACCGGCAGAGGTCGATAAGCGTCCTCTTTCAGCTCTCGATGCAACCGATCCAACTGCTGGTCCAGTTGCGCTTCGAGAGCCTCCACAGTCTGCCCATCCACACCTCCACTACCCCGGTTCTCCTTCACTTTCTCCCAGGCCATCTCCAGGTTCTTCCGCTTGTATACCTTGTCGATTAGTGAATGGACCTTCTTCGCATTCGTCGGGTTGATCCAATCCACCACTCTCCTCGGACGAGAGCGTACGGGTTTTTCGCTGAAGGAACTGTTCCGACCTCCCTCATCCTTGCTCATCTGGTTTCCTTTCTCTTCCCAACCATCTTCGCCGACTGCCCTTCCCCGACCCATTCCGTCGCCGGTCGCCCGGTCACTTGGCTTTCGCCGAGCTTCAGGTACTATGCAGCCGTCGGACTGCTGACAGAGCATCACTCCCCACTTCGCTTGCGCTTATAGGTTCGCCTTACCCTGGTGCCGCCCAGGGACTCCGTCAGCTCTCCAGGGGTCACGCTCTGCTCTTCCGTACCGTGCCGCCCGCAATCACCTTGGTTAATGGGTGGGTGAATGAGAACGCCTTCGCCCCCGAATAACGGGCTCGACCTTGCCCCACCAATGGGCTGACCGGTTCATCTCGGGGTCTCCCCCATCGATTACGGCCCGGTACTTCTCCGCAGGCCCTTCAGATTCCACCTCGCGGTGGACACCCTGCCCTCCGGAGTACTACAAAGCGGTGGCTTCAGGTTCGCCTTGGCTGTATCCGGCTTTCGCCTTCGTGCCCGTTTAGACGTCTCCATACCTTCCGCTTTCTCCGGCCAGCGAGGAATTACCCCCGCCTTTGGATATGACCCTCCTCATCTGAGGATCAGAGGGACTTGAACCCTCCTGAGCAGCTCGCTGCCCTGCGCACTATTCGCCACTTGTTCGCCCTGCAATGGGGTCCTAATCGCCGGGAACACGACCCTAGCGGACCGTCTATCATTGATTCCTTCAGGGTGCGGAGCGTAACGAGGGTTCATATAGGTTTGCCGGACGTACACGGCGCACTCGCATGGGGTACAACTTTGGAGGAGTAGCGGGGAAAAACGCCGCCGTGAACGCTTGACCAGGGCTTTGTGAATGTTGGATGTTAGTGAGCGGCAAGGAGATATTGAGAGGGTCTATTGTGTCGCACACCGCTACGACCAGCCCAGAAATGGGGGCTGGTTGGAGCTTGAGTCTAACGCCTCTTATGTATATGCAAACAGAAGATCTAAGCATGGTAAGGACCAGCACTACTTAACAAGGCAAGATGCTGGGGAAGGTACATAAAAATCCCGTTTTGGAACGCTTGGAGGGCTGGCTGCTCGCCTCTCTCCCCTCTGCCTACGCCCTGTCTTCACCTCCTCGCCGCTAGACATGCGGGGCGGAGCGTACACGATACGCTTTCTTTCGCGGCGGTTAATCGCTGGAATGAATGTTGGAAGCTTACACACCCACAGGGCCAGTCACGGAAGACACCTTATGAAAGTGAACGAGCAGATATACAAGAAGAAAGTTAGGCATGGTGTTTCGTATAAGCCTTTTGCCACTCGTGGTCGGGCCGGGATAACCCATGGGAATTCCCAAGCCTTAGTGCCATTTACATATATGAAAGCAGCGAATGCCAAGCGATTGCTAAGGGATTCCTAGGCGTTTACTTGGTTCCCTATTCCCATATAGCTCGAAGTACCTTAGCAGCGCATAACTTGGAAGTAAGTTGTTTAGTCTAAATCATTTACTAGAGACAGAAGTGGAAACATAGCAGAAGATGACATGAAATTGGAGCATTTGTGGTTTCAACAACTTAGCAATTTGCCTACTTAGAACTTGACGATTCTTATCCCCGTCAACTTGGCGAATCCATTGTCACGACGATTCAAGGACGAAACAGGAAAGAAGTACGGCGTGCTAAACGTCTTGGGGTTCGCCGAGATTCGCAAGGGAAAGTCATTTTTTGTTTGCCGATGCGAGTGTGGCCAAGAAGTATCGGTCCTAGGCGCGAATCTTCGCAGCGGCAACTCGAGCAGTTGCGGATGCTCTCGTGGCAAGGCTACGCCGAAAATGCGTGGAAGCATCCAGATGCGGAATGTTTGCGGGGTTCGCGTATGGAACACGAAAATAAAACACCCAGAATCCGGGAAGACCGTTTGCTTCACGAGTTGCATGTTGTGCAGCGATATCGGCTATGCCACGGAGCGGCACCTACGCAATCGTAAGGCAGTGTTTTGCAAATGCTACAGAACCACGCACAACAGCTGGCGGAAAATGATCGAGCGATGCACAAACAAGAATCACGATCAGTACAAAGACTACGGAGGACGCGGTATCACTGTTTGCAAAAGTTGGCGCGAGAGCTTTTGGGCCTTCTTTCGTGATATGCGGAAACGACCAGAGGGAATGACCTTAGACCGTCGCCCGAATCCTGACGGCAACTATGAACCCGGAAACTGCCGATGGGCCACTAAGGAACAACAGGCGAAGAACCGTAGGAAGCCTCGCAAGAATCTCAGCCGCAGGCCGTAGAGGCATCGCAGCAGCGCAACGCGCAGGCTGGGCCAAACTGCGACGGGATAAGGCGAAGCAGTTGAAGCGTTGCCATCAAGCACTGCACCACAGCATGGAAAAAGTTGGGGGAGGAGCAAGGCTAATTTCCCATGCGTACCACATTGCGTTTCTTAGTCTGCGTCCCTTCGAGCATACTTTTGAGCGGTGACACTCGGCTCGCTTCCGCAGCTACGCTCGACATCTGCTGAGCAAGGTTCACATAAATCATCAACGTCTGCAGATTCTTGTGCCCAGTGATGCGTTGCAAATTGTGGAGTGAGCCGCCGTTCACCAAATACATCGTGCAGAAATAGTGGCGCACCGTGTGACAGGAGATGGTGTTCTTTCCTAACGCTTGGTCAAGCCCTGTCCTCTTCAGGTTGTCTGCGAACGCCTGTCTGAATGTGTCTGCTCCGCACGCGCCACCGAAGCGGCTGATGAAAACCTTCTTGCAATCAGGATGAGCAAACTGCACTCGTGCTCGCATCCAGTTTCGCAAGAGTGAGCCCGTGGTTTCTGGAGAGTACGGAACTAACCGCTCCCCTGTCTTCCCGTCGAGGTTCACCAGAGCGTTGTTCGTTTTGAAATCCTCCCACTCAAGGTTGCACACCTCACCAACTCTCGCGCCTGTGTCCAGCATAAAACAAAGAGCGGTGTAGTCACGCAGACCCCACAGCACTTTCTGATTGAAGCCGTTTGCGAAGACTTCCATCTGCTGCACGGAAGGTACAAACGTTCTGTGCACTTCCTTGCCAATGCGTGGCATCACGTACTTGAAGCCGTGCATATTCGCGGCTTGGCAATCGGGGTCACGGTCCACCCAGTTAAAGAAGGCTCGTAGCGAGATGAGATACTTTCGTTGCGTAGCTGGTGACCACCCGTTCGACTGGAGGTGTTCGATGTACTGCAGGACGTACTTGTCCGTCAGCGCGTTGTAGTTCTCAACGTGCTGCCCACGCATGAAGTCGAAGAATTGTTTCAGGTCCCACTTGTATTCTTTGATGGTTCGTGGCTTGACCGCACGCATTGCTCCGTACGTGCCAAGCTTGCGCGTTCGGAGGAAGTTTGTCTCTGCATCCTCCCAACTCATGCCCAGGTTGCTCTTGGTGACAGACCATGAGCCGTGGAAGTTCTTGGTGCGTCTCGCTGGAGCTTTCCTCAGCTGGTTAGTGGGGCGGTTAGTGCTGAGTTTATTGGCTGGCTTGTTGCCGTTCTGGTTGGTCATAGAGTCCTTTTTTGCACCGTCTGGAATGTCCAAAGTCGGCGCTTTCGGGGCTCACAACCGTCAGTGCAACGTACTGCGTACGTCTTCGTCTGTAAGTGATTGCACACACAGCTAAAATACATCTGTGCACAACCGCCTTACTAATTACCAAGGTACTGGAATTGCCCTAAATCTCGGCTACTGAGACGCATCTGTTCGTAGCCAGACGCTCTATCCAACTGAGCTAAGGGCGCATTTGAAGCATTCTACTATGCGCAAGCTGCCTAAGGCACGAGTGTTGGTGTAATTGGGAAGTCTAATTTATCACGCGCCTTCATAATTGATATGGCCGCGGCTTTCGGAACCGGCCGTCCTGTTCTCTCGCCTTGACTCCTCTGTCACGCTGAGCGCACGCGAAAACTGCAGTGGGTCGATCGAAGTCTAGAGCATCCAAAGTACGGTCGCTGGGGAAAGCGCTTAACGCACTTTCGTTAAAGGGAAGTATAGTCACCAGTAAATCTCGACGGGAGAACCCTTAGCCTCTATCGCTTTGGAACGGATGCCGAACTTCTTTTTAGAGACCCATCCGCAGGGGCAGGCCGGCGGTCTTATCGATGTGGGGCTTCCGATGCTTTCTTGCCAGGCACGCTAGCAATTCCACATAGAGAAATTGGAGTAAATTCCGGGGCTGCTGCGGTCCAGAACGCAAAATGTCCCGGAGCCTTGAAAATCAGTGCAGGGAAACCGAGCGCTTGCCGACTTTATCAGCAACATGACTTTACTGGTGCATCGCGATTCCAGCAGAGGGCCTTTTCTGCTAGCCTTTCCCTGCCCTGTTGGTTTTTCCCGTTCCCAGTGCTCGTGGAACTTGAGCCAGCGTACATGTTGAAGGCTACTCCAGATGCGTCGGTTTTGTCGGCGGCGAAGCTTGGCCTTGTATACCTGACCCCGAATGATTGGGCCTTGATCGCGGACAAGGCTGTGCGCAAGCAGTTCAAGGCCGGAGAGAGCATCGTCCAGCGTGATCGCCGCACTCACGGAATTTTCATACTTTTGAAGGGCGCGGCATCGGTGCAGATCGCGTCGCAAGGGTCAGCCCGGGAGATTGGAGTGGGTGAAGTCTGCGGAGAGATCTCTTTTCTGGATGAGTTACCGGCCACCGCGAATGTGGTGGCGAATGATGGCGTCGAAGCTTATTACCTGGACCGCGCAACTCTGCTTTCCTTGTTTGAATTGTTTCCCCACCTTGGTTCGCGGTTTTACCGTTCGCTAGCGGCCATCCTGTCGCGGCGCTTACGGGAAGTGATCGATCCAAAAACAACGAAGTAGTGGACGCGAGACCGCGTAGCCCGATCCGGCGCAGCGGAACTGTGCTAGCCTGACGAGTTCCGGTGAGTGCGCGTTAGATGCGGGCTCGCTCTCGAGCGGGTATCTAATTGCTCGTGCGAGAAATAGGTTTGCATGATGGATCCGGTAAATCTTCGGCTGGCGCTGATTTCGGCCGCAGTGCTCGGCTTTCGGCACGGGCTCGATTACGACCACATAGCGGCAATTACGGACATCAGCAGCGTGCAGTCCAATGCGCGTGACGCCATGCGTTACGGGCTGCTTTATGTTACTGGACACGCGACGACGGTTGCGTTCCTGGGAGCGGCGGCTGTGGTGTTCCGGGTGGCATTGCCTGCGGCGAGTGACCGTTGGGCCGAGCGCCTGGTCGGGGCAACTCTCCTGGTGTTGGGGCTGTACGTTCTGGGAACGTTTTTTCGCCCTGGCACGCATAACCACCGCCCACGCACCCGAATCACCCTACTAATCAATGCATGCTTGTGGGTCTATTGGCGGCTGTGTGTCATATTCGGTGGAACCCGGGTACAGGCACCCCAGATATTCAAGAATGGATACGGGACAAGCTCCAGTTTCGTCGTGGGCGTGATTCACGGGTTGGGAGCCGAAACACCTACCCAGATTCTGCTGTTTCTCATGGCGGCGAACCTCGGCGGAGTGGGTGCGGGGCTGGCTGGACTGTTCATGTTCCTGGTCGGGTTGCTAGTGATGAATACGCTACTGTGCGCATCCGCCGCGGGGCTGTTCTCGGCAATCCTCTCGCGTCCGCGAGCGCTGCGGGCGCTGACGTTGGCGACTTCGGCGTACAGCATCATCGTAGGCGCAATTTTCCTCCTGGGATCCGAGGCCAAACTGCCTTCATTGACGGGCTAGAACCGGGCGGTATAGTCGCAAAAGCGTGTAGCAAGTGTGCAGCAGTTTGCACTAGGGGAAACTTAAAGCAACGAACACCAACAGCAAGATAACGTATTTTCAATAACATGCGTAGATTACCGATTTGGTACTCGGGATGCTCTAGCGAGCGTGGGTATTTGTGCACCCGTCGTGGACTTTACTGCGTAACACTGTGGGTATTCAGGAGGGGAGTTTAAATATGAAGCGCATTCTGTGGATGACATTGCTGCTGGTTCTAGCGCTACCAATGGCTGCTTTTGCGGATTCGAATGTGGATCTCACGAACGTTGGGGGAACCTTGGTCGGAACCAGCGCCGGCTTAACCCTGACGGACTCAACGCTAATTCACATGAATGGCGCGTTGGGAAACTTGGGAACCGTGGAGTTCAGTACCGGAGCACTTTTGACCGGTACCCTTCAAGGTAATGCGACTTTTGACGGTGGCGGCTCTTTCACCATTGTGTCCAACACCAACGGCACATTGTTTAGCGGAGCTTTCGACGGTCCAGTCACCTGGTCGTTGACCACTTTGGCGAACGGCACGCATAATTACACTCTGACCGGAGCAATTTCGGGGTCCTGGATGGGCGGTGCTACTGTCTATGGTGCTACCTCCCAGCTCACCATCAACACTGGTAAGGGCTTCTTCAACGGTTCGACGTCGATCGCGAGTGGCGACACAAACATCGTGGTACCGGAGCCGGGCAGCTTGACCCTGATGGGAACGGGCTTGCTGGGTTTCGCCGGAGTTCTCAGACGCAAATTGAAGGCATAAGCAGCCTTCGCTCCTGAATATGGCCCCGCCCGAAACGGCGGGGCTTTTTATTTGTCGTGAACGGCCGCCCCTGCACTGTTACTGCAGTAATCGGGAGATCGTTATTAGCGTTGACCCACCCCGTAAGCCATCCTTACATTGCCAGCAGGGGGTTGTATGAAAGACATTCACGAGGTCCTGCGACAAAAGCAGGCAAAATACGCCCAGCTTGGCAAGCAGATCGAGATGCTGCAGCAGGCGGCAGAGAAGCTGCGTGAAGTAGCGCCGCTGTTGGCAGAAAACGACGAAGAAGACAACGTCGTGCTTGCCGAAGTAGACGATGCCCAGACCGAGTCCATGTCGGCCAAAGCTGGCGCCGGCGCCGCAGGCGGCACGGGTTCCAAGGCAGCGCGGCCAACGGCTCCTCGCTGGCCCTAAACCTCATTCCTGCCTCGGCATGGCAGCGATCCAAAGCAAGTTATGAATCAGCAAGCGTTACTGGTATCGAGCGATGACTCGGCGGCTGACGTACTGGGGAGAGTTCTGTCCAGTTTCGAGATCGCCATGGATCGTTCGAGCGATCCCGAAACGACGTTGGCGCGCATCCAGCAACAGAAGTTCGATGCGCTCATCGTCGACTTCGACGATGCCCAGCTTGCTGAGAACGTTCTGCGGGAAACGCAGAGATTCGGCACCAATCCGATCAGCATCGCTCTGATTCCAGATCCGGCCAAGGTTCGGGAAGTCCTCAGCGGCGGTGCGCATTTCGTCCTTTATAAGCCGGTTACGGAAGAAGCCGCGAACGCTGGCCTGCGTCCGGCAGCCGGTCTGCTAGGCCGGGAGCGGCGGCGGGCCTCTCGGGTTCCGGTTCAGGCGGCGGTTGAGATCACCACGCCCGACACTCGCAAAGTGGACGGGATTCTGTTGGACATCTCGGAAACTGGCATGGATGTGCTAACTGCTGAAGCACAAGTTTCCGGAGCGTTGTTGGCCTTCCGCTTTCAACTGCCTGATGCAACATTAGAAATTGAAGGGCATGGGCAAGTCGCCTGGGCAAATCCCAATGGCCAGACGGGAGTTCACTTTCTAGACCTTTCCGACTCAGCGTTAACCAACCTAAAGCAATGGTTGAAGGCTGCTGTCGCAGCCGTTGGCGCGGTGGAGGAGAGTGTCCCGCACTGTAAGCTGACCGACCTGAGCACTGGCGGTTGCTACGTCGAAACCAACGCGCCCTTTCCGGAGCGTGCGCTGGTCGACCTTTGCCTGAAGACGAACGAAATGGAAGTCCACACCGAGGGGATGGTTCGGGTTATGCATCCGGGGCATGGTATGGGAGTTGAGTTCCCTTCCCGTACGGCAGAACAGCGGGCGCAGGTCATCGCCCTCATCGACTTTCTTCGAAATAGTCCGGAAGCAATGCCTGAGCTGCTTATTTCGCCACGCGCTTTGCTGGCAGATCTGAAGCAGTTCGAACCCGAGCACAAGAGTGCAGAGGCGCCGGGCGATGAAGTGGATGATCCTCTTCTGGAATTGCTCCGGCGCGGCGCCACCCTGCAGCAAGAACGTTTCATGGCCGAATTGCAGCAGCAACGCAATTAGGTTCACTCCTCTGGCACGCCAGCATTCGCTGATTCCGCAGGCGGAAACGTAAATTCTGAACGCCGACTCCCAAAGCATTACTCTCGAGTGCCGCTGAATGTAGACTTACTTTGTTTGCGTTCAATTTCTCGGTGAGACGCCACACTGGATAGGTCATCCGCACAGCATCAAGGTACCCCACGCGCGAACAACTCGCTGATGTGGTCTGAGCTCGCGGCCATGGCGGCCGCGGCATTTGCCGTGGGCATTCCTTTTTTTTTCTTTGGAACTCCCTCGGGACACGATGTTGAGTTCCATCTTTATTCCTGGCTGGAAGTTTTGGGTCAATGGAAGCATGGCATCCTGTACCCACGGTGGGCAGACCTGGCACATTTTGGGTACGGAGAGCCGCGATTTATTTTTTATCCTCCGGCTTCATGGATGCTGGGAGCAACACTGAGCGCAATTGTGCCGTGGACGCTGGCGGCCACCGTCTATATCTGGATGGTGCTCATGGCCGCAGGAACTTCGATGTTTGTGCTGGCGCGGCGCTGGCTGGCACCCCGCGATGCGCTGTTCGCGGCGCTACTCTACGAACTCAATCCGTACCATCTCGTGATCGTTTACTGGCGCAGCGCATTCGCGGAGATGCTGGCCGCCTGCCTGGTTCCGCTGCTGCTGCTATTTGTATTGAAGGCCGCAGAAGACGATCAGCCAATGATGTTTCCACTCGGAATAGTGCTGGGGGCCGCCTGGCTGACCAATGCTCCCGCGGCGGTAATGATTCATTATTCTCTGGGCCTGCTCATCCTGTTCTGCGCCTTAAGGGAATGGTCGCCTCGACTGCTGCTGGTGGGAGCAGGTGCGGTTGCAATTGGTGCGGGCCTGGCAAGTTTCTATTTGCTTCCTGCAGTGTACGAGCAGAAGTGGGTCAACATTGCAGAGGCGGTCTCAGCGGGGTCGCGGCCGGCGGACAATTTTCTGTTCATACACACTACCGACACGGATCATGACGCCTTTAACCGCGTCGTTTCCTGGGTGGCGGTGCTCGAGATGGTGGTCACGTTTCTTGGCGTCTTGTCAGCAAGAATTTGGCGACGAATGGATGTTCAAGTCTGGAATGCGCTGCTGCTATGGGGAGTGTGCTCCGGGGTTCTTTTATTTCCGGTGTCGCGTGTAGTGTGGAAGATCTTGCCGAAATTGCAGTTTATGCAATTTCCATGGCGCTGGTTATTGTGCCTGAGCGTGATCTTCACGATTTTTGTTGTGCTGGGACTGCAGCGCTGGTGGGCACGTGCATTAGTCTGCATCGCTTCGATTCTCGTCGTTCTTGGGGCCTGGGTCCACGTGCAAGCGCCGTGGTGGGACAATGCGGCCGACTTGCGCGAGATGCAGGACAATATGGAAGGGGGCGTAGGGTACGAAGGCACTGATGAGTACACTCCGGTGGGAGCCGATCCGGGGACCGTGGAAAAAGATGCACGCAACGTCACCGTGGTAGGGACGGCACGGGCAGCCATTCACATTCTGCGCTGGGATGCGGCGGCAAAGGAATTTACCGCACAGATGACAGGGCCCGGCGAGTTGGCTTTGAAACTATTCCCCTATCCAGCGTGGAAGATCGAAGTTAATGGACATAGCGCGAAACCAATTTCGCGTCCGGGAACGGGACAAATGCTCATCCCCGTGCACCCGGGCATGAATAGTGTGCAGATACGGTTTATTCGGACCTGGGACCGGACAGCGGGAGCAGTCATTTCCGGGGTCTGCTGTGTCTTGCTTCTGTTCTGGTTTCTGCGGCCGGCGCCCCACGCCTGAGTTCGACCCATCGAACGACTGGCAACTGGTGGGGGTTTGCTGTCATCCTGAGCGAAGCGAAGGACCTATGTACTCTACTGGGACGCGGCGAGGTTGCATGCGATCCTGCGCTTCGCTCAGGATGACAGTTGAGGTTTGATGGATGCGGCGTGTTCTGATTGCCAGTTCGAATCCAGGAAAGATCCGCGATTTCGCCGGGGCTGCGCGGGCGCACGGCATTGAGATTGCCGGCATTCCAAACCTCACTGCGGTACCTACTCCCCTTGAAGACGGGCGCACGTTCGAGGAGAACGCAAATAAGAAGGCCCGCGAATACAGCCTGGCAGTACCCGGAGAGCTCGTGGTCGCGGATGACTCGGGCCTGGAAGTGGACGCGCTGAATGGAGCACCCGGCGTTCATTCGGCGCGGTACGCTGCGGACGATCCGCATCTGGCAGATTCGAACACGGATGATGACGCCAACAACGTTCGCGTTCTGCGCGACCTGCACGGTGTGACACCAGAAAAACGAACGGGCAGGTTCGTCTGTGTGCTGGCGGCGGCGCGAGACGGAAAAATACTGGCGAGCTTTCGAGGAACGGCTGAGGGAATAATTTTGCACGCGCCGCGCGGAACCAACGGCTTCGGGTATGATCCGCTGTTTTATTTTCCCGGGATTCAGAAGACACTTGCGGAACTGAGTGCGGAGGAGAAGGCGCGCCACAGCCATCGCGGAGCGGCATTCCGGCAGTTCCTGGTGTGGTACGAGAAGCAATTTGCTCCCAATGACATCTAAGAACCTGTGACATCCACACTCAAAGCTCCCCGGGCGTTGATCTTCGATATGGACGGCGTGCTGGTCGACTCCGAACCCCTGCACAAGCGGGCGAAGGAAATGGCTTTTCAGGAGGCTGGGATTCATTTTCCAGAATCGATCTACGAGAGTTACAAAGGACGGCCCGACAGGACCATGTTTCACGAAGTGCTGGCTGACAGGTCCATGGACGAGATCGCGGCGTTGCTGCATCGTAAGCACCAGTTCTTTGAAAAGATCGAACATGAATTGCAGCCGATCCCCGGCGCCGTGGATTTTGTGAAATGGGCAGCGCGGCGCTATCGGCTGGGGCTTGCAACTTCAGCGACAGCTCGCAACCGCGCGGCGGCGCTGCAGAATCTGGGAATCGCGGATTGCTTCGAGTCCCTGGTAGACACTGAGCGATTCCATCGTTCTAAGCCTGATCCAGAGATTTTTCAGGTTGCGATGGGGGATTTGAAACTCAAACCCATGGACTGTTGGATCATCGAAGATTCGCTTGCTGGGGTTCGAGCTGCGAAAGCAGCGGGATCTTTCACAGTTGCTATTACGACCACATTTAATGCGTCAACATTATCTGGCGCTGGAGCAGATATGATTGTGAAATCCTTTTCGGAGCTTCAGGGCGCAATGGAGAGGTTGTAGGCCAACCGAAAACAGGCGAGGGTGCCTGCTTCACATTTTGCCATCGCCTCCTTTCCTTGACTTCGCTTCTTGTGGGGCCAGATAATAAAAAGTTATTTTGTCATCGTTGAACTCATAAGGAGCGATTCGTGGCGTCAGCCAGTTCTACTGCTCCCGTCTATGGAGTTGCACCACTGCGGGCCGGGCAAGGATCGTCGTTTGTACTGCGCCGGCTGCATTCTCTGACGGGGATTATTCCGGTCGGGGCCTTTCTTTTCGAACACATCCTGATTTCCAACTCAACCGCGATCAGCGGGCCGGACGCCTACGCCCGCCAGGTCAGTTTCCTGGGGAACCTGCCGCTGGTATTTTTCCTTGAACTGATCGGGATATGGCTGCCAATCGCCTTCCATGCGCTTTACGGTTTTTACATTTGGTATCGGGGGGATTCGAATACGGCGTCGTATCCCTGGACTGGCAACTGGATGTACTCGATGCAGCGCTGGACAGGCGGAATTGCTTTCATTTACATCGTTTGGCATACCTACACAATGCGATTTAGCGGGACTGACCTGCACGAGAATCCGGCGGCATCGTTCGGAAAAGTCGCGGCCGAAGTGCACAATCCCTGGCTGATGGCGTTTTACGTGATCGGGTTGATCGCAGCATCGTGGCACTTCGCATACGGAATTTGGTTGTTCTGCGCGAAGTGGGGGATTGTCATTGGAGATAAGGCACGCGAGCGACTGCTGAGTTTGTGCCTGGCATTTTTTGTGGTCTTGACGGTGGTGGGAATTGCCAGTCTCTACACCTTCCACTCCCGATTTCAGAACATCCCGGGCAACACTGGCAACGTTGCGATGCGGCACGCGCCTCTGGACCGAAAGGGGGCGCATTAAAATGGCCGCTCCTCGGATCATTGTCGTTGGTGGCGGACTGGCTGGGTTGAGCGCGGTCATCAAGATCGCCGAGATGGGTGGGCAGGTTGACCTGTTCTCGATTGTGCCGGTGAAACGCTCGCACTCGGTGTGCGCCCAAGGCGGCATCAACGCTGCCAAAAACTTGAAGGGCGAGGGCGATTCCACCTGGAAACATTTCGACGACACGGTGTATGGCGGCGATTTCCTGGGCAACCAGCCTCCCATCAAGGAAATGTGCGACGCGGCGCCGGGAATCATCGATCTGCTCGACCGCATGGGCGTGCCGTTCAATCGCACGCCAGAAGGATTGCTGGACTTCCGTCGTTTCGGCGGAACTCTCTACAACCGCACCGCTTTTGCCGGAGCCACGACCGGGCAGCAGTTGCTCTATGCCCTTGACGAACAGGTGCGGCGCTACGAAGCCGAGGGCAAGGTCAACAAATACGAGCACTGGGAGTTCTTGTCCGCGGTGCTCGACCGCAATCATGCATGCCGCGGCATCTGCGCCATGGATCTGCGCAGCATGGAGGTTAAGACTTTCCCGGCTGACGCGATTATTATCGCGACCGGCGGCATTGGGGCGATTTTTGGCAAGTCAACGAACTCTGTCGTCTGTACCGGATCGGCGCAGTCGGCCTTGTATCAGCAGGGCTGCTATTACGCCAACGGTGAATTCATTCAGGTTCATCCCACTTCCATTCCCGGTGAAGACAAGCTGCGCCTGATGTCGGAGTCGGCGCGCGGCGAGGGTGGGCGCGTGTGGGTTCCAAAGACTCCCGGGGACAAGCGCGATCCCAAGTCCATTCCGCAGAGCGAGCGCTGGTACTTCCTGGAAGAATGGTATCCCAAATACGGCAACCTTGTGCCCCGCGATGTGGCCACGCGCGCGATCTTCAAAGTGGTATACGAGCACAATCTTGGGATCGACGGAAAGCCGATGGTCTATCTCGACCTGACGCATATTGATCGCAAGATTCTCGACCGAAAGCTGGAAGGCATTCTCGAGATCTACGAAAAGTTTGTGGGCGACGATCCGCGGGATACGCCGATGAAGATTTTCCCCGGCATGCATTACACCATGGGCGGGCTCTGGGTGGATTACAAACAGGCTACTAACGTTCCCGGGATTTTTGCCGCGGGTGAGTGCGAGTACCAGTATCACGGCGCCAACCGATTGGGCGCGAATTCTCTGGTGTCCTGCATATTCGGCGGAGCTGTCGCCGGGCCGCAGGCGGTTAATTATGCACGCGGGCTCCAGGCCTCGACCGATGGGAATGGACATTTCGCGGCCGAACAGAAGAAGCAGGAAGAGAGCAATGCCCTGCTCATGAAGAACGAAGGCACAGAGAATCCCGTGAAGCTGTGGCGTGAGTTGGGCGAGTTGATGACCAAGGATTGCACGGTCATCCGCTACAACAAGAACCTGCAGCAAACTGACGCCAAGCTGGTCGAGATGCTGGAGCGCTATCGCAAGATCAATCTTAGCGATCGCACGCAGTGGGCCAATACGACCGTGGTTTTTGCCCGTCAGCTTTACAACATGCTGCAACTGGCGCGGGTGATTGCGCAGGGGGCGCGCATGCGAGACGAATCGCGCGGGGCGCATTACAAGCCTGACTTCCCCGAACGCGATGATAAGAACTGGCTCAAAACGACGAAGGCGTACTTTGCGCCCGATGCCGACGAGCCAAAATTTGAGTTTGAGCCGGTGGATGTGTCGTTGATTCCTCCACGCGCGAGAAAATATTGAGATAAATAAGGGTGCCCCATCCTTATCGCATTTTTCACAGGGTGGGGATGCTGATCGCAGGGACAAAGTACAGGGCACCCTTGGGTAGATTGAGTACGAACTCATGGCTGATCACAAAGCTGTCATCTTAAAAATCAAGCGTCAACTTACTCCCTCCGGTAAGTCCTACTGGGAAGAATTCTCCGTGCCCTACCGACCGAACATGAACGTGATTTCGGCGCTCATGGATATTGCCGCCGATCCGGTCACACGCGACGGCATGGTGACCACGCCAGTCACGTACGACTCGAATTGCCTGGAAGAGGTCTGCGGGTCGTGCGCAATGCTGATCAATGGCAAGGCGCGGATGGCTTGCTCTGCGCTGATTGATCAACTCGAGCAACCGATCCGGCTCGAACCCTTCTCGAAATTCCCAGTGGTCCGAGATCTCGCCACTGACCGCCGCGTGCTCTTCGAGAATCTGAAAACCGTCAAGGCGTGGGTTCCGATCGATGGCACGTACGACCTCGGCTCCGGTCCGCGACTCTCGCCTGAGGAGCAGGAGGCGGCGTATCCGCTCTCGCGCTGCATTTCGTGCTGCTGCTGCATGGAGGCCTGCCCTCAATTTAACGAGGACACGGGCTTCGTAGGCGCGGCGACTATCTCGCAGGTTCGTCTGTTTAATACTCATCCTACGGGCAAGGCTCTGAAGCGGGAGCGACTGTTGGCGCTTATGGGCGATGGCGGCATTCAGGAATGTGGTTACGCCCAAAACTGCGTTGAGGTTTGTCCCAAGGATATTCCGCTGACCAAGTCCATCTCCGAAGTCGGTGGGCAGGTCATGAAACAGGCTCTGGGCGATTTGTTCCGGCGCTAGGGCAATGGCGCTAGGGCAATGTAGAGACAGCCGCCACCGGCTGCCTGGTCGAGCAAAGCTCGACATTTGTCGGGAGATTGCAGCAGCGCAAACTCGGACAGCCCTAAGGCCTGTTCCTACGTCGGCTGGCGGCGTGACCAATTTTGGTGCTGAAAATTGTCATTCAAACGACAACCGGCAGGTACAAAGCCTCATCCAACTCGCGCCAAGTCGTAGCTGGCAGCCCACATAGGCTGGCTCTTGGAGAAAGCTGGAAATGGCCCATCACTTGCCGTCAATTCCGTTGGGCCTCCGCCTTTGCGGACGTCGGTAACACGAGTAACCTCGGCGCAGTCACCACTGATGTAGTACGCATGTAATGCGTGGCGGCGAGGAAGAAGTTGGTCCCCTTGACAGCATGGCTTAGAATAGCCGCTACTCGCGGCAAGTTGTACGAATGGCTGCTCCGCAGGAATCCTGTGAGACGCATCGCAACACTCAAATTCGCGTCGGTTTTCCTCATCGCGCTAGTGTGCTCCGGGCTTACTGACCAGGCGTTCGCGGTGAAGCGCGCGGTGATGCAGCGTTCGCACCGGCGAGGACATTTCCGCTGGCTGCGCTGGAATCCGATGTTCCGGCCGTCGCATGAGTCGCTGCTTCTGCAGAATGCGGAAGTGGACCGGCTGAACCTGCCGCGTATCCAGGATGAGACCGAATTGGAAGCTCTGAAAGCGGATGGGTCCCTCGTAGAGATTCTCGGCAATGAGTCTTTGCGGGTTGATCCGCGGCTCGACCCGTCGCGCCGCTTCTGCCGTCCATGGACACTCGATTTTGTCGCTGACCTCGGTCAGGCTTATTACAACCGCTTTCACCAGCAGATCCAGGTGAATTCGGCGGTGCGCACGGTTAAGGTGCAGAAGAAATTGCGCCGGCACAATAGCAATGCCGCTCCCTGGGAAGGTGAGACGGCTTCCTCGCACCTCGCGGGCGTCACGCTGGACCTGCAACGCCGCGGCATGAATAAAGAGCAGATTCACTGGGTGGAGCGTTATCTGTTCTATATGAAGGCGCTCGGACTTGTTGAACCGGAAGAAGAGCGCCGGCAATGGGTGTTCCACGTCATGGTCAGCGGGCGTTATTCGGAATGGCGCGAGACGCAGACCATCATCCCGATTGGCCGCCCTGAGCAGGACAGGCCCACCACTGAGGTCGCTATGAGCGCTGGCGCTCAGTAACTTTAGAGCTCTCAATCTCCCCAAATTAGACCCTCCGTCGTAAATCCTTTACGATTCCTTCTTATGATCGTGCTTATGGCCGGGCTGCCCGGCACCGGCAAAACTACACTGGCCAGCGAACTGGCTCAGCGAACCTCGGGACGCGTGTTGAGCAAAGACGAGTTCCGACACGCGATCTTTTTGCCAAATGAGATCGAATACTCCTCGCGGCAGGATGATTTCTGTGTGCAGTTGATGCTGGAGACAGCCGGCTATCTCCTGTCCCAAGACGCGGCACGCATTGTTCTTCTTGATGGGCGGCCGTTCTCGCGACGGTACCAGATCGAGAACGTGTTGACCGCCGCCGGTTCCCTGCACCAGAGCTGGCGGATTCTGGAGTGCGTCTGCTCGGAGGAAAGCGCTCGCAAAAGGCTCGAGGAGGGCGCAGGCGCGCGTAGCCATGTCGCTGGAAACCGCGATTTCCAGCTTTATCTCGAGGTGAAAGACCGGTTCGAAACGATATCGCTGCCTAAGACTGTGATTGACACCGATGAAACTCTGGAGCAGTGCATCGCTCGAGGTCTGATTGCGCTGGCAAGAGATTCGTAAGAAAGAGAACCGACGGAAAGTTACCCTCCATTGGATTGCGCGCTAGTCTGCCTATACAATCGACAACTTGCCTTGGGTTCTCAGGCACAAGCTATGAATCTAAACCCGGTCGTCATCGCAGTAGTGTGTTCACTCGCCGTTGCTCAGGCGCCGGACGCTGCAGTCACCGCCAAAGCGCGGCAAATTCATGCCTCTGCCTTGATCGTCGACACGCATGCGGACACGCCGCAACGCTTCTTGGATGAGGGATACGATATCGGGTCGACCGATCCGAACGATATCGGGCACATCAGCCTTGACAAGGCGCAGCGAGGGAACCTTGGCGCCGAGTTCTTCTCGATCTGGGTAGATCCCCAGACGAATCAGGGTAGCTACGCCAGGCATAGCTTCGACCTGATCGACTCCGTCTATGAGCAGGCAGCACATCATCCCGACCGGATGATGATGGCTTATTCGACCGATGACATCGAGCGCGCACACCGGCAGCACAAAATGGCCACGCTAATGGGCATTGAAGGCGGGCATTCAATCGAAAACGACATGCATTTGCTGCGCGACTTCTACCGCCTGGGCGTGCGCTACATGACCCTGTCCTGGTCAAACACGAACGAGTGGGCGGATTCTTCCGGCGATATCGATGACCCGAAGGTACAGCATCACAACGGTCTCACTAATTTTGGCAAGCAAGTAGTTCTGGAAATGAACCGGCTGGGCATGATGGTCGACATTTCGCACGTGGCTGACAAGACTTTCTGGGATGTGATTGCTACTACCAAGGCGCCGGTGATTGCCTCGCACTCCTCGGCGCGGGCACTGGTAAATGCGCCGCGCAACATGACTGACGACATGCTCAAGGCAGTCGCCACAAATGGCGGGGTCGTGCAGGTAAACTTTTTCAACGGATTTGACGACGAAAACTTCCGCAAGGCTCTTGATGCGCAGGCAAAAGATAAGGGGGCCGCGATTCAGAAATTCATCGACGAACAGAAAGCCCAGGGCAAGCCGGTGGATTATATCCAAGTCGACCGCATCGAGCGTGAGTGGATGGCGAAGATCCCGCGCCCGCCGCTCAAGTCTTTGATCGATCACATTGACCACATCGCCAAGGTCGCCGGAGTCGATCACGTGGGTCTGGGGTCCGATTTTGATGGGGTGAGCGGGGCTACGCCTCAGGGCATCGACTCGGCTGCAGACCTGCCGAAGATCACCCAAGCACTACTCGATCGCGGATACGGAGCGGAAGAAATCGTCAAGATTCTCGGAGGCAATCTTATGCGCGTGTTCCGCGACGTGGAGCGGGTGAGCCGGGAACAGCAGGCGGGAGCCAGCAATAATCCACTGCGGTCACAAGCCTGGGCGTGTGACGTTGTCGTACAATGCAACGTTGCGCTGCTATCGTGCAAGGAATCCCAAATTTCAAGGAGTAATCATGCGTAGGACATTTGCCGCGTTGGGCGCATTGCTAATGGCAGGATCGTTGGCTTGGGCTCAGAGTGCGGCCAAGCCCGCATCGCAGGCGAAGCCGGAGACCGCCACCAAGACTGCGACTTCAGCTTCAGCGCCAGCATCGAAGCCCACAGCAATCATCGACACCACTGCGGGCAAGATGAATTGCACTCTTTTTCCGGATAAGGCGCCAATCGGTGTAGCGAATTTTGTCGGCCTGGCGACTGGTACCAAGGATTGGAAGAACCCTGTAAGTGGTGCGAACAAGCATGGCGTGCCCCTGTATGACGGCACGATTTTCCACCGCGTGATTCCCGGATTCATGATCCAGGGGGGAGATCCTGCCGGAACGGGATCGGGTGCGGACCCGGTGAAGCCATTCAAGAATGAGGTTTCACCTGACTTGCTCTTCGATCAGCCCGGAAGACTGGCTTATGCGAATGCCGGTCCGAACACCAATACATCCCAGTTCTTCATCACCGAAGTGCCTTTCACTGGACAACAGGCCGGCATCCTGAACGGCCACTACACCATCTTCGGTCAGTGTGATGACCCCTCGGTAGCGCTGGTCAAGCAGATCGCCGCCATGAGTCGCGACGGCAATGACCGGCCTTATCGACCAATCCGGATCAATCATATTGCAATTCAAAAGGGCGGAAGCAGCGCAGCCGCACCGAAGCCAGTAGGTGCAGCGACCACGAAGAAGCCCAAGACTGGCACAAGCTCCAAACCACCTAGCGCTCCAAAATAGGCAAAATGAACTGCCCGGCTTCGCCCGGCTGGACAGCCGAGGGCGGCTGTCCCACATGAACATTCATTTGAAAGGAATCTTATGACTCGTCAACCTGGGATGTACGCTACCTTCGAAACCACTGAAGGAAATATTGTTTGCCGGCTATTTGACAAAGACGCTCCTAAGACTGTGACCAATTTTGTTGAGCTCGCGGAAGGCAAGCGCGAGTGGACGCACCCGTCGACCCGCAAGAAATCCAAAGATCGGCTGTACGATGGCACAATTTTCCACCGCGTGATCCCTGACTTCATGATCCAGGGCGGAGATCCCCAGGGAACTGGAATGGGCGGTCCCGGATATCAGTTCGAGGATGAGACCAAGGGCTCGCCGCACAAGTTCGATAAGCCGGGCAAGCTGGCCATGGCGAATGCAGGCCCGAATACAAACGGATCGCAATTTTTCATTACCGTGACGCCCACAACCTGGCTGACCGGCAAACACACGATCTTCGGCGAAGTGGTGGAAGGACAGGACGTAGTGAACAAGATTACAGCCCTGCCGCGCGGGCGAAATGACCGCCCCAATAAGGACGTGGTGCTGAAGAAAGTGACCATCGAGAACGTCTAAAGTATCGCGCAGTCAGCGATCCTCGGCTTCGCTATCGGCATGACCGGCAGCTACACTCCGATCACCCCGCACAACTCTTTCACCGCTGCGGCGCTCTTATCTAGTCCGGCTTTCTCTTCAGGCGTCAGCTTGATCTCGACGATCTGCTCAATACCCTTTGCTCCCAGTTTCACGGGCACTCCTACATAGAGGCCGTTGATTCCGTATTCACCTTGCAGGTAGGCGGCGCAGGGGAGGATCTTTTTCTTGTCCTTCAGAATGGCTTCAACCATCTCTGTTGCGGCCGCGGAGGGAGCGTAGTACGCGGATCCAGTCTTGAGGTACTTCACAATCTCGGCTCCGCCGTCGCGAGTGCGCTGAACCAGCGCCTCGAGCCGGGACGGCTCGATCAATTCAGTGATAGGGATGCCCGCCACTGTAGAGTAGCGGGGTAAGGGGACCATGGTGTCTCCGTGGCCTCCCAGAACAAAAGCGGTCACGTTCTCTACGCTAACTTTCAATTCATCAGCAATGAACGCGCGGAAGCGAGCGGAATCGAGCACCCCGGCCATGCCAATCACGCGCTCGCGGGGAAATCCGCTGAGCTTGTATGCGGCCTGCGCCATCGCGTCGAGCGGATTGGACACGATGATCAGGATGCAATTGGGGGAGTTCTTGACGACCTCCCCAACCACCGCTTTCATGATGTTGTAGTTCGTGTTGAGCAGGTCGTCACGGCTCATGCCGGGCTTGCGCGGAATTCCCGCGGTAATGACTACGATGTCGGAACCTGCGGTGTCTTTGTAATCGTTCGTGCCGCTGATGTAGGAATCGCGCTTTTCAATGGGCATGGCTTCCAGCAAATCCAGCCCTTTGCCCTGGGGTACACCTTCGATGATATCGATCAGCACAACATTGGCCAGTTCTTTGCTTGCGATCCAGTGAGCTGCGGTTGCGCCTACATTGCCCGAACCTACGATGGTTACTTTCTTGCGCATGATGAGTCCTCAGAGAATTCTGTAATTTAGTAATTGAAAGCCTTAGTCCCGCCGCCGAACCGGAAGAAATTACAAAAATTACCCATACAAAATTACAAAGTCCTACCGGATCGACTTACTCTTTCCGCTATACCAGCACTCCGGCTCCCATGTTTTCGATCATGTGACTGGCGAATTCGCTGGTCTTGACCTTAGTGGCACCGGGCATCAGACGCTCGAAGTCGTAGGTTACTGTTTTCTGCTCGATGGTGCGTTCCATACTCTGCTCGATCAGGTCGGCGGCCTCAGTCCATCCCAAGTGCCGGAACATCATGACTCCGGATAAAATCACCGATCCCGGATTGATCACATCTTTGTCGGCATACTTTGGCGCGGTGCCGTGGGTGGCTTCGAAGATGGCATAGCCATCGCCGATATTCGCCCCGGGAGCGATGCCCAAACCTCCAACCTGCGCCGCGCAGGCATCAGAAATGTAGTCGCCATTCAAATTTGGCGTGGCCAATACCGAGTACTCGTCGGCACGCGTGACCACCTGCTGGAAGATTGAGTCGGCGATACGGTCGTTGATCATGATCTTCGTCTTCCACGCGCCATTGCCATGCGTCTGGCCCAAGGTGTCGAGTACGTCCTGCACTTCCCTTTCGACGGACTGCCGGAATGCCGGCGGAGCGAACTCCATTCCCGGTTCGATCATTTCGGCATTCTGGGCAGTCGTTAGATTGGGATTCTTGTCTTTGTTGTCCAGGATCCAACTCTCCCGCTCGGTTACTACCTTGTCGCGGAATTCTTCGGTGGCAATCTCGTAGCCCCATTTTCGGAAGGCACCCTCGGTAAATTTCTGAATGTTGCCCTTGTGAACCAGGGTGACCGTCTTGCAGCCGGATTCGAGCGCGTGCTGGATCGCCATGCGAACCAGGCGCTTGGTTCCGGTCACCGACATTGGCTTAATGCCCACGCCAGAATCGAGCCGGATCTGTTTCTTGCCACCCTTCAGCATGTCTTTATTGAGGAACTCGATCAGGCGCGCGCACTCGGGAGTTCCCTGCTCCCACTCGACGCCGGCGTACACGTCTTCCGTATTTTCGCGGAAAATCACGACGTTCATGCGTTCCGGATGTTTCACCGGCGACGGCACGCCACGGTAATACTTCACCGGGCGAACGCAGGCATATAGATCGAGAATCTGACGTAAGGCTACATTCAGCGACCGAATGCCGCCCCCAACGGGAGTGGTGAGAGGACCCTTGATAGCAACGCGGAACTCGCGAATCGCGTCGACTGTATCGTCCGGCAGCCAGGTATCGAACCTGGCCTTGGCCTTCTCCCCCGCGAAAACTTCATACCATGCAACTGCACGCTTGCCTTTGTAAGCTTTCTCGACGGCAGCGTTGAACACTCGCAGCGAGGCCTTCCAGATGTCACGTCCGGTACCGTCGCCTTCAATAAAGGGAATGATCGGATGATCGGGAATTTCATATTTTCCTCGCGAGTATCCGATCTTCTTTCCGTGAGACGGTACAGCTACACCGTTATACGAGCCGGCCATCAAGACCTCCCATAAGAGTAATTCTGAATCTCGCTTTGAAAAACTCACAATTATAAAGGCTCGGGACGAGGTTAAACACTCTGGTTCAGTGATTTGGCCTCATCTGCATTTGTAGTGAACTGTCCTGGAGCTTTGTGCGTACCGTTTGTGAGTTGTGGGATAATTCCTGCGGGAAAGAAGAGAGGTTTTATGGGATTCGCGCGTTCCCTGCTGGTTCGTCTTTCATTATGCGCATTGTTTGTTGCCGCGCTGTGTAGCACAGCGTTTGCAGATAGCGCGCACGAGCGCGCCCAGTTCGGCCACGACATCTATGTCGGCCCAGACGAGGAAGTCTCGGAAGTGACATGCATGGGCTGCAACGTGCGCATTCGCGGCAAAGTTCAAGGCGATGTGACTACGTTTGGTGGCAATATTGCGGTGGAAGACCAGGGAGAGGTGGGCGGGGACACGACCGCCATTGGAGGGAGTGTTCGGCTGGATAAAGGAGCCAGCGTAAAAGAGGTGACGGTGTTCGGGGGCCGGCTTCGCCGGGATCCGTCAGCCACCGTCAATGGCGACGTGACTGCGTTGAGCGGTGCCATCTGGATGCTTTTAATCTTCGGACTGCCCCTGGTCCTGCTGGGAGGGTTTATAGCCTTCGTCGTATGGCTCGTCAGGCGTTTAACCAGGCCGAGAATGGCAATCCCAGCCTAGCGGTGGTCTGCTACCAGCGGCGTGTGCCGAAGGTTTTCCTCACTCCAAGCGTCATGTAGCGTCCCCAAGGCCCGTTATTACCCAGGTCGGCAATGCCCAGGTACCGATCTCGTGATCCTAGTCTGTCAAAGAGGAAATGTTGGGTCACGCGGAATTCGAATCCTTTGGCCAGATAGATTCCAGCTCCCCAGGAATGTTCTATCCCGATCGCTGCTGGGGACCAGGTATAAAGCGTCTTCGGAACCGTTTTGCCGAACAGAAAAGTTGGGGCGCCAAAAACCATGAAGCGCCGCAGCGGGCCTTTTCCAAAGGGACGAATCTCCAGGATTCCTGAAAGCATATAGCGGGCAAACATGCTGCAAGGAGCGTTTACGCCTCCGTACTGGCCGGCATTGCCCCCGCAGATGTTGGGATCGATTTCGTTGTGCGGAGGCGCCAAATCAAACTGGGCCCATCCCCAAAACATGTCGCGGGGGAAAAACATGCGCTCGTTCTGGTCGGCTTCTTTCCAACTGTCATAGGAGCTCTTTTCTTCCTGCAGATTCAAGGAAGAGGAAAGTTGCGCGTTCGCGCAGCAAAGCAACGTTGGAACAGCCAGAACCCACGACAATTTTTTCATCTCGCCTCCCGGGCAGTATGAAAACAGACAAACACGTGCCGCCCCTGTAGGGGCGCTTTAAGATCAGCAACTTATTCGTGAAGCGAAATATTGTAACGCGTGAGACGCGTTACGCTGGTGTTGCGGAAGGATCATACGCAAGGTGTCTAGAGGACCGTTCAGAGTTCCTTGGTAAGGCGGAAAGCTCTTCTTCCAGAATCCATATCCTATGTTCGATTTCTTCCATTCATAATACGTTCACATTACTCTCAAGGGAGCTAAGTAGCAGAAACAACGGCGCATTCGGGTTTGGTGGGTAGATTGCACTTTCTGATGACACAGGAAAGCCCAGGGAACCTTATGCCACAGGAAATTTCAGTATCGTATCAAGCGATCAAGAGCAAAGTTTATCGGCTGATCGACGCGCTCGTGGTTGGGGAAAAGAGCGAGGCAGAAGTGCAGGAATCCGTCCGCAGATGGTGGTCGCTCATCCACCCGGCGGACCGTCCGATCGCGCAGAAGTATTTGTTGATGGTCTTAGGGCGGTCGAATGAAGCTCTGGACGCCATGGGGGCGGAATTGCTGTCAGTAAGCGGCTGCGAAAGGCCACAGCCGAACCTGACCGACTCTAGCCTATCCAACAAACGCATGCGGCTCGTCGAGCGCATGATGAAAGACACCTCGGTGCGCACCGCCGTCTAACCAGCCTCGTCTGGCTGCGAATAACTAATTTGTGCTCCTCCCGGGTTCCGTAAACGTTTACCCACCAGTGCGTGCAGCTTTCCAGGGACATCCCGCCACTTCTAAATGTCATAGTAGAGCGCGAACTCATACGGATGCGGCCTCTGCCGGATCGCATCCACTTCCTTGGATCGTTTGTAGTCTACGTAGGTACGTATTAACTCTTCAGTAAATACCTCTCCTTTCAGCAGAAAGTCATGATCGCGCTGCAGGGCGTCGAGAGCATCTTCCAGGGAGCCTGGTATTGACGGAAAGTGGGACACCTCTTCCGGATCCAGTTCGTAGATATCTTTGTCCAGGGGCGGCCCCGGATCTATCTTGTTCTCGATCCCGTCAATTCCGGCCATCAGCATGGCCGCGAATGCCATGTAAGGATTGCAGCTGGGATCCGGCGGGCGAAATTCGACCCGTTTGGATCTGGCAGCGATCGTGTACATGGGAATTCGGCAGGCCGCAGAGCGGTTGCGCCGCGAGTAGGCAAGATTAATGGGTGCTTCGAATCCCGGCAACAATCGCTTGTAGGAATTGGTTGTCGGAGCGATGATCGCCGAGAGCGCCGGACCGTGCTTGATCAGGCCTCCGACATACCACAGAGCGAGCTGCGAAAGCCCGGCGTAACCATCGCCGGCGAACAACGGTTCTCCTGCTTTCCACAGTGACTGGTGGGTATGCATTCCGCTACCGTTGTCACCGAAGATGGGCTTTGGCATGAAAGTCACGGTCTTCCCATTGCGGCTGGCAACATTCTTTACGATGTACTTGTATAGCAGCATCTTGTCTGCCGAGCGCAGTAGGGAGTCATACTTCAAATCAATTTCCGCCTGCCCGCCGCTGGCTACTTCATGGTGATGGCACTCCACCTCCATGCCGCAGCTCTGCATAGTGAGTAGCATCTCTGAGCGCAGATCCTGATAATGGTCCGTTGGAGCAACGGGGAAATATCCTTCGCGATAGCGTGGCCGATAGCCCAGATTGTTCAGTTCCCTCCCTGAATTCCAGCGGCCTTCCTCGGCATCGACGTAGTAAAAGCCATGCTGCTCGCGCTGATCGAAACGAACGTTGTCAAAAATAAAGAACTCTGCCTCCGCACCGAAATAGGCGGTATCGGCAATCCCGGTTGACACCAGGTGTGTTTCTGCTTTTCGTGCAATGTAACGCGGATCGCGATCGTAGCTTTGCTTGGTGACGGGATCAACCACGTCACAGACCAGAACAATGGTTGGCACTTCCGTGAACGGATCCATCAGATAGCAACTGGCATCCGGCTTCAGAAGCATGTCGCTCTCGTGAATCCCCGCCCACGCCCGAATCGAGGAACCATCAATACCGAAGCCTTCTTCAAATGACGACTCGGTCAACTGCCCAATGGGATAAGAAACGTGGTGCCAGAGGCCGGGGATATCCGTGAACCGGAGGTCGAGAATCTTGGCATCGTGTTGCTTGGCAAACTCGAGAACTGTTCTGCTGTCGGACATAGACTCCTTCGCGGAGGGACCCTTTTGCAGCAGCGCGGCAACAAAGGGGGACGATTGAGAATGGGTGATAGGCTGCTACAATCGGTCGCGTTGTGCAAGACCGACGAGTCTAAAGCCCGGCCCGGCAACCGGGCAATTCGATTGTTCTTATAGCCGGGATAAAGCGCACTTTATACTAAGTTCTCAGCCTTCGACGGCGACTTTTCCGCCGGTTGCGACCGAGCAGAGACCCGTGCGCCTGGCTGAGAGCTAAGGGTTGAGAGCTCTATGGACTTCGACCAGCTCGAAACTTTTTTAGAAGTGGCGCGACACGCATCCTTCTCGCGGGCGGCGGAGAAGCGGTTCCGCACGCAACCGGCCATTTCGTCCCAAATTCGCGGCGTTGAAGAGGAAGTGGGAGCCAAGCTGTTCGACCGATCGGGCGGAAAGGTGTCACTCACGGCCGCTGGCAAGGCTTTTTTGAAATACGTCGAAGACACCTTGGATGCCCGCAAGACGATGCTGGTTTCGATCGCCGAGATGGAGCGCGTGCCCCGCGGTGAAATTATCGTGGGTGCCAATGAAGGGACATGCCTCCACATCCTGCCGTACGTTTTTGCCGACTTCAAGAAGCAGTATCCGGATGTATCGGTCAACATCAAGCGTTCCGATTACGCCAAGATCCTGGAATCCATCATCGATAACTCCGTGGATTTCGGAGTTGTCTCACTGCCGGTGAATGACCCCCGACTGACCGTCGTGCTGATTCATCGGGACGAGTTGATCTTGATTGCGCCCCCGCAGCACCCGCTGGGAAAGGTCCAGTCGGCAACCATCGCCGATGCAAGCAAGTTCCCGCTAATCGTTCCCAAGGCAGGGCACACGCGCGACGCCATCGAGCAACTTTTCCACGAGCGGCGACTGAAACCGAACGTCACCATGGAACTGGACTCCAGCGAGTTGCTGAAGCGTTTTGTCGTCGCCGACGTGGGGATTGGTTTTATTGCGCGCTCCAATGTAGAGGAAGACGTTCGCGCGAAGTTTCTGGCAGCAATTCCGATATCGGACGCCCAGGTTCGCCGGGACCTGGCGCTCGTTTTCCGCAAAGACAAAGCTCTAAGCCGGGCTGCCCTCGCGTTCATCGATATTGCCGTGAAGCACAAATCCACACAAGAGCTGGCCCACTCCCCGATCCGATGAGGAAGTCGCTTTCCAGGCTGGTTCTCGTTTTCGCGCTAAGTTGTTGCCCTTCGCTGATCGGGCAGACGCAAAAGCCGATCTCGCAGATGCCCGCGTCGGCGCGCCAGTTAATTGCCATCAAGGTGATCGGCAGCAAACGGTTTTCCGAGCAGGACATTGCTGCAGCCAGCGGTTTGCAGCTGGGGACTTCGGTCAGCGAGGATGATTTCAAAAGAGCGGCCCGGCGCCTGGGCGATATGGGAGTATTCACCGACATCGCGTACTCGTATTCGTACTCGTCGGCCGGCACTAAGCTGGAATTTCGTGTGGTGGATGCCGAAAAATTTGTGCCTGTGCACTTCGAAGACTTCGTCTGGTTCAGCGACCAAACAATGCTGCGGCGAATTAAGGAGCACGCGCCCCTGTTCGACGGCGAACTTCCGCTATCCGGCCGGTTGCCGGAGGAAGTTTCCGATGTTTTGCAGGCCATGCTGGTGGAAAACTCCATTCCCGGGCACGTGGAATTTGAGCGCACGGGCAAATCGGATCAGCCGGTCGACGCTATCGTTTACAAGGTAGCGGACGTCGTGATCCAGATCCGCAATGTTGAATTCACCGGGGCCAGTGTAGCCGAGCTTCCAGCCCTTACAGCGGCTGCGCGGCGAGTCTTCGATCGCGAGTACTCGCGCAGCGTGCTTCACGCCCTTGTCGAAAAGCAGCTTCTTCCCGTCTACTACTCCCGCGGGTACCTGAAGGCGGCATTCGGTGAACCGCAGCCCAAAGTTGTAAAACAGCCTTCGGCCGCAAATGACGAGGGCCCGCGAAATTTAACCGTTGTCGATGTGGTCTTCCCAGTCACTCCGGGACAGGAATATAAGCTTAAATCTCTGGAATGCTCCGGCAACGAGCAGATCTCAGCGGACACTCTGCAGAAAATGATTCGCGCCGAACCGGGCAAGCCCGCCAACACTATAAGGCTCGGGGACAATATCAGAGACGTGCAGAAGCTCTACGGCTCAAAGGGTTATGTGACGGCCTCAATCACGCCACAATTCGCTTTCGACGATGCCGACAGCACGGTTGCGATCCGCCTGGAGATCAAAGAAGGACCCGTTTTTCACATGGGCGACCTGGAATTTCGCGGTCTTGACAACAGCCTGGCCACGAAGCTGCGAAATGCCTGGAAGATTCGCCCTGGCGAGGTCTACAACGCCGCGTATCTCAGCGAATACCTTCCGAGCGCGCAAAAACTGCTTCCCCCCACGCTGGATTGGGAGGTCTCCCCCCACGTCACCGCCAACGTGGGCGACAAAACCGTGGACGTCGATCTGATGTACTCCGCGAAAGCGCCGAAATAGAGCAGAGCGGTTGTTTGTTCGTATTTTGGAACAATTTCCTGGCGCCCGTCGGACTGGCGAAAAATACGCTAACTTAACAGCTTACTCACAATTCGTCCTAGACTTTGCCCGGGCCCTCCCCCATCGTACCGGGCATAGCAAGCGGGGACGTACGCCAGTGCGGCCCCGCATTTTTCTCTCAGCTCTTGTAACCTCTGGCGCAAATGCGCATCTTTTGTTTGAGAAGATAATTGCAGAAGAGATGCGTGGCACGGTCTGCATAGACACAACACAACCTACAAAGGAGAATTTGATGAGTGCTCGAACCAGGAAGATAGATTGGCTTCTGAGTGTGCTGCTTGTTTCGCTTTTGTCAGCGGGAGTGGCGTTTGCAGCAAGCGGAAAGAGTTTCACGGGCACCGTGAGCGATTCAATGTGCGGCGCCAAGCACGCCATGCCAGGGGACGATGCTGCCTGCACCCGCGCGTGCGTGGGTAAGGGCTCCAAGTATGCTCTGGTCGTCGGCGATAAGGTTTACACTCTGGACACGACTGACAAAGCCGCGCTAGCGACCCTAGACAAGCAAGCTGGAGCTAAAGCAACCGTCACGGGCACGGAGAAGGACAATACCATCGCTGTGAGTTCGGTTAAGCCCGCCAAGTGACCTTTTGCTACAGGATCTGATGCAGCCGCGGGAGGCCTCAACCTCCCGCATTTTTTTGCCTTCTACTCTGAAATTCATATTTCGTTTACAACCCATTGTGTTAGATTGTGCATTCTCCCATCAATTTTGGCTCTTCTGGAGGACGAACGAATTGGGCAAAGACATGGTTCCGAAGCGGATTTTCTTTACCAAGGGGGTGGGAAAACACCGCGAGCGGTTGACTTCGTTCGAACTGGCCTTGCGCGACGCCGGGATTGCTGCCCAAAATCTGGTGCGTGTATCTTCGATCTTTCCGCCAAATTGCAAACTGCTCGCCCGTAAGGAGGGTGTCAAGTATCTACACCCTGGTGAAGTTGTGTTTGCGGTAGTCGCCGAAAACTCTACCCGCGAGCCGCATCGGCTGCTGGCCTCGTCGATCGGGGTAGCGATTCCCGCTGACCGCAATACTTACGGCTATCTCAGCGAGCATCACTCCTTCGGCGAGACCGAAGATGCTGCGGGAGAATACGCGGAAGAACTCGCTGCGGAAATGCTGGCTACGACACTCAACGTGGAATTCGATCCCGACCGCTCGTGGGACGAGAAGAAGCAGATCTATCGACTCTCGAACAAGATCGTGCGAACCGCCAACGTAACCCAATCCGCAGTCGGGGATAAGCGGGGACTCTGGACCACCGTTATTGCATCAGCCGTTTTGATCTTCGATTAGCCCAGACGCTGCATCGACAATCGCAAAGTTTGAAACACGTTGTTCACTACTCGATCGCAGCGCACTGCGTGGAACTGAAAACATCGGGCCCCCGTCCCACCCACCGCCTGGTATAGCTTCTTCCTGAGCCCCGCACGCGCACGGTGCAGGCGAACCTTGACGTTCTCCTCGGTCAAGTTCAGACAGTGCGCCGTCTCTTCCGTGCTCAGTCCCTCCACGTCGCGCAGCATGAAAACCAGGCGATGCTGCTCGGATAACGAAAGGACGGCCTTCTCCAGCACGGCGGCGAGTTCCCAATCGTAGGCTTGCTCTTCCGGAGTGCGGGTAGTCGAGGGCGCTGATTGCATAATCTCTCCATTGGATTCGTCGGCAGGATCGAGCGACTGGAACCGGAGACGCCTGCGGGACCGAGTCAAAGCTTCGTGTACGGCAATGCGGGTGAGCCAGGTGATGAACTTGGCGCGTCCTTCGAAGCTCGCCAAATTCTGGTAGGCGCGGACGTAAGCGTCCTGCATCACGTCCTCGGCCTCGCCATCATCGCGCAGGATGGCACGGGCTACACGATAGAGTCGTTGATTATGGCGGCGCATCAGAAGTTCGTAAAGCGCAGTTTCACCGTCCAGGACACGCCGAACAACCTCTTCGTCGCTCCAATCTTCCTGCCTCGCCTGTTGCAGGAGCGCTGCAGTTGCCATACGTCCTCCTTACAAGATTGAGTGTACAAGGTGCTCATGGTTACAGCAGAAACGCAGCCACCGAGCCACTCCGGTGACCTGAGCACTCTGCGTCAAGAAATTGTTGGGCATGAGCCAGACCTTCTATTCCAAGTTACTGAAACCACAGTAGATGCATATCTTCCGGAGAGCAGCAGGGATTATGACCTCAGTAACTCCTGTCGTGAACCGGATGTAATGTTCCGTTAACAGTCATGGTTTATCATAGAAGTGAGTCGAAGAGGACATCTCTCTTCGTGGGGACGCTGTGGACATCGAAACACGCAGGAAAAAACAGCACGAGTTGATGAGGCGTATGGTCGAGCGCAAAGTGCGTTCGCGCGCCCAACAGCTTTATGAGTCCCGTGGACAGGCGGACGGCCGCGAGTTAGAGGATTGGTTTCAAGCCGAATCCGAAGTGCTTGATGCGCCGGGCCTTGCTCGTCTTTATCGACGGCTGCATTCAGAATCCACCGAGGGCTCCGAAGAGCGGCCGCAGCACCAGGAGTCTTCGCGCGAGAGCGCCTAGCTCAAGAAATTGGTGCTAAAGCGCTACTTTCTTGCGGTCGACTTCGCCGTCTTTCGTCCTGACCCCTTTTTGGATTTCTCCAGACGTTCGACGACTGCCGCGACCAGGATGGGCAGGCCAACGGTCGCGTCCACAAAGACTTCGCCAAATTTGCCGCCTTCCGATGGGGGGACGAACTTGCCCCATGAGATGGCCTCGCTATAGGGACTGCCTGACAATCCTCCCCAATAAACTGGTTCAGGACAGATTCGCAGCCCGTAATGATAGCGCTTGAGAGGTATCTTTTCGCCCAGCCGTCGATGACGAAGTTCGATGAACGGCCCAAACTGCTGAGACCAGTTGCGCGGCACACCGCCGCCAATGGTGAAGATTCCCAACTTTTTCTGACGCAGGAGAGTTGCTGCGAAATGCTCCAGGTCCTCGAAAGGATCAAAGCGGATCTTGTGCCTTCCCGTGGATTCGCGCAGGCGGTTGTTTAAAGCCGTGTCCAAACCCAGTTCCGAATCGCTGAAAGCTGGCACAAAGACCGGCACTCCCTGTTCAAACGCGGATTTAAGAATTCCGCGCCGGCCCTGCGCATGCTTCGCTAAATAGGCGCCAATCGCGTGATTCAGCTTGTAGGAGCACATGACCTCATTGTGATCCCAATCCTCCAGAACGGCAGACATGACCTCCTCCACCTCGTCAAGGTTCTGCTCCGGCTCCAACGTGTCGTAGACACGGTTGTAGCCCTGTTCATAGAGTTCTTCGTCAGAAACTTCGGGATTGGCGCGGAAGTGGGCGCGGCCTGTGGCCTCGACAAGACCGTGGGCCATCAGGGCGCCGGTTGAGACAATGGCGTTTACGATTCCGCGATCGATGAGTTCCGTGATGATGAGTCCTTGCTTGGCCACGGTCATGGCACCAGCGAGAGTCATGACGATGAAAGCATCATCATCGAGCGCCATGGCCTCGAGTACGTCCGCCGCTTCACCCAGCTGGCGACCAGTAAAGGCAGTCTTCGCCATCGCTCGAACGAGGCCGTCGATGGAATGGACCTGCGAAAGGTCCAATGGTTCAAGCGGGATCAGCCGATCCTCGATTGGATTGTGCAGGCGACGGTCTTTGCCCTCGCCAGATTGCGGCTGCTCCTGACGACCGTGCGAATTTCCATGATTGCCCTGTTTCACCGCAAGCCTCCAAGCTGATATTTCCCGACCACCTACTGTACAAGAAGCCCGCCTCCCGATGCCATGCGGCAGATTGCATACGCTCTTTCGCCCCCACGTGGATCGCGGAGTACACTGCGACACATGACCGGGAAGAAGGCCTTCGAACAGCGGGTCGCAGCGCTGGACGCGCTTCGTGAGTCCAGCGAGCACGACCGCCTTGATGCACTTCGCAGGGCGCTGGGCGATCGCAACAACTTTCTTGTCGCAAAAGCAGCAGACCTGGTTCGCGAGTGGGATCTGAAGCAATTAACACCCGAGTTGCTTACAGCCTTCGAGCGGTTCTTTGAAAAGGCCGACAAAACCGATCCGCAATGCTGGGCGAAGAATGCAATCAGCCGCGCGCTGGCTGCCTTCGAGTACCAGGAAGCAGACATCTTTTTGCGCGGGATGCATCACATTCAGTTGGAGCCAGTCTGGGGAGGGCGATCGGATACTGCAGGTACCCTGCGCGCAAACTGCGCTCTGGGGCTGGTGCAATGCCGCAGCGTCTCTGAAACTGATCTGCTGGCGCACCTCATCGACCTTCTGGCTGACAAGGACAAAGCGGTGCGAACCGAAGTTGTGCGGGCAATCGAGCAACTGGGGTCGCCTTCCGCTTCCCTGCTGCTACGCTTGCGCGCCGTACTTGGCGCGGACGAGCCCGAGATACTCGGTGCCTGCTACGGTGGAATTCTGCGCATTGAAGGAGTGAGCGCGATTCCATGGGTCAGCCGGTTTCTGAGCTCGGCGGATGACAGTGCGGCCGAGGCTGCCCTCGCCCTTGCCTTAACCCATTCGCCGGAAGGTTTTAAGGTTTTGCGGCAATGCTTTGATGAAGCGAAAGACCCGTGGTGGCGTTCTGTTCTTCTCTCGGCAATTGCTCTAACCAGGCAAGATGCGGCCTTGGAGTTTCTGATTGATCTCGTGCGAAGGGAATCGCTGGACGCAGAAGGCGCAATCGACGCCATACTGCGGTCGGGGCCGTCAGACGAAACTGTGCAAGCGCTCGACAAGCTCGTGGCGAACAATCCGCGATTGGCCCGGGCGGTCGCCGGACATCGAAATTCTCGCTAACAGGCAGCTAGGAACTTCGTGCTAACCTTAGCTCACTGTGCGCGAAGGTTTGGTGGAAATCTTCCAGGAAAGCTACAACAAATTGAGACCGGGTACTCCCTTCCCAGAACTGAAGCTAGAATTTTTCGCTTTTGCCAACGTGAATAACACCATTCGTCTGCGCGATGGCAAGTTGCTGGTACGGCTCTCGGACCTCCTGGAAGGTGCGCCGGAAGGAATTTTACGGGCGATTGCACACATCCTGCTCGCGAAGATGTACCGCAAACCTATCGATCGGTCATACGCAGCCCGGTATCGCAAGTATGTGGGCAGCCACGAGATCATGCGCAAGGCGCACCTGGTCCGCCAGATGCGAGGACGGAAACTGCTGCGATCTCCGCGCGGTCATTTCTATGATCTCGACTCCATCTTTGACGAATTGAATACGCGTTTCTTCCATGGGCTTATGGCGCGTCCGCGCATGAGTTGGAGTCAGACGAAAACGCGGCGAATCCTCGGGCACTACGATCCCGCCCACAACGCCATTATTATCAGCCGCATTTTCGATCACCCGGCAGTGCCCCGCCACGTGCTCGAGTACATCGTCTATCATGAGATGTTGCACCTGAAGCATCCCGTTAAGCTGCGCGGCAGCCGCCGCTGCGTGCACTCGGCGGAGTTTCAGGCAGAAGAGAAACTATTCCCACGTGCGGCTGACGCGAACGCATTCCTGAAACGGCTGTGATTTTAGGCGGCCGAAATTCCTACCAAAATCCCGGCAGTCCCGTCCTTAAGTGTGGTGGGGCGTAAACTGTACATTTGGCTGGAGGGTCGAAAAGATGCGCCATGTTCGGTTCCTTAGAGTACTGACTGCGGGGGCAGTCCTTAGCCTTTTCGCTGTTTTTGCGCAACAAGCTTCCGCGCCGGAAACCCACGGCATTACCGTTTCCAACATTGATCGCTCCGTGAAGCCAGGCGACGATTTTTACCGATTCGCTAACGGAAACTGGATCAAGCGCGCTGAGATTCCGCCGGATCGCGCCATCATTGACGTCTTTACCAAGCTCGCAGATATGAGCAATAAGCGCATGAACGATCTTATCGAAGAGCTTGCCAAATCCAATGCGCCGGCTGGGTCGGGAGTGCGCAAAGTCGCGGACCTGTTTAACTCGTACATGGATGAGGCTGGCATCGAGGCCAAGGGACTTACCCCTCTTCGAGTCCATCTGGACGAGATCGCCGCGATCGGCGACAAGAAGCAGCTGGCTTATGCGCTGGGCAAGACTCTCCGCGCCGACGTTGATGCCCTGAATAACACGAACTATCACACGCCGAATATTTTCGGGCTCTGGGTCGCGCCAGGCTTCCAGGATTCGGATCATTACACAGCCTACCTGATGCAGGGCGGTCTGCAGTTGCCGGATCGTGAGTACTACCTGGCCGACAGCGAACACATGAAAAACGTTCGCGCCAAGTACGAGGCTCACATCATAGCCATGCTGAAGCTGGCTGGATTCTCCGATGCGGAAATGCGCACCAAGCGGATTGTAGAGCTGGAGCATTCCATTGCCGAGTCGCATCGCAGCCTTGCCGAGAACGAGGACATTCACAAAGCGGACACCATGTGGAAGCAGGCGGACTTCAGCTCAAAAGCTCCAGGACTCGACTGGGCGGAGTATTTTCGAGCTGCCGGTCTCAGCCACGTTAACGACTTCGACGTGTGGCAGCCGGACGCCTTCACCAAGGAAGCCGCATTGGTTGAGTCACGCCCCCTGGAAACCTGGAAAGACTGGCTCGCCTTTCACCTGGTAGAGGCGTACAGCGGAGTTTTGCCCAAGGCCTTCAACGACGAGCGATTCTCTTTTATCGGCAAGGTATTGTCCGGAGCGCAGCAGCAGCGCCCGCGCTGGCAGCGTGGCGTGTTTGTGGTGGACGGGCTGCTGGGAGATGTCGTCGGGCAAGTTTACGCGAAGAGGTATTTCTCCCCGGAAGCAAAAGCCCAGGCTCAGGCGATGGTCGCGAACCTGATCACGGCATTTCACAAACGGATCGACGCCCTCGATTGGATGAATGCTTCCACCAAATCTGAGGCTCAGGCCAAGCTCTCCACGCTTTATGTGGGAATTGGATATCCCGAGACCTGGCACGACTACTCGAATTTCGAGGTGAAGCCCGATGATGCCTTTGGAAATATCTGGCGGGGCAACTTCTCGGAGTATCAGCGGCAGATTGCTCGCCTCGGCAAGCCGGTTGACAAGAAAGAATGGTCGATGACGCCGCAGACCGTGAACGCCGTGAATTTACCCCTGCAGAATGCGCTTAACTTCCCTGCCGCGATTCTGCAGCCACCATTCTATGATCCCCAGGCTCCCGCGGCAGCAAATTATGGGGCAATAGGCACCGTCATCGGTCATGAGATCAGCCACACGTTCGATACCCTGGGAAGTACATTCGACTCCAAGGGCCGCTTGCGCAACTGGTGGACTCCCGAGGACCTGAAGCACTTTGAAGCTTCCACGCAGCGTCTGGCCGACCAGTACGACACTTACAAGCCCTTCCCGGATTTAGCCCTCAATGGCAAGCAAACCTTGGCCGAGAACATCGCCGACGTCGCCGGAATCGCCGCCGCATATGACGGGTATAAGGCTTCAGGCAAGCCGGCGCCGGCATTAGCGGGTTTCACCAGCGATCAACAATTCTTTATTGCCTTTGGGCAGAATTGGGGAGAGAAGGCGCGAGAAGCTGCTCTCCGGCAGCAAGTGATGACAGATCCGCATTCACCCGGAGAGTATCGCGCGGACAACGTACGCAACATCGATGCTTGGTACTCAGCGTTTGACGTCAAACCCGGGGAGAAGCTTTATCTCGCACCGAACGAACGGGTACGCATCTGGTGAGGAGATTCCCCGTTTAGGAGGTAAGCATGAAAATCGGCTTGTATAGCATCACGTATCGCGGCGTGTGGTATCGAGGCGACGCAATCGATATGTTTAGCTTGATGCGTCTGGCAAAGCAGCAGGGATGGGAGGGCGTGGAACTGGATGCGGAACGTCCGCATGCCTCCCCGATGGACTTATCGGCAGACGATCGCAGGCGGCTTCGTGATCTGGCCGGCGAACTCGGAATCGAGTTGTGTGCCGTGTCGCCCAATTGTGATCTTTCCAGTCCAGTTCCGGTTCAGCGGGAAGCCATGATTGCATACGTACGCGAGTGCATCAAGCTGGCGCACGATTTAGGGTCTCCCCTGTGCAAGATCTTCGCTGCGTGGCGGGGCATTACGCTGCATGACGGTCTTGCGACGTACGACGATACTTACGGCTACAACCAGTACGGTTTCTGGAAAGGTGATCGCCGCGGCTTCGTACTTGCGTCCATGCGCGAGCTTTGCAGAGTCGCTGAGGACTACGGCATTATTCTCGCCATGCAGAATCATGGTCCCGACATTGTCAACCGTTATCAGGATGTGCTGGAGATGATCGAAGAGGTGGGCTCTCCGGCGTTCAAAGCGTGCATGGATATCAACATCGAGCCCGAGGCGGATTCGCCCGAGCATGCCCGGAAAATGGCAGACGCAAGCGGCTCGCTGCAGGTTCACTCCCATATGAATGGCGAATTCGCGCGAAAAGCTGACGGCTCGGTTGAACTGGTGGGCGCCGGCTACTTCGATAGCGGCTTCTGGGGACGGCAGGTTGCTTATCCCGCCTACGTGGATGCGCTCGTGGCGAACGGCTATAGCGGCTACATGAACTGGGAGTTCTGCCATCCCGGCTTACAGAACGGCAAACCGGTCGGGATCGAGTACGTTCACAACCAGACTCACATGGCATTCGAATATCTGTCAGCAGTGCGCAGGACAGCTGAGCAGAAGGCGGAGTCCATCGCGATCGCCTCCAGGTGATCTGTTAGGCAGCTTTTTGAACGTAGTTGTGCCGGATCTGTTTGCACCTCGCGTGCCCGAAATCGACCGTGAGATTCTGGCCGCTGATCTCGATGATTTGGCCGTTTCCAAAGCGCGGGTGACGCACCCGATCTCCAATATGAAACAGCCGTGCGATGCGTGGAGCACGTACGGACTGCGGCATGAGTTGCTTCGCGACAGCGCCGTCCTTCGCCGCAGGGAGCGGGTCAGTCCGCTCTGACTGTATCTGGCGCTCCTTGCCCGCGCGGCAGTTGTCGCAATGCCCGCAGTCCCGGCCCGAGGGCTCGCCGAAATACTCCCGCAGAAAGCGTGTGCGGCAGAACGTCGTTTCCGCTTAGCGCATCATCTGATCGAGGCGCTCGCGGTCGCTGCTGTGCCTTTGCTCGTACGCGCTCAGGAATTCAGCCAGCTCGGCCGGCCCGGCAAAGCTGCGGATTGCCCTAATCTTGCCCGCTCGCCGCTCAACTATGCCGGAACCTTCGAGTTGCGACAGAATAACTTTGACCTTGCGCTGGGGCAACCCGCTCGCGGCAATCAAATCGTTTACGCCCATACCAGCAGCATCCGGATTCGTTGTGATCGTGTCATAGATCTGCTGCGAGTACTCTCGGCGGGGATATTTGCCGCCTAGAAAATACCCTTGAATGCGCCGGTCCTCCAGGCGGTACAGCAATGGGCAGCGCGCCCGTTTACCGTCACGTCCGGCTCGTCCGATTTCCTGATAGTAGCTCTCCAGGGAATCCGGGAAATTAAAATGGACAATAAATCGGATGTCCGGCTTATCGATACCGAGGCCAAACGCTTTTGTCGCCACGATGACGTGAAATTCCCCCTGCATGAACCGTTGTTGAATCTCCTCGCGCTCTTTGGTCTTCATCTTGCCGTGATATCGAGCCGCATTGACGTTTTCGGCGCACAGCCACTCATAGAGTTCGTTCGCGGTTCGTACCGTTGCGACATAGATAATCCCACTGCCCTCGCTTTGTTCCAGAATCTTGCGAACGCGTTCCCGTTTCGCGAGCCCGTTCACGGTGCGAAAAACTTCAAGAAAGAGATTGGGACGTTCGATCCCAGTGTCAATGATCACCGGATCTTTGAGAGCGAGTTGTTTGATGATGTCCCGCTGAATATCAGCCGTTGCGGTAGCGGTGAGCGCCAATACTGGCGGATAGCCAAGCTCCTGAATCGCTGCCCGCAGAGATAGATATGCCGGGCGAAAATCGTGGCCCCACTGTGAGATGCAGTGCGCCTCATCCACCACAAACAGCGACACGCCGCCTTCCCGCAGCAAGGAGCGGTACTCCGGGTTTTCCAGGCGCTCCGGGGTTACGTAGACCAGCTTGCTGTCGCCTTCGCTGATCATGTCGCGGACTTGCCGTTCCTCGGCGCTGGAGAGCGTCGAATTCAACTTCGCGCTCTCGATTTCTGCTTCTTCGGCCTTCTCTACCTGGTCTTGCATCAGCGAAATCAGAGGAGAGACTATGACCGTGGCCTTAGGCAAGAGCAAGGACGGGAGCTGGAAAGTCAGCGATTTGCCACTGCCTGTCGGCATCATGCCTAGAGCGTCCCTGCCGGAGAGAACTGCTTCCATAACTTCGAGTTGTCCAGGGCGAAAATGGCGGATGTTGAAGCGCTCCGCGGCCGCTCGTAAGCTGGCGCGGTCAATCGCAGGACGCGAAGACAAAGTGGACCTCTGGGTTTTTGGCATGGAAGGGTCTCGACACTGCCCTGCACGCAGCGAGTTGGGTGCCTGCCGTAGTGCTGCTTACTTGTTAGGGCCGCTAGTGCTCTTTTTCCTCCCGACTGGGTTCTTCTTGCCGTTTCCGGCACCACTCTGAGCCCCCGCTCCAGCATGACCAGCGGCCACCCCGATGGGAACTGCCCCCGCCTGCGCCGGACTCCGCACCACTTCGTTTCGGCATCGCTTGCCTCCTACAAACTTTGGTGCGATTCGCCGTGACTGTGTTGCCAGTGCGTTCCAGTGCACCGGCACATATCACGCAGACGCCGTGTACCGGCTATCCACCGCTTCTCTGATCCTTTCACGGCTGTCCTCAGGCGAGGCGGCCTCGTCGCGCTCGATCTCTGCTGCTTCCCGGGCCAATTCTTTGTCCTTGATGATCGTCTTGAACCATGAAGAGAAGTCTCCCCGGCGCAGATGAAACATCCAGGTCTCGTCATCCACTCCCTCGGCTAGCTGCAGAAAAGATCGTAAGTTTTGCGCGCGCAAATTCAGTTTGGACTCCGGGCCACGAAAGAAGAAGCTTTGTTGCGGCGATAACTCTCCTTCGGCATATTGCCGGACGTGGCGGACGCGTTCCCGCGATCCTCGCACTGGCTCGAGAAGTAGCGGTTCCTGCCCGGAGAACCATGCCAGCGCCTCGCCCGATTTTGGCGCCCGTCCCGTGTATTGCGGCGGATGAATCTGCATGTGCTCTGCGTACGAAGTAAACACATTCAGCGCGGACTCACCGATTCCGAGCACTACATCCACTATTTGCAGGGCCGATTTTGCGACTTGTTCAGGATGCACCGTGATGAGGACTGTGTTCTCAAGAACTCTGGGCAACGAGGCTTCCACCGGCAACCAGGAAGTGGGCAACAGGTGGTGCGCTTCGTCCACGATCAGCCAATGCGGGCGTCCCGTACGATTTCGCAGGTGCTGGATATGAGGTAGCAAGCTGGCCAGAAACGAAGGTCGATCGTCGAGCGACACTCCCAGCAGATTTACCACCACGTTCTCGTTGGGTGACTCCAGGGCGCGAATCACGGCCTTAGCGTCAGGTGCCTCCTTCGCAGTTCCAAAAGAGAGTGCATCCGTGAAACCGTGGTAATCGCCTTCGGGGTCGATCAGGCAGAACTGATACGCGCGTTCGACAAGCTGCTCAAGAATTCCTGAGACAGCGGTGGACTTGCCGCTCCCAGAGCGTCCGGCCACCAGAATGCTCTGCCCGCGCGGATTGATTAGCACCGGAACCTTACCCTCGCCAACCAGGTTGCCCAGCGCCAGAGAGTGCCGCCTGAGAAGCGAATCGTAATTGGCGAGGTCCTGCTCCAGCAGTTGCTGGCACAATTCCTCAACGCCTGCCCCGCGCGGCTTTGACAACACTACATCAGCCCGCTCCTTTAGAGCTGGTAAGGCATTGTCGACCGCCACGGCGCATTCGCAGAGTTTCAGGAAAGCATGATCGTTCTCCGCATCACCGACCGCGACCGCGTTGTGTGGGGACAACTGAAGCTCCTGCAACGCCGCCGCCAGGCCCGTCCCCTTATTTACCCCAGAAGGCAGAACCATCACCGCGCCCTTGTTGAAAATGACCTGCAACTCGAGCCCGAGATCACAAATGGCTTTGAGAACCTCTTCTTCATGAGGGTGCCAAGTGGCCACAATTGTTCGTCCCGTGGAAAAAGGAACCTGCCTCTGCTGCAGGAGGGAGACGAAACGCTCGTCGGGAGGCTCGGTCAGAAGCTTCTGCTCGCGTGTCTGCGGACGGTAAAGAACGCCGCCGTTCTCTACGATCACGCGATCAAAAAGCTCCAGCTTCGGAAAGATCTTGCACAGGTCGGGCAAATGTCTTCCAGTCACCAGGATGAGCTTGCGTCCAGAAGAGCGCACGCGCTCCAGGGCGGCGATTGTCGAATCATCGACCTTTCCATCCCGTGCCAGGGTGCCATCGTAATCCGCTGCGAGGACAAGGAGATGCATGGCCCTTGGATGCCGTCATGCAAGCGGGTTGCTGCTGCCTGAGAGCGGCCAATGCAAGAAACCGCGGTTCACGGGCCCAAATGCGCTGTGTGATTGAAATCACACGCTGTTGTGAGGCCTCGGATTGACTGCCCTGGCGCGGAAAGACTATCCTTGAAGTTGAAATTGAAATTCATTTTCAAAATCATGGCCATGGCCGGATGGCAAGGAACTTCCTTACTCCAGCCATGTCATCGGGCGTTTCCAAGGGTTCGTTCACAATGTTAGATGCCTTTATCATCACTCTCCGCGAAGGGGTGGAAGCCGCGCTGATCGTCGGCATCACCCTGGCCTACCTGACAAAAATCGGTCGGGCCGAACTCCGGAAAACGGTCTATGCCGCGCTTGCAGCCGCCTTCCTGGGCAGCATTGGCGTGGCCGTTGTTATTTCCCGCGCCCATCTCAACGAAGATGTCTTCGAAGGCTGGATCATGCTGGTCGCAGCCTTTTTCGTGGTCACGATGGTCGTCTTCATGATGAAGACCAGCCGTAAGCTGAAGGGTGAAATCGAGGGAAAAGTCGGATTGCTGGCGGGAAACGACGCATGGTTCGGGCTTTTCATTTTCATTTTTCTGATGGTGCTGCGGGAAGGCGCGGAAACGGTACTGATCCTGTCCGCGGTTTCGCTGAACTCGACCGAACTGATGAGTTTCCTGGGAACATTGCTTGGCGTGTTATGCGCCATCGCTTTTGGCGTGATGTTCGTAAAAGGCAGCGTGCGCATCAACCTGCAGAAGTTCTTCAAGGTGACGACCGCGATTATGTTCCTGGTCGCCGCACAGTTGCTGATCTCCGGCCTGCATGAACTCTCTGAAAGCGGAGTGATTGCCTCTTCCAAACGGGAGATGGCGATCATCGGGCCGATCGTCAGTAACGACTGGTTCTTCTTCGTGACGATCTTTGCCATGGCGGCCTTGATGGTGCTCTTTGAAGCCAAGCGGCGTGCGCCTGTCGTTTCGCCGGACGCTTCTCCGGCGGCACGTCGCAAAGCAGCCTGGACGGCGCGTCGCGAGCGCTTGTGGATGGCTTCGGTGTACAGCTTCGCTTTCGTGTTCATCGCCATGGTCACTGCCGAATTCGTTTACACCAAGAACGTTAGCGCACTTTCTCCGGCTGCGGTTGTAAGCTTCACCCAGGGCAAGCTCTCGATTCCGCTGGCGCAAGTCTCCGATGGCGACCTGCACCGGTTTCAGGCAAAGGAGAACGGCACCGATATTCGGTTTTGGCTTTACCAAAAGCCGGATGGAAAGGTGGCAACCGTGTTTGATGCCTGCGAAATCTGCGGCTCCGTGGGATTTTACAAGACCGCGACCGGCGTAGTTTGTAAGAACTGTGCGGCACCCATCAACCCGCAATCGGTCGGGACCCCGGGCGGATGCAACCCTGTCCCGCTCAAAGCGACCCAGACAAGCGATGCGATCATCATCGAGGAGGCGGACGTCGCGGCCGGAAGCCGCATGTTCGGACAACCATAGTCCATGTTCGTGCGCCTGGTTTACGAGTCCTTTCGCCGGCAGCAACGACGCAAGATCCTGGCCGGAGCCGCCATCACTCTGGGCGTAACGGTTGCGACGGCGATGATCGCAGTGGCCACCGACATTGGCGACAAAATCAATCGTGAGCTCCGAACCATTGGCGCTAATCTGGTGGTAACTCCGCAAGAGGATTCGCTCGACGTCGAGATCGGAGGAGTGAATCTCAAGCCTCCCACCGACGGAGCCTTCCTGAACGAAGCTGACCTGCCGAAGATTAAGGGAATCTTCTGGCACAACAACATCACCGGGTTCGCGCCCATGCTGCCGGTCAATACGACGCTGGAGCATGAGGGGAAGCGACACGATGTCACCCTGCTCGGAACGTATTTTGCGAAGCGACTTAAGTTTGGGTCCGAAGAGTTCAACACGGGGGTACGCAACACGCATCCCTGGTGGAAGGTGTCAGGCGCATGGCCCAGCGATGAATCGGCCGATGTCCTCGTAGGCGAGAGGCTGGCGCCTCGCATCGGCGCCAATGCCGGTAGCATGCTGAACGTCTCAGGACGGCAAATGCACGTCAGCGGCATACTGTCGAGCGGCGGCGCGGAGGATGACGAAATCGTCGCCCCCCTGCGGCTGGCGCAAGATCTGCTGGGCAGACCGGGGGCGGTCCGCCGCGTGTACGTGAGCGCTCTTACCAAGCCCGAAGATGCGTTTGCACGCCGCGATCCGAAAAGCCTGTCCGGGGCCATCTATGATCGCTGGTACTGCACACCTTATCCACAGGCCATTGCCTTGCAGCTTACCGAGGCGATTCCAAACTCTAATGCCACGCAAATCCGGCAAGTTTCGCAGAATGAAGGCGCGGTATTGACGCGAATCGAAGGCCTGATCTTCCTGATCACTGTGGCCGCCCTGCTGGCTTCCGCGCTGGCGGTGTCGGCTGCAATGGCAACCACGATCTTTGAGCGTCGCACGGAAGTGGGATTGATGAAGGCACTCGGCGCGGGCAAACTCATTGTGGCTTCAGTATTCTTCGCCGAAGCCACCCTGCTCGCGTTGCTTGGCGGCATTGTGGGCTTTGGTATCGGCACGATGCTGGCGCACCAGATCGGGCATTCCATCTTCAGTTCCGATATTTCCATTTCGCCGGTGCTCCTCCCGGTCATCCTGGCGATTGCGGTAATCGTCACGTTTGTGGGTAGCGCGGCGGCGATCCGGCGGGCAGTTGGGCTGGATCCGGTATTCGCGCTACGAAGCGAGCTATGAGCGCGCCCCTATCACATCCCGCGCAAGATCTCCTGGCCAGGCGCGAGCGTGCGCCGCATCACTCGATGCTGCTTCGCATGTTGATCCGCGCGGCGATTTTGCGCCGGGGCAGAGCGGCCTCTGCTTTGTTCGCCATGGTGGTCGCAGCCGCGGTCGCAACCGCCATGCTCAACCTCTATATCGACGTGCAGGCAAAGCTTCGCCGTGAGTTCCGCAATTACGGCGCCAACATCATCCTGGTCGGAAAAGACGGTGGCTCGCTTCCTTCAGACGCGCTGGCGCGCGTGGATTCTATTTTAAGAGGACACGGTGTGGCAGCCCCATTCGGGTTGGTGGTCGCAAGGACTGCAGATGGTCATGCGGTCGTGGTTGCCGGCACGGATTTCGACCGTGTGCGTCAATTAGACCAGTGGTGGTCCGTTTCAAAGTGGCCCTCGGCTGCCGATCAGGCTCTTATCGGAGTCCGCGCCCTGCCTCTTGTCTCGCCAAAGAATCAGGCGTTCGATTTGAAGTTCCAGGGAAAGACTCTGACTGTCAGTCCCGCAGGTACGGTTCAGACAGGGGCGGCCGAGGATAGCCGCGTGTATATATCGCTGCCCGATTTCGTGAAGTGGACAGGAGTTCAACCCTCCAGCGTCGAAGTGGCCGCAAGCGGATCCCCCGAGGAAGTCGCGCGAGTGCTGGACCAGTTGGGCCAGGAAATGCCTGCGGCGGATGTTCGCCCGGTTCGCCAGATCATGGAAGGAGAAGCCCGCGTCCTGGGCAAGACTCGCGCCACTCTTTTCGCGGCCGCCGCACTGATCATTTTGACGGCAGCGCTGTGCGTGCTATCTACGCTGATGGGTTGGGTATTCGACAGAAGACGCGATTTTGCGATCATGAAAGCGCTAGGAGCGTCGGGACGACTGCTCAACGGCTTCTTTGCAATGGAGGCTGCGGCCCTGGGCGCTACCGGGGCGGTACTGGGATTCATTGTGGGTCTTGGCATTGCAGCCTGGATTGGACGCGCCAATTTCCACGCCGCCGTAGTACCGCGCTTCAGTGTCTTGCCGATCGTGATCGGCGGAAGCATCTTTGTCACTTTGCTCTCGGCCATTCTTCCGATCTCATTGCTGCGCCGCGTGCAGCCGGCGGTTATCCTGAGGGGAGAGTGAAATGATTCAGATCAAGAACGTAACCAAGCTCTACCCTGCCAAAGAAGCCGGAAATAGTGGCGGAAAAGATTCGGGCGCCATTCATGCTCTCGATCACATTTCCCTGCACGTCGCTTCCGGGGAATGGCTTTCGATCATGGGTCCCTCAGGTTCGGGCAAGTCAACGCTGGTGAATCTTATCGGCTGCCTGGATCGCCCTTCCTCCGGCGAGATCTGGCTGGACGGACAAAACGTTGCTGGCATCTCGGCCGCCGAACTCAACCGCGTTCGCGCCGAGAAGATTGGGTTTATTTTCCAGCAATTTCACCTGATTCCGTTTCTTACGGCGGTCGAGAACATAATGCTGGCGCAATACTTCCACAGCATGACCGATGAAAAGGAAGCAGTCGAAGCGTTGGCGCGCGTGGGCCTGGGAGATCGCGCTCACCATCTGCCTTCGCAATTGTCCGGAGGAGAACAACAGCGGGTCTGCATTGCGCGGGCACTGATTAATGACCCTCGAATCATCCTGGCAGACGAACCGACCGGCAATTTGGACGCGCAGAACGAAGAAATCGTGTTGCGCCTGCTGCGCGAATTCCATCAGCAGGGGCGCACCATCGTGATGGTCACGCACGATCCAGTGGTCGCGCGATTGGCTGATCGCCGCATTGAACTGCACCACGGAAAAATTGCTTCGCAGGAAATCTTTTCACTGGCAGACGAAGAGCAATTGGACGAGGTGCTGGAAGAACTGTGGGTATTGGCTGAGCACGGCGAGATCGCCGAAGTTGAGCGCATGGAAGTGCACGGCGCGTTGCCCGTAAGCTTGGCCATCGAAAAAATGATCGAACTGGGACACGTCGTGGCAGCGCCGCATCCGCCGGAGATACACGACCACAAACCGTTCGTGAACCCCTGTCATGACGCCCTGAAGCCGGTGTCGGCCTCCGTCGGAGACGGCACCATGGTCGTTGAACTCACACCTCGCGGACGGGAGCTCGCCGGCAGCATTATCCGCCGCCATCGTCTCGCAGAGCGGTTATTTACTGATAGCCTGGCCATGGATAGCGAAACCGAGATCGAGCAGCAGGCCTGCAAATTCGAGCACATTCTGTCACCAGAAGCCACAGACAAGATCTGCACTTTTCTGGGCCATCCGAAAACCTGTCCGCATGGAGCTCCCATTCCCCCTGGGCCCTGCTGTGGACGCGCGGCTGATGTTTCGGCGGTGCCGATGGCCGGCAGGGTTCACCGCTCTTAGCATGCGTGGACGCAGGCCCTCTGGTCACCTTCCCCGTTGCACGCTGTTATCATCCATCCCAGCACATGACAGCGAGACGTCCCACCATTGGCGTATTCGACTCGGGCTTCGGAGGCCTGACCGTTCTTAAAGCTCTCCTTGAACTGATTGCCGACGCCGACTACGCCTATTTCGGTGATACAGCGCGTCTTCCCTACGGGTCAAAGTCAGTGGAAACGGTGGCGCGCTACGCCGTCGAAGCAGCGCATTATCTTGAGTCGCATGGCGCTCAAATGCTTGTGATCGCGTGTAACACCGCCACGGCTCTGGCATTGGATCAGATCGTGTCAGCCGCTGATGTACCCGTTATCGGTGTGGTCGAGCCTGGAGCCAATGCCGCGGCGGCAGCGAGCAAGAACCGCAAGACCGTAGTTATAGGAACTCAGGCCACGGTAAGCAGCCACGCCTATCGAATTGCTTTAGAGGCTCGCGGCCTGAGCGCCCGGGAAAAAGCTTGCCCATTACTGGTTCCCCTGGTCGAAGAAGGATGGGTGGAACATCCGGTGACCGAGCAAGTTGCGCGCATCTATCTGGCCGAGGCTTTCGCGGACGGTTTTCATGACGCGGACACAATGGTGCTCGGCTGCACGCATTACCCGTTGCTTAAGCCATTGTTGCAGCGGGTCACCCCGGGTCACGTGAATATTGTGGATTCCGCGGAGTCCACCGCGCAGGTGGTGGCCACGCGTTTTCACGATCTTGTGCTGTCTTCAACTCAGGATTGCGAGGAGCGGCGGGCAAATGCGCGGCTGAAATTCTTCGCAACCGATTCGACTCGGAAGTTTCAACAACTGGGGCAAAGATTCCTGGGCTTGCCGATCGAAAGCGTACAGCACGTGGATTTAAAAGAGTGAAATCTGATTCGCAATCTCGCCTTATTTGCTGGCCTTTGTCGACGTAACCTACCTCATTTCTTGGTTCATTCGCAAGAACCGGATAGCGCCAGCCTGGGACAAATAATTAATGTGTCCGCCACGCGGCACAGAAATCAAAGTATCGAGCGACAACGATGCACTCACTCGACAATGTCATCTGGCAGGCGCTCACTACCAGACAGGCGCAATTCGCAGAAATTGGACATCGCGCACGACGCTTCGTTCACGAGGTCTCGCCGCTAAGCGGATTCGAAGAACCGAACGATGCGGGCTACGCTTCCCTGTCGAAACTAGTCGCTGCCGGCAATACAGCAGCGGTGTTTTTGGATGACCCATACAGTCAGCGCCCTGGGTGGGAATTTGTCGTTGGTGCTCCCCTGCTGCAAATGGTCGCGGAGAAGCCTGCCCGTACCACGCCATCGAACGGCTATGAGCTTCTCGAATTAGGACCAGCTGATTCACCCGAGATGCTGGCACTGACCGCGAGGACAAAACCCGGCCCGTTCGGCACTCGCACTCACGAACTGGGAACTTATGTTGGCCTGCGCGACAGGGGCAAGCTGGTTGCCATGGCGGGGGAACGGCTCAAAGTACCCAGATATACCGAGATCAGCGCAGTGTGTACTGATCCTGAGCATAGCGGCAAAGGTTACGCTGGGCTGTTAATCACCGAGATCATGCACCGAATACGAGAGCGCGGAGAGACAGCTTTCCTGCACGTGAGGCAAGACAAGGTAAGGGCAATTAGTCTTTATGAGCGATTAGGATTCCAGCTTCGCAAACTGCTGCACTTCGCCGTGCTGCGAAAAGTGGAAGAAACTTCTTGAAGCCAGGGGGAGACTGCTGGGTACTTCCCTATCGTGGCTATGAAGTCATGATGTGAATATCAGTAAAGGTGGAAATCAACCTCTACGGCTATCTGCACGCTGACGGGGTGACCGTCTTTCATGGCGGGCTCGAATCTCCAGTTCTTCACCGCTTCGATAGCTTTTTCGTCGAGGCCCATACCAAGACTGCTCAAGACTCTGATATCACTGGGGCGTCCATCGGAACGGACGACCAAGGACAACGTGCACACGCCCTGATATTTCGCCTTGCGAGCTTCTTCGGAAAACTCCGGCTCGGGCGCATAGATAGTGCGGGGAGCTGAGACACCGCCGCCGACATGGAAAATCCCGCCGCCCGTACCGCCGCCTTCGCCCGGTCCGAATCCGGGACCCTTGCCCGATCCGACTCCGCCGCCGCTGCCGCTTCCAATACCACCACCGGATCCCGTGCCGTTTGAAGGCAGAATGGCATGGGCCATGGGATCACCAAGGTTCGGCATGTTGTTGGAAGCCAGCTGCACTTGAGGCGGAACCACGATGGTGGGTTCCACGGCCAATTTGGGATGCTCGTTCCGCACAACCACCACCGGCGGAGTGATCTGTTGCATCGACAGCTTCGGCAACTTGCCCTTGCTCGCCTGCAGAACGTCGCGATCGCCACCCCCGCCGCCACCCCCGACCTGTGTCTTGGAGGGTTTTAACGCCGGAATGTCGCCTGGGTCAACCAGTGTCACTGTAACCTTCGCCGGTTGCGGCGCGGCTTTTACGATGCGACGTTCGATCAGCGCGCCTGCGACCACCACAGCAACAATCAGGAAGTGCACGCCGGTTGATCCCAGTACGCCATTCTTTTTGTAGTCGTAGAACCCCCAGATATCTCTGACCGGTTCCGGCTTCGATTCCAGCTTGAGGGGTGGAAGTTTTTTGGGGAAGAAAAACTCATCCAGTTCACGGAACAGGGACTTGTAGAGAGGCTCTTCGAATTGTTTATCCGTTATGAGCAGGTGCAGTTCCGGCTCACCGCCGGGACCAGTCGGATTGACGTGTTCGGATCCCATAATTGCGATTCTGGATATGAATGCTGCGCTGCGTGGAAGCTAACTCACGTGACACGTGCTTCTTAGAAAGATGAGCGGCACTCCCGACAAGTTGCTTCAATTTCCAGTCTAATTTTATTGGCGAAAGTGGCCCCTGCCCCCAACAGACCGTTGGGCCAAGAACTTTGCGCCTCGTAAAATTGTACCTCTAGTTCGCTCCTTTTCAACAGTGCATTTAGGATCACGGCCCGAACGGCATATAGACATGTCCTTTCCGGACGCATGGCTTCAAAAAACGGGTGACTTCGGTTTTCCAGCTCGCTGCCCGGCTTGAGTGAATGAGGGTGTTTTCCCATCGCATGGACGTTCCTCACCCACACTCCCTATAATGAGAAGATTCAAGCATTTGGGAGACGCCACTAGGTGCCGTTCGAACTGAAGAAGACGATCAATTTGCCCCAGACTGCCTTCCCTATGAAGGCTAACTTGCCCCAGAACGAGCCCAAAACCCTCGAACGGTGGGAGCAAATGGGGATTTACCAGCGTATACGGGAAGCTCGGCAAGGTGCACCGCGCTACATCCTGCACGACGGGCCCCCGTATACAAGTGGACCGATCCACATGGGTACCGCGCTGAACAAGTGCCTGAAGGATTTCATCGTCAAGTCGAAGACCATGGCAGGATTCGACGCGCCCTACGTTCCTGGCTGGGATTGTCATGGTCTCCCCATTGAAATCAAGGTTGATAAAGAACTTGGTGGAAAGAAACTGCAGATGGCGGCTACCGCCGTGCGCGCTGCCTGCCGAAAATATGCCGAAAAATATCTTGATCTGCAGCGCAAGCAGTTCAAGCGCATTGGCGTCTTCGGTCGATTTGACCGCCCCTACGCGACCATGACTCCGCAGTATGAGTCAGTGGTGCTGTCAACGTTCTTTTCGTTTTACGAGAACGGATTCGTCTACAAGGGCCTGCGCGCGGTTTACTGGTGCATGCACGACGAAACTGCGCTGGCTGAAGCGGAAGTGGAGTACGAGAACCACACCAGCAGTACCGTCTGGGTGAAATATCGATTGCTGGACGATCCCTCTGTGATCGATGCGGCCCTTGCAGGCAAGGCGGTCTCTACCATCATCTGGACGACAACGCCATGGACGCTGCCGGCTTCCATGGCGGTCGCGTTCCACCCGGACGAAGAATATGTTGCCCTCGAGTCTCGCGGAGAAGTTTTCATCGTCGCCTCGAAATTAGCGGGGGAGGTCTCGGCAAAATGCAATCTTGCAGATCCGAAACCGCTCGCGCAATTCCCCGGACGCAAGCTGGAGCGCCTGAACTTCCAACATCCGTTTCTCGATCGCAAGGTTCTGGGTGTCCTCGCCGATTACGTCACGATGGACACCGGAACGGGCGTTGTCCATACCGCTCCTTCGCACGGCGCCGAAGATTTCATGACCGGTATGAAATACGGGCTGGATGCCACCAGCAACGTGGACGAGAAAGGTATCCTGCGCAACGGACTCCCCGAGTACACCGGCAAGCGAGTGTGGGACGCCAACCAGCCCATCATCGACCTGGTGCGCAGCCGCGGAGCGCTGTTGCATACGGAGAAAACCGAACACTCGTATCCGCACTGCTGGCGCTGTCACAATCCAGTGATCTTTCGCGCCACCGAGCAGTGGTTCATCTCCATGGAAACGCCCATGCCGGGCGGCGCGGGCAAGAACGATACGCTGCGTTCTCGCACCCTGCGGGAAATCAGGAAAGTGAAGTGGGATCCGGCCTGGGGCGAAGAGCGCTTGTCCAACATGATTGAGACCCGCCCGGATTGGTGTATCTCCAGACAACGTGTATGGGGTGTTCCCATTGCCGTATTTCTGTGTGGCGATTGCGGCAAGCCGCTCAACGACAAGGCAGTGAATCGAAGAGTGGTGGAACTGTTTGCCAAGTCCGGCGCTGACTCCTGGTTCACTCCTGAATCCGACAACATTCTTCCAGCAGGCACAAAGTGTCCTCACTGCGGGGGCGCGAAATTCGAGAAAGAGACGGATATTTTCGACGTCTGGCTGGAGTCTGGCGCGAGCTATCTCGCCCTGGTGGCCGACGAACCTGACTATCCATGGCCTTCAGATTTGTATCTCGAAGGCGGTGATCAGTACCGCGGTTGGTTTCAATCTTCCCTTCTGTGCGCCATGGGCACGCACCAGACGCCTCCGTATAAGGGCGTGGTTACTCCGGGCTGGACGCTCGACGAGAAGGGCCAAGCCATGTCCAAATCGCGTGGCAACGATGTCGATCCGGTGGACATCTCCAGCCGCTTGGGCGGAGAAGTGGTCCGGCTCTGGGTGGCCTCGGTCGACTTCCGAGAAGACGTCGTTGGCTCCGAAGCGCTCATGCAGCGCGTTGGCGAGAATTATCGGGAAATCCGCAACAAACTCTTCAAAAATGCCCTGGGAAACTTGTACGACTTCGATCCGCAGAAAAACGCGGTGTCGTTTGACAAAATGGATCCGCTCGATCAGTACATGCTGCGGCAGACCTGGTCGCTTACCCGGGATGTGCGCAAATGGTATGACGACTTTGCGTTCCACAAGATTTACCACCGGGTGAATCACTTCTGCGTTGTCGAGCTCAGTGCGTTCTACTTCGACATCATCAAAGATCGTCTCTACACCTATGCTCCGAATTCCATAGGGCGCCGCTCCGGGCAAACTGCCATATGGCGCATCTGCGAAGCAATGACAAGGTTGCTGGCGCCGATTTTGACTTTCACCTGCGAGGAAGTGTGGCAACACCTGCCCAACGTTCCGAATAGGGTGGAAAGTGTGCACATTGCTCTGTTTCCCAATGCCGACGATCTGTTCGGGGCGCCGGTTCCCGAGAGCGATCCCCAGACTTTGCAGGACTGGACAACGCTGCTGAGTGTCCGCGAGCAGGTACTGAAGGCATTGGAAGAGGAACGAAACACTAAGGGCATCGGAAAAGGTTTGGAAGCACAGCTGATCATTACCGCTTCAGAACCGGTTTATTCGGTCTTGAAATGCCACGCGGCTCAACTTCGCTATCTCTTCATCGTTTCGGCCGTCACACTTGTGCAGGGTTCCGGAAACGGCACCGGCGGCGTACACGTCGAAGTAAAGAAAGCTGAGGGCGCAAAATGTGATCGTTGTTGGAATTATTCCACGCACGTTGGCGAGGACAAGACCTATCCCACAGTTTGTGAGCGCTGCAGCGCAGTGTTGAAAGAATTGGAAACCCAGCCTACGGCATGACCACCAACAGCGCGCGCGCCATACACCTTCTGATCGCGTTATCGGTTGTGCTGCTCGACCGCTGGAGCAAGCGAGCGGTGGCAACTCATGTCGGCATGTATGCCCATATCCAGATCATCCCCGGATTTTTCCGCATTACGCATACCGAAAACACCGGCGCAGCATTTAGCCTCTTTGCCGATTCCACATCGCACTGGAAAACTGGGCTCCTGATTGGATTTTCAGTGATGGCCATGATGGTTGTGCTGGTGCTGCTGTGGAAACAGGAGCATGGCGTAACTCTGACCGGAGCCGCACTCTCGCTCATCCTCGGCGGTGCGATAGGAAATTTATGGGATCGCGTTGCCAGCGGGCGGGTTGTCGATTTCTTACTGTTGTATGTGAAGCAGTATCAGTGGCCGGTCTTCAATTTGGCAGATAGCGCGATCGTGATAGGCGCTTCACTGCTGGTCTTTGAGATACTCTTCACCCGGCCGAAAAATGTGATTCATCCCTCTTGATGGGATCAAACGCGCCGACGCGAAGCCGCGGGACAATCCTCCCTTTATGTCTGCGTGCCAAGCCCTATAATGGATAATGTGCCCAGCGAAATAAGGCAGATAGCCTCCGCGGAGTTCCCCACCCGCTGGGGAAAGTTCCGCATCCACGGCTTCCGCGCTCAGACCGGGCAAGACGGTGACCGCCGCGTCGAAGAAGCTGTTGCTTTGGTCATGGGAGATGTCACGTCCGCCCCGGCCCTTGTCCGCGTCCACTCGCAGTGCCTCACCGGAGATGTTTTCCATTCCCTGCGTTGCGACTGCCGCCAGCAGCTTGAACTTTCGCTGGCAATGATTGCCGAGGAAGGCGCCGGAATTCTCATCTACGAACAGCAAGAGGGCCGCGGTATCGGACTGATGGCGAAACTCCAGGCTTACGAATTGCAAGATGCCGGTCTCGATACCGTGGAAGCCAACGAGCGCCTCGGTTTCAAAGCCGACCACCGCGATTTCACGCTCCCAGGCGAAATTCTCAAGACCCTCGGAGTGACCCGCGTGCGCTTGCTCTCCAATAATCCTGATAAGGTGCAGGCTCTCGAACGCGCCGGAGTGCAGGTCGTAGAGCGCGTTCCCTGCGAAGTCATCCCCAGCAAGCACGCGGAAGAGTATTTGAAAACCAAGAAAGCCAAGCTGGGGCACCTTTTCACGTCAACGTAACCTGTGTACTCTCATCTAGTTTGGGTGCCCCATTGGTCGCGTTCCTTTGGCGCGAGTAGTGGGGTTTTTCCTGATCCTGTGGTCCATGGCTGACGTTGATTCAGAATTTCGACGCACCCAAGTGATACCCGCGCTCGGCTTAGCACTGGCGTGTATCGGCGCGGCTTCGATGGTCTATTACCATCTCGGTCTGTTCATTCCCCGCATGCTGCAGGTGCGTTCCTCGATAGGTCTGGGCAACGGGTACTCCTTCGGCGACGATTTCTATCCCATCTGGCTCACCGCGCGTGACTCCCGCGCCGGGCATCATGATCTCTATAGCTACCAAATGACCCGTGAAATCCAGACGGGGCTTTTTGGTCGCCCTCTCGACCCGCGCAACAAGTTCGACCCGCCCATCGACTACCGTCAATATGCATATCCCGCCTTTACCGACCTGCTGCTCTGGCCGTCTACTCTGCTCGACTTCCCTTCTCTCAGAATCGTTTTGACCCTGATGTTGCCCGTACTCACAGCCCTTGGCATCTGGATGTGGTTGAAAGCTCTGCGCTGGGATTTGCACCCTATGTGGCGCGCAGTGCTCATCGTGCTCACTCTGGGAACCTACGAGTTGCTCGAAGCCTTCTTCGCGCTGCAACCCGGACTTTTCGTGGGATTTTTTCTGGCTGGCGCCGCGCTCGCGATCCGGAACAATCGCCTGACTCTTGGCGGAATACTATGCGGCCTGACGCTGATTAAACCGCAGGTGACCTCGCTGGCAATTCTCTATCTCCTGCTGTGGAGTTTTTCGGACAGAGGACGCGCGCGTTTCTGGCAAGGCTTTCTGGCTGCCACTCTCACACTTACGCTGGGATCGCTTTGGATCTGGCCTCACTGGATCAGTGAGTGGATCGGCGTCCTGCTCGGATATCACAACTACGCCCTGCCACCACTCATCACCATGCTGCTCGGACCGACGGTTCCGAAATATGTAGCCTCGGTGGTAATTGTCATTCTGCTGGCGGTGAGTCTATCCATCGCCTGGAGGAATCGACGCGCAGTTCAGGACTCGCTCCGGTTCTGGTTCACGCTTGGGCTGTTATTGGCTATCACCACCATCACCCTGCTCCCTGGGCAAGCCATCTACGATCACATCATTCTTATTCCAGGAATTCTTCTCGTCCTGCGCTATCGTCGCGAGTTCGCTGCGGCAGGACGCATTCAGCGGGCGCTGCTCTTGGCCGGAGCTACGGTGCTAGTTTGGCCCTGGTGCTCCGCCTTCGCCCTGCTTGTTGTACGTGGCTGGATTTCTTCCGAAGCGTTTTATGCCGTTCGTATTTTCGCGCTCCCCATGCGGACCGCCGCCTCTCTTCCCTTTGCCGTGCTCGCGCTGATAGCTTGGACCTGGAAAATTTGTCAACCGAAGTCACTAACATCCTGAGGGATACCACGCATCCTTACCGTTTAAGTAAATGCCTGAGCGCCGCTCTGTTCTTTGCAGGAAGGTACTGCACGGCTGCACGCGCCAGCGCCACGTAAACTTCCCTTGCTGCCGGCGAAGCACGCAGCACGCCGAGGTGACGCTTCACGATCCCCACATCTCCACGAATAATGGGCCCGCTGAATCCTCGCGCCGCTCCCAATTCCGCATAGTTCGCCAGCGTCTGCGAGAGGATAGGAATCATCCGCCTCCGGACCTCCGTTCCTTGCACACCCGCAAGCTTCGCTACCTGCTCCGTGGTCGCCAGCAAAGCAGTCAGCAGCGGCGAAGCGAACGTTCCCCACGCGTGGTATGCGCCCTTATCCTGTTTCCGAATTGGATACGCGTTTCCACCTAACTCCCGCACTATCTTGCGGGCGAATCGCACGGCGAGGGGATCTCCTTCTACGGCGAAGGCGACTCCTGCCAGTCCCGGCCTGCCTGCTTTGACGAATGTCATCAGAGGATGCACTGAAGCCACAGCCGCTCCCCTGCTGCGCAGGCTGCTCAATTCGTCGCTGGTCAATGCTCCGCTGGAATGCAGTGCGATTTTTCCTTGCCATGGGATCTTGTTGGCGAGAGCAGTTGCTGCGCTCGCGATGTCGGAGTCCGGAACGCAAAACCACACCACATCCGCCCTAGAGCGCGTGATCTCCACAATCGCCCTCGCACCGACAAGTTGGGCCAAAGCGGCTGCTCTCTTGTTCGCTTTCGCCTGGGTGCGCGCGACAATCGCATCGACGCTAAAGCCCGCATCGTGCAGCGCCGTTGCCAGCGCACTGCCGAGGCGTCCGGCGCCAACGATGGCAACGCGCTTCTTACGTTCCATGCGAGGCAGCATAGCAGAAGCAGTAACTAACGCGGCCAGCCCGTGCTTTATATTGGAAGCATGGCCAGATCTGCTTCGCCGAAATCGAAAACCAAGAGCTCCGCCCGCATCATTTCTTCCAAAGTCGTTTACCGAGGACCAGTCTTCTGGATCACCACCGACCAGGTGCAGGAACCCGGTGGCGTGAAAGTTCGCCGCGACCTCATTCACCACTCCGGCTCAGTCGTAGTGTTGGCTGTCGACGACTCTCGCTCCGTCCCGCGCGTGCTGCTGGAACGCCAATACCGGCATGCCGCGGGCGATTATCTGTGGGAATTGCCCGCGGGGCGCATTGATCCAGGCGAAAACGAATTGAAGGCGGCCCAGCGCGAGTTGATTGAGGAGACCGGGTATCGCGCGAGCCGCTGGCGCCGCATTCTGAAGTTTTATGCCAGCCCAGGATTCATGGCGGAAACCATGGCCGTCTATCTCGCGACAGGCCTGCAGATCGGAATCGCCGAACCCGAAGAGGACGAAATCATTCGCAAGCGAATGTTCCCGCTGCCAGCTGCGTTAAACATGGTTATGAAGGGTACGATCCGCGACGCCAAGACGATTTCTTCCGTCCTCTGGCTGGACCGAGCGTGGGAGAAGCACGGCAAGAACGCCCTCCTGCGCTAAATTCCGAAATTAGCTGAACCCTTTTGAGTTGCCCGAGCCCCGCCGGCGGTTGTCCGCTAAGTTGCGCCATTTTGGGCGCCAAGACTGCGATTGCCATATTTACCCTTCATTCACAAACTGCATCCTAACGCTGCGTGCACGTCCTTACCCCCGATGAAAGGGCGTGCGAAAGAAGGGGGTTGAGGTGGATCGCTTGAAAGGTACAGTGAAGTGGTTCAATAACGCGAAAGGGTACGGGTTCATTGGACGCAACGATGGGCCAGATGTTTTCGTTCACTACAGCGCAATCAGCTCCGAGGGATACAAGAGCCTGCAGGAGGGTGATCAGGTTGAGTTCGAAATCGCCGAAGGTCAAAAAGGTCCGCAGGCGGCCAATGTGGTGAAAGTGGCCTGATTCGAGTCTCGGCGGGCTCCTGCAGGCACTGCAAATTGCACTCGTCTGTGGCAGGAGGGGTTTCGGCAACGTCTCCTGCCACCTAGCCCTGCTCTCCGATCTTGTTTATCTTTAAGGCGTGGATAACAAGGGTATCGCCAATATTCTCTACGAGACTGCCGACCTGCTGGAGATCGACGGGCAGGATTCATTCCGCATTCGCTCCTACCGCAACGCTGCCCAGGCGATCGAGAGCCACGCCCACCAGATCAAAGACATTATCGGCGATCCCAAGCAGGTCCTCGCCATTCCCGGCGTGGGCAAAGGCATGCTCAGCAACCTGCAGGAACTCTTCAACACCGGCAAGCTCGCCGTGCAAGCCGAACTGCTCGCGAAATATCACCCTTCGATGCTGCAACTGCTGAAAATTCAGGGCTTGGGACCGAAGACAATTGCGCTGATCTGGAGTTCCTACAAGATCTGCGACGTAGACGGCGTGGAGAAGCTTGCCCGCGAGGGAAAACTTCGCGAACTGCCCCGCATGGGCGAGAAGCACGAAGCCAAGCTGCTCAAGGCAATCGAAGATTATCGCCGCATCGGCGGCCGGTTCCTTATCGATACGGCGGAGATCGAGTGCGAGAAGATCACTGCTTACGTAGAGAAATTTCCCGGCATTGACAAGATTACTCCTGCAGGATCGCTGCGCCGTGGGCGCGAAACTGTAGGGGACCTCGATATTCTGGTCACAGGCAGTGCGTGCACTACGGAGGAGGGCCGGCAGAAAGCCATCGCCTACGTCGGGCAGTATCCGCCGCTGATGGACGTCATTGCCAGCGGCGACAACAAAATCAGCTTCCATGTGCGCAATGGCATGCAGGTCGATGTACGCCTTCTGCCGCCGGAGTCGTTTGGCGCAGCCATGCAGTATTTCACGGGATCGAAGGCGCACAACGTCGCTCTTCGCCAGCGCGCTCTCAAGATGGGATACACGCTGAATGAATACAGCCTGGCAACACTGGAAGGTGAGAAACCGGTCGCGGGAAAAACTGAAGAAGAAATCTACGCCAGGCTCAACCTGGATTACATTCCGCCGGAGATGCGCGAGAACCTGGGTGAGATCGATCTTGCGCAAAACCATGCGCTGCCCCGCCTGATCACGCAAACCGACCTGCAAGGCGACGTGCACATGCACACCGTCGAAACGGATGGCCGCAACACGATTGAGGAGATGGCTCAAGCCGCCAAGGAGCGCGGTTATCAATACATGGCCATCACGGATCATTCCAAGAATCTGGCCTTCGCCAACGGCCTGGATGACAAACGTGCCGTCGAGCACATCCAGCGCATCCGCGAAGCGGCCAAGAAAATGGAAGGCATCACCGTTTTTGCCGGGGTGGAAGTGGACATTCTCGCCGAGGGGGATCTGGATCTCTCCAATGACGTCCTGGCGCAAATGGATATCGTCATCGCAAGCGTGCACTCGGTCTTCAACATGGAGGGGGCGAAGATGACCGAGCGGTTGATCAAAGCCATCGAGAACCCGCACGTCTCGCTCATCGGACATCCCACGGGCCGGATCCAGCTGCGTCGTGATTCCTATCCATTCGACATGCATGCGGTATTGAGCGTGGCCGCAAAACACAAAGTCGCGATGGAGTTGAACGGGTATCCGGATCGGCTGGACCTGAACGACAATCATTTGCGTCAGGCCAAGCAGCACGGCGTGAAGATCGTCATCAATACCGATTCCCATCACACGTCGCACATGGAAAAAATCCGCTACGGAGTTTTGCAAGCGCGCCGCGCCTGGCTCACCAAAGAGGACGTGCTGAACACGTTGCCTGCAGATAGATTCGCGCAGGCCATGAAGCACGGTTGGTAACCGGCGTCGAATACTTTTCGTTGCGGGTCCGTGCAAAGCGCAGGGGCGGCGCGCCGCGCGGCAGACGGGAGCAAATCTATTCGTCTGGCTCTCCTTTTCGCTTCCTCACAGAAACTCCCGCGAGAACCTCAAGATCACGATCGCCACTTTGCCACACCTCTTCGCGAACGGCCCGCGGCAAAATGATGCAACCGTGAGAAGCGGTTCCGGGCTGGGCTTTGGAATCTCCATGGATGAGAAAACCGCTGCGACCGCGAGTGTCGGTCTCGGCAGCGGGCTCCAGGCGCAATACGCAGGGGCCGTGGTCGCGCGTATCCGTCGGAGGACCGATGATGGTCCAGTTTCCACGAGGGATTGGGCCAACGTTGGCCACGTTCTGCATGGCAGGATTGTTCTTCCCTTCACCGGCGCCGGAATAGCCAGTCGCAACATGCTCGCGGTCTTGCTGCAGTTCGCCGGTCGCTTGAGAGTAGGTCCAGGAGAATGCCTCGAGATCGACTGGAAGGTGCTTTGGATCCACATGTGTAACGCTCGCGCGATGCAACTTGGTGACAATTCTTTTGAGGGATGTCCGTAAAGTATTCATATGAGAGGGTTTAGGCTCGGGGGTACTGAGGTTATCACTGCAAAGTATTCGAAACAGAGGAGTTGCAGGTAAAGTATTATGGAATAAAGATTTAGGACTGAAATTTTTCTTGTCTCTACCGTGCTCAAGATCTTCTTGCACGCAACCAGTATGAGCTTTCTATTTCCACGGTAAAGGTCATCGGTCACAAAGAACGAAATTTTGGCTGTGGAAATCGACTCCTGTACAGCCCGAGGCTTCACTTTCGCGAACACGTTTTGATGTGTTTCGTTGGGGAGGGTTTTTTTCGAATAATGCGCGACGCCAAATAGCTGAGTTAAGGCAAGATGCGTTCGTGATCAGTGAGCAACCCGTCGCCGCGGAAATCGGCAGGCCACGATTGCAACGTTTGGCTTCCGGTAAGTCGGCCTCCGATCCGAAACAAGTCCCGGTTTACCGGTGTTTCAGGGGTTTCTGCGATCGATTCACACAAGTCGACTTCAGGAATCGGGGCGCTCGGTGAGTGGTATTACGAACATGCGCGCATCAAGACGGAAACTCGCTCGTATTGCACGCCCACATTCGGACGCAAACCCGTCAATTTGCATTGAAGCCAACCAGAACCCATTGACCACTGGTATTACGGCCAGTAACATTCGGGATGCTCGCGCGGCTTCGCGGAGGTCACCCCAGTGGTATCTGCTCCTCACCCCGGCGATCCCGGCAGTTCATCTCAAGCGCACCCAGATGCGCACGCACATCACCCAGCGAAGCACGCGCACAGCCATGTCAGGAAGGAGCACCTGAGCTCGCGCCGGGATTTTCTGCGCTCGTTAATGGGCACAACGCTCGCGGGCGCTTCGATGGTTGAGTTGGGCTGGCACCGGGGCGCATGGGCGCGCGCCTCAGCCCAGGCTCCTGACGCACATCTGTTTGATTTACAGAAGGCGGCGGACGGCGTTTTTCTGGCCCAGGCGCGTCCGCAGTCACGGGCCATGATCAATTGCAACGCGGTTGTGTTTGTCCGGTCGAAGGACGTGGTGGTGGTCGATGCGCACGGCAGGCCCTCGGCGGCGTCCGCTCTGATTGGCCAGCTCAAACGCGAGGTCACAGACAAACCGGTGCGATACGTGATCAATACGCATTTTCACGGAGATCACACGCAGGGAAACCGAGCCTATCGAGCATCCGGCCGGCCGGTGGATTTTATCTCCAGCACAACCACTAAAGAGCTCATCTCGAATCTCGGAGTGACACGCGCGAAGGCGTCGCTGGATGCTGCGCGGGAACAGATCGAGGCGCTGCGCAAACAGGCGGTAAAAGCGCCGACAGCAAAGGAAAAGGCATTCTGCGCAGACCAGATTCGGCAGTTAGAGGTATATGCCGCGGAACTGAAGGATTACTCGCCTGAGCTGCCAACGATCACGTTCGACAACTCGTACTTGCTGCAGGATTCTGCGTTCGATTTGCACCTCGAGTTCCACGGTCGGGCACATTCCGCGGGAGACATCTTTGTCCTCTGCCCGCAGCGAAGCTCGATTGCGACGGGCGACGCCTGCATGGGCTGGTTTCCCAACCTGGGGGATGCGTATCCAAGGGAGTGGCCGCGTACCCTCGACGCAGTCGAGCAGATCGGCTTCGCTCACGTGCTTGGCGGCCATGGAGCGCTGGAGTCAGGGCACAGCGTGATGCGGAGCTTGGGGAACTACATTGAAGAGCTGACCGGCAGGGTGGAGCGAGCCAAAGAGTCGGGCCTGAATGTCGCCGAGATGCAGAAGCAGATCACGGTGGATTCGCTCAAATCGCTCGCCTCGAACGGTTATGGCGCCTCCCTGACCTCTGCGATGAGCGCAGGGTTGGCGCATTTTGGAGCGCCGGTCCCTTTGCAGGTGTGGGTAAATTGGAACATCGCCGACATCGATAAGAATCTGGAGCGTGCATAGCCAACGCTGTCGCGACGGGTATGTGACGCGCACTTCCTAATGATTCGCAACCGGCTCAATGCGCGAGAGACAGCCGCCTGGTGACCGAAAGAGATCCATCGCGCAGCGGTTCAGTACCAGTCGGCTCCGCTTCCACACAGGACTGGTCTTGCGCGTGACCAAGAATGTGATAAACGAGTCGTCGGCATTCTCTTATCCGATTACGGACGGATTGCCCGATTAGGTAAGAGTAGCCGGTCATTCAGACAGAATTGGAGAACTTGGCAATTACCGAGACATAAGCGCGTTTACGGGACTTTCATCGAATTGTTAGCCTACACTTTCCCTTGAATGGAACCGGACGCGGTGGTCGCCGGCAGAACCCAATCAGCGCCGCTCACTCACCTGAGCCGTGCGACGGGCCTTTCCACGCTCGGGTGTTGCACTACTGGGGCTGGCCCCGTCGCAGATTCCACAGTCCGCGGACCGCGAGGATGAAGGTGACGCCCCCAAGTCCGCCGAGAGCCCAGAGTGTCCAGACGAAGAAGAAGCCGCCGGTGGACTTGGCGATCTCGCCGTAATGAACCCCCCTCATGTGGATCACACGCATGGCTGCCGCGAACATTCCGATGAGCAGCATGATGACGTGTCCCGATCGACGTTCGGCAAGCACGAGTGTCCCGTATAGAAAGAGCGTGAGGACGAGCAGCGCGATGTTCGAGGGTTGGGCCTTCGATATCCCACGGACGATGTCGTCCGTCACGTGAAGTGTCAGCAAAAGAATCGAGAGAAGAGACGTCACGACCAGCATGACGTTTGGTTTCATTGGATGTTCTCCTCGGGAGATTTGTGTTGTGCCTTTCGCAGTGATGCACTCCCCCAATTCTGTGAGGCTCGCAGCATAACGCACAGCCGTCAGCCGCAGGGCTGTCTGCACCGTTGCGCGGCCCCCGCACTTGGCGGAGGTGGAGATCCAGCGAACGGTGTCTCGATCGTTAGTTTACGCGTAGCGAGGAGGGGGCCTTCTTCGCACTATCGTCAAGGCCTGAAGGTCGAATTGTCGGCACTCCAAAGTTGAGAGTCAAAATCCACAACCCTCCCGCTCAAAACGCGGGAAGGGTGGGCCCCGGCTTCTGGATTGTTGCCAATCCAGAGGTAGTTAGGAACGAGCTCGGAGCCGTTATTGCGCCAACCGTCGCAGTGGTGGAACTCTGTCGTTCACTGGGCGCGCAGGATCTCGGTGGGGTCTGTGCGGAGAGCGCGAAGCACGGCGGGCATTGTGGCGACTAGAGCAGTCAGCCAAATGGCACACGCCGGCGAAGCGATCATGTCCGCGTCGGTGGCTTTGACCTGGTAGAAAAGTGACTCGACATAACGCGCCGCGCCGAATCCGAGTGCGACGCCGGCGCAGCCTCCAAGCGCAATCATCAAGGAGACATCCAGAGTCACAATGCGCACGATGCCGGCACGCGTCGAGCCAATTGCCATGCGGATACCGATCTCGCGGCGGCGCTGGAGGACGGAGTAGTTGAGGACGGCGTAGAGTCCCACGCCGGCGAGGAGGAGTGCGACCGCCGCAAAGAAAGAGGCGAGCATGGCGATCAGTCGCTCGCGAATCGTCTGGTTGCGCACCAAATCGAGCTGGGTGGTGATGTTGGAGACGCGAAGTCCGTTGTGGCGCTGCTCGACGAACTGGCGGATCGAATCGGCGAGGGCGAGCGGGTTCTGGGCGTCGGTGTGAATGATGAAGGTGGCAAAGTCGACGACTCTCGGGGCGGATTTGGCTTCGATTTCGACGAAGGGGACGTAGAAGACGGGACGGTTCGGCTCGCGCAGGTCGCTATACGGGACGTCGGGGGTGACGCCGACAATCGTGTTGATGGGTTCATGGGCGCCACGTTCAAAGGTGCGGCCGATGGGGTCCTGGCCGGGAAAGAAGGTTTTGGCGAAGGTCTCATTGACGATGGCGGCTCCCGGCGATGTGTCTTGAGGGCGAAAGTCGCGGCCGGAAACGAGTGGAATCTTCATCGTCGAGAGCCAGCCCGGGGAAACGGGCAGGAACCAGGCGGGAGTCGGACTGGGAGGCGCGCCGTTGATCGAGATTTCGCTATTGATGCGGATGCGCCCGAGAAGGGGCCAGCTTGCGATGGCGACCGAGTCGATTCCGGGGAGGGCACGGAGCGCCTCGGCAGTTTGATTCCAGACCACGGGGAGTTGGCCTTTGCCGGCAACGGTTTCGAGCAAGAGCAGCCGGTCAGTGGCGAAACCGAGAGGGCGGTTCTGCAGGCGCTGGAAGGATGCGACGAAGAGCGAAGACAGAAAAAGTACAAGGCAGCAGAAAGCGACTTGAATAGCGATGGCTCCGCGCATGAGACGGCGCGGCGAGTGCGGATCTTCACCACCTTTTAGCGCGGCAACGGGCCGGACGGCAGACGCACGGAGAGCAGGAAGCAACCCAAGCAAAAGAACGACGAGAAGGATGAGTCCGAAGGCGAAGAGAAGCACACGCCAGTCGGCGGAAAGGACGAGGCGCGCTGGGTTGTCGGGCGGATTGATGAGACTAAGCACAAAGGGCGCCGACCATGCCGCAAAGAATGCGCCAAAGACGGAGGCAAAGAACGCGAGCAGGGCGCTCTGGCACAGGATGAGCTGGACGAGACGACGACGGCCCGCGCCGATCGAAATTCTAAGTGCCATCTCCTGGGCACGAGCGGCAGCCTGGGCCGTCATCGTGTTCGACACGTTGACACAGGCGATGAGGAGGACGAGAGCGGCCAGGAGACCTAGAATGGCGAGTGAGCGACGGTAGTCTTTCTGGAGATCGGAGATGCCCGCGCCAGCGGGATTGAAGACGAGGGTCTTGTTCAGATAGCGCTCGATGGTCGCCGGGATCATGCCGCGGAGGCACGTGGAGCACTCGAGCTCGAAGGCGCGGCTGACGGCGGAGAGGTGCTGGCGGAGCGGCTCGAGGGCGGTGGCCGGGCTGACGCCGGGTTTCAACATCAGGAACGAGCGGTGCCACTGCACGTTTTCCTGGCTAGCTAGTCGATTCACGCTGAGGGGCAGAAAGATGTCGGTGACAGTTCCCTTTTCGGTTCCAGTGAAGTCGCGAGGGCCGACACCGATGATTTCGAAGGTCTGCTCGCCGATGTGGAGCGAGCGGCCGAGGACGCGGGGATCGCGGCCGAAGCGGTGATTCCAATAATCCCAGGAGAGGACTGCATAAGGAGCGCGCTCATCGGCGGGGGCGAGCAGTCGACCGAGCGCGGGCTCGAGCCCGAAGAGCGGGAACATGTTGCCGGACGCATAAACGACGTGGGCCTTCTCCATGTCGTCGTCAGTGGACCAGGTGATGTCGGTGCGGTCGGCGTCGCTGATGGCGATGAGGTCGGCCTGGTCTTTCGCAGCATCGCGCATGACGTTGAAGTCCGGCGTGGCCCAGTAGCCGTCGTCGATAGGCTTGCCTTCGAGGCCAGTCAACTTGCGTGAAAGGAAATAGAGCCTGCTGGAACCGGAGATGGGCAGCGGGCGCCAGAGCAGGGCGTCGATGAGACGGAAGGCGGCGATACAGGAGCCGATGCCAAGGGCAAGGGAAAGCACAGCGGCGGCGGACGTGACCTTGTTGCGGCAGAGCTGTCGCCAGCCGAAACTTGTATCGCAGAGAAGCGACTCAAGCCATCCGACAACGCGAATACTGTGGCTGGCCTCGCGGGTATGGAGCGCGCAGCCGAATGCACGGCGCGCTTCCTGGGGATCACGTCCTGAAGCGATGGCTTCTTCAATGTGTGACTGCAACTCTTCGTCGATCTCGCGATTCAAGCGCTCGCCGAACACGGCATTCGAGATGCGCGACCACAAAGACATGTCATGCCTCCCGGAGAACCCGATTGATTGCCAGGCTGACGGACTGCCAGCGCGACTCTTCCGCACCCAGTTGCTTTTTGCCTGCGGCGGTCACTTCATAAACGCGGGCGCGGCGACCGGAGTCTTTCTTGACCCACTCGGCGCGAATCCAGCCCGCTTCCTCCATTCGATACAGCGCGGGGTACAAGGAGCCCTCCTCTGCGCGCAAGACTTCGCCGGATGTATTGGCGATGGCAGCCATGATGGCGTATCCGTGAAGGCGCGGGCGCCGCGACAGGATCTTGAGCACGAGCAAATCGAGGGAACCTTGCAGGGAGTCGGTCTTGGGCATACTCAGATGTCTTTATATAGATATCTTGGTATCGAGTCAAGATGTGCTCATCTGACTTTCTAACTATTTAACAATTGAACTTCCGAATAACCGATTTGACTTAGCTACGTCAAAACTCCATGCGAGGGACGAATGCTGACCGACTTGCGTGACGCTCTGCGGCAATTGAGGAAGGCTCCCAGCTTTACAGCAACCGGCTTGATCACACTGGCCCTGGGGATCGGAGCGACGACGGCAATCTTTACCCTGGTTCACCAGGTGATGCTGAAGTCGCTGCCGGTGGCCAAGCCGGGTGAACTGTGGCGGATCGGAGACAAAGTACGCTGCTGCAACTGGGGAGGGTATGCCCAAGGCGATGACGGCGACTTTGCGCTGTTCTCGTGGGAGGCGTACAAACATTTTCGCGCTCAGACCCCGGAGTTTGTAGAGCTCGCCGCACTGCAGGCAGGCAATGCGCCTCTGGGGGTGCGCAGAGCAGGATCCCAGGCACCCGTGGACACGCGCAATGGGCAATATGTATCGGGGAATTTCTTTAGGACGTTTGGCGTGCAGCCGTGGATCGGCCGCCTCATGAGCGACGAGGACGATCAGGAGGGTTCACCGCCAGTCGCGGTGATGAGCTACCGCATCTGGCATGACAAATACGGATCTGATCCTTCTGTGGTCGGTGCCGGGTACCAGATCAATGGGCATCCGTTCACGGTGATCGGAGTGGCTGCGCCGGGATTTTTCGGAGCGAAGCTGTCCGGGGCCGGCATGCCAGACTTTTGGCTGCCCCTGACCGCGGAAATATTGATCGATGGTGCGACGGCGCGGCTGAAAAGGCCAAACACCAACTTCCTGGACCTAATCGGCAGAGTGCGTCCGGGAGTAGATCCCAAATCACTCGAAGCAAAGTTGAGGGTTGAGTTTCATGACTGGCTGGCGAGTCACGTTCCGGAGATGGAACCCGGCGAGAAGCAGCTTTGGCAACAGCAAACGCTGCACCTCGTCCCCGGGGGCGCTGGGGTGGCAGCTTTGCGCGATGAGTACGAGGATGGACTGAAACTGCTTCTAGTCGCCGCGGGATGTGTACTGCTGGTGGCGTGCGGGAATGTGGCGAATCTGATGCTGGCGCGCGGGTTGAAAGATCGCGCGCAGACCTCGATACGAGTGGCGCTCGGCGCTCCGCGAAGACGGCTTCTTCGCAAATCTTTGGTCGAGTGCATCGTGCTGGCAGCGATCGGAGGGGCCTTGGGGATAGGGGTGGCGTATGCCGGAACCAGGTTGATTCTGCATCTGGCCTTCCAGATTGGCGGCCCCAACAACTACGTTCCAATCAGCGCGACTCCATCCTTGCCCGTACTTCTGTTTACCTTGGGCATGTCCGTTTTGACAGGAATCCTGTTCGGGATCGCGCCAGCGTGGATGACTTCTCACGCTGACCCCATTGAAGCCCTTCGCGGAACAAACCGTTCGGTATCGGGAGGGCGCACGTGGGCGCAAAGATCGCTGGTCATCGCGCAGGCAGCGATGTCGCTGGTGCTGCTCTCGGCAGCGGCGCTCCTGGGCCAGAGCCTGCGGAACTTGCAGCACCAGAAGTTTGGATTCGAGACGCAGGGCCGGTACATCGCCTGGATTAATCCCCAACTGGGGAATTACAAGCCGGAGCAAATGGAACCGATGTTCCGGCAGATTGACGATCGTCTGCAGCAAATCCCCGGGGTGCGAATGGTCGCGCCTGCCCTGTATGGCCCGATGACGGGCGATAGCTGGAACAATGGTGTTCGAATCGAAGGTCAGCCGGAGCCGGGAGCCAAGGACGATACATCAGCGGGATTCGTGCGGGTGATGCCGGGATTCTTTGATGCTCTGGGCGCCAAGATCGTAGCAGGCCGGGCCATTACGGATCAGGATACAGCAGCAACGCGAAAGGTAGCCGTCATCAATGAAGCGTTCGCCAAGAAGTTTTTCACGAACCAGAACCCGGTCGGGCAGCATTTTGGGCCCGGCAAGTTGAAGTACTCCTCCACTTTCGAAGTAGTCGGAGTCGTGAAAGACATGCGTTACATGACTTACAACTACAAAGAGCCGGTGGGGCCGATGTACTGGGTGCCGGAGGCGCAGACGGTGGAGTGGGACGATCCGGCATACGCAAGCGGGGAAATGTGGTCTCATTACTTAAACAACATCGTGATTTGGGCGCCGGGAAATCCGCCGCAAATGGAAGAACGCGTACGCAAGACACTGGCGGCGGTCGATCCCAATCTGGTTCTCTATGGCGTTGATCCGTATACCAAGGTCGTAAGTGCAGACTTCCAGCAGGAAGAAATGATCGCGACTCTTACCACCCTCTTCGGCGTGCTTGGGCTGGTGCTTGCTGCGGTCGGGCTGTACGGAGTCATGGCCTACGCCGTGCAACAACGAACCGGGGAGATTGGAATTCGCATGGCGTTGGGAGCGGATCGCATGCGGGTTTTGAAGATGGTGCTGCGGAGTGCTTTTGCGCAGATCGGCATCGGGATGGCGATTGGCATCCCCGCAGCGATCGGGGCAGGCAAGCTGATGAGGGATCAGCTGTACGGGGTCACGCCATGGAACCCGGTCATGCTCGCGCTGGCGGTGCTGACGCTCGCTTTGGCGGCGCTGCTGGCATCGCTGGTCCCAGCGCGGCGTGCTGCAGGGGTAGAGCCCATGGTGGCGCTGCGGAATGAGTGATCGACATGATCATGCCGCATGCCGCGGCGCAGGAGAGTGCGTGCCAGTCCAGCGTGGCCTCCTGAACACACCGGTTCCGGTCCGTGGCGCGAAAGGAGGTCGACAGATTACAGCCAGGCCACGTCCCTGCCGAGAATCCCGGAGTGTGAGTTAAGATTTGAGTCATGGCGGTGGCTGCTCGGATCGAAGAAGTTCGCGACGAAATCAGCAAGCTGGCGAAAACAGCCCGCAGCGCTCCCGAATTGATGCAGTCCATGGCAAGGCTGCTGCACGATCGCATGCTCAAGTACAACTGGGTGGGCTTCTACTTGCTGGAACCTGGCGCCGATCCGCCGGTACTGGTGCTGGGTGCGTTTGAGGGCGCTATGACGCCCCACACTCGCATCCCTCTGAATCAAGGCATTTGCGGCGCGGCAGCCTCCAGTGGGCAGACCGTTGTTGTCGATGACGTCAATAAAGATCCGCGTTACCTCGCATGTTCTCTCGAAACCAAATCTGAAATCGTTGTTCCCGTGTTTGTGCACGGCAAAGTTGTGGGTGAACTTGATATCGATAGCCACTTCCCTGCCGCCTTTACCCCTGAGCACCAAGCATTGGTGCAACACTGCGCCAAACTGGTCGGCGAAAAGCTGGAAACATCCCCGGCATGAGAGTAGAAAAAGGCACTGTGCGTGCGCCGGAAATCGGGCACGTTTGGTTGAATTCCGCTCCCCTTAGCTTTCGACAGCTGCGCGGGCGGGTCGTGCTGGTCGATTTCTGGGATTACACTTGCGTCAACTGCATTCGCACCCTTCCATACGTTCAGGCCTGGCACGAGCGCTACGGCGACAAGGGACTTACTGTGATCGGTGTGCACACCCCGGAATTTACCTTTGCGCAATACGAATCCAACGTCGAGCGGGGCATTCGCGAATTTGGTTTGACCTATCCCGTCGTGATCGACAGCGATCGCGAGATCTGGAAAGCTTTTGCCAACCGGTATTGGCCGACAAAATACTTGCTCGACAAGGAGGGATATTTGCCCTACGCCCATTTCGGGGAGGGCGGATACACCGAGTGCGAGCAAGTGATCCAGGAGTTATTGCGCGAGCGCGAACTTGATCCGACCCTGGATCTGCCGCCGATCATGGATCCCGTGCGCGAGGAGGATCATGCAGGGGCGGTTTGCTATCGCCCCAGCAGCGAACTATACCTCGGGCATGCCCGCGGGCGGATCGGAAATGAAGGCGGATTCAGAGAAGATCAGATTGCGGAGTATTCCTTTACGGGCGAACTGCAGGAAAACTTCTTCTACATTACCGGTCGCTGGGCGTCTACGGCAGAGTATTTCGAAGCGGTAGAAGAGGGTCCGCACATTCTGCATTTGAAATACGAGGCTGCCGCCGTAAACTTGGTCATGGCAAGCCCGCGGTCCCAATCCACTGATGTCGTGATCCTGCAGGATGGCAAGCCACTCACTCGCGAACAATCGACGCGCGACACGCGTTTTAGGCTGGACGCCGTCGCCGTGGAGCAGAGTTTTCTGCTGGTGGATTCCGCACGCATGTACTTCATAGTGGACAATCACGAATTCGGGGTTCACGAACTCGAGTTGCGCTGCTCACCAGGTCTAGCGGCATTCGCCTTCACGTTCACCAGTTGTGTCGATCCGGTGGCGAGCGCATTGCAATCGTCGACAATTCCGGCGCAATCATGAAGCGCGTTGTCGCCGGGCTCATCCTGCAAGAGGGCAAACTTCTGGTATGCCAGCGCACGCGACATCAAACCATGCCGCTGAAATGGGAGTTTCCCGGAGGCAAGATCGAAGAAGGCGAGCAACCTCGTGACGCGCTCCGCCGGGAACTGGAGGAGGAACTCGGGATTGTGGCGACGGTTGGTGATGAAATCGCCCGCATCCAGCATGAGTACCCCAATGGGGGCATGGTCGAATTGCGCTTCTACATTGTTCGGGATTATCGGGGAGAACTCGAGAATCGCATCTTCCGCGATATGCAATGGGCCGCGCCCCAGGACCTTCCGACGTTCGACTTTCTCGAAGCCGACCTGACACTGGTGAAGGATCTGTCAGCCGGAAAACTTCTCTGAGATATCAGCCGCCAGTCTTCGCTCCCATCGACGCGTACATCCAGGCGACCGATAGTACGATGACAATCACCGTGGTGGACCACGCGATGACGTTAAACAAACGTGTGTTCGTATATTCGCCCATCAGTTCTTTCTTGTTGATTAACAGGAGCATGAATACCAGCACAAAAGGAAGCACAACGCCATTCAGCACCTGCGACCATAAAACGATATTCACCAGCCGCTCCGAGGGGATCATCAACACTAACGCTCCCCCAACGACAATCAGAAAAGTGTAGAGCCAGTAAAAGAATGGCGCTTCACTGAACTTTCGACCCACTCCGGATTCGAAACCCAGCCCTTCACACACGGTGTACGCAGTCGAAAGCGGCAGGATTGAGGCGGCGAACAGCGAAGCGTTGAATAAGCCCACAGCGAACAAGATATAGGCGTAGTCGCCCGCCAGGGGCTTCAAAGCCTGCGCCGCATCCGCCGCATATTTGATATCGCGGAATCCATGGACATACAGAGTGGCCGCACAAGCCACGATAATGAACCAGGCCACAACGTCCGTGAAGATGCATCCCGTCACGACATCCAGTCGTGATGCTTTGTAGCCCCGCCGGGTGACGCCCTTTTCCACGATGGAAGATTGCAGGTAGAACTGCATCCATGGGGCAATGGTCGTGCCTACCACTCCGATCACCATGAAAAGGTATGCCTGATCGCGAAAGGCGTGCGGATCGGGAGGCCGAAACGTGGCGATGGTAGCGTCCTTCCAGAAGGGATGCGCTAAGAGGCCGGCAAAAATATACGTAACATAAAAAAAAGATGCCGCCAGAAATACCTTTTCTACGGTTTTATATTGGCCCTTAACCACGATCAACCAGACAATGACCGCACACACCGGGACGGTGTACATTCGCGCCAGTCCGAACAATTCCAGACTGGTTGCGATGCCGATAAACTCGGTGACCACGTTGCCAAAGTTGATCACAAGGATCCCCAGCATCATCAGGAAGGTAATCCGCAACCCGAATTCTTCACGGATGAGATCACTAAGCCCTTTGCCGGTGACCGCTCCCATGCGAGCGCACATCTCCTGGATCACGATCAAGGCAATGGTGATCGGGATCATGGTCCACAACAGTAGGTGTCCGAATTGAGCTCCGGCGGAGGAATAGGTCAGGATGCCGCCGGCATCATTGTCGACGTTGGCGGTAATGAACCCCGGACCGACAACGGCGAGGAACAGCAGACTCCGGGTTTTCCAACGCCTCAGGAACTTCATGCTCACTTTTCGCAGACATAGGGATGGAGCGGATACCAGCCACGACGACGCCACAGAATAAATGCAAGCGGGGAAAATGAACAAATGAAATCTGGATAAATCTCACGTTTTGCCTACCGCCACTCATTATCGTGAGATCAGGCGAGAGAATTAGAGAGCCGCGACATTGCTGAGTCCAGACGGCGAAAGCATGGCAGGCCGCAGTCTCTGGCTGAATTTGCTTATCCCTGTTCTTTCAGCTTCAGCCTGGATTTGTTCTCTTCCATGAAAGATTTAATATCATTGGCCGCGCCCAGCAAGCGGTTCCACTGCTCGTAATAGAGAGTCACCGGAAACCGACCGAGTCCGTAAACGCTGACTCCGCCCTTTTCCCCAACTTTGAAAATCAGATCTCCGCTCCGCTTCTTGGTCTCGACTTCTTTTTCCAGTTGGGCCAGCTTTGCTTTCAATTCTTCATACGTCGGTTCTACCATGAGTTCCTCGAGTCATCTTGATTGAATACGATGTCGCCCTGTGGGACGAGTCATTTCTATACTAACTTGCCGGTTTCTTCGTTGCAGTGGATATGGCCCATGCAACTTTCGATTCGGTCCGAAGTGGGAAGGGCATCACTCTCTCTTCCGCTGTACTCGATCCCGCAATTGCCGCACATTTGTATATATACGGAGCCAATGCGCAACATAGACCGGCGTCAACGTTGGTAAAATTGAGAGCAAATTTGATTCGCGCGACGCATTTACCATTCTTCCGGGGCTGATTGGGGACAAAGAGCCTAGTGTTAGTGTTAGCAGATTTTATTTTTTGCAGCGTTCTCATGAGACAACATGACTGGGAGTCGCTCAAACGATCGTATTCAGGATGCACCAACAGGGTTTGAAAGGAATAGCCGTGGTTATCCAAACTTCAGGTCAGCGACTCGGAATCATTTCGTCCGCATTGGCTTTGTGCTTCTTCTGCTCTGCTTCGATCGTCGGCTGCGCGCAAGACAACTCTCAGAGGCAGGAACAAAGCGCGCCCACACCGGTTCCCAAGCCGGAAAGCCGCTCGACGCAAAAATCAGAACAGGAAAGGGCTCTGGAAAAGAAGGAGCAATCCCGGCGTGTGCTCGGCGTACTGCCGCAATTTGGAGTGACGAACCGCCAGGATGCGCCACCGCTTACGCAGCACGAGAAATTTCACCTGTTCGCAAAGTCGGCTTTTGATCCAATCTCTATTGGCGTGGTTGGAGTTCAGGCTGGGCTCAGCCAGGCCGAGAACGAGTTCCCGGCGTACGGCCAAGGCGCGCAAGGTTACGCAAAACGTTTCGGAGCAGCTCTCGCGGATGAAGTGGATGCGGGCTTCTGGAGCAACTATGCCTATCCTACCTTGCTGAAAGAGGACCCTCGCTATTTCCGCCTCGGCGAAGGCAGTTTTTTGCGTCGTGTCGGCTACAGCGTTAAGCAGGAATTTGTCTGTCACACCGATAAGGGCGGGAGGTCGTTCAACTTCTCCACCATTCTGGGCGCGTTCACCAGCGGGGCAATTTCCAACCTTTACTATCCCGGAAAGAGTCTGATACGAACCATTCCAGCGACGGCCACCTCTCCCGCAATTCCCGTGTACGAGAGTGATAGGGGCGCCGCGCTCACGCTGAGTCGCGCCTCGATCGCATTGACTTACGGCGTAATTGGGGGATTATTCGACGAATTCTGGCCTGATATCCAGAGCCGGCTATTCAAGCGTCATAAGACTGAGAGACAAAGCGTCACTCCATAAACGCCGTAACCAGCTCTTCAAGCCTTCCGCGCCAACCGGGTCCTTATCTCCTGCGGACGATCGGTAACTAATTGTGGGTGCAGTCGACGGAAGCTCTCTGCTACGTGGCAGTTCCAGCAGACGGGCTGATGCGTCCCGAACACCTGCGGTAACTTCTCGGCGTCTATGTCTCTCCATTCTGTTGTTTTGAAGTCGGGGCCGAGCAGGGCGGGCGCGTGATCCCAATCGCGCAGCGTACCCATCGGCTTATGACAGAATACGCACCTCTTCCCCTCATACCATTTGGAGACGATGTTCCAGACCAGGCAGCTTTGCGAGTCAGCCTCGATCTGCTGCAGGCAATCCTGCCCGCAATCATTGCGCTCAGGCCAGCGGGAGCATTCCTTCAGGCGCAAAGTGGGCTCGTTGAAGAACGCTCCCAGCCCCGCTTCTGCGGCGGCGACGCTCACGGCCTCTGCTTTACGGGTTTCCGGACAGGTGACCAGCCGCTTGCCACGGAAATGAAAGTACGTTTGAACACCAGGAACGGCTCGTAGCACAAAGAGCCCAACTGCAAGGAAAAGAACGGCAATAATGATACTGATAACGGTAGCGGTCATCGACCACCTCGCGCGAACGCCTTCCCGGGTTGCGCCATGCAACGCGGGATCTAGCGTCAGTGTGGCGAGAGAATAGGGGGAGAGCGATGCCGTGCATCACGATTAATTGTGATTGGCGTCACAAAACCCGATAAGCTGTCCCGCGTTCGGTATGAGCTGCTAGCTCTTAGTTAAAGGCTAAGAGCTCTAACGGCGGATTTCTGCTAGTGACTCACATGATTGCTGCGCAGTTGCCTTTTCACGGCGACGCATAGGCGTCGAATGCCTTCGTGAATTTGCTCAGGCTGCGAGTGGGAGAAGTTCAGTCTCATGTGGCGGCCGCCCTCGTGCCCGTTGCCGGTGCTTGGGTAGAAGCTGTCGCCGGGAACGAATGCGACATTTTCCGCCAGCGCCGCGCGCAGCAGCGCCTGCGAGTCGGTGCCCTCGGGCATAGTCACCCAGAGAAACAGTCCGCCCTTGGGATGAGTCCACGTCACCTCCGACGGGAAGTATTCCTGCAGAGCGTGGAGCATGGCATCGCGTCTCTCGCGATACACCTGCCGAATCAGTTTGACGTGCTGATCGAGGAAGCCGTCGCGAGCGACCTCGTACGCCACGTATTGGTTGAACGTAGACGTGTGCAGATCGGCCGCCTGCTTCAATTGAACCAGCTTGGTGATCACGTCTTCGGGAGCGACGATCCACGCCAGGCGGATGCCCGGGGCCAACGTCTTGGAGAAGGTGCTCAGATAGATCACGTTACCGAGCGTAAACCCGTTGTCCCGCCGCACGTTTTCGCGGTCGAGCACTACCAGCGGGGAAATGTGCTCACCCTCGTACCGCAATTGCCCGTAAGGATCATCTTCGATAATCGGAACACCATACTTGTCGGCCAGCAAGATGAGTTGATGGCGCCGGCCTTCGGACAACGTGACTCCCGCCGGATTCTGGAAATTCGGCAGTACGTACATAAATTTCGGCCCCGCTCGCAGGCTGGAATCGAGCTGCTCGGTCAGAAGCCCGTCTTCATCGACTGGCACGCCCACGTACTGCGCCCCGTAAACATTGAACGCCTGAAGCGCCCCTAAATACGTGGGAGCCTCAACCAGGATGCGGTCGCCGCGGTTGATGAGGAGCTTCCCGATGAGATCAAGCGCCTGTTGCGATCCAGAAGTGATGAGCACGTTGTCGGCGCTGGCCACGATTCCATAGCGCGCCAGGTTGCGGGCTATCATCTCGCGCAGTGGTTGATAGCCTTCGGTCGTGCCGTATTGCAGGGCCATGGGGCCGTGTTCGGACAGGACTTTATGGCAGGCCTCCTGAAACCGATTCACCGGAAACACGTCGGGAGCTGGCAGACCGCCGGCAAAAGAAATGATTTCCGGCTTTTGCGTCACCTTCAAAAGCTCGCGGATTGCGGAGCTTTGGATGCCCAGCGTGCGCTGCGCGTACCGCGATTTCCAGAGCGTAGACATGCGATTCTCCTCGACACCCCAGCCAGATCTTAACGTTAGATGCGATAGCACGAAAACGTGGTTCTAAGTTTGGATCTCGTGTTTCAGTCCTCTCCCACCAGTTCCGGCTCAACCGAGACGTGTACATGTGGATGCGCGTATGTAGTATTTTCCTGCGCGTCCACAACCGCAATAGCAGCCACATTCACCACCTCTTCCACCGTGGCCGTGCGTTGTAATACGTGCACCGGACGGCTCATCCCCATCAGGATTGGACCAATCAATTCGCCGCCACCAATCTTCGCCGCCAGTTTGCAGGCAATATTGGCGGACGCAAGATCCGGAAAGATCAGCACATTGGCGCCACCCTTCAAGGCGCTGAAAGGATAGTGCTGCTCGATGATCTCGGGCGACAGGGCCTCATCCGCCATGATTTCGCCGTCCACGATCAGGGTTGGATCGGCATAGCGGATGAGTTCCACCGCCTTCCTCACATTCCTGCATATGGGATGATCCACACCACCGAAGCTGGAGAACGAAAGCAACGCCACCCGCGGCACAAGGTCGAATCGCCGCGCCATGTGAGCGGTACAGAGCGCAATCTCGACCAGGTCTTCCGCAGTAGGCTGGATGTTCACGCTCGTGTCGGCCAGGAAAAAGACTTCGCCCTTGCGCGTGATGATCGCATAGCAACCTGAGACGCGATGCAGTCCCTCCCGGATACGGACGATCTGTAGCGCCGGTCGAATGGTATCGGGGAAGTGCTGCGTCACCCCGGACACCAGCGCGTCGGCATCGCCCATATGCACCATCATGGAGCCGAACACGTTGCGATTGTCGATCAGCGTGGTTGCTTCCTGCAGGGTCACGCCGCGACGCTGTCGCAACCGAAACAGTTCGTGAATGTATAGCTCGCGATGCTCGGAGCTTGCCGGATCTACAATTTGCATCCCTTCCAGGCTCACGCCAAGATCACGCGCCTTCACCTGAATCTTCTGAGCGTCCCCGAGCAGGATCGGTTTCCCAATGTTCTCTTCCACCAGCGCATGGCAGGCGCGCAGGATTTTCTCGTTGTCGCCCTCCGGAAAGACAACTTGCTTCGGATTCGCCTGCGCCTTGTGAATCATGGTCCGAGATACCTCGTACGCCTTGCCCAACCTGCGCTCCAGTTGACCGCGGTAGCTCTGAAGGTCGATGGGCTGCTGGGCAACTCCGGTGCGCATCGCGGCTTCAGCCACGGCCGAAGCCTCCCACATGAGCACACGCGGATCAAAAGGTTTGGGAATCAGGTATTCGCGGCCGAATTGCAGGTGCGAGACACCATAAGCGCGGCACACGGAATCCGGCACATCTTCCTTGGCGAGGCTCGCCAGCGCGCGAGTGGCCGCCAGTTCCATATCCTGGTTGATTGCGGTAGCGCGAACGTCGAGCGCTCCGCGGAAGATGAACGGGAACCCAAGAACGTTGTTCACCTGGTTGGGATAATCAGAACGCCCGGTGGCTATGATCACATCCGGGCGGCACGCCTTTGCCTCTTCGTAAGTAATCTCCGGATCGGGGTTGGCCATGGCAAAGACGATCGGGTCCGGGGCCATCGAGCAAACCATCTCTGGAGTAAGAGAACCCTTCACTGACAAACCAGCAAACACATCGGCGCCCGCCAGCGCTTCCGCCAAAGTCCGCAAATTCGTTTCCTGCGCGAAGCGCTCTTTGTATTTGTTCATCCCATCTTTGCGTCCCTTGTAAACAACGCCTTTGGTATCGCAAAGGAAAATGTTTTCGCGTTTCACGCCCAGCCTGATGTAATGCTCGGCGCACGCGATGCCCGCGGCTCCAGCCCCGTTGAACACCACCCGAATGTTGCGAATATCTTTCTTCACAACCTCGACAGCGTTCAACAGAGCCGCGCCCGAGATGATTGCCGTCCCATGCTGATCGTCATGGAACACCGGAATCTTCATCGTCTTGCGCAGCGTCTCCTCGATATGGAAGCAATCGGGAGCCTTGATATCCTCGAGATTAATGCCTCCGAAGGTAGGCTCGAGCAGTTGGCACAGCTTGATAATTTCCTCCGCATCATGAGTATTGACTTCGATGTCGAATACATCTACGTCGGCGAATCGCTTAAACAGGACCGCTTTACCTTCCATCACAGGCTTGCTCGCCAGTGCGCCGATATCGCCTAGACCGAGGACAGCCGTGCCGTTGCTGAGCACGGCTACCAGATTGCCTCGTCCCGTGTACTTGAAGACATCGTGTGGGTTCTTCTCGATTTCGAGGCAGGGCTCCGCAACTCCAGGCGTATAGGCAAGGCTCAAATCGCGTTGTGTGCGACAGGGCTTGGTAGGCGTGACTTCAATCTTCCCTGCACGAGGCCCATTGTGATAATCGAGAGCCTGCTGTTTGCTGACGAGCATGATGTCCTCCCTAACTCTGTCAACCACGGCGACGCCAGGTACGAAGCATCGGCCGGGCGTTTAGACCTCGACTCCCGCTTTGTGACCCGCGAATTGGGCCAGCAGCTCGCCCAGGCCGGGATGCGTCACATCTTCCACTTCGTAAGTCACACGCAAACTCGGCTTGTTCATCTTTACCAGGTGTCCGAGGTCGATCGGTGTTGCCACCAGCACCAGGTCGCAATCTACACGGTTGATCGTTTCTTCCAGTTCGTGCCGCTGCATCGCGCTATAGCCCATGGCAGGGAGCAGGCTGGTTAAATGCGGATAGTGCTCATATGTCCAGCGGATCGAGCCCACGGCATAGGGTCGAGGATCGACCAGTTCGGCGGCTCCGCACTGGCGCGCTGCGACAACCCCTGCCCCATAAGGCATTTCGCCGTGGGTGAGGGTGGGGCCATCTTCCACCACAAGAACGCGGCGTCCCTTTACCAGCGCGGGTTCCGAAACCGTGACTCGGCAGGCAGTCTCGACGAGCCGAGCATTGGGATTGCTGATGCGTACGTTTTTCCGAACGGTCTCGACATCCTGCGGTGCCGCGGTGTCCACTTTGTTGATCACCACGACTTGGGCGCGGCGGAGGTTCACTTCTCCTGGGTAATAAGAAAGTTCGTGGCCAGGACGGTGCGGATCGGCCACCACGATCTCCAGGTCGGGAGAGTAGAACGGAGTGTCGTTGTTGCCACCATCCCAGATAACGATGTCAGCCTCCTTTTCCGCCTGGCGGAGAATGCGGCCGTAATCCACTCCTGCATACACGATCGTTCCCTGGCGCAGGTGTGGCTCGTACTCTTCACGCTCTTCGATCGTGCACTGATGCCTATCGAGGTCGTCCATCACGGCAAAGCGCTGGACGGCTTGCGCGGCGAGATCGCCGTAAGGCATGGGATGGCGGACAACAACCACCTTCTGTTTCTGTCGCCGCAGTTCCGAGGCCACGAAGCGGCCGATCGGACTCTTGCCGCAGCCTGTGCGCACGGCGCAAATGGAGACCACCGGTACGGACGATTTGATCTGCGTCCGTTGCGAGCTCAAAAGCCAGAAATCCGCTCCCGTCGCTACCACGCGCGAAGCCAGGTGCATCAGGTTCTGGTGCGAAATGTCGCTGTAGGAAAAGACCACGGCGTCTACTTCGTGCTCGTCCACAAGGTGCTCAAAGTCCTTCTCCTCGAAAATCGGGATTCCGAGCGGATAGAGATGCCCTGCCAACTCGGCCGGGTAGCGGCGATTCGCGATGCCGGGGATCTGAGTGGCCGTGAATCCGATCACGTTGTACTCGGATTCGCCTCGAAAGATGACGTTGAAATTGTGAAAGTCTCTCCCCGCCGCACCAAGAATCATGATTCTCTTTGTCTTCATAATTTGTCCTCTGCTCTGGAGATTTACTCCTTCGGGCTGCGCCTCCACATCGGCACGCACGGATTCCAACTGTGAACGTCCTTCTGGAAATCACGGCCGGCTTGCGCAGCTGCGACTGAGCTCAACTCCTCCACAGGCGATTTGAGGAGCTCCGTGATGAACTTCTCGATCTGTTCCCGCAGACCTGGACTGTGCAGAGCTTGCAGCAAGGCTGGGTTTTCAATGTGAGTAAATCCGCCGCACAGGGGGCATTTCACAACGTCGTCATTGACCATCGCCAGCCTCGTTTTTGGGGAGTTACGCGAAAGCGCGTGCGCTCGGCACCTCTGTCGCTCCTCTATTACAGAAGCAGGTGCGATTTGGGACAGTGATAATGATCGCTGGCAGGAGTGATTGTGGTCACAACGACGGTATGGAAGCTCGTTGATTCTAATTGGTCCGGAAATTTAACAGGTCTGAGTCTTTTCTCATGCCCAACAATCAAAATTGACAGCTCGATCGGAGGACACTTGCCACAAAAGTAATTCCGTGAACGTTTACGGCGGTTCCACTTCCCTGCTAACATCAAAGGTTTACCACTCAAACGTAAAAGACATCTGTTCGGGCCTCATAAATTTAGGGAGGAAACATGGCAATCAAAGTAGGTATCAATGGCTTTGGACGAATCGGCCGCAATGTGCTGCGCGCTTCGCTCAAGGACCCCAACCTGGAGTTTGTAGCCGTCAACGATCTGACCGAGCCCAAGACTCTGGCTCACCTGCTCAAGTACGACTCAGTACTGGGCAACCTGCCCAACCAGGTCACAGCGGGCGGCGACTGCATTCAGGTGGATGGCAAGAACATCAAGGTCTTCAAAGAAAAAGATCCGGCCGCCTTGCCTTGGGAATCCGTGGGAGCGCAGGTCGTGATCGAATCGACTGGCCGCTTCACCGATGCCAATGAGGCCAAAAAGCATCTGCGCGGGCCGGTGAAGAAAGTCATCATCTCGGCCCCGGCGAAGAATGAAGACGTGACGGTAGTACTCGGCGTCAACCATGAAAAGTACGACGCCAGCAAGCACAACATCATCTCGAACGCCTCGTGCACGACGAACTGCCTGGCGCCGGTCGCAAAAGTCATTCAGGATGAATTCAAGATCGTCAGCGGCACCATGACAACGATTCACTCCTACACCAACGATCAGGTGATTCTCGATTTCCCCCATAAGGATCTGCGTCGTGCCCGCGCCGCTGCGCTCTCCATGATCCCCACCACGACCGGGGCAGCGAAGGCGCTTAAACTGGTCATCCCGGAACTCGGCGGCAAGATCGATGGGTTCTCTATGCGCGTGCCGACCCCCAATGTGTCGGTGGTGGACTTCGTGGCATGGGTCGAAAAGAAGACGACGAAGGAAGAGGTAAATGCGGCGCTGAAAAGAGCGGCGGAGTCCGGGTCGTTGAAGGGATATTTGGGCTACGAAGAGCATGAACTTGTGTCGTCTGACTTCAAAGGAGATCCGCGCTCTTCGATTGTGGACGCTCCCATGACGCTGGTGGTCGGCGGCAACTGCGTAAAGGTGATCTCCTGGTACGACAATGAGTGGGGATACTCCTGCCGCGTGCGCGACCTGATTAACTACATCGCCAGCAAGGGCCTGTAAGAACCCCGATGAGGCGCGGTGCGCCCTCGCCCGCGCCCCACGGAAAATCAGTGGGCCAGGCGGACGAGGGCGTCCGCGTCACATCAACACTACCTGAGTAAGAGGACTCCACCCATGTCCAAGCTGTCCATTCGTGATCTCCCGCTCAATGGCAACCGTATTTTCATGCGCGTTGACTTCAATGTTCCCCTCGACGACGGCCGGGTGATGGACGATACTCGCATTCGAGAAACCCTGCCTTCGATCGAATTCGCATTGCGTCATGGCGCACGCCTGGTCCTGGCTTCACACCTGGGCCGCCCCAAAGGCAAGCCGAATCCGAAGATGAGCCTCAAGCCCGTAGCCGAGCGGCTGCGCATGCTTCTGGATAAAGAACTGGCGCGCGGTGAAAACGTCGGATTCTGCCCCGAGTGCGTTGGTCCGGAGGCGGAAGAAGTCGCCACGCAGCTCGAGAAGGGCCAAACTCTGCTTCTGGAAAATCTGCGCTTCCACGCGGAGGAAGAAGGCAACGACCCTAACTTTGCTAAACAGCTTTCCAAGCTCGCGGAGCACTACGTTAATGACGCCTTCGGCTCCGCACATCGTGCGCATGCCTCTACCGAGGGCATCACGCACTACATGAAGCAATGCGCCGCCGGCTTGCTCATGGAGAAAGAACTCAAGTACCTGGGTCAGGCACTCCAGGCTCCGGAGGAGCCCTTCGTCGCGATTCTGGGCGGCGCCAAAGTGAGCGACAAGATAGGCGTGATCCAGAATTTAATGACCAAGGTGAGCGCCCTGATCATCGGCGGAGGCATGGCTTATACCTTCCTCAAGGCTCAGGGACAGGAAGTCGGCAAATCCCTGGTCGAAGCCGACAAAGTCGATCTCGCCAAGCAACTGCTGGCAGAGGCGAATAAGCGGAAGCTGAAATTCCTTTTGCCCGTGGACCACGTAGTCGCCATGAAGCCAGAGGCCAACGCCGTAATTCAGCAGGTCGGTGAAGGGCAGCCTATACCTCCCGATAAGATGGCACTCGACATCGGCCCCAAGACGATTGAAATGTTTTCGGACGAAATCGCGACTGCCCGCACCATCGTTTGGAACGGCCCGATGGGCGTCTTCGAAATACCCGGATTCTCCCAGGGCACGTTCAAGATCGCACATGCGGTCGCGGACAATGCTGGCGCAATCTCCATAGTCGGGGGCGGCGATTCCGTTGCGGCCGTGAAGGCAGCGAACGTGGCCGACAAGATTACCCACATCTCCACCGGAGGCGGAGCTTCCCTGGAATTTTTGGAAGGACAGAAGCTGCCGGGCGTTGAAGCCCTGACGGACAAGAAGTGATTACAAGCGCTCGAGGGTCAGGCGGTCAGGCGCTCCTCCGAAGTGCTTTTCGAGCGCTCGTTGAAAGATGTCGTCGTCCGGCGAGACCTGCGCGAACAGAGTCATGGAGGACCGAAATTTCATGTCATCCGGAGATCCGAAGATATCTTCGACTGACCGGCCTTCGAGGGCGAGAACCAACCTGGTGCATTCCTTCAGTCGAGGTCCGAGGATTGCGTGCTGCAAGTAGGCCTGGGCTTCTTCGCGGGACGAGATTGCGTATTCGATCGAGACTGGGCTTCTTCCCAAGCCTCGGACCTGGGGAAAGATGAACCACATCCAGTGGCTGCTCTTGTATCCGGCCCGCAGCTCGGCGAGGACATGGTCAAAAACAGGATTCTGCGCTCGCACAAAACGGTCTAGATGATAGGGGTCGTGACTGGATGGTTTGAGAGACATCGTCGTACACCACAAGTTTATTGCAATCGGAGTCGGAGAAATAGCTGGACCAATTTCATGAATTCATAGCGAAAGGCAAATCATGCGAAAGAAAGTAATGGCCGCCAACTGGAAGATGTACAAGACTCCCGACCAAACTCGGGATTTCTTCCAGGCCTTCCTGCCCCTGGTCTCAGGACACACGCGGGACGAGATCGTCGTCTGCCCCTCATTCGTCAACTTGCCAGCGGCGCTGGAGGCGGCCAAGGGTTCGATGGTTGCGATCGGCGCCCAGAACATTCACTGGAAAGAAGAGGGCGCGTTCACCGGAGAAACATCGGCTGCACAGTTACTCGCCTTGGGGATACACCACGTCATCGTCGGACATTCAGAGCGCCGCCAGTACTTCGGCGAGACCGATGACACGGTAAACCTCCGCTTGAAAACGGCTTTGGAAGCGGGCTTCACGCCCATCTGCTGCGTGGGTGAAGTGCTGGAAGAACGCGAAGCAGGCATGACCGATGACGTTCTGCGCCGTCAATGTGTTCGCGCCTTTCACGCCCTTTCCAACAAGAAAGCTGCGAAGCTGGTCGTGGCCTATGAGCCGGTCTGGGCTATTGGGACGGGTAAGACAGCGACTCCCGAACTTGCAGCCGAAGCTCACGCCGTGATTAGGCGCGAGGCCACGGAAATCTTCGGCGAAGAATTCGCTAACAACCTGCGCATCCTATACGGCGGCTCGGTAAAGCCGGACAACGTTTCCGCGCTCATGGCGCAGGAAGAAATCGACGGCGCCCTGGTCGGAGGAGCATCGCTGGATGCTAAATCGTTCGCCGCAATCGTAAAGTACTAATTTGCGAGCCACTCAGGAACAGACTCGAAGATCCGTGTATTCCAGTGATGTTCGCTTGCCCCGAGCAAGCCTTCCGGCGCGATAGGCCGTAGTGGGTGATCCCGCGCACAGAATTTCCTCCATACCCGGCGTACCATCAGAGGGACAAAATAGTCGCGCCACTGGCCTCTCAACGTTCACCACTCCACAGAGGAGGTCCCATGCCGCTTTCCAAACTTCGCGAATATCTCGATTCTCATCACGTCAAGTATCTGGTCCTCTCTCACTCGCTGGCCTACACGGCGCAAGGCGTAGCGGCGCTGGCGCATGTTTCCGGCAAAAAGTTGGCCAAGACGGTGATCATCAAACTTGATGGCAAGCTGGCGATGGCGGTCGTTCCGGCATCCTCGCATGTCGACCTGGAGCGCTTGCGAACTTTGACGGGCAGAGCGGTTGAGATCGCGGCCGAATGCGACTTTCAAAACGCCTTCCCCGATTGCGAACTCGGTGCCATTCCGCCATTTGGGATTCTGTACGATATGCCTGTCTACGCTGACGCAGCATTGGCGGAACAGGAGGAGATCACTTTTAGCTCCGGGACACATCGCGAACTGGTCCGTATGAACTGGGGAGACATGATGCGGCTGATCAAACCGACGGTTGCTGAATTGACCTATCATAGTCTGCTGGCCGCATGATTCGGGAGAGAGCCGACTCCGGGCAGATCTCTCCAGCTTTCGCTTTTTCTTCTTAGTACCTTGGTCATTTTTACGCACTACTGCTTCATAGCAAACTCATGCGGGGGCGTAAAAATGAAAAAGCTTATCTTTCTCGTTTTCCTGTTGGCCGGCGTAGCCATCGCCCAGGAAAAACCAAGAGTTTTCGTGCAAGGCAAGGGGTCCGAGGACGTCCAGAGTTCCGGCTCGGGTGGTGGAGGCCGTCACTGGGGCGCTTGGGGATCGCGGTCCACCATCGATTCCCACGATGAAGGTATGGAAGTCACCAAGGATCTGCAGAAAAACTGCACCGGCGTGACCGTCACCTTGAACCAGTCCGCCGCGGACTACACCATCATGCTGAACCGCGAGTCCAAGAAGAACCGCGGCCTGCTGCGCACTAACAGCCAGGTTCAGGTAGCCAATCGCCTTGGCGACGTACTTGGCACCAGCGCGACCAGAACTGTGGGCAATGCCGCAAAGGATGCCTGCGAGCTTATTGTGGCCGACTGGACCCAACATGGGCCGCTGACCTCTCCGAATGCGACTCCGGCTCCTGCGGCGAATCCCGCTCCCGCCGTTCCGGCATCCGCGCTGAAGACGACGTCTTCGGTACAGTCGCAGGACGAGGTACAGGATTCGCCTTCTCCTGCCGCCGCTCCGGCGGACAACAGCACGGGGAGTCTGGGCAATGCTGCGAAAAAACAGCAGCAACTCAAAGCCTGCCAGGCTCTGGCCAAGGACAACCCCAGCATCGTCTGCAAGTAAGGAGCGCTGGCTTCAATCGAAAACGGCCTCTCGTCGAGGCCGTTTGTTTTTTCACCCGACGCCCAGCTATCCCTTCTTCTCCGGAATCTTCATCGTGGCATAGGCCGCTGAGCTGATCCCCATCAACCCGAGAAGTCCCGTGTTGAAATCGGGCATCGCCAGGGTCTCGTACGTAGTAACGCAGAATACGATCATCAAGACCACGCTCCAAAGGCCATATTGCACGCGATGCATCCCGGCGCCACCTTGATCGGTCAGCAGATCTCGGAGTGGTCCTTCTGTCCGCGCAACGGTCGCTCCTGACCTTTCCTTGTTTTTGTCGACGGCCGCGGCGGTGGCAAATGTCCCCGCTGAGATTCCGAGGATTGCGAGGATCGACCCGGGTATCGCGGTGTTGTATTCCCCAGTGATGAACCAGATGAACAGGTAGGCATAGACCACTAACATCGTCCAGATCGCGATTTGCGTGCGCGAGAGACTGTAGGCCCGCGTGTCCGGCGCAATGTCTTCCCCCGGTTTGACCGGCTCCTTGTCCCGAAGCGTGCCAGTCCCAACCGCTACAATGATGAATCCCAACCCAAGCCCGGCGGCAACCAACAGAAACAGCAGCAAACGCCCTATACCAAGGCGAATAAACTCCGCCTTATAGGTTGATGGCAGCGGGGGTCCATTGATCAAACCCAGGCTCAAGGGCACCTCCCTGCGCTGCTTATCCATGCCGCCGAGAATTCTCTTCCAGCTTTGCTTTCCTTTGTCGCTGGACAAATCACGCGTGATTGGGAAACTCACACGAAAGGTGACGACGAAGTCCCTGCCCTGATTTTTATCCTCTCCGTCGGACGCGCCTGGGGGCAGCGGCTCATCAGTCTGGCTTTCCACGATCGGGTGCGTTCCCGGGAGAGGCTGGCCGTCAACAAACAGGATAAGATCGGTAATCTCCGGCGCTCCCTCTTCATCCATCAGCTCCTGGGTGGTTGTGACATCAAATGCCACTCTCCCGCCGATGCCGATGGTGCCGAGGCGAGGGTGTGTCGTGCACTCGGCAGTCTTTTGCCCGTCGCCTGCATCATTCATCTGCACCAGGCAAGCGATGTGATAGATGCCATCCGCCCTCTGCGCAGGCGCGGTAATGCAGCAGGCGGTAAGAAGTAGCCCCAGTAGCCAAGACTTCGAGCTCATATCCGCTCTCCTCGGGCCTCGCTCAGTTCGAGGGAGTCCACTCTTCAAGGGCTTTCCAGCCAGTGCTTTCGGTGCAACTGGTGGCCAGGCACACCTGGAACGAAGTCAAGGGATGGATCTCCCATACCGAGAAACGCTTGGGATTTTTACTCTTGTCGTTATTCTGAGTGTTGGGAGCGTGCTCGCTGTCGAAGAACAAGCGCCCCTGAACCTTCACCGGCATCTGCTGCTTCTGAATCTTCTTAAGCTTGTCCAGATCCCAATCATCGTTTTTGCGGTGAGGGTTTTGCGGGATCATCTCCACGACCACGCCCTGGGCTTCGTCCTCATTCTTTGCGGGCGTGATGTTGATGTGGTAATCGCTGCCGACCCTGTCGGTGAGGTCGCAGTTCACGGTCTCGCCAGTATTGGGATGAGGCGGCTGTTTGGTCGCGGCGATAAATCCTTCGAGCTCGACAAAGTCTCCTTCGCTGAAAGTCCCACTTGCAGCCGTCAATCCGGAAAGAATGATTCTCCTGGGCGCTGCCTTCATGTTGTGCGCGCTGCTAACTTTCTGCCCCTTGATCATGACAGGACCGTTGGCGAATGTGCGATCCACATCGGCCTGCAAATCCTTGAGGTCCTCGAAGGTCAATTTCGCCGGACTGCCGTTAATTGCAATGGTGCGTTTTTGCGAATTAGTCACCGCGAGTGGAGAGCCAGGCTTGGAGCATCCGATCTTATGACAAGCATCCAGCGTCTTGATCGAGCACTTCACCGTCTTGTCTGCCCGCAGCGAGCCGGGAATGGCCAGCAGCGCTCCCGCAAGTAGGACGAGCCTGGGATTCATCATGCTTTGACCATCCTGCAATTTACAAACAGAGCAGCCTGGGACAATGCTCGAAGCTCTCGCTGCTTGGGGAACTAAAAGCGAGCTCTGAGCGCCGTCACTATATTCCAGTTATTCTCGGACGGCAAGAAAACCGGCACTTACTACGAAAGCCGAACGCACGTCGTTTTCGCCACACTCGCCAAGCCCCGAATGGTCAATCAGTTGAGAACTCATTGTCATCCTGAGCGAAGCGAGGAGCTATGCATTTTTTTGCCGCGAGCAGACTGCATAGATCCTTCGCTTCGCTCAGGATGACAGTCGCCCTCGGACTTCGCCATTTTTGACAGTGACGCAACCATGGGTAATGCAATTCCACTGACGCCGAAATTGACAATCGGAGAAGACGATTCAATTTTTCAGCTTAGATGCCTGCATACCACGCGTATCCGGCTTCAGGGGCAGCTGACCCTAAACCTTTGCCGAAGGACTTCAGATTATCGGTAAGTGTAAGGCGGTTAATGTATTTCACGCTTTTGTATCCGAGCTGACGCGGAACGCGCAGGCGCAGTGGGCCTCCGAAAGGCACGGCTAGTTCTGCTCCGTTCATGCCGTGGGCTACGAGCGTTTGTGGGTGCAAGGCATCGGCCATGTCGATGCTCTCCCACCAGTCGGCCTGGATCGATCGATAGACGACATAGCGAACCTGCGGCAATGCTCCCACGCGATCCAGGATGTAGGCCAGTGGCACGCCGCTCCATTCGGCAATGTAGGTCCATCCCTCTTCGCAGCCGATCATCGTGACGTGCGAACTCGACGGGAAGCTCTTAATCTCCGCTACCGAGAAAGAAGTGGGACGCGCAGCCATGCCGTCCACGACGAGGCGCCACTCTGCAAAACCTCCTGCCTGGAGACGCTGAAATTCATCCCCGAGTGGAGCAACCTCGTTGGCGAACGGTTTTTCAGAAATCTGGCCGGGCGAAAATTCTCTCGCCATGGCGTGACGATTCAGCAGCCGCTGTGCCGCGTAGGTCAACGTCTCGCCCGGACCGTAGAGTCCGCCCGAGTCGGGCGGAATCAGCCCATGACGTTGCGCGAGTTTCGCAGCCAGTGCCAGACCAGAAGCGCCGGCGGCCGTCGCCAGTCCCGTGGTAATAAGTTTGCGTCGGGAGATCTTGCTCATAAAATTCACTCCTCCGGTGGAGTAGCGCGACCTGTGATCATGGCGCGCATCCGGGATCGGAATCCTGCAACAAAGATCATGACAACGTGCACCAGCAGAAACAGCGTGAGCAGAATTGTCACTAAGAAGTGCAGCGAGCGCGCAGTCTGGTGGCCTCCCAAAAGTCGAGCAGCCAGCGGAAATGCCCCCGTGAAGCCAAACGACATAGCCAACCCAGTCCAAATCATGAGTGGGAATAAGACGAAGATCACCAGCAGATACGAAATACGCTGCAATACGTTATATGACCAGGCCTCTTCCTTGGCCGGTCGCTCAAACCGCAAGTGGCGAATCAGCGAGAGGCCGATGGCCTTAATAGAGCGTTCGTTGGACGCGGGAAGGAGGTTGCGCCGGAAATGTCCCTTGAGGAGCCCATAAAATAGATATAGCAAACCCGTCGCGACTGCGAGCCATGCAGCCTGAAAATGCAAATAGCGGCTCCAGCCGTTCTGGTCGGGAAGCACGTATCCGTAACCGGTGGGGACCGTCGCCCGCGACGATGGCAAATGCAAATTGAGCCAGGGCCGCATGTTGATGTTCCCGGTTTCTCCCCAATAAAACCGCGGATGAGACAGGACAATCTCGCCTCCGGTGACCAGCAGGGCGATAAAGGCCAGCGTAGTGAGCCAATGTGTCAGGCGAACGATGGCAGTGTGCCGCTTCTGCCCCGTAATAAGGGGCATGGTAGAAGCAGGAGCGTGATCTCGGCCGCTCTCAACCAAGCTCGATGTCGCACTCATGATTGCGAGTCCCCCGTCCAGTGGCATGCATTTTACATCCAGAGGCAACACCGCAGGAATATTTTGCGGACATGCGGCAGGGCGTTCCGGGGAAAGAAAAACCCCGCCCAAGCTGAGCTTGGACGGGGCACTTGGTGCTCTTTGCGCAAAGCGCGTCTTTGAAGATTAGTACATGTCGCCCATGCCGCCCCCGTGTCCCGGAGCCGCTGGAGCTTCCTTCTTTTCAGGAATCTCCGCGACCAGGGCTTCGGTGGTCAGCATCAGGCTGGCGATGGAACCGGCATTCTGCAGCGCCGTGCGCACGACCTTCGTGGGATCGAGCACTCCAGCCTTGACCAGGTCCTCGTACTCGTTGGAAAAGGCGTTGTAACCATAGTTCGCTTCCTTGGAGTCGAGCACCTTGCCCAGAACCACAGCGCCCTCTTCGCCGGCGTTCTCGGCGATCATGCGCAGGGGTTCAGTGATGGCGCGCTTCACAATGTTGATGCCGATCTGCTCGTCGCCTTCCGCCTTGACCTTCTCGAGGCTGGCAGCGCAACGGGCCAGAGCCACGCCGCCGCCGGGGACAATTCCCTCTTCCACGGCTGCGCGCGTCGCATGCATCGCATCTTCCACGCGGGCTTTCTTTTCCTTCATTTCGGTTTCGGTCGCGGCGCCGACTTTGATCACGGCCACGCCACCGACCAGCTTCGCCAACCGCTCCTGCAGTTTCTCGCGGTCATAGTCGCTGGTAGTCTTCTCGACCTGGCTGCGAATTTCTTTCACGCGGCCTTCGATCTCGGAGTGCTTGCCCTTGCCTTCGACCACCGTGGTGTTGTCCTTGTCGATGGTGATCTTCTTGGCCTGGCCGAGGTCCGAAATCTGAACGTTCTCGAGCTTGATGCCGAGATCTTCGGTAATGGCCTTGCCGCCGGTCAGGATCGCGATATCCTGCAGCATCGCTTTGCGGCGATCGCCGAAACCGGGAGCCTTGACGGCCGCGACTTGCAGCGTGCCACGCAGCTTATTGACCACGAGAGTCGCGAGCGCTTCGCCCTCGACATCTTCCGCGATGATCAACAGCGGCTTGCCGCCCTTGGCAATCTGCTCGAGCAGCGGGAGCAGGTCCTTCATCGAGCTGATTTTCTTCTCGTGGATCAGGATGTACGCGTTCTCCAAAGCAGCTTCCATGCGCTCCGGATCAGTGACGAAGTAAGGTGAGAGATATCCACGATCGAATTGCATGCCTTCGACGACTTCGAGCTGAGTTTCCAGGGTCTTGGATTCTTCAACGGTGATGACGCCATCTTTGCCAACCTTCTTCATGGCCTCGGCGATGATCTTGCCGATGGTCTCATCGTTGTTGGCTGAAATGGTGCCTACCTGGCTGATCATCTCGCCCTGGACGGGCTTGGAGAGCTTGTCCAGATCGCCGGGCAGTCGGTTGCCTTCCTTATCGAGCTTGCCGGCGATTACGGTTACGGCTTTCTCGATGCCGCGCTTGAGGGCCATGGGATTGGCACCGGCGGCTACGGTCTTGACGCCTTCGCGATAGATTGCCTGGGCGAGAACGGTGGCGGTGGTGGTGCCGTCTCCGGCGACGTCGCTGGTCTTGCTGGCAACTTCGCGGACCATCTGGGCGCCCATGTTCTCGAGTCCGTCTTTCAATTCAATTTCTTTGGCTACGGTGACGCCGTCCTTGGTGATTGTCGGCGAACCGAATTTCTTTTCGATAACTACGTTGCGGCCCTTGGGACCGAGTGTGACCTTCACAGCGTCGGCCAGAAGGTTAACGCCGCGGAGGATCGCTTGCCGCGACTCTTCTCCGTGAACGATGTGCTTTGCCATGTCTTTTGTCTCCTTTGTATTTCGTTTGCTGAGCTCTGAGCTGTGAGCAACCGCTACTAACCTCTAGCTCCTGGCTTCTAGCTAAATCTTTTCTCATCCGTGCTCGCGTTTGTGTGCGAGGCAAGGGACCTTGGCTACTTCCTGGAGCCGGCGAGTTCCTTCTTGGCCGGGCTGGTGGTGCCGGTCAGGACCCCCAGGACTTCGTCTTCCTTCATGATGATGAATTCTTCACCATCAATCTTGATTTCGGTGCCCGCGTACTTGCCGAACAGAATGCGGTCGCCTTCTTTAACGGCCAGCGGGAAGGTCTTGCCTTCATCGTTGGTGCGGCCTTTGCCGGTGGAAATGACTTCGCCTTCCTGGGGCTTGTCCTTGGCCGAGTCGGGGATAATGATGCCCCCGCGGGTGGTGGTAGCTTCTTCCACGCGACGGACCAGGATGCGGTCGTGAAGTGGTGCGAATTTCGCCATAGTTCTGACTCCTTTCAGGTAGTTAGAAGGTTGATGTGCTGTAATTGAAATCTCGTAAACTTATGAATCAGCAGGGTTAGGCTTCGGCTGCTAGCAGTTAAGCCTAACGAGTGCTAATTCTAAATATGTGAGCGACCGCTTGTCAAGTCGTTGCCGAATGAGGAGGACAGACGCGAGTGCCTTTTTCGCGCCTCGCGGAGGGTGGGTGGGGTTTAGGGAATCGGCATGGGGGGACGGGTCACCCCGCCTCCCCTGCCACACCACCGGACATGCGGGTCCGCATCCGGCGGTTCGGCGGATTAAGCTGACCGCACAACCATAGGCGGAAGTCCGAGCTGGGCAAAGTAAGCATTCGGCAAAGCGATGGCC
>JBKOUZ010000165.1:0-4569 GCA_046723715.1 Acidobacteriota bacterium | reverse complement strand
GAGCCCGATCAGGAAACGCTGCGCGAGCCGGTAGATAAATTCGCGCTCGCGGGCCGCCGCGATCAGATAGGCGCCCGCGGCCCAGCCGCCCGCAAAAGCCGCGCCGCCGATCGCCCACCACGCCATGGCCGATATGAATTGTTGCTTGCTGCCGGATGCGGCATCGCGGAGGACTGCGTCGAGACCAAGCCCGAACACGGTCAGGAGAATGTGCATGACGAGGGCGGCAAAGACGCCACAGGCAATCGCTGCGGCGTAGTGAAGGCGGCGCAGAGTGTCAGTATCCATTGGCGGCCGTTGAAAAGGGACCGGGAGGTCGGCTCAACGGGCACAATAGCCGATCAAAGCGGCGTGCGCGAATACCCTTTTGAAAGCTGCACGGCGTCGGCGCGGTCCCGCGACGGGCCGCTCTCGAGACTTGGATCGATTTCCTGGTCGACGATGTATCGCGGACGCGACTTGGTCTCGAAATAGATTTTGCCGACATATTCGCCGATGACGGCGATGGCGAAGGTCTGGAACGATGCGATAAGCAGGAACAGCAGCATGACCGACGTCCAGCCTTGCACCGTGTGGCCGGCAATCCATGTGCCGAACACCCACACGCTCATCCCGATAAACACGACGAACAGCATGATGCCCATCAGGGCGATGAGGCGGATCGGCCTTACCGACAGCGAGGTGATGCCGTTGACGGAAAGCGCGACCATTTTCGCAAGCGTGTACTTTGTCTCGCCGTGCAGGCGCGGGAGACGGTCATAGGTCACCGTCGCAGTCTTGAAGCCGAGCTGGACGGCCAGTCCACGCAGGAAGACATGGGCCTCGCCATAGCGCGCAAGCGCGCGCAGCGCGCGGTCGCTCATCAGCCGGAAGTCCGCGTGATGCGGTATGACCTCGGCGCCCAGCCAGTTGATCAAACGGTAGAAGAAATCGGCTGAACTGCGCTTGAACCAGCTGTCGCTGGCGCGGTCCCTGCGCACGGCAAACACGATCTCGGCACCGTCGTTGAAATGCTCAACCATTTTCGTGGCGACGGACATGTCATCCTGCAGGTCCGCGTCGAGGGAGATCGTCGCATCGGCCTTGCCGATCTGCGAGAGGAGACCGGCCAAAAGAGCGTTCTGGTGACCGACATTGCGTGACAGCTTGAGCGCGCGGACGCGTTTTGGCCGCGCTTGCGTAATTCTTTCGACAAGGCGCCAGGTCTGGTCGGTACTGCCGTCATCGACCAGCACGACATAACTTTTCGGCGAGATGATCTTTGACTTCTCCAGCTTGGCCATGTCTGCAAGCAGATAGGTCAACGTGTGCTGGATCCCGGCTTGTTCGTTGTAACAAGGGATGACGAACGCAATGACGGGTGCTTTGACAGTCATGATCAAAATCGGCCGTGGCTAGCGCGGCGAGGTCCCCCGAGCGACCGGTAAATTCGCCGTCACATGTCGCACGGCCGCGTTAATCCAAGGTATGCCGGCAGCGTTTACAAACCTTTTACTGCTGCGGGCCGGCTAAAGGTGCCAAATCCGCACAGTTCCAGGCGCATCAGATGCCCGCGAGCTCGCGCATAATGCGAAAAAGGCGTTGTTGGCCTTCGAAGCCGATGCCGGGGCGGTCGGACAGCGAAATCGTGCCGGCCTCGATACGGGCGTCGTCGGCAAACCCGCCGAAGTCGCCGAACACGCCGGGATAGGACTCCGCGCCGCCGAGGCCGAAGCCGGCGGCGATCGCAAGGGACATCTGATTGCCGCCGTGCGGGAACATCGCGCTGCGTGGCCAGCTGTGTCCCGCCAGCATGTCTAAAGTCTTCGCATATTGGCCGATGCCGTAGGCCTGCGGCGGATCGATCTGGATGACGTCAAGGCCGGGCCGAAATCCACCGAACCGCACCAGATTTTCCACATCCTGCGTCGAGTAAAGATTCTCGCCGGTTGCGAGCGGCGGCGCGTAGTTCCTTGCGAGCTCGGCGAACAGGGCGAAATCGAGCGGGTCACACGGCTCCTCGAACCATCGCAGCTTGAAGGGCGCGAGTGCCTTCGCGTAACGCAGGGCTTCGGCACGATGGAATTTGCAATTGGCGTCGACGGCGAGGCGCTCGCCGGAGCCAACAATCTCGAGCACGGCCTCCAGCCGGCGAAGATCTTCGTCGAGCGGCAGGCCACCGACTTTCATTTTCACCATCGTGTAACCGGCACCGAGATGGCGGCGCATCTCATCCTGCAGGTCCTTGATCGTCTGCCCCGGCCAGTACCACCCGCCGCCCACATAGCAGAACACTTTCTTCGGAATTCTGCCGCCGTTGAATTGCTCGGCGAGCAACACGCGCAACGGCTTGTCGGCAATCTTGGCAACGGCATCCCAGACCGCGACCTCGATGGTGCCGATCGCGATCGATCGCTCGGAATGGCCTCCGGCCTTTTCCCGCCGCATCATGCAGGCGAGAATTCTTGCAGGATCGAGATTGCTGCCGCCGGCAGCCAGCAACGAGGCCGGGTCGGCGGCGAGGATGCGGGGAATGAATCGCGCGCGCATCTGCGCGCCACAAGCGTAACGGCCGGTCGAATTGAAGGCGAAACCGCACACGGGTTTGCCGTTTCGAACGGCGTCGGTGATCACGGCGACCACCGACGTCGTCATTTCGGTAAAGTCGAAGCTCGAATTGGCGAGCGTCGACTTGAGCGGGACTGCCGTCTCGCGGATATCGACGATACGCATTCCGCTACGTCAGACAGGGCTTACTGGATTTGCGGGATCTTGGCGTCCTTGATCACTTTGCCCCACTTTTCGACTTCCTTCTTGATATAGGCGGCAAATTCATCCGGCTTGTTGGCGACCGGGTCAAAGCCAAGCTGCGCGCACTTCTCCTTGACGTCGGGGAGAGCCATCGCCTTGGCGATTTCCCGGTTGAGCAGATCGACAATTTCCTTCGGCGTGCCGGCCGGCACGAGGATGCCTTGCATCGTTTCGGATTCCTGTCCGCTGACACCGGCTTCCGCCATGGTCGGCACGTCCCGCAGGGCGGAGGAACGCTTGGCCGAGGTGACCGCAAGCCCGCGCAGTTTTCCCCCCTGTACCTGCGGAGCGGTCGGCGGCAGCGCAGTGAAGGCAATCGGCGTATGGCCGGCAACCGCCGACTGAATTGCGGGGCCGGCGCCATTGAACGGCACGGTCGTAAGGTCGAGATGGAAGGTGAGCTTGAACAGTTCGCCGGCGAGATGCGGCGTCGTGCCGGTGCCCGGCATCGCATAATTGTATTTGCCCGGGTTCTTTTTGATCAGGTCGACAAGTTCTTTCACCGACTTGGCCGGGAAGTCGGAGTGGACCACCAGAATATTGGGCGACGCCGCTGCCAGCGTGACCGGTGCGAAATCCTTGAAGGGATCATACGGGTTCTTCGCGTAGAGGCTCGGATTGACCACGTAGCTCGAGCTCGCGACGAGGATGGTGTAGCCGTCCGGCGGAGATTTGGCGACCTGCGTCATCCCGATGTTGCCGCCGGCACCGGGGTGGTTCTCGATGTAAAATTGCTGCTTCAGGCTGTCCGACAGCTTCTGCGCGATCAGGCGCGCCATCACGTCGGTCGGGCCGGCAGGCGCGAAAGGCACCACGATCTTCACCGGATGGTCCGGGTAGCCTGCCGCCGCTGCCGGCAAAGTGCGGAGCGCGAGCGCGGACAGCGTCAAACCGGCGGCGATGAGTTTTATTGTTGAGCGCATTCGTCTCCTCCCCAATTTTTTTCATCGTAGCATTGCGCAGGAACGTTGCCAGTGGGGCTTGCATCGTCCGCGCTCACAGGCTGTATTCCGGCGGCTTCGTTCCCTTTTCGTCAGAGGAAATTCAATGGGCGCCCGAAAGATCACCCGCCAGGACATGCGCGATGCCGCGGAGACGTACAAGAACTGGGGCAAATGGGGCCCTAATGACGAAATCGGAACGCTCAATTACACGACCGCCGAAGACATCGTCGCGGCGACGCGGCTCGTGAAAAAGGGCAAGGTCATTTCGCTCGCGCTCAATTTCGACCACGCCGGGCCGCAGGGTGCGAAGAGCAAGTATCCCTCGATGGGCCGCACCAATCCGATTCACACCATGTTGCGGACCGGGACCGACGCCTATTCGGGCGTGCTCGACAAGCGCGGCATCCGTGCCGCCGACGACATGGTGACAATGCCCCTGCAGTGCGGCACGCAATGGGACGGCCTTGGCCACGTCTTTTATGAGAACTACATGTGGAACGGCTATGACTGCCGCGAAGTGACGAGCGCCGGCGCGCAGAAGTGCGGAATCGAGAAGACGAAGAACAAAATGGTAGGCCGCGGTGTTTTTCTTGATGTTGCCCGCTACAAGGGCGTCGACTCGCTCGATGACGGTTACGGCATCACCAATGATGATCTCTACAACACAGCGAAGAAGCAGAAAGTCGAGGTCAAACGCGGCGACTACGTCATCGTGCGCACCGGCATGATGGAGCGTTGCCAGAAGGCGGGAAGCTGGGACGGCTATCCAGGCGGTGACGCGCCGGGCTTCTCGTTCGAAACGCTCGATTTCATCAAGCAGACACAGCTGGCAGCG
>JBKOUZ010000231.1:0-34153 GCA_046723715.1 Acidobacteriota bacterium | reverse complement strand
ATGGTGGTGTGACCTGGTCGCACCCGGTGGTCGCCATGCAAGTGTGCGGCACGGGCCTCGTGCAGGGCTCGCAAATTGCGGTTAGCTCGAATGGAGTGCTGTACATTTCATGGCTGAACCTGGGAACCAATTTCCCTTTGGGCCCGCACAGTATCCAGATAGCGCGCTACTCGCACGGCACATTATCCGCCCCAGTAACGGTTGAGGGCTCAATTCAACCCGGCGGAGATTCCTATTATCTGCAAGGCGAATTCCGGGACTTCCTGGATATGTCCATGGCGATTGACCATTCCGGCACGGCATCGGACGGTGCGATTTACATCACGTGGGCAGATGGGCGAGACAAGACTGTTCCTGACCCGCTCGCAATACAGGGCTACTATGCTTATGATGACATCCTGTTGCGAGCTTCGTACGATGGCGGACGAACCTGGGGCTCGGGGCCTGTCAAGGTGAACGGCGATATCCAACCGCGTTTGGGCAGCGGTCACGACCACTATCAGTCGGGCATCGCCGTGGATAAACGTGGCTTCGTGGGCCTTTGCTGGTACGATCGCAGGGCCGATGCGGAGAATTTCGCAATCCGGCGCCACTGCGGCGAATCCAGTAATCAGGGTCTCATAGCGATGTCGGTATGCCCGGTTGGGCTCCCACCCACGGCAACGATCTGCTCGTCGATCCCATTTACATGGGCGACTATGACCAGGTGACTGGCGACTTCATGAATACCTATTCAGGATTCATCGGAGGCTTCGAAAATCAGACTAACCGAGGCAATCCGGACGTCGACGCTCATCCAATCCATTAGCCGGATCAAAAGATTGAGGCAGCCGAAAGGCTGCCCCTTTCCTTCTTCTGCATGAACTTAGCGCCGTGCTGTAGCCGGCTGGATCTCCTCTACATCGACGATATCGGTAGGATACTTGCCGGTGTAACAAGCCGAGCAGTAGGAGAGTTGCTCTCCTTCGCCGCAGGCTTTCTTCAAACCCTCAAGCGACAGGTAAGCCAAAGAGTCGGCCCCGATGTAATCGCGAATCTCTTCCACGGACTTGTTGGCGGCAATCAACTGCTTGCGCGAAGGCGTATCCACGCCGTAGTAGCAAGGCGAAATAGTGGGTGGGCAAGAGATGCGCATATGGACTTCGGTCGCACCTGCGCTTCGAATCATGCGAACAATCTTGCGGCTGGTAGTGCCGCGCACAATGGAATCGTCTATCAGCACGACACGCTTGCCTTCCAGCAGCGAGCGTACAGTATTAAGCTTCAGCTTCACGCCGAAATCCCGCACGCTTTGGCTCGGCTCAATAAACGTGCGTCCCACGTAATGATTGCGGATCAACGCAAAGCGGAATGGGAGGCCGCTCTCGGCGGCGTAACCGACCGCAGCTGTAACGCCTGAATCGGGCACCGGGACCACCAGATCTGCATCGACGCCCGCCTCGCGCGCAAGTTGCCGTCCCAGTTCCTCTCGGCTGGTCTGAACCGGGCGTCCGAAGACAAGGCTGTCTGGGCGCGAAAAGTAAACATGTTCGAAGATGCAACTCGACTGTGGCGCCGCCGTCGAATAGAACCGCGAACTGACTCCTTCGGGACCGACGACAATAAGCTCTCCCGGTTTCACATCGCGAATATATTCAGCCCCGATGAGGTCGAACGCGCAGGTCTCGGAGGCGAATACGATGGTGTCATGCTTGTGACCTTCGAGCGCCGGAATCTTCCCCATTGCCAAGGGACGGAAGCCGCGCGGATCACGGGCGGCAAAAACTCGATCATTGCTCATCATCACCAGCGAGAATGCGCCTTCAACCCGGCGCAGGGCATCCGCCATCGCTTCGGGTAGAGTATGTTCCTTCGACAACGCGATGAGATGAACAATGACTTCGGTGTCGCTGTTGGTCTGAAAGATGGAGCCTTGGCTCTCCAGGCGGGCGCGAACGCTGGTAGCATTCACGAGGTTTCCATTGTGGGCTACTGCGATGGCGCCTTTATTGGACTGCACCAGAATAGGCTGCGCGTTCAGCAGAGCGGAATCGCCCGCTGTGGAGTAGCGCGTATGGCCGATCGCAAGCGTGCCACGGAGTTTCGAAAGAACGTCTTCGGTAAAGATATCGGCCACCGACCCCATGGCTTTGTGGACACGCGAGGTCAGGCCATCGGAGCTCACGATTCCGGCGGACTCCTGGCCGCGATGCTGCAACGCATGCAAGCCGAGGTAGGCCATTTTCTCGGCCTCCGGGTGCGAGAAGATGGCTACCACTCCACATTCATCGTGAAATTTGTCAGAGATTCGCATTTAGCCCTTAGCCTCTAGCCCGCAGCTTGTCAAACGTTCAGCAACTCAGGATCGGTTTTCAGCGCCGCTTCCAAGGCGCCCTCGTGCACATCGGCCAACTCAGAGACGCTTGATGAAATGAAGGTATTTCCGTCTACTGTAATTACTATTTTCTCTGAAATCGTCTCCCCGATCACATCTGCCGAGACGGAGTGTTTGGCCGCCACTTGTTTGATTCGCGGGAGGTTCTCCGGGTCGCAAGAGAGCAGGATCCGGCTGGCGTCCTCACCGAAGAGTACAAATTCGGAAAAAAGGCCGGCCGAACTTAAATTGAGTCGCGCGCCTACTCCCTTCGGAAACGCCATTTCGGCGATGGCCACGGCAATCCCGCCATCGGTACAATCGTGCGCCGAGTCCACCAGTTCGCTTTGGATCAGTTCGATAATTGCCTTCTGCAGTTCCGCTTCTTCTTCGATCTCCAGTTCAGGCGGATATCCCCAGATTGTGCCCAGAATTTCTTTGGCGTATTCGGAGGAGCCAAACTCGCTCTCGGCATCTGTGACGTCGCCGGGCTCGCCAGCATGTAACAGCACGACGGCGCGTCCGGTAGCAGCGAAGTGCATCTTGGCGGCTTTGTGGACGTCCTCCAGAACGCCTACCACTCCCAGCACCGGTGTGGGATAGATACCCTCGCCAAGAGTCTCGTTATAGAAGCTGACATTGCCGCCAGTGATTGGAACCTCCAGTTCCTCGCAGGCCTTGGTGATTCCAGCAATTACTTGTGAGAACTGCCACATGATGTGAGGCTTTTCCGGATTGCCAAAGTTCAGGCAGTTCGTCGCACCAATAGGAGTGGCACCCGAGCATGCCACTTTGCGCGCCGCTTCGGCTACAGCGTGCATGGCACCGAGCCGGGGGTCGAGATAACACCAGCGCCCATTGCCGTCGAGCGCCATGGAGAGCCCGCGCTGCGTGCCCTTGATGCGCAGTACCCCTGCATCGCCCGACCCCGGGGCCTCGACGGTATTGGTCTGAACCATGTGGTCATACTGTTGCCACACCCAGCGCTTGCTGCAGATGTTGGGGCTGGCCAGCAATCGTTGGAAGTTCGCGGTCAGATCGCCTTGTCCGGTGAACAGGATGTGCTCTGGTTTCTGACGCGGAACGGGGGGCTCCCATCGAGCTAGTGGCCTGTTGTATAGCGGCGCTTCATCGGTGAGGGCAGGGTTCGGGATCTCAGCGACCAGTTCTCCGCGCTGGAGCACTCGCAATTTGTTATCCGTGATAACTTTGCCGACTTCGACCGCGTCGAGGCCCCATTTTTCGAATACGCGGAACACTTCATCTTCCCGTCCCTTATGCGCAACCAGCAGCATGCGCTCCTGCGACTCGCTCAACATGATCTCGTAGGGAGTCATTCCGGTTTCGCGCTGAGGAACGCGATCGAGTTCGATCTCAATACCCACTCCGCCGCGTCCCCCCATTTCGCAGGTGGAGCAAGTCAGCCCGGCCGCGCCCATGTCCTGAATGCCGATGATGGCACCGGTTTGCATGGCTTCAAGGCAGCCTTCAAGTAGAAGTTTTTCGAGGAACGGATCCCCTACCTGGACGTTGGGACGCTTGGCTTCGGAAGCCTCACTGAATTCTTCGCTGGCCATGGTTGCGCCGTGAATGCCATCCCGTCCGGTCTTTGCCCCGACATAGATAACCGGGTTGCCCTCGCCCGCCGCACGCGCGTAGAAGATTTCATTTTTACGCACCAGGCCTAACGCAAAGGCGTTCACTAGCGGATTGCCCGAGTAGCAGGGTTCGAATTTGGTTTCGCCACCCAGGTTCGGCACACCGAAACAGTTACCGTAGGAGGCGACTCCGCTCACAACTCCTTCCAGGATGGAATGATTTTTGTGAAGCTCATTCCGGGAGACGTTCCCGGCAGCCGTAATGGGACCGAAGCGAAGCGAGTCCATGACCGCAACCGGCCTGGCTCCCATCGTAAATATGTCCCGCAGAATGCCGCCAACGCCGGTGGTCGCGCCCTGGAACGGCTCAATGAAAGAAGGATGGTTGTGCGATTCGATCTTGAAGGCACATGCCCAGCCATCGCCGATGTCGATAATGCCCGCATTCTCGCCCGGCCCCTGCAAGACCAGCTTGCTGCGCGTAGGCAAGCGTTTCAGGTGAATCCGCGACGACTTGTACGAACAATGCTCGCTCCACATCACGCTGAAAATACCGAGTTCGGTCAGGGTAGGCTCGCGGTCGCCGAGTAATTGTTTGACTTTCTCGTACTCGTCGGGCGAGAGGCCGTGCTGCCGGATCATCTCCGGGGAAAACGCAGGACTTAAGGAAGTAAGCATGGGAAGGAGCTTCTATTGTCGCATTTTGCGGTGCCTCTCGGATAGAGGTTGCTACAAACCTTGTGCCGTGTTCGGGAGTCTCTCCTGCTAGGATTCTGAATATGAAGTCCGTTGTGGTGGGCACGGCTGGTCACATCGATCACGGAAAGACAGCACTGGTGAAGGCGCTGACCGGCGTTGATGCCGACCGCTTGCAGGAAGAAAAGCGGCGGGGGATCACGATCGACCTCGGCTTTGCTCACATGGATCTGCCAACTCCGGATGGAGAAACGCTGCGTCTTGGTTTTGTGGACGTGCCGGGGCATGAGCGTTTTATACGAAACATGTTGGCGGGCGTGGGTGGGATCGATCTGGTTCTGCTTGTGATAGCGGCGGACGAGTCGATCAAGCCGCAGACACGCGAACACTTCGACATTCTGCAGTTGCTTGGTGTAAGCCGCGGCATAACGGTTCTGAGCAAGTCCGACGCCGTCGATCCCGATACCCTGGATGTCGTTCGTTTGGAGGTGGAGGAGTTTCTGCGCGGAACGTTTCTGGAATCGTCAAAGGCTCCGATTGTGGCCGTGAGCGCGCTGACTGGGGCAGGCCTGAATGAATTGAAGGGGGCGATCGCCACAGCGGCAATTCTGGGCCAGGCAAGGGATTCCAATGCTTTGGCGCGCCTTCCTATCGACCGCGTCTTCACCATGAAAGGATTTGGGACGGTGGTTACGGGCACCTTGATCTCTGGCAGGATACGTAAAGAAGAAGAGCTGCAGGTATTCCCGGCGGGAAATCGAGTACGGGTTCGCGCCGTGCAGGTACACGGCCAACCGTCGGATGCAGCACTGGCCGGGCAGCGCACGGCGCTGAATGTGGTTGGCGCACGGAAGGAAGACTTGGCGCGGGGGATGACGCTTGCTCCTCCACACACCTTGGCGGCGACATCCCGAGCGGATGCGAAATTACGGCTCTTGCGATCCGCGCCACGCGCCTTAAGGCAGCGGGCGCGGGTGCACTTTCATTCGTACACGATGGAGACTGTGGCCGAGTTGAGGTTTTATACGACGTCTGAAATCAAAGATGCGGAGGCTAAGAGCGTCGAAGCGCCTCGCTACAAGACTCAGATCGAACCAGGCGAGGAGATGTTTGTGCACTTCAAATTGCAAGATCCCACATTGCTGTTGCCAGGGGATCGATTTATCATCCGTCAGTTTTCCCCACTGGTCACGATCGGTGGTGGGACGATTGTCGCCAATCGCGCTCCTCAGAAGGTGACAGATGCCGGGCAGCACCTGGAGTACCTGAAAAGACTCGCTTCGCCCTCACGCGAGGTCAGCCTCGGCTCGCTCGTCGCCGGGCTGGGTCCAAAGGGGATCACTATCGAGGAAGCGGTTGCGAGAACAGGATGGACAACGGTAGAGATTGCGGCGACTGCTTCTAGAATCCCTGAAATTGCCCGATTGGGCGACATCCTGGTTGCGCGTTCTTCATTAAAGGGGGTTGTGCCCAACCTTCTGTTTGCCGCCCTCGATTCATTTCACAAGATGAATCCTTTAGTCCCCGGAATGAACAAGGACGAACTGCGCGGACAGCTCCCGGGAGTCGCCCCTGAGGTTTTTGCCAACGTTCTGAACGATGCCGCTACGGGTAAACGGGTGGAGATTATTGGCGACCTGGTTCGCCTGCCGGGCCGCGGCATCGCCCTGAAGGATGAGGAAGCTGAGTCGAAAAAGAAGATCGAGGAGGCATTTGCCTCGGCGGCGTTGAAGGTGCCTGCACTGCAGGAGGTGCTTGCTGGACTTAAGATCGACAAAGGCCGGGCACAAAAAATCGTAACTCTCCTGTTGCGAGACAAGGTTTTGACGAAAGTTTCCGATGAGCTGGTTTTTCATCGGACTGCTCTGGATGACTTGCGCAAACGCGTCGCGGCGCACAAGGCAAAGTCCGCGACCATTGATGTCGCAACTTTCAAGGAGTTGATCGGCGTCAGCCGAAAATACGCTATCCCGTTGCTGGAGTACCTTGATCGGGAGCGAGTCACCAAGCGTGTCGGTGATTCCAGGCAGATTCTCTAAAGAAGCTGAACCATAAGGCATTCCGGCGGCACTTGGTTTCGTCGTTAGATCTTTTCGGCTGAGAATTCCAACTCCAGCGCTAACGGGGCAGTAAAGCGGTTGGTAAGATTTGCCAAGCCGGTGAGCAGATGAATATCGACAATCTCCGGCTCCGAAAAGTGCTCCCGCAAGTACGGGAAGTCCGCGTCGGAGATGGCCTGCGGCGTCCGGGTTAGCTTTTCGATGTAGTTCAAAGCCGCGCGTTCTTTCCCACTGTAGCGCGAATAGTCTCCTTGTTTAAGACAGGTCCAATCTTCAGCTGTCAGGCCGACGCGTTTGGAGGATGCGACGTGGTGCTGCGTGCAATAGTGGCAACCGTTGAGCAGAGATACCCGGATGTAGATTAGCTCGTAGAGTTTACGGTCGAGCGATCTCCCTACACTCCCGTAGAAGGTTAAGAAGCTCTTAAGCACGTCAGGCCGGTGCCCCAGAGCCATCTGAGCGTTTGCGGGCTTTCCTCGCAGAATCTTGTCGTAGATGTCCTTCACTTCTGCCGATGCAGTCTCCGGACTAACGAGCCCAATGCGCGCCATTGCGTTCTCCTCATTTGGATGCATTGATGATCATCGCAGATGAAGCCGTTTTCTGCAGCGGTTCAAGTAAAGCGGTTTGACTGCCGATACTTAGATCGTTCGGATGAAAAAACTGGTTCTCATTGCGGTGATTGCCTGCCTCGGCTTGCGGCCCAATTATGCGCAGAGCAGCTATGCGAGGGATACCGAATCGAAGCTGATGGCATTGGAGCGTGTCATACGCCTGCAGGCATTACCCAGCAAAGATTTAAATACACTGAATACATTCCTAGCAGACGAGTTCGTGCTGGTAACTGTGGACGGTACGACAAAGAGCAAACAGGAATTATGGGCATATCTACAGAGCGTGGACTCGTTGCGCTACAGCATGCAGGAGATGATTGTACGAGAGCACGGAGCTACCGCCATAGTCACTGGATTGTTCCAGATGTGGGGCATGCAACGCGGCAAACCTTTTGTGCGGCGGGGCCGATTCGTCGATACGTGGCTGAACCGGGAGGGGCGATGGGTGTTGCTCGCCAGCGTCTCTACGCCCACACACGATTGATCGCCATTCAAGCGTCCGGATGGATGGGAGGGCGAGTGAGAATGCTCGTGGTGCAGATGTTGTTCCTGAGTGTTATCGCGAATTGTATTTGGGCGCAGGATGCCTCCGATCCTGGAACGGCCGCCAGCATTCGAGCTCTGGAAAAGCAATGGACGGTTGGACAATCGCGCAACGACAACCGAGCTTTGGATCTCATTTTTGACAATGCTTTGGTGTACGTGGAATACGGACGTCTAGTCACGAAAGGCGAGTATCTGGCGAGGATAAAATCGGTGGCGCCGGAGGTGGACCAGATCGTGATGGAGCCCATGATTGTACGTACATTTGGAGCGACTGCGATCGTCGTCGGAAGCTATGTTGAAAAACAGAGAGCCCCCGAAAAACGGACAATACAACGTTGGAAGTTCGTAGACACCTGGGTGTACAAGAAAAATGGGTGGGTTCTCGTTGCTGCCGCTGCTGCTCGCGTTTCCAACCAATAAAGGATGCGTAGTTGCTTGTCGCCGCGGAGCTCGCATTGAAGCGGCCGGTGCGTATGCGGCGGGACAATGCGACAACCGGTTTTCACTAAAAAATATGTCTCTGCAGGGCCGGGCTATCCAGCCAATCTTGGTGAGGCGGTCCGGGGATCAACCTGATCTTCATCTTTAGGCGGGTGAAGTGCGGATACGCGTGCCGATGGCTCGATTCGCTCGGGCAGGTATTCATAACATTCCAGGCGCACAGCGACTCCAATCTTGCTATGTGCCGTCGTGGAAGGCGCCACGACCGAGCTGGAATCCGGCCGGACAATCCGAAGGATCCGACCTTTACAGCGAACGGGCATGCTCGCACCGAGCGTGATTTCCGACGGCATGCGGACCGTGAGTTCGATCTCTGAGCCTTCTGTGAGAGGGGCATCGGTGAAAAAGAACACGCCTCGCGAGCTCAGATCCTGAGTAAATCCAACGCCCTGGATACCATCTTTGGTCTGATGGAACGAAATGGCGAGCAGGTAAGGAAATCGTTGGCCAACGCGGCGTTCAACTCGAAGTGGAGGAGTGGTCATGAAGTCACGTCCTTTGGCCGAACCGCCGAAAAGCGCAGCCCCAAACTTTAGCTCACATCTGCCGTTAAGAAAAGTTGCAAGTTAGTTACGGTAGGGCAAGCCGCATCTGCCAGCATTTGAGACCGCGGCCGGGAAGGCCGATGATGGCGCTCGGGTCACCTACCCGCGGCGAAGCTATACTGGTCAATCGCCACAACCACGGGTCGAACAGATATCGTGCCGGATCCGAAAGCCCAAAACGCAGACATCGCGCCCGCCGAGCAGGACCGAACCCGAGGGCTTAATTGGCAGGCTGCAGGACGAGCTCTCCGGCATCGTAATTTCCAGCTTTTCTTCAGCGGACAACTGATTTCACTGGTTGGCACATGGATGCAAACCGTAGCCCAGTCCTGGCTGGTGTACCGGCTGACGGGATCCGGGTTGCAATTGGGTGCCGTGGGCTTTGCCAGCCAAATCCCGGTATTCCTGTTCGCGCCGCTCGGTGGGATTGTGGCCGACCGCAGCAATCGCAAGCATGTGGTGATTGGGACGCAAGTCGCATCGATGGTGCTGGCATTCGTGCTTGCCGGCCTCACCCTTACGCATTATGTGAAAGTGTGGCACGTGTTTGTGCTGGCTGCCTTGCTGGGCGTCGTAAACGCCTTTGATATTCCCGGACGGCAATCATTCCTGGTGGACATGGTGGGGAAAGATGATTTGATGAACGCGATCGCACTGAACTCGTCAATGTTCAATGGGGCACGGGTGATTGGCCCGGCGGTAGCAGGCGTCCTGGTCGCGAGACTGGGTGAGGGCTGGTGCTTCTTCGCCAATGCTGTGAGCTACATCGCAGTAATCGCGGGACTCATGCTGATGAACGTCCACGCGCCGGCTCGAGTATCGGGCAAGACCTCACCCTGGGAGCACATTGTTGAGGGATTTCAGTTCGTGAATCGAACGGCTCCGATCCGCGCCCTGTTGATTCTGCTGGGGGTGGTGAGTGTAACGGGTATGCCGTATGTGGTCCTGATGCCTATTTTCGCTGATCGCATCTTGCACAGCGGGGGCCAGGAATTCGCGGCGCTCATCGGTTCGCATGATCTGGGTGCGGTGAGGTTGGGGATTCTCATGGGCGCGGCTGGTGTGGGAGCGCTGCTCGGTGCATTGACATTAGCGGTTCGGACGGGTGTCAAAGGCTTGGGAACCTGGGTAACAGTCTGTTGCGCCGGGTTTGGGGTGAGCTTGATGCTATTTGCGGTTTCGAAATCATTTTGGCTCTCAGTGTTTCTGTTGGTGCCGGTGGGATATTTCGTCATGCTGCAAATGGCCTCCTCGAATACCTTGATCCAGGTGATGGTGCCGGATGTGCTGCGGGGACGTGTGATGGCGCTCTATTCGATGATGTTCATGGGGATGGCCCCATTGGGCGCTCTGCTGGGCGGAGCGCTCTCGGATCGTCTTGGGGCGCCCATGACCGTTGCCATAGGCGGGATCGCCTCCATAGCCGGCGCCTGGTGGTTTGGCGTGCAATTGCCCAAAATCCGTGGTGAAGCTCGAAGGCTGATCCAGGCGCAGGCGATGGCCGGAGGTACGCCCGCGGAAGGTATGTCGACACCTGTGGTTGAGGACTAGGAATTGGTCGGATGGCGCAGTGCACTGCGTCCCAGGGCTACCAAGAAAACCGCATTTTTTCCTCGAGCATGTGGCGAGAAGAAGCTAACGACGTCATCGTCGTAAAAGGTCAAGCCGCTGGCGCCGAGCCCTTGTGCGTAAGCTGCTAAATAGAGTTTCCCACCCAGAATTCCCGCTTCCAGTTGCACGATGCGGTATCCGCGGTTTCCATAGCGCTCGCTGATCTTCTTCAGATCGGCGAGGAAGAATACGGCTACGGCTGCGTCAGCCGGCAATTGCTGTTCTAGTCCCAGGTAACCCGCTTTGTCGCGGAAATCGCCGCGCTTGAGCAATTCCAGAGACTTGCTATCCCAGTGGTAAACGTAAGCTCCGGAATCCAGCCCCACAACGCTGTTCACGATCAGGTACAAATCGTTGAGATGGCTGCCGAAAGGATCGAGAAAGTCAGCGGGAATCCCGCGCGTAGCGCGGTCCAGCATAAGGGAAAGTTGCGGCTGTGTAATTGGATCGCGCGCGAACTGTCGGGTCGAGCCGCGACGCCCGATCACCCTCTCGACCGAATCTTTGGAAAGTCGCGGCTCCTCCGGGCTTTGGAGACGTCGCGCGCTAACTTTCGGCTCGGGCAGCTTGTGAGACGGTGTTTTACCACGCCACGCTTTGACTTCCGCCTCGGAATCAAGGGACGACGCGTCGTGCAATTTTCGCATCGCGGGATAATCCACTTCTTCTGAGGAATAGGGAACCAGGGGCAACGCGAGATCTGAGATTTCTGGCGTCTTGCGCGGCCTCGATTTGAGGCTTCCGATCGGAACCACAGAAAGAGCCGCTTCGCGGTTCGTATCCAGGCCGAGTAGGGCATTTACTTGCGAATCCACGAATCCGGAAACAATTCTGGCGGGAAGTTTCAGGGCGAAGGCAACTGCAAGCATGTTGGCGAGGATCGTGCCATTATCCCAGCCAAAATGACGGTAGGTGCGCGAGCGATATTTCCATGCGTTCCGCCAGTAAACACCAGAGCAGATGACAATGACGGGGGCGTGCGCTGCGGATGGCTCGTTTCCGGTGGCTTTGACGAGTTCTTTTCGAAAATCACCTGAGCGAAGCTGGCGCAGTCCGAATTCCGCTGCGCCGAAATGATAAAGACCTGCCGGCAAAGGGAGAGATGTACTGCTCTTCAGCTCCGTACATGCAATATAGAGCTCGATTTCGTACAGCGCCCCGGTACAGGCCGCAGCCCGAAAGAAAGTTTCTCCCTGCTCGTGTTTCCTGCTGCGAGTGACTCCGGCTGAGAAGAACAAGAGCTGGGCCAGGCTTTCCAGATCGGGTACAGCCTCTCCTTGCGTGGGAAGCTCCGGCGCCGCAATTGCGGAAAGCGCCGGCACGCCGGTCTCACGGAAGTCGCGCGCAAGGCGCGTCACTTCCAACGTGGGATAAATCTTGAACAGGAGCGGCTTGTTGTTCCAATCAAGAAAATGTGGCTGGGTGCGCACTCCGAGATAGGAGTGCTTGGTGCCGCTATGGTATTGCCACATCGCGTCAAGGTTCTGGTTCTGACTCAAAAATGCGTGCTCCTTCGCGGACTCCCTTTTATTGGTAGGCCCCGGGAGGCAGGCCAGTGATCCGGATTCCGGAGTGTCCTTTGTGGCGAATGTTGAGGCCGATGAGCAGAGCAGTGATCTGCTCGACGATACGAGCGTTCTCCAGCCTGCCTCCGTCAATAGCTCGGACCCCGGGAATCTTTGCGGCCAGCTCTCGCGTCAGTTGCGCCGCATCGGGATCGTCGCTGCATATGATGACATCACAGTCGAGCGGATTGTCTCCACCCATCAGATCCGCCGAGACATTATGGAAAGCCGCCACCACGCTGACGTCCTCAGGCACGAGTTCAGCAGCTTGCTGCGCGGCGGATCCTTGCCAAACGCCGATAGTGCGCGAGGCGCGTCCCCCGACCTCCGCAGCAAGGGGAACACTGGCATCGATCAGAATGCTTCCCGGAGTCATTGCCGGCTTGAGATGCTTGATGGTCGAAGCCTGGCCTGCAAAAGGTACGGTGAGCATGAGAATGTCGGCGGCCGCGCATGCTGCACCGTTTTCCATGCCGGAAATTCTGGCTTCAGCTCCTACTCGCCGCTGAATCGTGGCGGCAGCTTGCTGGGCACGGCCCTCTTCCCGGGAGCCGAGAATTACAGTCTCGCCGGCTCGAACCCAGCGCAGCGCAAGGCCCATGCCGGCGGGCCCGGTTCCTCCAATGATTGCTATGGGCCGGACTGGACTGTCGATCTTGCCACTCATGCGAATTCTGCCTCGAGCGATTGCTCGGCAGTGAACTGTTCCAGCGGAACTTTGATGTTGATTCGTGAATAGGTGGTGTTGCGTTCTGCCGGAATACGGCCGGCTTGCAAAATCAGCGCCTGAAAGGCTTCCGGAGTGGTGTACTGGCCGGCGGTGGCTCCGGCTTCGCGGGAGATGTTTTCCTCCATCAATGTTCCGCCGTAGTCGTTCGCTCCCGCATGCAGACAAAGTTGTGAAAGTTGGCGGTTCAGCTTTACCCAAGAGACTTGAAGGTTGTTGATGGATCCGGCAAGCAGCAACCGGGACAAAGCGTGAACCTTCAGATGCTCGGCGAGAGTGGGGCCGGAACGGGCGAGCCCTTGATGAAACAGCAACGTGTTCTGGTGTACGAAGCCCAGGGGAACGAACTCGGTGAAGCCGCCGGTTTCAGACTGGATGTCGCGCAACAATCGCAATTGGCGCACCCAATGGCCCGGCGTCTCAGCATGCCCGTACATCATGGTCGAGGTGCTGCGGATGCCGCACTGATGCGCAGTGTTGATGACTTCGATCCATTGTGCTGTCGAGAGCTTGTTGGCCGACAGGATATGACGGATTTCATCATCCAGAATCTCTGCAGCGGTTCCCGGCAGTGTGCCCAGGCCGTCATCCCGCAACATCGAAAGGTAATCGGGAAGCGGCATGCCCGTCAGTTCCACTCCATAGACGATCTCCATGGGCGAGAACGCGTGAATGTGCATACGCGGAACTACCCTTTTTATCGCGCGCAGAATATCCCGGTAATAAAATTTGGGAAGATCCCGAGCAAGCCCGCCTTGAATGCACACCTCGGTCGCACCGAGATCCCACGCTTCCTGCGCTTTGCGCGCCATATCGTCGAGATTGTGAAAGTACGAATCCGCCTCGCGCGGGCCGCGGCTGAAGGCGCAGAACTTGCATCCTACGAAACAGATATTCGTGAAATTGATGTTCCGGTTCACGACATAGGTGACGATGTTTCCCACCAGTTCGGAACGCAAAACATTGGCTGCGACCAGCAGGCCCAACAGATCGTCGGCTTCGCAGTTGGCGAGAGCATAGGATTCTTCTAACGACAGGTCTCGTCCGTTCTGCGTTTCGAGTACCTTTTCCAGAGACAAGCGGATCCCCGCAGTCAGGCGAGGGGCAATGTCAGACCAATCGAGCGAGGGAAAGCATTCCAGTTCGGAGACTGCGAGTTCGCGATTCATCGTTCGCTCCGAGGTGATCTGCAATGTCCGTGCGGGGCAAGCAAGATCCAAGTAATGTCCTAACAGTTTAGCGGAAAGTTCAGCGGAATAGATCGCTAGATGCCGGCCGTAACAATTCTGAAATACCACGATCCCCTGGCTCGTACGAAAACCCGCGCACAATGCAGGCCGGGGCGCGGTTGAGTTTTCCGCAGACCAGGCCGGCAGCGCATGCCAATTCATCCGCTACTGCTTCCACGCTCGCCTTCAGCTTGTAACCGCAGGGATCGGTTCGGCCGCGGTAATCGCGCAGAGGCTTCATTCCTGCAATCCCGATGGCAAACTCCGTGAGACCTTCCCGCCACGGCCTGCCGAAGCTGTCTGTGATGATCACAGGAATGGCCAACGTCGTTTCCCTCTTCAGATCACGGCGAATCTGGGTTGCGGAACGGTCGGGATCTTCGGGCAACAGGAGTGCGTGCTGCCCCCCATCGAGGTTGGAGATATCAATTCCGCTGTTGGCACATAGAAATCCCTGTCGGGTTTCGGTAATCAGCACTCCATTCTTGCGGCGAATGACAGCGCGGCCTTCCCGAAGTGCGAGTTCGATAACGCGTGGGTCAAGATCGTACTGCGCCGCCCAAGCCACAGATTCGGGAGACGGTGTAATGGTTGCGAGATCTACCAGCTGACCTTCGGCCTTAGAAACTACCTTGTGTTTAACCACGAGAATGTCGCCGGGCTGAAGTCGCTTGCGATTCTTGCGTAAGGATTCGAGCAACTTGTGAGCGACGCTATCGCCTGAGTGGATTTCATCCTGGACCAGGATAGGAATCAGCCGAATCTCGGTAATTGATCGCACTGAGGTTTTCTTCCGCAGCGATGGAGTGGACGCTTGACCCTTGCGACGCTTCGCAGCCTTCCTACGAGGCATATCAATCTACACTCGCATCCATGTGCTAAACGGATGAAGTTATCTTCCCTGTACGAACGTACTCTCGCGCAAGTTGCTGGGCGCGGGTGTTGCCCGGCAACATCATTAATTTTTGCAGGTCTTCAGGATTATCCACATCCACCGCGATTCCAGGCAGGTTTAGCACGATGCACGATTGGCCTGTCGCCTGGGCTGCGGCGAGATGAGGTTTGAAGCTGTCGTTGCCAAATCGCAATGGAAACAGATTGGGTGGGCGCCGAAAGGCGGCATTCGTGCCGCGCCCGTCGGCCGCGGGAACCAGCACACTGCCCATCACAGGGGCATGCTTCGAGATCTCTTCCAGTTCCCAAGCCTGAAGGAGCGGGATGTCCGCCGGGATGACGAGCGTGTCTTGTTCTCCCCGCTCCACACCGAGGCGCGTGGCCATCTCGATGGCGACAGTTTCTCCCGGATCTTCTGCGTCGGGGATGAGTTCGAAGCCGTACTCCTTCGCAAGTTGAATCGCGAATGGATCTCCAGTCACGACTCCGACGGGAGGGCAATCGCTCCAATCGTGCAATGCACTGAGCACGTCATGCAGCATTGCCTGAGCTAGTCGCGTACGGGAGGGTTGGTCAAGAACCGACGCCAAGCGCTGTTTCGCTTCAGAGGTTTTTTTGATTGGAATAAGGATCACGGCCGCGAATCCGCTGGCTGCACGGGAGCGATGGCAGCTTTGTCCTTGAGCAGACCTGGCGACATTATCGCCAGCACATCGCGCGCTAGAGCCGCTTTGTCATCAGCGCTACGCATGATGGTCTTTGTGCACTGAACTCGCAAGCCATTCTTGCGAAGCATATCTGCGGCAGACGCGTCGCGCGTGTCACAAATGAGCACGTCGAGAAAATCCCCGTAGGCGTGAGCCACGCCGCCGATTGAGCACGGCAAGCCCTGTGCCTGCATCAAAATTCCTGCCGGGCCTGCGACAGGAGCATTGCCCACGATAGGGCTGACGGCAGCAATTTTTCCGCGGGCTTGCAGCAGCGCGTTGTGGATTGCGGGGACGGCCAGAATCGGGCCAATACTGGTCACGGGATTACTGGGCGCAATGATCACGGCATCGGCAGAGGTGATCGCGTCCACAACGCCGGGTGCGGGCTCGGCATCGGAAGCACCGGCGAAGCGCACAGAATTCACCGGATCCTGATACCAGCGCTGCACAAAATACTCTTCGAAGCTCAATTCCCCAATCGGCGTATCCACACGGGTTTCCACGCGGGAGTTGCTCATGGGCAGGATGCGGGCTTTGACTCCAAGCTTCTGCGAGACGACAGCCGTAGCCTCAGAGAGAGTCTTGCCCTCGGCCAACAGGCGCGAGCGAAGCAGATGCATGGCGAGATCGCGGTCTCCAGTGTGAAACCAGGTCGGCTCGCCCAATTGACCCATAGCCTGCAGGCAAAGAAATGTATCGCCTTTGACACCCCAACCGCGTTCGCGGCTTAACATGCCGGAGAGGACGTAGGTGATCGAATCGATGTCGGGGGAGACGTAGAGGCCCCACCAGAGCAGGTCATCCCCGGTGTTCACGACCAGCGTGATCTCCTCGGCGGGCATGACTTGCCGCAGCCCATCGACGAACTTGGCACCGCCCGTGCCGCCACTGAGAACGCAAATCATGCCGCCCTCCGGGCCAGACCGTCGCCCCCTGCAACGGTTCGCAGCCTTTGTGACAACAAACCGGCCCGGCCGATCAGAGAAGGGATGAACTCGGGATAAACTGGCAACCGTTGCTGCAAGATGAGTCCCTTGGCTTCGGTTCGCAACCGCAGTTGATCCAGGTGGGGCCAGGGCTTCTCCGGATTGATGAAGTCCGGGGTGATAGGCGAAATGCCTCCCCAGTCGTTGATTCCTGCGTCCATCAAATCATCATAGTAAGGCGCGGAGAGATTGGGTGGCGCTTGAATGTTGACGTCGGGTAGTAGCAAGCGAGCTACTGCCACCGTGCGCAGCATCTGCCCGTGGCTGGGTTCCGGCCAGCTTGCCATCGCTATAGCAGGCTTCACGCGAAAATTCTGGACGATGACTTCCTGAATGTGTCCATACCGTTCGTGCAAATCGCGGATGGCAAGGAGGGTGTCCACGCGGTCCTGTAGCGATTCGCCAATCCCGATCAGCAATCCGGTTGTGAAAGGAACACTTTGTTTGCCGGCTTCCTCGATGGTGCGAAGGCGTTTGGCCGGGTCTTTGTCAGGTGCGTTGTCGTGAGCTGCGCCGGGGGCGAGAAGAGCAGTGTTCGTGGTTTCAAGCATCAGGCCCATGCTGGGGGACACTGCGGCAAGACGCGTGATCCACTCCGCGCTGAGCAAACCGGGATTGGGATGAGGCAGCAGGCTGGTCTCACGCAGAACCAAGTCACACATGGCTTCCAGGTAGTGCAGCGTGGACTTGTAGCCCATGCGCCTTAACGTGTCCCGCATCTCCGGGAACAGAAGCTCAGGCTTATCTCCCAGGCTGAAGAGCGCTTCGGTGCAGCCAAGTTTTTCGCCTTGCCGAGCGACGGCCAGGACTTCATCCGGACTCATCGTATGTGCGCCGGGATCGCCTGGATCGCGGCGGAAGGTGCAATATCCACAATAGTCGCGACACAGATTCGTTAACGGCAGAAACACTTTGCGAGAATAGGTGATGACGCCGGGCTTGAAGCGCTCTCTGGCCGCACGCGCCGCCGCAAGCAAGAACGGCAATTCGGAATCAGAGCAAACAATCAACGTAAGGGCGCTGCTGCGCGAAATCGGCACGCCTGGTGGAAGTTCGGCGAGGGCCGCCCGGGTTGCAGAAGCATTCTCCGCGTTGCTGGCTGAACTGGAGCCGAAGGTCACGGTTGCATCGAATGATACAACGACGGCGCATGGTAATGTAGGCGGTTGCATCCACAGGTTTGTGGTGGCAGATTTACGCTATCGAAGTTCGTACCAGAATGAGCTTGGATACGGCGCAATTTCGAAAGGCCATGGGCTGTTTCGCCACCGGCGTGACCATCATTACGCTCGACCTTGATGGCGAAGTCCATGGCATGACGGCCAACGCGTTTGCGTCAGTGTCGCTCGATCCAATGCTGGTGCTGGTCTGCGTGGACCATAGCACGCGTACGCACGCCCATCTGCATGCCAAGAAGCGCTTTGGGGTGAATGTGTTATGCGAAGATCAGCGATCGATTTCGGAGTATTACGCTCGTCCGGAACGGACGCATGAGAACGCCGAAGCCGAAGCCGGAGCACGCTTCGACCGCACCCGCCACGGCACCCCGGTTCTGCACGGCTCGCTGGCGTACCTGGAATGCCGGCTTCATACGGCCCAAATCGCCGGCGATCATACGATCTTCATTGCGGAAGTGGAGGACGTTCTGGTTCAGGAGGGCCAGCCATTGCTGTTCTTTCGCGGGAAGTACCGGAAAATGGGGACCGAGATGAAAGATCTGTAGATCGTTCGCCACGGCCCGCATGTCACTTTTGCGGCTTCTGGGCATCCAATCGTAGCAGACATAAATAATCGAATGGAGTTGATTCCTCGTGGAAAAGACTGCAGAGAAGATCACAAAAACCGAAGCTGAATGGAAGAAGCAGCTAACTCCTGAGCAGTATCACGTTACCCGCGAAGCGGGAACGGAGTGCGCCTTTACTGGCGCTTACTGGAATAACAAGGAACCCGGCATGTATCACTGCGTGTGCTGTGGGGCTCCACTGTTTGATTCGCAGACCAAGTTCAATTCCGGAACCGGTTGGCCGAGTTTCTACAAGCCTAGTGCTGATGGTGGAGTCATCGAGCACCGGGACACGGCGTACGGCATGGTTCGCACCGAGGTGCGTTGTGCCAAGTGTGACGCCCATCTAGGACACGTTTTTGAAGACGGTCCGGCTCCCACCGGCCTGCGGTATTGCATGAATTCGGCCGCGCTGGAGTTCAAACCTGTAGAAAAGAAGTGAGTGCAGCGTCGTAAGCGGTGAATCTCAGGCCACAAATAAACAAGGGCACGCGCTTGCGTGCCCTTTATTTCGCACTGGATAAACTCCGCTGACTATGCGCCGGCAATGGCGGCTATGGCCTTGGTTTGTTCCTGCTTCGCGGGCTGGTGGTGGGGTTTGCCCTCGCTGCGAACCTGGATTCCGCCTTTGAGGGAGGCGCCGTCTTCCACGCTGATGCGCGATGTGGAAATGTCTCCGTGCACCGAGCCTTCGGCGCGGATGTCGACGCGGTCGCTGCACTCGATGTTGCCCGTCACCTTGCCCATGACCACAACTTCGCGGGCCTGAATGCTGGCATCCACTTTGCCGTTACGGCCAATCGTCACGCGGCTCTCGGGCATGGTGATTTTGCCTTCGATGCGGCCGTCTATGTAAAGCGCTTCGGACCCGCTGATCTCGCCCTTGATGACCAGGGTGCGGCCGATGGTCGCCTGGTCCACGGGAGCAGTGACGTTTTTGGCCGGGTTATATGCGTTGGGGTTGGAAGCCGGGACGCCCGACTTGGGGTTGAATGAGTTCTCCGATGACTGAAGCATGCGACCTTCCTTGGATTCCCGCGCGGCGTGCCCGGGGGCGCCGCTACATGCGGTTGGTCTTAAATTTGTGGCCTTCGCCAGTTCAACGGCCACTTGGCCAACTTGACTATCGCACAGGGGTAAGAGAAGAAGAGAGATTACGGAAGGTGGTGTACGCGTGAGAAGCGGTGTCAAAGGCTCAGTCACACGCCTGCAAAGCTTCGCTGACATCCTCCCACTCCCGCAGCAAGGAGGCGTGATTTGCTTTGTGCTGATCGAGTTCTTGCGACTGGCGTTGGCTGTCTTCGGCGCTCACGAAGGTTTGTAGCGCTGTTTCCAGGCGAGCAATTTCGTCTTCGGTCCGGCCGATATCGTTTTCGAGTTGCTGCACACGATCTTGCATCTGCTTGCGCTTAAGGGGATTTAACCGCTTTTTCGATGGTTCGGGAAGGCCCGTAGACCCGTCGCCATTGGATGGCGCGGGCATGGATTCAATCTTTGGCCGATTGGCCCCGGGAACATCATCCAACGTAGGGGAGACATGCTGGCCGCCTTGCTTTCGCCAGAGATAGTCCTCGTAATTGCCCGGAAAGATTTCGACTTTGCCGGCGCCGATCTCGAACACGCGCGTGGCGAGTTTGTCGATGAAGTACCGGTCGTGCGACACGAAAACGACCGTGCCTGTGTACCCAACAAGGGCGTTCAGCAGGACGTCTTTTGCCCGCATGTCCAAGTGATTGGTAGGCTCATCGAGTAGAAGGAAATTTGCGGGATGAAGCAGAAGCCGCAGCAGGGCATAGCGCCCGCGCTCGCCACCGGAGAGGACGCCAATCTTCTTGAAGACATCGTCTTCCGAAAACAAAAAACATCCCAGCAAGCTACGCAGCTCCGTCTCGGTTGATCGCGGAGAAAGCGTCCCGAGGTCGTCGAGAATACGAGCGTCCGGATCGAGTTCCTTGTATTGATCCTGTGCGAAGTAGTCCGACAGTACATTGTGGCCAAGGCGAAACTCGCCAGCACTTAGCGGTTCGGTACCCGCAAGCAACTTGATGAGCGTGGACTTGCCAGCGCCATTGACTCCGACGAGTGCGATGCGGTCTCCCCGCTCAATCATGAAGTTCACATTGCGAAAGACCTCTTTGTCGCCTGCCCCGTTCTTCCCCGGATAGCGCTTGGCAACGTTCTCGAATTCAGCGACGATGCGCCCGCTCGCCTTGGGTTGCGGGAACTTGAAGTGAATACTCTTCTCTTCCGGTGGAATCTCGATTCGCTCGATCTTCTCGAGTTCCTTGATGCGGCTCTGCACCTGCTTGGCTTTGGTGGCTTGGTACCGGAAGCGGTTGATGAAGACTTCGAGTTGCTCAATACGGTCGCGCTGATTCTTGTAGGCGGCCTGTAACTGCTCATTGCGCTGCGTCTTTTGCGCCAGAAACTTGTCGTAATTTCCGGTGTAGAACCAGAAACGCTTGTTCCAGATTTCGGCGATTTTGTTGACGGTCACGTCCAGGAAGTAGCGATCGTGCGAGATCAGCAGGAACGTGTATGGATAGTTCTGCAGATACTCTTCCAGCCAGTTACGCGCTTCGAGATCCAGATGGTTTGTGGGTTCGTCGAGCAACAGCAGGTTCGGCTTTTGCAGCAGGAGTTTGGCCAACGCAAGGCGCATCTGCCAACCGCCGGAGAACTCATCTGTGAGGCGCTGCCAGTCATCTTTTGCAAAGCCAAGTCCCATGAGAACCCGGCCGACTTCCGCTTCAATGGAGTAACCGTCGCGAGCCCGGAATTCGTGTTCCACACGCTCGTAGCGATCCGCTACAGCGGCGTATTCCGGGCCAGTGTGGTCCAGTTCCGCCATGCTGTGGGTGAGGGACTCAAGTTCCTGCTCCATTGCCCGAACGTCGTCAAAGACCGACATGCATTCGGCGAAAACCGTGCGTCCCGACAGAGTCAGGCCGTCCTGCGGAAGATATCCAGCGGAAGTTCCCTTGGCAATTGTGAGAGACCCGTAGTCGAACGTGTCCATGCCGGCCAGAACTTTCATCAGGGTGGACTTACCCGTACCGTTGCCGCCAACCAGTCCAATGTGGTCGCGGTTCGTGATGAGCCAATCTACATTTTCGAAGAGAAGTTTGTGGCCGAAGCGTTTTCCGGCGCCGGAAAGCTGAATCATGGGACTGCTTTTATCGTCTCATAGATTCGGGCAAGCGGCGCGATACACAGCTCAAGGCACGAAGGGTACGAGGGTACAGGAACATTAAGGCCAAACCACCGTTGCCGTGGGTTCTTTCCCGGACCGTGCATTACGGGCATCGGGGTAAACGCCCCAGAGTTCGCTATGGGAATGAATTCTTTCCAGCGCCCGGTCAATCACCGCTTCCACTTCGCGGAAATACTTCACCTCGCGGCCCTTGGCCAGACGCCGCTTCGCTTCTTCCGGGCTGACCCAGGTGGGTTTGCGGTTGGATTCCTCGGGGCGGCGCATCTGGTGAATCTCCATCAGAAAAGCTTTGACGATGAATTCCTGCGCCCCACGGGGCTGCCAGAACACGCCCTTGGAATGAAGATAAAGGTGGAAGTGACGGGGCTCAATCGTGCCCACTGCTCCCGCTTCTTCTGCGGCTTCCCGTTCGGCTGCCTGGCAGTGTGAGAGGCGCGCATCGGTAGATCCTTTTGGGAAGGTCCACTTGTTGCCGCCGTTCGTGTTCACCAAAAGAAACTCGATCGCCGATCCTCGACGCCGGTAGCAGATCGCGGCCACCTGCAGTGGCAAGGATTTCGCAGCTCGGGACGTGGCCATGAGGCGGTCTCCTCAATACAGCATAGATGCAAGATATTTCACAAACGTTAAAGTGGAGCAGAAATGTGCAGCCGAGAGGGTTACGAAAGAGTTACATGCGAAGATTAAAGACTGCGTCCATAGACCGGAATTGCCGCTCCGGTCACATCCTTGGCCGGAGCGCTGGTGAGCCACAGAATGAGGCTCGCAATGTCGGCTGGCTGCACCCACTGAGCGGTGTCGGAACTGGGCATGGCTCTGCGGTTCGCCGGAGTGTCGATGGTTCCGGGAAGAATCACGTTGGCGGTGATGCCGGAGTCTTTGTTTTCGAGCGCCACCGTCCTCACCAGCGACACCAGGGCGGATTTGGAAGCGCTATACGCTCCCACTCCAGCACCCGGGTTCTCGGCTGCGCGACTGCCGATGGCTATGATTCTGCCGACGCCGGCTTTCCGCATATGAGGCAGGACAGCGCGAATGATGTGGAACGCGGAGTTCACGTTCAGGTCGAACATCCGTTGGAAAGTGACGTCGTCGGTTTCGGCAATGGAGGGGCCTCCGGCAAAGCCGCCGACCAGATGGGCAAGAATGTCGATTTTTCCGAAGCGGGACACCAGCATGTCCGCCGCACGTTTTGCTCCACCTAAGCTCTCAAGCTTTGAGGCAATTGCCGTAAAGCGTTGATGGTCGAAATCGGACTGCTTAATGTTTGGAGCGAGTCCCGCCACCACATAACCCGCTTCAAGCAAGGCGCGGGTCACGTGAATTCCCAAGCCACCATTGGCGCCGGTTACGAGTGCGATCGTGTCCGTCATGCCGAGAACATAAGAGCCAAGGACATCAGGCCTGCACGCCTTCGAGTTCGCGCGTGAGCCGGCTGGAATGTACGTTCACATACGAAGCGTCCAAAGCATTGATGGCGGGGCAGCCAAGCAGTTTCAGAGTACGATCCATCTCAGTGCGCAGCATCCCGATCGCACGCGCAACACCAGCGGGACCACCAGCAGCCAGGCCGTAGGCATACGCTCGCCCCACCAAGACTGCTCGTGCGCCAAGGCAAATTGCTTTGATTACGTCGCTGCCACGGCGCACACCACCGTCCATCAGCACTTCAATCTGGCCATTTACGGCCGCCACGATTTCCGGCAAAACGTGGAGGGAGGCAGGAACGTAATCCAACTGCCGGCCGCCATGATTGGACACCACAATTGCGGATGCTCCTTCATCAATCGAGCGCCGAGCGTCTTCCGCCGTCAGAACACCTTTAATGATGAGCGGCCCTGCCCATTGTTCACGAATCCAGCGCAGGTCCTCCCACGTTACCGTTGAGCTGGCGAGGGCAGCGGCGACGTCTGTCATTGGAAGGGGCCCTTGCCCGGGAACCACCACATTCGGCAGATGAGGGACACCGCCATCGAGCAGAAAACGGAGGAGCCACGCCGGACGAGCGAGAAATTGCGGCAGGAAGGGAAGCTTGCTCAGAATGCCGCCCCCCATGAGTTCTTTCATGCCGTTTCGGGAATCGCGCTCGCGCATTCCCGCTACGGGAGTGTCGATGGTCACGACCAGCGCGGAAAATCCTGCGGCCCGGGCCCGTGCAATCGAGCCCTCTGCGGCGGCTCTTCCTCCCATCAGATATAGCTGAAACCAAACGGGGCCATTGGAAGCGGCCTTTACGTCTTCCATGCGATGGCCGGAGATGGTAGACAGAATGTAGGCCGTTCCCGCAGCACCCGCGCATCGTGCTGCGGCAATCTCGCCTTCGGGATACATCAAGCGGCTGTACCCGACTGGGGCCAGCAATACCGGAAGGGAAATATCGAATCCCAAGACACGCGTGCTGAGATCGCAAGTGGGAACCGAAACGGCCCCGCGTGGCCGGAACGTGACGTCCTCGAACGCACGGCAGTTCTCGCGCAAGGTGAACTCTCCGTCGGCGCCGCCATCCAGGTAATCGAACACCACCTTGGGCAGTCGCCGCCGCGCTATGGGGCGCAAATCAGGGACGCTCACAACCTGCGATGATTGCACCGCCCGCGACAAAACTGCCTCCTTTTACGGACGGGTTTCCGTGAAGAACACGTCCGTGCGCGTCATTATAGTCTGAACTGGAGCATCCTCGACGAGAAGGACGCTCGAGTATAGGGCTGCGAGCATTTCGGAAGACGACAATTCCATTAGCCCTGAGATTCTATTGCTGAAGGATCTGGCCGGGTTGAGGATGAACCTGCTCGTTCTGAACCTGGCTACCGTCCCAACCTCCACCCAGCGCCTTCACCAGGTAGACGGAACTCACCATTTGTTGTCCTAGCAGTTGGGTCTGCAGACGCTGGCTATTGAGAAGCGTGGTTTGCGCGGTGATGACGTCCAGATAGCTTGTAACTCCCCCCACATAACGGTTATTGGCGATTTCCAGCGCTCGTCGCGCGTCCTCAACTGCGGCGGCCTGCGTCGTGAGTGCTTGCGATAGCGTGCTGAGATTACTGATCCCGTCCTCCACTTGCTGAAAGGCGGTCAACACGGATTGCCGGTAGTTGGCGACAGCTTCCTGGTAGGCAGCCCGGGTGGCGGCCAAATTCGCCCTGTTGCGGCCGCCTTGGAAGATCGGCTCTAAGGCATCCGCGCCCAAAGACCAGAACAGGCTGGGAGCATTAAACAGTGAAGTGATCGCCGTACTCTGCAGTCCGCCCGCTCCACTCAGAGTGACATGCGGATAGAATGCGATCCGCGCAAGTCCCACTTGCGCATTCTCGTACGCAATCTCACGTTCCAGGCTGGCGATATCCGGACGGCGTTCCAGTACGTCTGAGGGCACTCCAAGAGGCACCGGTGGAGGGATCGCCTTCAGCGGAGCCACGGGTACATTGAAAGTGGATGCTGGTTGGCCTACGAGGACCGCGATTGCATGTTCGTACTGGGCGCGTGATTGCTGTACCAGCGAAGCTTGGGAAACCGTTGAATCCAGGAGCGTCGCCTCTTGCGCAACTTCCAACCCACTGGCGACGCCGCCCTCGTGCCGCCGTTGCACCAGATCGAGAGCCTTTCGCTGATACTCTACCGATTGCTCCACCACCTGATACTCGGCATCGAGCTCGCGAAGAGTGAAGTAGTCGGCGGCGAGCTCCGCGCTCAGCACGAGTTGAACATTTCCCAAGTCCGCGGCCGTGGATTGCAGTGATGCATTCGCCGCTTCCACGTTTTTTCGTACACGTCCGAAGAGATCCCCTTCGTAATTCAACGAAAACGGGATGCTGTAAACGTTCTGAGTGTAGGGCCGCGGCTGGATGACAGCGCTGGATGCTCCATTGACGGGCCGATTGCCGGAACCACGCTGGCGAAGCGCGTTGGGGTCCGTCGAAATTTGCGGGAAATACGCGGCGGTGGCGATGCGCGCCAGGGAGCGTGCCCGGTACAAACGATCCCGCGCGGCAGCAAGGGACTGGTTCGCTTGCAGCAGTTGTTCTTCGTACTGGTTGAGTGTGTCATCGCCGAATATCTGCCACCAGGCTCCCTTGGGAATTGTGTCTTTCGGAACAGCCTGCTGCCACGGCGGCTGCGTCTTCCAGGCATCTGGCGCTGCCGCCGGGGCCGCTGGCCGGCTGTACCGGGGCCCCACACTACAAGCAGGAGCAACCACGAGCAGCGACAACGCCAGACAGACAACAGCCTGCTTCATCGCTGATTCCCTTTTTGCTGCTCGCCCTGCCGCTGTTGCGCAGCATCTTCTTTCTGCCGGACACTTTGGGGCGGTTCTGGCTGGCCAGGTTGCACGGAAGCGACGTTGACTTCCTGCCCTTCCTGCAGAGAGTCCGGAGGATTGATCACAATGCTGTCTTCGGTCGATACCCCGCCCAGAATTTCGAGACTGGTTCCATAATCCCTGCCGATATTGATAGGGCGCAATTGAATTTTATGGTTTCCGTCCACAACTGCGAGGCGTGGGCCTTCTGCACGGAAGAGCATGGCATTGACGGGAACCGTAACTTTATTCACGTTCGAGCCGACTGCAAAATGAACCTCGCCAAACGACCCCGGTAAGAGGCGTCCGTCCTTGTTGGAAACGTCCACTTCGGTCAGTAGCGTTCGGGTATTTGGGTCAATTGATTCAGCCGTGCGGGCAATTTTGCCCAAGAACTTCTGACCGGGGAACTCCTGTAGCGTTACCGTTGTCTGCCCGCCGACTTTGATGAACGGAGCGTAGGCCTGCGGGACGCTAGTGTAGACCCGAAGAGGATCTATGCGAGCGATATCAAAGAGCTCCCGCCCGGAAGCTCCGGCTCCAGCGTTAATCAGGGCGCCGGGATCCACATTTCTCTTGGTAATTACACCGGAAAACGGTGCGTAAACTTTTTTGAAATTCTCCAGCTGTTCCAAACGGCGCACGTTGGCATCCGCGGCCGCCAGATTCGCCTGGGCCTGCTTGTATGCGCTGGTTTGTTGGTCCGCTTCCTGCGCCGATACCGAGTCGCTCTTACGCAGGTTCTCCCAACGGTCGGCGCTGATTTTTGCGAGCTCCAGCTGGGCTACGATCTGCTGCCTGGCGGCGCGGGTCTGATTGAGCCCCTGGTCAACTTCCGGCGTGTCGATGGTGGCCAGCAGATCGCCTTCATGCACACGGCTGCCAATGTCCTTGTACCAGCGCACCAGGTATCCGCTGGTGCGTGCGTAGATGGGGGATTCCGCAAAAGCGAGCAGCGAGCCGGGGAGCACCAGTTCTTCATCAGGTTTTTCAGCTTGGGGATGCACGATCGCGACGGTTGGAATCGTAGAGCGCTCAGTCTCCTTAGCCAGAGCGCGCTCCTGACTTTGGCGGCCGATTAAGGTCGCAGCTCCAGCCACCAACAAAATAAGCAACGCCAACCCGACAATTATCAATGCCTTCCGGGGAGGAGCGGGAGGGAGTTCCGGGGGCGGCTCCAAGGTTTGTGTCTGATGGCGGGAATGCTGCTCCATCGCGGCGATTTCCTCATCGATCTGTGCCCGTGTAAGGTGCTGGGCATAATCTCCGTCATGGGGTCCATGATCGGGATCATTGCCGCGCCGTAGTGGGCTCGCGGGTGTTTGTTTGGTCTTATCGTCTCCGCTCATTTTGACTCCGATTTCCAGTATCGCCGCAAGCCATCGATCCTCTATCCTTCGAGCTCCCGCGCTCGCTTGTCCTCGCGCCGGCCATGAAAGATCGCGAAAACGCTCGGTACGAAGAATAGCGTTGCCAGGGTGGCGAACAGTAGGCCGCCGATGACCGCTCTGCCCAAAGGTGCGTTCTGCTCGCCACCTTCACCGAATCCAAGTGCCATGGGCACCATGCCGATGATCATCGCCAGTGCTGTCATTAGTACCGGGCGTACGCGAGTGTAGCCGGCGGCCACAGCCGCTTTAAACGCGGGCATTCCTTCATCCATCTGTTCACGGGCGAAACTAACCATCAGAATTGAGTTGGCTGTCGCCACGCCCATGCACATCACAGCGCCGGTCAGCGAGGGAACACTCAACCTGGTATGAGTCAGCAGCAAGAACCAGCAAATGCCCGCCAGCGCTCCCGGCAATGCTGTGATGATGATGAAGGGATCCAGCCAGGACTGGAAGTTCACTACAATTAAGAGGTAAACCAGAGCAATGGCTCCCACCAATCCTACGCCCAGCCCCCAAAAGGAAGAGCGCATGGTCGCAACCTGGCCGCGCAAAACCAGGTGAGTGCCACGGGGCAACTGGGTCTCGAATTCTTTAAGGATCTTGTCGGTATCAGCTGCTACCGCGCCCAAGTCGCGATCTTGCGTGCTGGCATAAACGTCAATCACAGGCTGCACGTTGTAATGATTTACTGTGGCTGCCCGGACCGACGGGGCAAGCAGCACCAGATTGCCCATCAACTGTGGACCCTGCTGCGAAATCACGGGGATATTCATGAGGTCCTGCAGGTCGGTCATCCGATATTGCGGAGCCTGCACGGCAATTTGATAGGTGACCAGGTTTCGCGGATTGAGCCAGAAGTTGGGCGAAGTTTGAAAGCTGCCGCTCAGCGAAACCAGCGCGCTTTGCGCCACTTCACGCGCTGTTAAGCCCACCTGGGTTACGCGGGTGCGCTGGATATCCATGTGCAGCGTGGGCAGGGAAAGCATCTGCTGCACGTGCACATCGGCGGCCCCAGGTATGTGCCGCATTCGGTTTGCAATGCTTTGCGCAATGTTGTAGTTCTGCTGCATGTTGGTTCCGACCACTTGCACATCGATCGGAGCCGGCAATCCAAAGTTCAAAATCTGGGTAACGATGTCGGCAGGCTGGAAAAAGAACTCGGTGCCGGGAAATTGCTGAGGAAGAACCTGCCGCAGGTGCCGCATTAGTTCTGCTGTCGGGGGATGATGCTCCGGATTCAGTCCAATCAGGATTTCGGCATCGCTCGTCCCAATGGTTCCGTTGGAACTATAAGACTGGTTGATGCCCGAGTTCGGCAGTCCGATGTTGTCGAGCACAGTCTGTAGTTGGCCTTGTGGAATCTGTTCCCGCAAAAAAGTTTCAATTTGATCGCACAGGCGCGCAGTTTCTTCAACCCGAAGTCCGGCGCGAGCGCGCACATGCAGCCGCAGCAGTCCCGCATCTACCTGCGGGAAGAAGTCCTGCCCCAGCAACGTCAACAGGCCAAGCGAGAGCACACAGAAAAGCAGAAAGCAGATTGCAAAAACTCCGCGATGTGCGAGAGTCGTTTCCAGCAACGCTTCGTATCCACGCCGAAAATCTTCAAACTTACGCTCGAAGCCCCGCTGGAAACGGCCCAGAAAAGAACGAGGCGCTTCCGCCCGGTGCTCATGACCGCGCATGATGTACATGACCAACGTAGGAATCAGAGTGCGCGATAGAAGATAACTTGCCAGCATGGCGAAGCTCACAGCTTCGGCAAGCGGCACAAACAGGAATTTCGCGACTCCGGTCAGGAAAAACATCGGCACAAACACGATGCAGATACTCAGAGTAGAGACCAGTGCGGGAACGGCAATCTGCTGCGCCCCGTCAAGAATGGCCTGACGCATCTCCTTGCCCATGGCGAGGTTACGTTCGATGTTCTCGATTTCCACCGTAGCATCATCCACGAGAATGCCCACGGCAAGCGCCAGACCTCCCAGGGTCATGATGTTAATCGTCTCTCCGATCGCGCCCAGAAGAATGATGGAGACGAAGATCGAAAGCGGAATCGAGATGGAGATCACAATGGTTGGCCGCCAGTCGCCCAGGAAAATGAGGATCATGACCGCAGTAAGCGCAGCGGCGATGATTCCTTCTCGCAAGACTCCGTAAATGGAGCCCCTGACAAACAGGGACTGATCAAACAAAGCGGAAATCTTGAGTTCCGGGGGCAGGGACTGTGCCGCCTGCTGCACGCTGCCCTTTACGCCCGATACGATCTGTAATGTGGACGCTTTCCCGTTCTTGTAAATCGACATCAGAGCGCCACGGTTACCGTCCTGACGCACGATATTGGTTTGGGGTGCAAATCCGTCCCGGATATGCGCCACATCGCGCATATAGAGCGTAGAGCCATTCGTCGTCTTTACCGGAAGATCGTTAAGTTCAGCGATGGTCTGCGGCGTTCCATTCATCTCCACGCTGTACTCGATGGGGCCGAGTTTCATCGTCCCGGAAGGCAAGATGACATTTTGAGCATTAACTGCGCCTACGATGTCGTTCGGAGAGAGGCCATAGGCCTGCAGTTTGGCCATATCCAGATCCACCTGAATCTGGCGCAGTTTCCCTCCATACGGGTAAGGAGTTGCTGCGCCTGGCACGGTGGCAAGATAAGTCCGCAGGAAGTTCTGCCCAAGATCGAAGAGTTCCTGCTCAGGCAGCGTCTTGCTGCTCAAGCCAAGCTGGATGACGGGCGTGGTCGACGCGCTATAAGAGATGATCAGTGGTGGCGTAGTTCCTGGAGGCATGCCACGCACAATGGTTTGACTGATGGCCGTGATCTGCGCAATTGCTCCCTGAACGTTCGTTCCGGGACGGAAGAACACTTTAATGATTCCCAATCCAAACACAGACTGGGATTCCATGTGCTCGATGTCATTTACGGTGGTCGTGATGCCACGCTCGGAGTTGGAGACAATCCGGTTCGCCATATCCTCGGGCGACATACCTCCATAAAACCAGACCACTGAAACGACGGGGATGTCTATGTCCGGGAAGATGTCCGTTGGCGTACGCAGGATGGTGATCGGCGTCAGGATCAGTATCACCAGCGCCATCACGACGAATGTATAAGGCCGTCTTAGGGCTAACGCAACAATCCACATGAATTTAAGACCATTCCCGCTGCGAACAGAAACCCCGCCGCAAAGCCCTGCTCAACGACAACTTAGATTCGATACTGCGCGTATCGGATTCCACAATAATGCGCTCGATTATATGGTAGCGTAGCACCATGCGCAAAAAGCGCTCAGCCGCGGACAAGGGCGCGAGTGCCCGCGAAAAACGTGCTCCCGGACGCCCGCGAAGCGAGGAAGCGCGGGTAAACATTCTGCGCACGACTCTCCATGTCCTGGGAGAAGCTGGATTCTCCCACTTCACCATTGAGGGAGTGGCGGAGCGGGCCGGAGTCGGCAAAGCGACCGTGTATCGCTGGTGGCCAGATAAGGCCGCCCTTGTTGCCGACGCATTTGCCACCAGCACCGTCAACCGACTCCATTTTCCTGATACCGGATCAGTGTTTACCGATATGAGCCAGCAAATGCAGCGGCTGATAAAGATCTTCCGCAGTCCTAGAGGACGCATTGTGTCAGCGATCCTCGCCGCGGGCCAGAGCGACCATACGCTGACTGCGGCCTTTCGCGAGCGTTTTCTAATGCCGAGGCGACGCGAGGCCTACGCGACGCTTGACCGCGCGATCGCCCGGGGCGAACTCCGCGCAGACGTTGACCGCGACCTTCTGCTGGACTCACTGTACGGGCCCATTTACATGAGGTTCCTCATCCAGCATGACGAACTGACACCGCAGTTCGTCGACCGTCTGTGTGCACTGGTGTTGGGCGGGGCACGAACCTGCCCACGAGACGCGGAAGTAAACGCAGCAGATTGAACCTGGCTCAACTATTTACAAAATGGCCTGCGCAGTGCCATTGCACTCTATGCCTACGGTTTAGCTCCGATGGGAAGCTAGACGAAATTTCCCTTTGCGATTATGCTCTCGGCTCATGAACCGGAGAAACTTCCTGCAAGGCGCTCTCGCAGGCGCCGCTACTCTGTCTCTTTCCCGTGGCGCACGCGCCGATCACAACGACTTCGCTCCCATCTTCACTCAGATCCAGAAGCAGCACCAGGAAGCTGTACAGCGGTTGCAGGAGTGGATCAAGCAGCCATCCATCGCTGCCGAGAAGCGAGGAATGACCGAGGGCTGCGATCTGACAATGCGCTTGCTGCGGGATGCTGGGTTTGGTCAAGTGACCAAAATTCCCACCGACGGGCAACCCGGTATCTTCGCCACTCTGGATGCCGGCGCAGCACGCACGCTGGGCCTGTATTTCATGTACGACGTCAAACAGGCAGACCCGGCGGAGTGGTCCTCGCCACCCTTCGCTGCGGCGCTGGTCGAAAAACCCGGGCTCGGATCGGTCGTGATGGGTCGAGGGGCGGTAAACCAGAAGGGCCCGGAGTCAGCGTTCATCGCCGCTCTGCATGCAATCCGAGGCGCGGGCCGCAAGCTCCCGGTGAATCTGGTGCTGGTCGCCGAAGGTGAAGAAGAGATCGGCTCGCCGCACTTTCCACAAATCGTGAACCGCCCAGAAGTCACGGCCGCGCTCAAAAAATGTACGGGAGTATTCATGCCCTCCGCCGAACAGGATCTTGATGGCTCGGTGGTGATGACGCTGGGCGCAAAAGGCGTGGTCGAACTCGAACTGGTGTCGAGCGGCGAGCGTTGGGGACGCGGACCGCGCAAGGATGTGCACTCCAGCAATAAAGCTCGGCTGGATAGTCCTGCGTGGCATCTGGTGGAAGCGTTAGCGACGCTAGTCTCTGCAGACGGAAACGATCCCGCCATCGAAGGTCTTGCCGACAAAGCACGGCCTATGTCAGTCGCCGAAAAGAATCTGATTGCAGACGCCTCCCGCCGGCTAAACGAGTCGGCAGCGAAGAAACAGCTCGGGGTCGAGCGCTGGGTGCATGACGTAAGCTGGCAGGAGGCCCTTGAATTGCTGCAGTCTCTTCCCACGGTCAACATCGAAGGTCTGGTCGGAGGTTACACCGGGCCCGGTGGAAAGACGATTCTTCCACACCGTGCCGTCGCGAAAATTGACATGCGCCTGGTTCCCGATATGAAGGCTGTTGAGGCGCTGGCCGCTCTGAAGGCTCACCTGGCAAAGCACGGCTTCGGCGACATTGAAGTGAATATGACGGGCGGATACGACCCTAACAGCACTTCAGCGGACGCGGCGCTGATCCGGGCTCAGACTTCGGTCTACAAACGCGGCGGTATCGACCCGATCGTACTGCCCCGCAGCGCGGGTTCCTGGCCGGGATACGTTTTCACCAACGAACCGCTTCATCTAGCGGCTAGCCATTTCGGGCTGGGGCATGGCAATGGCGCTCACGCTCCGGACGAGTACTACGTAATCGAATCCACGAACCCTAAGATCCAGGGAATGGACGGTGCCGTGCGATCTCACGTGGAATATCTTTACGAGCTTGCCAGTGTGCAATGAGATGCCGTTCAACGGCTTCTGGATCATGTTCGGACAACCGATACAAATGTAGTCTTCTCCCTCGTAGCGGTAGCAGGGCAAGTGCAATAATGAATGTCTGAATTGTCAGAAGCCTGACACACGCAATTCCAAGGTCTGTGGCGAGGTCCGCGCGCTCAGCTCGCTCATGCTTTACATGATTTTCCTGATGGCTTGTCTTTTGCCCAAGTCTTATGATTCTGCCGCAATTAGGCGGCTTGCTCAAACCGCCGGCGCTCGCCGGTTCTTCCGGGCAAACTTTTCGAATCTGAAAACCTTCAAGACAAAGTACTAGTGAACCAGAAGGTCAAACCAGGGGGAACCCAGAAAAAATAGGAGTGTGTGATGCGGATGATGTTGTTGCGCCCCTTTTTCTATTTGTTGCTGACGGCTGGTCTGTCCAGCATGTCAGTGGCGCGAACTCTGTGTGTAAATCAAGGCGGCACATCCGGATGCTATCCAACCATCTCGGCTGCGGTTGCTGCGGCGGTGGAGCACGACACTATCGAAGTGGCTCAAGGAAACTACGCGGAAGATGTGGTGATCGGAAAATCTCTATCTCTGGTTGGAGAGAACGCGCACAATACGATCATCGACGCTTCGGGACTGGCCAATGGTGTCTATGTTGACGGTCTCGACCATCCTGTGCTCAGGGCCGTTGTAGTCAGAGGATTCACCGTCAAAAACGCAAACTTCGAAGGCATTCTGGTCACCAATTCAGCCGACGTGACCATCTCGGGCAACTTAGTCACGGGAAACGACAGAAATCTGAATCCGGCCGAGCTGACGTGCCCGGGCATTCCTGCTTTTGAAACCGTGGAAGGATTCGACTGCGGTGAAGGTATTCACCTGAGCGGAGCGAGATATTCGATTGTTGCGGATAACAAAGTGTTCGCCAATGCCGGGGGAATCCTGCTTAGCGATGACACTGGCGCGACTCATCACATCCTGGTTTCGGGCAACACCGTGACGCTGAATCCCTACGACTGCGGCATTACTCTGGCCTCGCATCCGCCTGCGCCACAGACTGGCGCCACTGCTCCGTTCGGAGTGTTCGCGAATACGATAGCGGGGAATAAATCTTCACGCAATGGGCTGGCTGTAGGAGAGGGTGCCGGCGTGGGCATTTTCGATTCCATTCCGGGAGCCCAGAACTACGGCAACGTAGTCATCGGAAACAAGTTGACAGACAATGGCCTGCCTGGGGTGACGATGCACAGCCACACGCCAGGCCAGAACTTGAACAATAACTCGATTATC
>JBKOUZ010000070.1:0-27399 GCA_046723715.1 Acidobacteriota bacterium | reverse complement strand
GGCGGGGAGGCCGTGGTGTTCTTCACCCCGGGTGTGAGCCAGGAGTTTTTATTCTTGCGCAAGCAGGGGATGCAACTGAATTCGAAGATGCGCTTTACCGCGGTGCAGTTTGAGGCGCTGCTGAGCAATGACTTGTGGCGGTGCAATGCCGAGCATGCCAATCGAATGGCACAGCTGTTGGAACAAGAGTTGCGAAAATCTGCGCAGGTCCGGATCGTTTGGAAAGTGGAAGCCAATGGAGTGTTCGCGCAGATTCCGCGCGCCGCTATCGCGAGGATCATGGAGCGGTATTTTTACTATCCATGGATCGAAGATGAGTGCATCGTGCGCTGGATGTGCTCGTTTGACAGCACAGAAGAGGACGTAAAGGAATTCGCTTCGTTTGTGGCAGAGACGGTAAGAGCATGAGCCAGGCCTGGATCGGCTATTGATTTTCTGGCTGCGATTGAATAGAGTGGCGCTTCCCGCCGCAGTGAGCCTCCCCAGCCGCTCGGTCCCAGGAGCTAGCGATGATTCAGAAGTGGTTTGGTCTTGCCGCGCTGATGCTCACAGCCATGACTTTACTGAGCCTGGCGAGTTGCGCGCGCAGTCAGAAGCTTGTAGGTATCTCGGTGAAACCTGCGACCGCTACCTTCGGAGGTGTGGGAGCACAGTTGCAGTTCAAGGCCATCGGCACCTACATCCATCCTCCGGAAAATAAAGATGTCACCCAGGAGGCGAAATGGTCGATTGATTCGCAGCACCTGGTGACCATCGATGGTCCGGGACTCGTCACGGCCGTCAGCGATTGCGGTACGGGCAATGTCATGGCGAGTATCCAGGAGGGAGGCAACTACGTTTTCAGTACCGCCTTCGTCTCGGCTGCGGGTGTAGGAACCAGCACCTGTACTCAGGCGAGCTTGACCGTCGAGATCTCAGGGAGTGGCACGGTCACCAGTTCGCCGCCGGCCATCACGTGTCCGGGCACGTGCACGGCCGCATTTCCGTTGGATTCCACCGTGGTGCTGACCGCCGCTCCGGGTACCGGAGCCAGCACTGTGACCTGGACCTGGGATACGGGAACGACTGGATGTTTGGGCCAACCGTCGACCACCTGCAGCGTGGCGCTTGAGACCAACGCCACAATTTCAGCAACGTTCCAGTAAGCCGTTTTACTCAGGGTCGATGAGCAACTTGCCCAGCGTGGGCTTGTGCTTTTCCGGCTTTCTCTTTTTTTCAATCACAATCCTTTCCGATGGAGGCGGGCCGACGCGCTCGCGGGCGAGTTCCTTGACCGCGGTCACGGCGCGAAAGGGCTTTCGTTTCTTCTTCCTCGGCACCTTGTCTTTACCTCCTGAAGCCTGGACGAGCTTCGTTTTAGCGCATGAATGCGTGCTTTGTAAGCATTGCAGAGTGCTGAATATGCAATAATTTGTACCATGGAAGAGAGAGATTTTTTCGACGAGAAGCAGGAGAAGAAGGCGGCGTCGCTGAATTGTCCGCACTGCCACCAGTCGGCTGAGTATGAAGTGACGTGGATCGTGCGGACCAAGAAACGGCAATTGCCGGGGCGGGCGGATGAGCGCGACCGGGCACGCTTTGCGAAATTCCGGTCTTACATGGTGCGCAAGGATGACATGATGGCTTGCAAGAATATGCGGTGCCGGAAGAGGTTTGAAATTTCCGGCCAGTCGACCGTGCTTACGGAGTAGACGGGACAAGAGGGACCTCACGTGTCAACGCGGCCTTCCAGGGCTCCTCTTCAACCTCGCTGGCTGCAATATCTTCGTGTTGCGGCAGAATCCGCGAGAATGCTACATCCGCGGATTAGTTCTTAGATCAATATCCCCACTTAACATCGCAAACCGCAAGGTCAAAATCCCCACCCTCCCGCCGAAAACGCGGGAAGCATGGGCACCCTCGTGGCGGTCAATCCATGGGGTCCTCGATTTTTTGTCAGGTGGTCAGGCCGGGTTCGGGCACGTTGTGTTCCCGGAGGATTTCGCTTACACCCTTCCATCCATAATTCTGTCCTCCGCGTTCGGCGAACGCGATCATTTCTTCTTCGCGGTCCGGAGGCAACGGGCGGCGTTCACAGGCTGCCGCAAGCTCTTCGACGCGCTGGTGCGCGCGCTCGAGAACAGTCGGATCGGATCCGTCCAATACCGCGGGGCCGCGATCGATTATGAAGGAGGGGAAGTGTTGTTCCTTGCGGAAGAGGGAGCGGGTTTCCTTCAGCTTGAGGAAATCTCCGGTGAGGCCGGTTTGAGTGAACATTTCGACTGCGAGAGACTCGCCGCGAGGCTCTATGCCTGCGATCAGACGCTGCGCGGAGGCGATCGCCTCGGCGTCAATGACCAGTTTTTCGATGCTGTGGCAGGCGAGAAAGTCGAGCATACCGGCGCCGGAGATCATGTTGATGCCCGCCAGGGCGCCGAGCAGCGCCGACATGCCGCTTTCCATCTCCGATTGCGCGTCGACGCAGTGGCCGTCGCCCGCGACCATGTAGGCGTGCGTGGGCAGGCCAAGATACTTACCAACCTCAGCGCAACCGACATCCAGCATGGCGGTTTCGATCGCGCCCATGGGAGTCTTTCCAGTGCGCATGTCGAAGATTGCGGGGGCGCCTCCCCAGACAATGGGAGCGCCAGGGTGGGCGAGTTGGTGGATGGTGATTCCACTGATGCATTCGGCAGCGTGCTGCACAATCGAACCGGCAAGCGTAACGGGAGCAGTCGCGCCCGCCAGTGGCATACTCACAATTTCCGCCGGCACGCCAGCACGCGCAAGGTCCACCAGATTCTGAGAAGCGAATTCCGACCAGTTCAAGGGCGGGGAAGGGCATACGTCAAAGATGGCTCTGGGACGCTGTCGCAAGTGTTCAGCGCCTCCGCTGTCGATAACCAGTAGATCGATCAGCGTGTGCAGGCTTTGCGCCGAGAACGCTCCGGTCACAACCGGCTTCTGGGAATACCAAAGCACTAGCAAAAGGCGGTACCAGTCGCCGATTTCCTGCGGGACGTCGTTGCAGACCATGGCCGTCGATTGAGCGGCGAATTGTGGGAGCATCTCCGCGACCTGAACGAGTTTCACCAGGTCGGCCGATACTGCGGGACGACTTTGCTGTGTCTGCGGGTCGAGGATGTTCAGGCACGAGGAGCCCGGGTCGAAATGAACGTGGTTGGCGCCGTAATGCACGGCGGGGTGGCCGTTGCGATCGTATAAACAGAATTCACGGGGGACGAGTTGGAGCTGCAGGCGGGCGAGAGTCTCGGGAATGTGTGCCACACCGTCTTTAACCGTGATGCCTGCGCAGCGCAGCAGGTCCTCTACATAAGGCGCGACTCGGACGCCCGGGTCTTCGATGAGATGGAAGGCTTCGTCGAGGATGCGTTCGATCAGCGCGTTTTCGAGCAGCGTGAATTTCGGTGTCATAGGATACAAGATCTGTAGCTTGCCACGTCTTGGCGCAAAGTATGTGGTACGTCGCTTCCGGCAGAGACGCTGCAGGCAACGCCTCTACGAGGTTTGTTTCTGCATTAGCTCGCGGGCCAGTGCGACGGCGCTCATTGCATCTTTCGCGTAGCCATCTGCACCGATCTCGTCGGCCCAGTGGCGCGTGACCGGAGCGCCTCCGACCATCACTTTCAGTCGTGCGCGCAGTCCGGACTTTTCCAGTGCTTCAATGACGGTTTTCTGGTTGCGCATGGTCGTGGTCAGAAGCGCTGACACGCCGACTATGTCAGCGTCGACTTCTCTTGCTTTGGCCGCGAATTTTTCTCCGGAAACATCCACTCCCAGATCATGGACCTGGAATCCGTGGGCGGTTAGAAGGGTGGCGACCAAAGTCTTGCCAATTTCGTGAATGTCTCCTTTGGTTGTGCCGAGCACAACGATGCCGGCGTTGGGTCGTTCCGCTCCCTGTTTCTTCAGTTCCGGATCGAGCACTGCCATGGCGGCGCGCATGGCTTCTGCGGAGGCCATCATGTCGGGAAGAAACATGTGTCCGCAGGCGAACTGCTGGCCGACGTCATGCATGCCGGGTACATATCCGTGGTTAATGGCATCGAGCGGCGCGGTTCCGTCCGCGATGGCATGCCGGGCCAGATCAGCAGCGGTGTTGGGCGCGCCATCGATAATGCTCTGGCGCATGGCCGAGAAGGTGTCGTCGGGCATGAAAGCCTCTCGGCCATGCTGACCTGTGAAGTGCTCGCAGTCTGTGATTGCGATCACATCGAGTCGGTTTGCTTTCGCACAGGCAAGGGGTTTAAAAGGATCTCAGCGATTTCAGCACATGACTTGTCATTGACCCGCGTAAGTACCCGATTCCGGGTATTTCCACGCGCGCGGACCAGTCGTTTATACTGACAAGTTTTGCCGTGGCTGCGACGGCCACATGGAGAAACTCTCTTGAAAATCCTGGTTTGCATGAAGCAGGTGCCACAGAAAGACGCGCCGCTGAAGCTGAACGAGTCGGGGACGTGGATCCGCGAAGATGTTTCTTATGAGGTCAATGAGCCGGACGCCTACGCCCTCGAAGAGGCGCTGCGCCAGCGCGAGAAGCACAAGGGCGAAGTTGTGGTGATCACCAGCGGTCCGGCGCGGGCGCAGCAGGTTCTACGGGAGGCGCTGGCCAAGGGCGCGGATCGGGCCATTCATCTGGAGGATGAAAAGTTCGTTGGGATGGATGCGTTTAACACGGCAAAGGCGATCGCGGCGGCGATTAAGGACGAACAGTTTGATCTCATATTCACGGGATTGCAGTCGGACGATTATGGCTACGCGCAGACGGGCGTGATCCTGGCGGAGTTGCTGGGAAGGCCGCACGCGACCATCATCATGCAGATTGAGAAGACTGATAACGGGATCCGCGTGAAGCGCGAACTCGAGGCGGGGTATTTCCAATTCGTCGATATGCCGACTCCCGCGGTGCTGACAATTCAGTCAGGCATCAACAAGCTGCGCTATGCCACTCTGATTGGAATCAAGCAGGCTAAGAATAAGCCCATGCGGAAGGTTCCCTTGGGGGAAGTGCAGGCGGCGCTTGGAGAGAATCTGCAGAAGATCGAGAAGCTGTACGTTCCGCAAAAGACGAAAAAGACGGAGCATATTGATGGGCCGCCAGCAGAAATCGCGAAGAAGCTCGTCGACAAGCTACGGAACGAATTAAGGGTGCTTTAGTGTAGCCGCGGTTACCCTCGTCCACGGGCTCAGCTTCGGCTGGACAGCACAAAGGGGTGTCGCTAGTTGGTTCGTCGAAGATCGCAGACAGGAGAAGGTGGCTTTTATGGCCGATACGATTTTGGCGGTTGTGGAGCAGCGCGAGGGGAAGCTGAATCGAGTTTCGTGGGAGACCATAACCGCCGGGCAGGCTATTGCTGCGGCGACCGGATGGAGGCTCGAAGCTGCGGTTGTCGGCAGCGGCGTCAGCTCAATTGCATCTGAGGTTGCAAGCAAGAAGCTCGCGAAGGTGTACGACGTCGAGTCGGCGAAGTTTGAGCCCTATACCCCCGATGCATTTGCTACGGGGCTCAAACAGTTTCTGCAATTGAAGCAGCCGAAACTGGTGCTCATGCCACATACGTACCAAGTGCGTGACTTTGTTCCCAAACTCGCTACTGCCATGGGGCGCACCGTCATCAGCGACTCCATTGGATTCAAACACGAAGGTGGAAAGCTGCTATTCACGCGGCAAATGTTTCAGGGGAAATTGGCGGCCGATGTGAGCTTCACCAGCGACGCTCCATGGTTCGTGACCTTCCAGAACGGCGCATTTCGCGGAGATAAAGCCGAAGCCGGCGCTTTCGCGGCTCCAGTTGAGACTGTGAATGTAGGGATGGCGGATGGAGTTATTCGCAACAAGCCGCAGGAAGTCTTCAAGGAAGCCAAGCAGGCTGTCGATCTCACGCAGGCCGAGATTATCGTTGCTGTGGGCCGCGGCATTAAGGAGCAAAAGAACATTGAGATTGCCAAGAATCTTGCCGAAGCATTGGGCGGAGATCTTGCAGCGTCACGTCCGATCTGCGATTCCGGCTGGCTTCCAATGGATCGTCAGATCGGGTCTTCCGGACAGACGGTCGCACCGAAGCTGTATCTGGCCTTGGGAATCAGCGGCGCGATCCAGCACATCGTCGGGATGAAAGGCTCCCGGGCGATCATCGCAGTGAATAAGGATTCGGAGGCACCAATTTTCGAGATCGCCGATTATGCGGTGGTTGGAAATTTGTTCGATATCGTGCCACCCCTGATTGAGGAGGTCAAAAAAGCCAAGTCAGGCGGGTAAGCTCGGGGAGACCGACTCAAGGTTGCGGGAATGGTTAAGTTACCAATTGTCATCAAAATCGCGGGGACGCCATCAAAGTTAACGAATCGTTCCGAGCTGTTGAAGTACTACGAGGTTGCTTTTGACTCGACGGTCAAGGCTTTCATTGCAAAGCAGAGATTCTCAGATCTGTTCTGCAACTGGAAGGGAATCATGATCGGCCACGGCGAGATCTGGATCTCCACAGTTGGCAGATCCAAGAACCTGAAAATCATCGCAATCAATGGCAATCCTCCCTGGTTTTTGGAAGGCAAGTAACTCTCATGCTAATTTTTCGAAAACCAATTGACGGCGTCGAACGCCCACAGATGCCCGCTGATGTAGTTATTGTGGGCGGGGGGCCGGCGGGGATGGCGTGCGCCCTGCGGCTTTCGCAACTTATTGACGCCCACAACGTGGACAATCCCGGCGCGCAGCTCAGCAAAGAGAACATCTACGTCTTGGAGAAGGCTCGCGAGATTGGGCAGCATTGCTTATCTGGGGCGCTGCTGGATCCGCGTTCCATGCGCGAATTGCTGCCGGGATTTGAAAAGGAAGCACCGCTCGATACCGAGGTAAGCAAAGAAGGCGTTTACTTCCTTACCAAATATTCCCGCTTCAAATTCCCGATCACGCCGCCGTTCCTGCGCGATCACGGGAACTATGTCATCTCGCTGAACAAGTTTGTGAAGTGGCTCGGCAGCAAGGTCGAAGAGACGGGGATTACTGTTTTCACCGGGTTTGCCGGCTCGGAGCTTCTCTACGAGGGAGATCGAGTCACTGGAGTTCGCACGGACGACAAGGGCGTAGATAAAGAAGGGCAGCCGAAATCCAATTTCGAGCCGGGATACGATCTGCAGGCTAAAGTCGTGATTCTCGCGGAAGGGCCGCGGGGATCGCTGACCAAGCAGCTCATCCAGAAATTTGATCTGATGAAAGATGCCAATCCCCAGACTTACGGGGTGGGTGTGAAAGAGCTTTGGGAAGTGCCATCAGGTCGCATCGCCAAAGGCGAAGTGATTTACACGATGGGTTGGCCGCTGACAACAAGGGAATACGGGGGCGCCTGGATTTACGGATCGAAGGACAACATTGTCTCGCTGGGTTTCGTGACCGGGCTGGATTACGCCGATCCGCGGCTCGATCCACAACGCGTGCTGCAGCAATTCAAGCAGCATCCGTGGGTGGCGCAATTGCTTGAAGGCGGAAAGATGATCCGCTACGGGGCGAAGTCAATGCCGTACGGCGGCTGGTGGGCAGTGCCTCCTGTCGCGGGGAACGGCTGGATGCTGCTGGGAGACTCGGCGGGATTCGTGAACTCGGCGCGGCTGAAGGGGATTCATCTCGCCATAAAGAGCGGAATGCTGGCGGCAGAGACGGCGTTTGAAGCGTTGAAAAAAGACGATTTCTCGTCAGCAATGCTCGCGCAATTCCAGAAGAAGGTGGAAGAGAGCTGGATCAAAGAAGAGCTCTGGAAAGTGCGCAACCTGCACCAGGGGTTTGAACATGGCATGCTGGCCGGGATGTTTCATACGGGTTTGCAGATGATCACCGGCGGGCGCGGAGTGCGCAACCGCTATGACGGAGTGTCCGGATACGAGCGCATGAAAAAGCTATCTGAGTTGCCCGCGGACGGGGGGAGGGAGGCTCGCCTGCTCGGTCCCGCCAAGGGGGATGGCAAGTTGACGTTCGATAAGCTAACCGACCTATATCACTCGGGCACGAAGCACGAGGAAGATCAGCCTGCGCACCTGGTGATCCATGACACGAACGTGTGCAATGCGCGTTGCGTGAAGGAGTTCGGCAGCCCGTGCCAGAATTTCTGTCCGGCGAACGTGTATGAGATCGTCGATGACGCCAGCCAGCCGAACGGGAAGCGGATCAGCCTGAATCCGTCGAATTGCGTGCACTGCAAGACCTGCGACATTCAGGATCCCTACCAGATCATCACCTGGGTTCCGCCGGAGGGCGGGGGCGGGCCGAATTACGACGGGATGTAAAGCATCCAGGAATTCCGTTTCGGGACAAGCCTGAACCCAAAGCTGCAGCAAACTGAAGGGTAAGCGAACCGCTGCGCTCTAGAATTGCCCGTACGAATTATCTGGGGCGGTGGAGCGGATGTCTTACACGAAGACGATTGTCTGCCTGGCGAATTCCCGGAAGCTGGCCGGGCGGTGTGTTGCAGGAAAAGAGTGGGACGGCTGCAGGCCCGGGCGGTGGTGTCGTCCCGTAAGTGCGCGCGACCGGGGGGAGCTGACCGCGGAGCGCTGGTATGCGCGATCATGGCGCGATCCCAAGCTCCTCGATTTGATTGAAGTTACATTGTCCGAACCACGCCCGTCGGTTTGTCAGAGCGAAAATCATTTGATCGATACTTCCGTACGATGGAAATGTGTGGGGCGGGTACCAGCACAATGCCTGCTCGCGTCGCTTGATCATCCCAAAGGCGCATTGTGGGTGAACGGAGAATCGACCTCCGGCGGACTCAACGACCGCGTTCACGCCGGAGTCGCGGAGCGGCAGCTGAACTCGCTTGTTCTGGTCCAGCCGGAGCACCTCGCAATCAAGGTGAACACGGACGCTCCGAATACGGAACGAGCGCGGCGCAGAGTGCGCGGGCAGTTCTCGCTGGCGGCTAACGACTACATTCTTTCGATTACGGATCCGGCCATTGAAGAGCCCATCTTGCGGCATCCGGACGGTTTCAGCATGGAGTTGCAGCGGCCCATCCTCTGTATTAGCCTCAGTGAAAAGTTTGTGGCGCAAAATGCCTGCTACAAGCTGATTGCCGGAGTTATCCCAACTTCGTAATGAGGCAAACCGTCTACACCGTAGGGCACTCGAATGGCACGATAGAGCGGCTCGTTGGAATGTTGCAGCAGCATGCCATAACCGCGATCGCGGATGTGCGCTCGCAACCGTACAGCCGTTTCAATCCGCAATTCAATCGCGACGTCCTGGCAAGCTCTCTCAAAAATGCGGGACTGGAATACGTTTTTCTGGGACAGGAGTTGGGAGCGCGCTCTGATGATCCCGCATGTTACCGGGATGGCCGCGCAAAGTATTCGCTCATAGCCAAAACGCCAGTCTTTGAGCGCGGCATCGCACGCCTGATAGCCGGAACGGAACGCTTTCAGGTCGCGATGCTGTGCGCGGAGAAAGAACCGCTGGCTTGCCATCGAGGAATTTTGATCAGCCGGCACCTGCAGGAAAAGGGAATTCGCGTCCGCCACATTCTCGAGGAGGGAACATTGGAAGATCACGAAGCCTCGCTGGGCCGTCTCCTGCAAATGCAAGGCATCCAGGAAAACCATCTGTTTCACAGCAGGGACGAACTGATCGCTCTCGCATATGAGAGGCAGGCTGAGGATATTCAATATTCAGCGAGTCAGGACTCGCAGACGGCTTGATCGGCGGAGGCCGCGATCTTGAAGATCTTTACGATCGGTTTCACTAAGAAACCCGCGCGCGAGTTTTTCGGCAAGCTGCGCCGTCCAGGGCTGGTCCGACTGATTGACGTGCGCCTGAATAATGTTTCGCAGTTGGCTGGATTCTCGAAGCGGGACGATCTGGAATTTTTCTGCGAGTCCCTTCTTGCTATCGGTTATGTACACCTGCCTCAACTCGCGCCCACCCAGGAAATGCTGGCCGCGTACAAAGAAGACCACGGTGACTGGAGCCAGTATGAGCAGAAATTCGTTGCTTTGATGGCTGCGCGCAGAGTAGAGGACAGTCTCGACCGCAAAGTGGTGGACGGGGGATGCCTGTTGTGTAGCGAAGCGACTCCTGAGCATTGTCATCGGCGGCTGGTCGCGCAATACCTGCAGGAGAAATGGCAAGACGTTCAGATCGAACACATCCTCTAGATGCATTCCATTCGTCAAGGTGAGTTATTCTTTTGGCCGAGGACATATGACAAGGACTGTCACCCCAACCGCTGTTTTGCTGTGCGTAGTATTTCTCTCAATTGCCGCATGGGCTCAGCAGGCGGCCATCCCTACGACCGGATTTTCCGGGCTGGATCAGTACCGGGCATCGCGCATTGCTGTGTTCACGGATGATTACGGGCAACTGGCGCGTTACCGCGATGCCAATTCTCAGCTTCTTCCCCCCGCGGCGGGCGACAACCGAGTCGTGTTTTTCGGGGATTCCATTACCGACAGCTGGAAACTTGACGATTACTTTCCCGGCAAGCAGTACATCAATCGCGGCATTGGCGGGCAGACTACGCCGCAGATGCTGGTGCGGTATCGACAGGACGTCGTCGGTCTCCAGCCCAAAGTTGTGGTCATTCTTGCGGGCACAAACGACATTGCCGGAAACACTGGGCCGATGCGCAACGAGGATATTGAAGCAAACTTCGCTTCCTTCGCGGAACTGGCTCGAGTGCATAACATTCGCGTGGTGTATTCCTCGATCTTGCCCGTGCATAATTACACGGACCGGGCTAAGGACTTTTTTGCGCAGCGGCCACAGGCGAGGATTCTGGCGCTCAACGAGTGGCTGAAGGACTATTGCGAGAAGAACAAGATCGTTTATCTCGATTATTTTTCGGCCCTGGTCGATGACAAAGGAATGCTGAAGAAAGACCTGGCGGATGACGGCCTGCATCCGAACGCGGCGGGCTTCAAGGTGATGGCTCCGCTGGCCGAAGCGGCCATCCAGAAGGCTCTGAAGTAATAGGGTTTCAACTGCGAAAGACTTTTGCCATGAGCTGCGCGCCTTCTTCGCGCAGTACGACAGCCGAATATTCCATGCACCCTATCGCTCAGCTTCCCAGGGCATCTATAATAGGTGCAGTTTCCGACTGCCGTCGGCCTGTCGGTATTCCGTGGCCGCGGTGGCGAGGGAGATAGCGGGCGTGGGCCTTCGGCTTCGGTCGGCCAGGTCGCGCTGCATCTCCCAAGGGTGCTGGTGGAAACGCCGGCGCCTCCCGCGCTGGTGAGCGCATTGGAAAGGAAACGAGCCTGCCGGAATACTCCTGCGTGTTCGTCCTCCTGTCCGAATCAGCTCTCAGTAGCTAAGAGCCAGAGACTAATGCACCTTCTTACCGACAAATTCGGACGCGCCATCACCGACCTGCGGATTTCAATCACGGACCGCTGCAATTACAAGTGTGTGTATTGCCGAACGGGGAATGAAGGCGCGCTCTATGGTGATCTGCCATTCGTGGACTATCTGCGGATGGGGCGCGTGCTCGTGGGCATGGGGATTACGAAGATTCGGTTGACGGGCGGTGAGCCGTTGTTGCGGAACGGCGTCGTCGAGTTTGTGAAGGAGTTGGCCAAGCTTCGGCCCCACGGGCTAAAGCCGCCGTCTTCGCAAGAGCATAACGGCACGGCTGAAGAAGAGCCCATCCGGGACACTCCCAATGGGTTGCGCTCGGGAGGGGCGACTGCTGCCATGGGAAAAGTTGGAGCCATGCCACTTCACGGCTCTGATGGCCTGGAAATTGCCCTTACCACTAACGGTCATCTGCTCGCCGATCTTGCGCAGCCGTTGAAAGATGCCGGCTTGAACCGGGTGACAGTTTCGATGGACGCGGTCGATCCTGACCGCTTCACCCGCATTACGCGCGTGCCCAATGGTTTCGACAACGTGCTGGCCGGAATCGGGGCAGCGCGGCGTGCGGGGCTCGGGCCGGTGAAGGTCAATTGCGTGCTCATGCGGGGCTTCAATGAAGACCAGATCATACCGTTCGGAATGTTTGCGCGAGAGGAAGACGTCATCGTGCGTTTCATCGAATTCATGCCACTCGAAGAGGGACGCACGTGGACTCCCTCGACCGTGGTCACGCTGGACGAGATCCTGACGCGCATGGGGGAGTACCGGCCACTAATCGAAATCCAGCATGGGCGCTCGGAGACGGCGCGACGGTATCGCTTCGACGACGGCATCGGCGAAATTGGCATTATTGCGCCCGTCTCCCATCCATTTTGCGGGCACTGCAGTCGCATCCGGATTACCTCCGACGGCAAGATTCGAACTTGCCTGTTTTCTGTGTGGGATCACGATCTTCACGCGCAAATGCGGCGAGGCGCCAGCGACGAGGATCTGGCAGAATTCATTCGTGGCGTAGTGACGAAGAAAGAAGAGCGGCACCACATCGGAGAGCCAGACTTCGTGCCGGCCTCGCGCACCATGGTTCATATCGGGGGATAACATCCGGGTCCGGCTGTGATCGCGCTTCTCAGATCGCGATGCACTTGCAGAGACACGTTGCAAGCAACGTCTCTACGGTAAGATCGGGTTGTGCTCGGTCACCGTTTTTCTATCGCGGGAATTCTTTTGTTGAGCGTCGCGCTGGCTCAGGCGCAGAGCGGGCCGATTACTTATCTCGGTTTTGATCGCAATGAATACCCCGGCGACGCCAATCTCAAAACTCTGCGGCAGACTTTTTCCTACAGCGGCTATTGGCTGAATAATCCGCCTGGAGAATCTTCGAACAGTTGGGCTGGTCATCGCACAGCGGTTGAGTCGGCGGGTTTTGGTTTTCTGGTCCTGTTTAACGGGCGACTTTATGCCGAACTGAAAGGCGTTGCCAATGCGAAGCGAATAGGGGCACGAGATGCCGCGGTGGCGGCGAGGGCAGCTCGACGAGAGGGCTTTCGAGTTGGCACTTTGATCTTTCTGGATCAGGAGCAGGGCGGGCGCATGCTCCCGGAGCAGAAGGCCTACATCTACGCCTGGGTAGATGGAGTTATCGGTGCCGGATTGCGTGCGGGAATTTATTGTTCCGGCATGGCCTCGAGCGACGAGGGAAACGTAGTCGCAGCGGAAGACATTCGGCAGAACGCGGGTTCGCGCAAGATCGTGTACTGGGCTACGAACGATGCCTGTCCGCCATCGCCCGGATGTACATTTCATCACCAGCCTCCCAGCCCAGCAGTAAGCGGGGTTCGCTTTGCCGAGGTCTGGCAATTTGCCCAATCTCCTCGGCGAAAGGACGTCGCCGCTCACTGCACCAATTACAGCAGCGATGGGAACTGCTATCCCCCTGCGAGCTCAGCTGCGCAAGGTCTGCATATCGATGTAAACACTGCGTTTTCCGAAGATCCTTCACAGGGGCGAATTCATCACTAAAATACGGTCAACATCGGGGGACGGGTGACGTCAGTCTCGCTGTTGAGATCACCTGGGTAATGTTGCAATCCGGCTCCGGCTTCTACTTTCGCTCCAAGTTCTTTAAGCACAGGCGGTTACAAGCAGAGCTCGGTTTTGATCGGCGGCAGTGTTTTCCATTTCGGGAGTTCGCCATTACTTCAGTAAGTTTTTCCTCCCTGAGTTTTTCCTAATAATCGCTTCAGTTCATGACCTTCCGGATGCGGTGACAGAACTTTCCTGGGGCGGGTCGAACTAAAAGCTTGGGAACAACAAAAGGGGAAAAATGAACACTGGCAAAGTTTCTCGGATCACAGCAATCGCGCTCGGCTTGGCCCTGGCCACCACGATGGCATCGGCACAGGCGTTGAACTCGGGTGCGCAAACCATTGCGCTGAATGCTACGTTGGCGGAATCGCTCACGCTTAGCCTTTCGGCGAACGCAGTGAACTTCACGCTGGCGGCAGGAAGCGCAGCCAACGCCGGCAGCACCAACATCACGGCGACCACAACGTGGGTGCTGAAGCCGGGACGGACCTCGGTGGGCGTTTATGCTTATTTCGCCAACGCGGGTGCGGCCCTGACCGATGGCACGAACAACATTCCTTCTTCGGCTTTCTTTATTTCTGATAACGCCGGCCCGTCCACCCCTCTCAACAGCACGGTTGCGTTTGGTGCAGCCAACGGCGGAATGCCGCTGGCCACTGTCGCTATCACGGGCCTGAACAAGAGCGCCAGCCGTACAGACAACATGGCGTTCAACATCAACCTGAGTGGCGGCACTTTGCCGCAGCTTCCGGCCAGTGTCTATACCGGAACGCTGAACATTCAGGCGCAGGCAACTCCGTAATTTTGTGTCGACAACAGCGTTGGGGCGGGAACTTGGGGTCCCGCCCTTGCGCCGTTTGAAGTGCGGTTGGGCATGGGACTGACGCGATGAGCTTGCGGCTACAAATTGGACGGGTGGGAGCGCTGTTGGTGCTGGCTCTTGCAGCACTGATCACAAGCTCTCAGGCTCAGGTGCTGAACTCGGGCGCCAGCACGATCACGCTGCAGGCTGTGTTGAGCGACTCGCTTACTGTATCTCTATCCGGCAATGCAGTGAACTTCACCTTAACTCCGGGCAGCGCAAACAATCCAGGCAGCCTCGGCGTGACCGCAACCACCGCGTGGGCACTGAAACCCAGCGTAGGCAGCGTGAAAGTGTATGCGTTTTTTGCCAGTTCGGCCGCGGCTCTGACCGATGGCGCAGGCAACAACATTCCGTCGGCCGATTTTCAGATCTCCAATAATGCGGGACCGTTTACTGCCCTGACTACGACGGTGCCGTTCGGGGGAGCCAATGCCGGTTTGCTGCTCTCTAATACCAGAATTCTGGGGAACAATCGCTCCGGTTCGCACACTGATCTGATGAATTTCAACATTAATCTCACTACATTGCCCAGCCTGCCGGCGGCAACGTACACAGGAACATTGACGATTCAAGCCCAGGCGATCTGATTTTCGCAACGAGCGGTGCACGATGAATAGACTTTTTCAAACAGCGATCCGGCTGCTGCCCGGCGCTTTTTACGTTCTCACGATGCCGGGGGCTGGCACGGCCCAGACCGTGCGGCCGCTGATCAACGAACTCGGGAACCCTTCCAAGGGCCGGGTGGAATATGTGAATGACGGCCTGACGCCGCTCAACGTGGTGCTCGAGGCCAAGAGCTTCACCGTGACTGAGACTGGGGACATTCAATACCGCCCTCTCGATCCCGATATTCATCTGAAGCTGTCGACAACGAGCTTCCGGGTTCAGCCGCAGCAGACCTACTACGTTTTCTACGAAGCGAGTTCGCTGAAGAGCCCACAGTGGTTTGTCATCTACGCAGCCTTTTCCGGATTCAACTTCCGCACCGCGCAGGGAATGAACGTCCGGCTGGAGTTGCCCCACACGGTGTATTTGCTTCCGAAAACGGGTGTGGAGCGGCCCGACATCATTGTCGATCGCGCCGAACTGGATCCGGTTGCGAACAAGGTGACGCTTGCGGTCGAAAACCGGGGGGATAACTTCGGGCGGGTACTGGAGACGCAACTGGTCTACAACAAAAAGAAGCAGGAGGCGCCGGGGTTTCCGGTCTTCCCCCATAGCAAACGCATGCTGGAAATTCCGCTAACCGAGAAGGCGGAAGGCGAAAACGTGCCGACCGAGGTCTCCATGCAATTTCAGAAATTCAAGATCGAGCAAGAGCTGCAGCGTGCGCCAGACGTAGCGCCGGTCACTGCCGCTGCCGCGACACCTCTGGCTGGGTCAAGCCCGGCGAACGCGCCCGTCCCGCAGAAGGACAGAGTGCCCTAAGCTGCTATGTGCCGGAAAATCCAGCGCGCGTTCATCGGGGGAGTCATATTTGCGACGGTGATGGCGCACGGGCAAATTTTCCGAGTGCAGGGCGGTCAATCGACTCTTCTGAATGCGGAAGGGGGCTCGGTTGAGTTCAAGGCTCCAGACTACGACGGCAGCGTGGGCGTCGGCTATTACAACAACAGAATTCAATTCGGCGCCGAGACCCGGTATCAATTCCACGGCTACACGTTCTTGGGCGGCGACGAGAGTATTCCATTCACGCTGCCGACTGACATCTTCGACGCGAGCCATTATTTTTGTGCCCGCGGCGCCGGCGTTACTCGCAAATTTGAAGGCAGCCGGTTCTATGCTTTTGCGGGGACAACTTCCACTTGGCTGGGAACTGGATTCTTCAACGCGGCATCAAGCGAGCGTGCTGCCGGTGTTTTCTTCTACGAGCGAAACCTGAGTGATGAAGTGACGCTGTTTTCCCGAGAGATCGTATCCAACACGGAGACGGCCCTTGAAGGAATCGAGTGGAAACCCAGTCGATGGCTTAAAACGGCGGTAACGGGCGGAGTAGGATCCAATCAGGGATACTTTGCCTCCAGCCTGGATGCCGAAACCCAGAAAGTCGCGTTGAAAACCAGTTATGTGTTGACGGGGGATCGTTTCGAGCGGGTGACGGTGGCCAGCCCGTTTTCCTCAGAGGTCAACAAGGGCAACGTGCAAGTGCTGTACAAGCCCAACCATTACGTGAGCATCACGACAGGACACCAGAATATTCTTGAGCCCGTGACAATGAACGGGCCGATGCAACAGGCGTCAGTCAACCAACTTTCGACAGATTTTCATGTGAACAGGTTTTATTTCGGTACTGGTTTGTTTTCATCGAATGCGGCTGGGCGCAAGGCGAGCGGAGAAAATCTGTATGTGGGGCGCCGTATCGGGCAAAGAATTGACGTTAACGCGAATTATTTCTCGAGCAAGCCGCAGATGCAGGGAAGTACTCGGGTCGAGAAGACAGCCGTCTTCTCAGGAACCGTGCGGGAAAATTTTTCTTCGCGATTCAGCCTGCTGCAACTCATTTCGCGAACTGCGGGACAGACTACGTTCGCTTTGGGAGGCGACTTCACCAGTAATCGCTTTCAATTCCGCGCGGATTACCAGAATGTATATTTGCCATTTCGGCCGGACCGTCCGTTCCAACAGGCGCTGGCTCTGAATGTGATGGTGCGAGTGAGAGGGCCGCTGCAGGTCATGGCCGTTTCCAATGTGGCGCCGGACGGGCATCTGCGCTATTCGTTTGGGGCGAGCACGTATCTCTACCGGCTCAGCGGGATGGCGGGGCGGCGGATTCCCGAAGAGTCATTTTCGATCGGCAAGTATGTGATTCAGGGAGTCGTCAAAGATGAGAAGGGAATGCCTGTAGAAGGGGCTGCGCTACATGTTGGGCGGGAAATCGCGTACACGGACAGCTCAGGGCATTTTCAGGTACGTTTGTCCAAACACGGGCCCTACGCTCTGGTGGTTGTGCCCGATGAGTTTCTGACTAATGTGAGCTATGAAGTGGTGAGCGCCCCACCCCAGGCGCGCGCCGATGTCGATGATGTGTCGGGCCAGGTCGAAATTGTGGTACGTCAGAAGGTTGTCACACGGCCAGTGATCACGACACAGCCAACGGAAGTGACGACCCGCTGAGTACATGTTTCAGCGAATGCTGCTTGCCGGCTACGGGTCGTGGCTCCTCTCGGCTGGCTCTAATCCTGAGTTAAAATAGATTTTCCATGTCGGATCGCACATTCACACTCGACGAAGCCCAATCATTGTTACCCGTGCTCGAATCGCTGCTTCGCACAGCCATTGACGCCAAGAAGTTCATGGATGGACTGGACACGGAGATGCAAGCCCTGCATCACCGAATTTTCCTGAATGGGGGAATGTTTTTGGAGATTGTTCCCTTGGCGCAGCGCAAAGCGGAACGCACGCGCGCCGAACAGCGAGCCACGGATGCGCTCGCCGAGATTGATTCCATCGGTGTGCAGGTGAAGGATCTCAGCATTGGTTTACTCGACTTCCCTTGTGAGGTCGACGGGCAGAAGATTTTGCTCTGCTGGAAGTTGGGTGAGAAAGCCATTACTCATTGGCACGGAGTCGCGGAAGGATTCGCCGGACGCAAGCCGATCGATCAGCGGATCGCCCGGGCCAAGAGAGTTAATTAGGGCTCAGCTGGATGTCAGCTTTCCGCTCCGCCCTCCGAAAGCTTAACTCGACACATACGTTTTAAGCCTTGCATGCGTGCTGAATCCCGTAGCGGCGCGTAAATTCCGCATTTTCAGTCAATTACTGGCGCAACATCCCCGGAAGTCCAGGGTTTATATGGGAGGAACGTAATGAGGCTTAACGGAGAGTTTTCCTGCACAATTGAAGATACGCAAGCCAAACTCCCGTTCGGCCTTGGACAAACTCCAGGAAAGGGCCATATGAACCGATCCATCGTTCGCTGGGCTTTATTGAGCATTCTTGTAATGACGTTTTCCGCGGCATCGTTTGGAGAGGTTTCGGTGGGCATTTCGGTGCGCATCGGTCCGCCTCCCTTGCCCGTTTACGCACAACCCATCTGTCCGGGTCCGGGCTACATGTGGACGCCCGGCTATTGGGCTTGGAGCGATGATGATGGCTACTACTGGGTTCCCGGAACGTGGGTAGTAGCGCCGGTGGGAATGTTCTGGACCCCGGGATACTGGGGATGGGGCGGCGGAGTTTACATGTGGCACTCGGGATACTGGGGACCGCACGTCGGTTTCTATGGCGGCATTAACTACGGATACGGTTACACCGGCGTCGGATTCTATGGCGGTGAGTGGCGCGGAGACCGTTTCTACTACAACCGCTCCGTCACCAACGTCAGTGTCACGAATGTGACGAATGTCTATAACCGCACCGTGGTCGTGCACAACGAGAACCGCGTGTCCTACAACGGAGGGGACGGCGTGCGGATGCGCCCGACGCGGCAGCAGGAAGCCTGGTCGCGGGAATCCCACAGGCCCGAACTGGACGTGCAGAGAGCGCACGAGCGCGCAGCCATGCAGAACCGGCAGAACTTTGCTCGTGAGAACCACGGCCGCCCAGCGGTAGCGGCTACGGCTCGGCCTGCTGATTTCAGCAGACATGCGGTGGTTCCAGCGAGAGCCGCCGGCGGCGCATGGCGTCCACCCGCGATTTCGCCCCGTGAAGCACGGGTAAACCCGAGCTTCGCGAATCGTGCGAATGCCAACAATGCAGGGAATCGTGGGAGGCAGGAAAATCGTCCCTTTACGCCGCCCTCCAGAGGCGGAGCTGCTGTCAATGATCGGGGTGGAAACATCAACGGGCGTTTCAACGACAACCGGCCAGCTGCCAATCGGATGAATGATCGTCCGCCGCAGAACCGGGGCAATGAAAATCGCAATAACGTCTACCGGCCAACCGACAATCGACCGGCGCCGAACCGCATGAACGATCGCCCAACACAGAATCGGCCGGTTGACAATCGGATGAACGAGAACCGGCCGGCTCAAAACCGTGCGCCTGAGAATCGGATGAACCAGGGTCGTCCGCAGAATCCGCCTCGCGAGATGTCGCGGCCGCAGCAGAATATGCCCCGCGAGAACTCCAGGCCGGCTCCGGCACCCAGGCGTGAAGGTGCTCCGCCCAAGGATCACCGCGGCCGCTAGGCAAGGTGACGTAAGGTCCAAGGCGGGGGAGAAGTAGCCCCCGCCATTCTTTGTTCCGGGGCAAAGAGGAGGCGGGGAACGGAAGTTAATTCGCAAGGTGCTCTGGGCGGGCCCGTTCTACTAAGGAATCATCGTGTCCGGGGGTGAGTAGCCGGTGTGGTTCTGTAAGGGTAATCGGTGCGGGGGCGGAAAAGGCGCTCTGCTACAATTTTTGGATCCAAACACTTGAATGCCAATGCCCCTGAGGCTGGGCGCCCAAGGAGTCGCAAAACCAACATGTCTTCGATGAGTCAGAAAGTTCGGCTTACCGCTACTTTTGCCGCCCTGATATCTTTGGCTTTGGCCGCGAGTTGTCGCGGGTTCTTCGTGAAAGCGACGCTTTCTTCGATTACGGTCGGGCCTGCAACGCCGAGCATCCAGACGGGCACTACGAACAACACCGTGCAAATGATTGCCACTGGTACTTTCAATGACGGCAGCACGGGACATCCTTCCGTGAGTTGGTCCATAACTCCCGCAACTACGGCGACAATCAACGCTACGGGTTTAGTGACGTCGGTCGCGACTGGCTCAGCGACGGTCACAGCGACCTCCAATGACAATCCCGCAATTACCGGCACTCAGACGGTCACGGTCACAGTTGGTTGCATTACCTCCATTGCAGTAACACCCACGAGCGGCAGCCTCAGTAATGGCGGGAATACGAGCGTATCGCTGAAAGCCGAAGCAAACACCTGCAACGGCGTAGTGGACATCACAAGCGTAGCCCAATGGACCTCGAGCAACACGCAAATAGCGACGGTATCCGCCGGCGTGGTAACAGCAACCGGGACCACCGGCGCGGACGGCACTATCACGATCACTGCGTCCTCGGGCGGTATTCCGAGCAACAGCGTGAGCATTACGGTCAGCGGCTATTGAGATCGCAGGAACTTCCGCCTGGTCACGTTGAAGAAGGAGCACGGCGGGCCCGAAGTCCCGTGCGTACTTAATCGCGCAGTGGTTTGAGCGCAGACCAATCGAATGCCATATCCCAGGTTTCGTCTGCTGCGTTTTGGCGATAAAGGTCCCGGAAAGCAATCAGCGCCAGTTAATTGCACAACCCCGGACGAGGCATCTGGGGCTGCATCATTCGGGGTTAGATATTTGTGGAGTGCGGTTACTCTTTCATCATAGCGTCGATGGTCGAGTAGAGCTGGTTGTTGTCTTTGACCTCGACGTAGGGCTTGCTGGGATTGCGGCTGCTTACGATGTAAACGGTTGGAGTGTGGTCGAGCTTGATCGCTTTTCCCAAATCGCGGTCGGCATTGACCTCGGCCGCAAGCTTACCGCTGGGATCGATCATGAACGGCAGGTCCACTTTGCGAGAGGTGGCGAACTTCTCCGCGAAGCCGCGTAGAGTCTGGGGAGTGATGTCGAGTTGGTTCTCGAAAATGTAGTCGCGGAATTCATTTCCCAGTTGCTTGGAATGGGTGTCGAAGTAGCGCGCCATGACAGCGGCCTGATAGGACCAGTTGTGCATGGGCAATGGGAAATCGTGGCGGATGACCGGAATCTTATAGGTCTTAGACGCCTGTTCCACCAATGGCGCGGTGCGCCGGCACATGGGACACTGCAAGTCTTCGAAGACCACAATGGCTACCTGGGCTCCCTTGGGAGGACGCAGCACTGAATCCGCCGTTTCCTGTGCAGCCGCACGGGAACCTGCATCAACATTGACTACCGCCAAAACCGCAAGCAACGCAAGCCAGTAAGCAAAGGTCTTGTTCATTTTTCCTCGAACCAGATTTCTGAAAGTTTTCCCAAGGTAGTTAGACGCAGAAAACGCGGTTCCAGCCGCCTGCCTGCCTCTATCCCAGCACTGAAACGAACTGTAACTATAGTAACCGAAGGAACATTCAGACGTGAGCCCTGAACAGGAGAGGTGAGGCAGGATGCGACAAGGCTAAGCCGCCGCCTGTTGAAGGACTCTGTTCGTCTGCACTGGACCGTTGCATGCAACGTGCAGGGTTGAACAACCTGAGTGCATCTGTTGTGATGTTGGCATGGCATCAGTCCTCCCTACGCTCGTTGTAGCGGCCAGTACTGAGCAGCTCCGGCTTCCGCTTGCCATGCTGGTGATCTTTGGCTCGGCGAAGCTGCTGGATGAAATCTTCGAACGTCTGAATCAGCCCGGCATCGTGGGCCAGATCGTAGCCGGCATTTTGATCGGCCCGAGCGTGCTGGCATGGATGCAGCCGAGCGTTTTTCTCTCCCACTTGGCTGACCTGGGAGTTATGTTCCTCCTGTTCCGGGTCGGACTGGAGGTGAAGTCTTCGGATTTGATCAAAGCAGGGCCGCGGGCAACCATGGTGGCTGTGCTGGGCGTTATTGTTCCGTTCTTTACAGGCTGGGGGCTGCTCGCGCTGTGGGGTGAGTCGCGGATCGAATCGATCTTTGTTGGTGCCGCGTTGGTGGCCACGAGTGTGGGCATCACGGCCCAGGTACTGGCGGCCAAGGATCTTCTGCAGGCGAAAGCGAGCAAAATCATACTCGGGGCAGCAGTGATCGATGACATTCTTGGCTTGCTTGTACTTGCGCTCGTCAGCAGCCTGGCTAGAGGCCAAGTAAACGTTCTTGAACTGTGCCTCACTGCGGTGTTCGCCATTGGATTCACGGTGGTGGTCGTGAAATGGGGCACGGCCGCCATGGGGAGGCTTCTTCCGCGACTTAATCAGCAACTGCGCGCAGGCGAGGCGCAGTTCAATGCAGCGTTAGCACTTATGTTCGCGTTGTCGGTGTTGTCGGTGTACGCAGGTGTCGCGGCAATCATTGGCGCATTTTTCGCGGGCATGATGCTCTCCGAGAGCGTCGAAGAACGCGTACACGATCTGACCCAAGGGGTGACCGAATTTCTGCTTCCTTTCTTCCTTGCGGGGATTGGATTGCATTTCAACCTGGGCACATTTCGCAACGGGCGAACTCTCCTGCTGACGCTCCTAATCGTCCTGGTCGCGGTGTTTTCCAAATTTATAGGATGCGGACTCGCATCGCTTCCGCTGGGACGAAGGACTGCGTTGAGAGTTGGCGTGGGAATGATTCCGCGCGGAGAGGTGGGCATGGTCGTGGCACAAATCGGGCTGTCGTTGGGAGTCATCGCACAGGGTATTTACGACGCAGTAGTGTTTATGTCGATCGCCACGACGCTGATCGCCCCACCGCTACTGAGCTTGACGTACAAAGAGGCAAGGCCAGAGGCTGATGCTGTAGTTGCGGAAGATCAGCCAAGTATTCTGTAGCGCGCCGTCCTGAACGAAGCGAAGGATGTGGAGTCTGCTCGCGGCAAGAAGATGGAGAGATCCTTCGCTTCGCACAAACCTGCTTCGTTCGGGATGACAACGCGGATGTGCCCGGTGCCTGAGACGTAAACCTTCGTGCCGGGAAGCGCGAGCTGCAAAGCGTTATAGTAATCGGTTCATCGTTCTCATCGTGAAGAGTCTGTTCTCATCCTGTGCCCGACGGCGGATCGTGGCGCTCGTGTTCAGCACCCTGTTGTTAATAGCGGGCTGCGGGCGGGGGCGTCGTCGAGTGCTCGAGGTGGCGTATGTATCAGCTCCGCAGGCGGCGTTGCGCGATCAAGTTGCAGCCATCTACAACCGCGTCGGCAATGTAAAAAACGGCGAGCGCGTGGAGATCATCGATCGCGAAAAGCGTTTTGCGCGGGTGCGCACCGCCAGCGGGCTGGAAGGCTGGATGGAGCAACGATATCTCGTCGATCAGAAGACCTACGATACCCTGCAGCAGTTGACGCGCGACCATCAGAAGGATTCCGTGCAGGCGCCGGGTGTTTTGCGCAATGACACGAACCTGCACGTCACTCCGGGACGCGATAGCGAACACCTATACCAGCTCTCGTCGGGGGCGAAGGTGGCCATCTTGCAGCGGGCCACTGCCGAGAAGCAGCTGCCCGGCGGAGCGCCAGCCACGAGGCCAGCCACGGCGCGGGCGGGAAAAGCTCCTTCCGGGCCTGCGCTCGAGGATTGGTGGCTGGTCCGGGACGAGCAAGCGCGTGTGGGATGGGTGCTGGCTCGCATGGTCGACGTCGATGTTCCACTCGACGTTGCGCAGTATGCCGAAGGCCAGCGATTCGTCGCCTTCTTCGTCCTGAATGAAGTGCAGGATGCTGACAAGAAAGTCTCGCAATATTTGTGCATCCTGACCCAACCTCGTGACGGCCTCCCTTTCGATTTCGATCAGGTGAGAGTCTTCACCTGGAACTTGCGCAAGCATCGCTATGAGACGGCTTACCGAGAACACGGGCTGCCTGGCGTTTTGCCCGTGACCGTCACCCATGAAGATTTCGAAAAAGAGGGAACTCTTCCGGTTTTCATTCTGCGCGTGCGCGACGACGCGGGAAACATCAGTGAGCGGAAATACAAGCTCAACACTCCTATCGTGAGAAGAGTATTGGCGCCGGGCGAAGTTATAACTCGTTCTCCCCGCAAAAGGCGCTGAAGCACGCTCGTGATTGCGATCACATTGCTCGCCTGAAACATCTGTGAGTGGGATCACAGACTCGCATTCCTAAATGCCATATTTTTCAATAGCTTTGCTACAAGCTTACGTATACAGCCAGGCATTGCTCTTGGAAATTGATAAGGAAACAAAACAAGTTTCTTTGTTGTTTGTTTGGATCGAGAGTTGCACAGAACAACGGTCCTTCTGTTTCTCGCGAAAGCAGGGTGGACGGTGAGTCTCATTCAGAGCTGATAAGTCCCAGGTAGGCGCGCAGCTCTCGTGAAAAGGAATTGGCAGTTGTCGGAGCGCGTGAGCGTTCAGAGCAATTTGTGCGCGCTCGCGATGCTCCAGTTGTGTCCCGAATTTATAAGGAGGCGAGATGCGAGTCCGAACTTTTAGTTATCTGCTTGTGCTTGTGGCCATGCTGAGTTTTAGCGCAGTTCTTGTAGTTGGACAGGCCATCGACGGCAATATCGTCGGCACGGTCGTTGATGGTACTGGAGCAGCAATTGTCGGCGCCGATATCACCGCAACCAATATAGAAACCAACGTGACTGTCTCGGCAAAATCCGGCGGCACAGGCGATTATCGCTTTGACCACCTCCTGGTTGGCACATACCGGATCACTGTGAAGATGCCAGCCTTCAAAGCTATATCTGAATTAGTGCAGATCGAGCTCAATAAGACAATCACGCGGAATGTGACGCTGCTGCCGGGCGCAGCCAGTGAGACCGTCGAAGTCTCTGGAATTCCCCCAGCCCTCGATACTACGACGGCGCAGCTGCAAAATACGTATCAGAGCAAGCAATTGGAGGATCTGCCGATCGCCTCGGTTGGAAGTGGAGTGATCAATCTTTCATTGCTTGATGCTGGTGTGGCGACCAGCGGCGGTGTGGGATTGGGCGCGGGGCCTTCCGTATCCGGACAGCGGCCGCGCAACAACAACTTCACCGTCGAAGGCGTGGACAACAACGACAAGAGCGTCACAGGGCCGCTGCTCCAGCTGCCCAACGACGCAGTCGATCAGTTCACGGTTCTGCAGAATCAGTTCTCGCCCGAATTCGGCCACTCCTCTGGCGGACAGTTTAATCAGACCATCAAGTCGGGCACCAACGCCTTTCATGGCCGGGTCTACGAATATTTCCAGAATCGCAATCTCAACGCCACTGATTCCCAACTTGCGCTATCGGAAGTGAGTAATGGACTTCCGGTCAAGAAAACTCCCTACGATAACAACCGCTTCGGCGGGCAAGTAGGCGGGCCTATCGTCAAGAACAAACTGTTCTTCTTCACCAACTGGGAATACAACCCTATCAAGAATTACAGCTTCTCAACGGGATGTGCTCCCACGGCTGCCGGCTATGCGCTGCTAGCGGCTGATCCGGCGGTGAACCAGACAAACTTGACGCAGTTTCAGAACTACATACCCGCGGCAGCAAGAGTCGCGCCCAGCAGCGATCCCAATTGCGGTGGATCATCGGCCATTGGAAGTAATGCAGATGTTCCCATGGGGGATGTTGGTTTCGCCGGAGGATACTATTCCAACTATCTGACCGGAGTTACTTCTCTTGATTACAACATCTCCGAGAAGGACCAAATGCGCGGCCGGTATGCCTATGAGAAGAATAATTTCATTGATGTCTCGGGGCAGATCCCAACATTCTGGACGACGGTTCCATATCGCTATCACATCTTCACTCTCAGCGAGTACCACACTTTCAGTCCGAATCTTACGAACGAAGTGCGGATTGGCTTTAACCGCAGCACCAACGATTACCCGGCGGGGAACTTCTCGTTCCCGGGCCTGGATGCGTTTCCCAACCTCATCGTAGGATTCGGTGAAGGCAACGGAGTGCAACTCGGGGCCGATCCGAATGCGCCCCAATTCGGCAGCCAAAACTTCTACCAGGCCGTGGACAACATCGGGTGGGTGAAGGGACGACACAATTTGAAGTTTGGCGCCGAATTCCGAGAATACATCTCACCGCAGGGTTTCACCCAAAGGCAACGCGGAGACTACGATTACCTCAGCTTCGATGGGTATTTCACCGACCAGGTTCCTGATTATCTTGCCGAGAGGTCCATCGGCAACCTAACGTATTACGGCAATCAGAAGATGTTCTACTGGTGGGCCGGAGATGACTGGCGGATTAAGAAGAACCTCTCCATCAATCTTGGAGTGCGCTATGAATTCACCCAAGTGCCGCTGTCGCAGCGCATGTGGCAGCCGCTGAACGCGATCTCCAACGTTCCGGGGCTGATTTCTTTCGGGGCGCCGACATCGCAAAAGAAGAATTTCCTGCCGCGTATTGGATTCGCATGGTCTCCAGGCAGCAGCGGAACCACGTCAATCCGCGGCGGATTCTCGATGGCCACGGACGTGTTGTACGACAATCTTGGCTTGCTGTCTGCTCCTCCGCAGGTGTCACAAACTTGCGACGCTTATCCCGAAGATCAGAGCGGGATGACCGCAGGCTGCTTCTGGAATGATCCAGCCCTCGGTCAGGCGGGTTTCCTGGCTAGCGGCGGGTTGCCTTATTCGGCGACTATTCCGCCAATCACCGATGCGGCCTATGCTCGGTCGGTAACAGCAAGCTACATTCCCAACCAGAAGTTGCCCTATTCGGAAACGTGGAGTCTTGGCGTCCAGCACATTTTCGCGAATAAGTACACTCTCGAAGTGCGTTATGTCGGGACTCGCGGAATCCACCTTCCCGTGCAGCAGCGCCTAAATCGGCAAGTGAGGACCACACCGACTGAATACCTGCCGGTGTTCTTTAGCGCGCCGGCTCCGTCCGAGGTGGATGCTCTAACCACCACCTACGATACAATCAACTCCAAATCGAACACCCCTCCTGCCTGGGCTGATGCGGGTTTTAGTGCTTCCAGCGTCGTCGGCTTCATGCAGTGGGGAGCCTCCAGGTACCATGGGCTGCAAACGCAATTCTCGCGCAGCATGAGCAACGGTCTCCAGTTCCAGGCTGCCTGGACGTGGAGCCATACCATGGACAATTCGACGGCAGATGTCTTCTCTACCTATCTGACGCCGCGGCGTTCGCAAGACTTCGCTTGTTTTGCTTGCGACTGGAGCGATTCGGCGCTCGATCGTCGGCATCGCCTCACGTTCCAAGTTCTATATGACATGCCTTTCCTGAAACACAGCGACAATTGGGCGAAGAAGAACGTGCTCGGTAACTGGGAGTTTGGCCCGATCTACACGTTCCAATCGCCCGAATACGCAACCGTACAGGCAGGCGTTGATGTGAACGGGAATGGCGACTCGGCTGGAGATCGCGTGGTGATCAATCCGGCTGGAAACCGTGGCATGGGAACAGGTGTGACGCCTCTCTGCACTAGTGCTCTGCCTTCCGGAGTGAGTTGCGACCCTGTGGGTGACTCGGATAGCAGAGCCTATGTGGTTGGCTACGTTGCAAACGATCCAAATGCTTACTATGTCGGCGCCGATACTACCAATGGGT
>JBKOUZ010000017.1:0-93976 GCA_046723715.1 Acidobacteriota bacterium | reverse complement strand
ACGCAGAAATCCAGGATCTTGCCACCAGGATTTACCAGCGAGTGGATTGGGACTGGATGCTCAATGGCGGCCACACCATGAGCATGGGATGGAATCCCGAGTCAGGATTCATCGAATACCGCTGGTCCCATTACTGCGAACTGATGATGATCTACCTGCTTGCCCTCGGATCGCCCACACACTCGATTACGCCACGTTCCTGGGCTGCATGGAAACGTCCCGTCCTCAACTACGAGGGTTATGAGTACATCTCGGGGAATGATCCTTTATTCACCCACCAGTATTCGCAGGCATGGTTTGATTTTCGTGGCAAGCGGGATGTGTATCTCAACTATTTCCAGAATTCCATCACTGCCACCATGGCACACCGGGAATTCTGCCTGTCGCTGCGCAATAAGTATCCGGATTACAGCGAACGCCTCTGGGGAATCACCGCATCCGACTCCGTGAAAGGTTACCGCATCTGGGGAGGACCGCCATCTTTCGGAGAACCGGATGGTACCGTAGTTCCCTGCGCCACCGCGGGTTCACTCGTTTTTTTGTATCCGGAGTGCATGGAGGTCCTGCGAAACATCCGAGAGCGGTACGGAAGGGCTTGGGGAAATTACGGCTATGTGGATGCTTTTAACCCGCTCACTGGCTGGTACGACAACGTGGTGCTCGGCATTGATGTCGGCATCACCATGTTGATGGCGGAGAATCATCGCACCAAGTTCATCTGGCGCACATTCATGAAGAATAACGAGGTCCGCCGGGCAATGGCCAGCGCAGGCTTTCACAGCGAAGAATGGTGGGAGGAGCGAAGCCGCCCTGGGAGCGCCGTCGCACACGCCGGCTAACAGAACATTCCTTATCATTCGGAGCAGTTAAGCTTTTCTAGCACGCAGAGACGAAGGTGGGGGTACGCGGCACGTCGTTTCTCGCACCATGAGGTCGGGTTCGACCATGATCTCGCCTCCGGAAAGGGATTCCGAACTGCGAATGCGGCCCAGCAAAGTTTCGGCGGCGACGCGTCCCATCTCGCGCAGAGGCTGCCGCACGGTAGTCAATGCGGGATTCTGGTACGCTGCGCTTTGAATATCATCGAACCCTACGACCGAAACATGGCGGGGTACCAGCAACTTCGCCTCTCGTAAAGCCCGAATCGCTCCCATTGCAGAGATGTCATTGAACGCGAACAGCGCCGTAAAAGCTTGACGCGCGCTCAGCAGCTTGCGGGTCGCTTCGTAGCCCAATTCAGGCGATGGCGAATCCCCTTCCAACCGCGCCACCAACGCCGGATTGATCGGGATGTCGAACTGACGGGCTGCTTTTTCGATGTTCGCCCAGCGAATCTCAGTGTCAGAACTGAATTCCTGCCCCTTGATGAATGCGATCTGACGATGTCCCAGTTGTGTCAGGTGCCTGAGAGCAATCTCCGCAGCCCGCACATGGTCGAGGACGATATTGGTCACACCTTTCACGTGATTGTGACCCGAGACAGTCACCACAGGAACCTTCAGCGAGAGCTTCCATGGAGTATCGACAGCGATCAATCCATCCACCGAGCGTTCCACAAACAGCCGGGGATACTCATCAATCAGGTCGGCGCGGTGCCTATGACTCACGACAAAATAAAAATATCCTTCTTGCAGCAGGTGATCTTCAACCCCACTCATCACCGATGCGGAGTATCCGTCGCTCACTTCCGGAACGATGACGCCGATGGTGAAGCTGCGTCGCACGCGCAGAGAACGCGCGAAGAAGTTGGGACGATACTTGTACTTCTTTACCGCTGCAAAGATTCTGTCTTTGGTTTCCTGCGGAATCGAATCAGCCACTGGCGAGCGATTGATGACCAGAGACACCGTGGCCGGAGAAAGCCCAAGATATTCTGCCAGCTCTTTCAGGCTCACCGGCCTGGGACTCACCTCTCCATTGCTTCCCGCGCCCTTCCCCGTCTTTCCTCCGCTCACGCTGCGCAGTGTCGCATAAAGTTATTTAGCGAGCAAGTTTCGAGCTTCAGCCGGTTAGCAGTGAAGCAGGCCCAACGGAAGATCGCGGAACAGATCGCTAGCCAGGATCGATGCTTCGCCGTTCCGATTCTGAATCGTAACCGATCGTGAAGACAGGACGTTGTTCCACTCCAACTTGCAATTGGCGGGGAGAAGGAGGCGAGTGTCGCACCAGTCGAACCGCTGGTTCGAGCGAGGCACTTGCGTGAGCCATCGCGGAATGGCGACTACAACCGAAGCAGCCTCCGTCCTGCGCAGAAAGGCCACCACATTCCCGGCGTGACATCCTGCGCTTGGTAACGGCAGGCACTCTGCATTCACGAACAAATTTGGGTGAGCGCGACGAAAACTGAGCGCCTTCCAGGTCAGGTAGAGCTTGATTCGCCCATCTTCCCAGTGGGTCACAAGGTCACGCAACGCGTGATCTTCAGAAGCGGATTGGGTAGCGATAATACCCTTCAGTGCAGAAGCCCGCTTTGCGAAATCGATGGGGCCCCGATTGTCGGGATCCACCAGCCGCAAATCCCACAGCTCGGAACCCTGATAGAAGTCGGCGACCCCCGGCGAAGTGATCTTCAGCAGAACCTGCGATAGGCCATTGATCATCCCGAAATACGCGACCTTCTCCTGGAAGGCCTGGAAATCCTCCAGGAATTCGCCATTGTCCTTGGCAAGAACTCGAGCAGCAAACGCCTGCAGTGCGTCTTCATGCGGCTGATTGGGACGCGTCCACCGCGTATGCACCATCGCCTCCCGCGTCGCCTTGATCCAATGCTCCTGTATGCGCTGCAGCAGCGTAGCGTGTCCATCCTCCCCCAGCGGCCACACTCCCAGTAGGGTCTGATAGAAAAAATATTCCTCATTGCTGTCTGGCGTGACCTGCCCCGCAATATTCATTTTGTGCTTCGTGTTCATCGCAGACCAGCGCTGTAGATGCTGCTCCCACTCAGACGGAATCTCCGACAGCACATTCAGTCGAGCTCGCACATCTTCGCTGCGTTTGGTGTCGTGCGTCGAGGTCGCATTGAGGGTGCCCGGCCACTTCTGCTGTCGAGCCTGCAGGAATTTATAGAACTCCTCGCGCGTGGGCGCTTCGGACGGGCGCGGATTACCACCCACCTCATTCAGAGACAACAAAGGATGGTAGACATACAGCGAAGTATCCTCGAATCCTTTCGCGACGATCGGGCCGGTGAACTGCTGCCAGCGCATGACGAACGTCAGCCGCAATTCCCGCTGGTCAGGCAAAACATGCGGAGGATTTTGCAGTAACAGCACTTCTCTCACGAAGTTAAAGTATCCGGGGCTGAGATGTGGCGCGCGACCGCGGGCCGCCGCTACCGCGCTTTCTATGTATTGAATTGCCTGCGGATGCGGGTCCATATTCCGCGTATAAGTCCGGTATACGCTCATGCACGCTGTCACCTCGATCAGCGCCTCTAACAACCGGGCGCGGTCAAGTTCGCGGGCGTAGCGGTCGAGCGCGGCAAGCTCCGTCAGGTGTCGGCCCAGGGCCCTCATCTCCACACCCAGCAGAGTATTCATCACCAGCTTCTTCTTCTGATACAGGACGTCCGAGAAATCCTGGCGCCGCCCGATGTAGTTGGAGTAAATATCTTGAATCTGCCGTGCGCCCTCCGGATTTACGAAAATTCCATTCGCTTGATTGGTATAGTCGTAGCCCGTCGTGCCGCTCACAGGCCAGTCATCGGGCAAATCCTCACGAACCGCCAATATCTTTTCCACGATCACGTACGAAGGGAACTCAGACCTGGTCTCATCTGTGGTCAGGCGCTCCTGCAGCCGATTCAAATAAGTCAAGGGATCGCGCAGTCCGTCAATGTGGTCGATGCGCAGCCCCGCAGAAGGATTCCTCGCCACCAACCGCAGAATGTACCCATGCGTCGCCTCGAACACGATCGGATCTTCCACTCGAATGCCGACCAGATCCGCAATCGTAAAAAATCGGCGGTAGTTGATGGTTTCATTCAGATTCTGCCAGAAGGCGAGCTTGTAATTTTGTTCCGCCAGCAATCGCTGAAGCTCTCCCAGCGACGCCGGATCGCCTTCTTTTCCATTGATTTCCGAAATATTCTCATGGACCACGCGCGCAACCTCCGGGCTGCTGTTCACCAGCGAACGCAAACGGTCGCGAGCCGATTCGAAGCGCATCCGCCGCTCCGCTCCCGTTTCCGCAGCGCGGCGATCTCCTCGCGCAAGCTCAAGGGTGGCCGCAAGAATTCCCGAATATTCATAGTAGGCGCCATTCTCCCCCAGCGCTGACTTAAGCGCCTCCACCCGACGGTTCAGCACCGTGTAATAACTTCTCGGAGATAGCGGCAACAGGGATTCGAAATACTGGATGAAAAAACGTCCATCGTTGTAAACGACTTTGAGCTCCCCGTTATCCAGGGCCTCTCCGAATGGGCGTCCCAGAATCGGCAGTAAAATTCTTCCATGCAAGCCGGGAGCAAAGGAATTCCAATCCACGTCGAAGAATGCGGCAAAGGCAGATTGGGCGCCATTCTCCAGCACGTCCATCCACCAGGGATTTTCCGCGCTGGCCGCCATGTGATTGGGAACGATGTCGAGCAGCAACCCCATGCCGCGATTCTGCAGCTCAGTTTGCAGCCGGGCAAACTCTTCCTCACTGCCCAGATCCGGATCGATGCGCGTGGGATCGATCACATCATAGCCATGATTACTGCCTTTGCGGCTGGCCAGCACAGGAGACAAATACACATCATTGATCCCGAGCTCGTGAAGATAATCGAGAATATTGACAGTGTCTTGGAAACGGAAATGCTGGTTCAGTTGGATCCGATAAGTCGAAGATGGCGTTCGTTCAGCTAACATTTCTAACCTTGCGGCAACAAAATGTGAAGTTGCGACGCCAGACGTTTCAACGCCTCGTGGCGATGCATCGCCGCTGGGTCGGGATTCTCAGCATGCCAGCCGTTGTTCTCGTACGCCGTAAGGAGCGGCCGGTAGGTAAGATTCTGCGCTTCCCAAAGCGTAACCGGAAACGGCAAGGAGGGGAAAAGATCCAGCAGCCTGGTCATCCTGTCAGCGGCCGCGAGATCGGCAGGATCAGCCGCGAAAGCCGCAGCGTCTGATTCCAGCCGTCTACGCACTTTGTATTCCAGAGTAGTCGAGTCCAACGTGATCTTTTCGCTGGCCGCTTCCCGCAGCAGTCCGCGGATTACTTCGAAGTCCGGTTCCGTTCTGTCCAGCGCCTGTTGTAGTTGATTGTTGAGGGCGATCTCTGCCGCAGACTTCAGCGCATTGGGCACGGGAATATCGAGCCCGTTCAAAAACCGAATCAGTGGAGCCTGGCTGTCGAAGAACGTCCGGTACACGGCCGCAGCCGAGTTCACCGAATCCTTGAGGATCAGGTTTGCGATCTTGCGTTGCTCATCCCGGAAGAGCTGCCGCAGCGAGAAGATGTTTCTTCCGTAGATGTGATCCAGCAGGCGAATCACTTCCGCCGTGTCAGCCTGGCCGAAAGCACTCACCAGCCTCTTTTGATCCTCTTCTGAGAACTTTTCAGCAGGCTGCACTCCGGCACTCACATTGTGATCGCCCAGGTGCAACACGGAGAACGCAAGCTCATCCGACTCGCCCGTAATCGCTGACTTGAATCTCGCCGCTCCGGTAGCCAGCCGCATCTTCCCTTCAGCATCCACCGAGTACCTGAGCCGATCAGCCTCGTAGCAATAGATTCGTGTCTTGTCGGCATACGTCTCAAACAGTGAGCTGATGGCGTAGTGTCCAGCGACGCGCGGAATATCCACCACCGCCGGCTTGACCCACTTTTCATAAATCCGTGCACCGTCGCCGTGCTCGGGCAGGTTACTCTTCGCTTCTGCCAGATGCTGAACGAATTCGGTTTGAATCGACTCGCCCGAGCATTCCTCAGCCAGCCGCAGGGCTCGCCCAGCATAGTGAATGACTTGCACCGTCTCCAGTCCGGAGAGCTCGTCGAAAAACCAGCCGCAGCTTGTGTACATGAGCATCGCGTGCCGCTGCATTTCGAGCAACTTTAGAGCGCCGACTTGCTCCTCCGCGCTGAGTTGGCGTGCCGCATGATCCCCGAAAAAGGATGCAATCGATGCTTCCGACCGGTCCAGGATCACGCGAATATAATCGTCGCGGCTGGCCCATGGGTCGCGAACGTACGCGCTCAGCCGGGATTCGAAAATAGGAGCCAGCCGATCGCGCAGCCAATCCAGGGCAGCGCGAAGTGGACCCCGCCACTGCTGATTCCACGGATGACCGCCCGAATTGCAGCCGCAATCGCTGCGCCACCGCTCCACCCCGTGCTCGCAGCTCCACGAGCTGTTTTCCACGATCTCCGCCATGTCTTCGTTGGGATATTTTTCAAGATACTCGCCATAATTCGTGAGTTGCGCTACGTCGTTCTTCTGAATTTCTTCCAACGCATACGTCAGTGCCATCTCCCCGAACCGGTGATGATGGCCATAGCTTTCGCCGTCAGTGGCGATATGTACCAACTGCGCGAACTGCCGGGTAGCGGAAAACCCGCTCATCAGCCGGTCAGCGAAATGTTTGCCATCGCTTAACAGGCCTTCAAACGCCACCGCCTGCGAGATCGGGCCATCATAGAAAAAGAGGCTAAGGCGTTTCTTGGACGGCAGCTTGGCAAGGTAGGGATGAGCGGGATCGATGCGTGATCCGCTCACGTCGTGATACCGCCCGCTTCGCTTGCTGCGCACACGCTTGGCCTGGCGCGGAGCGAGAATCGTGAACTGAATGCCGTGTTCGGCAAGAACCTCCAGCGTTTCTGTATCCACAGCCGTCTCTGGAAGCCACATCCCTTCTGGTTTCCTGCCAAATCGGCTCTCGAAATCGGCTATTCCCCATTTAACCTGCGTTACCTTGTCGCGACGGTTCGCCAGTGGAAAGATCATGTGGTTATAGCCCTGCGCCAGAGCAGAGCCATGACCGGAAAAATGCTGCCGACTGGTCTTGTCCGCCTCCACGATGGCGGTATGCACGCTGGGCGCCAATTCTTTCATCCACGACAATAATGTCGGACCGAAGTTGAAGCTGATGTGAGCGTAATTGTTGACCAACTTCACGATGCGGTTCTCTGCATCCACGATCCGTGACGCCGCATTGGGCGCGTAGCACTCCGCCGTGATCCGTTCGTTCCAGTCGTGGTACGGATATGCCGAATCCTGCAACTCGATCGCTTCCAGATAAGGATTCTCCCGCGGCGGTTGATAGAAATGCCCGTGGATGCAAACGTATTTCACTGGACCTCCTGCGAGGCACGCTTTGCGAAGATGACGAACGAATATGGATCGAGCCGCAACTCACGCACTGACGATCCGGCCTGTGGATCCAGCTGCGCGCCACTCCATGCTCCCGCCGCCGAATACAGCAATGACGCCCAGTTCCCCTCGAGTTCAGAGACGTTCACCGCTACAGGGTATTCGGCAAAATTAAAGATGACGCACACGTCCCGCCAAGCGGTCTTGTAGCTTAACAAAACCTGGCAAACCCCCAGTTCGCGTACGCTGTGGGAGGTGGCGGCGGCAATTCCAAGCTCTGCTCGAAGCTGAATCAAACGCTGGTAAAAAACAAAAAGCGTTTTGTGTGGCTCTACATTTTCCAGCGAATGGTCCAGATGAGAACGCAAAAATGTCTGCTCGTCCTGCGGATCGGGCACAGTCTCCTGCCAGCCGAATGCAGCAAATTCTTCGCGCCGCCCGCGGCGGACCGCTTCAACCAGCGCCACATCTCCATGGCTCGTGAAATATTGAAACGGCGCGGGCTCACCGTATTCCTCGCCCATAAATATGAGCGGAGTAAAAGGCGACAGCAGCGTAACTCCTGCAGCCAGCTTGAGCGCTTCAAATGGGACAAGCGTCGAGAGACGGTCCCCTGCAGCTCGATTGCCGACCTGATCGTGATTCTGGTTGTACACTACGAATCTCGACGGGGCACCTTCCGGCGGTGCGTTACCGTGGCAGCGCTGACGGTGCGCGGAAAATTGCCCTCGGTAGTACCAGCCATCTTGCAGGGTTGCCACGAGTGCCTGAATTCCGCCAAAGTCCTCGTAGTATCCGCGGTTTTCTTTTGTCAGCAGAGTGTGGACAGAATGATGAAAGTCATCCGTCCACTGCGCGTCAATTCCGTAGCCCCCCTGAATGCGATCCCGCAGCAAACGCGAATCGTTCAAGTCGCTCTCGGCGATGAGTTGCATCTCGCGCCCAAGCCGCTGAGATAGCTGAGCCACATCTGATTTCAGTTCTGCCAGAAAATGATTCGCGCTGAAATCGAAAATACCGTGTACTGCGTCCAGGCGCAAGCCATCGAAGTGGTAGTCTTCGAGCCAGTACAACGCGTTCTCGCGGAAAAACCTTCTCACGTTGTTGCTGCCTGGACCGTCGAAGTTGATCGCCTGGCCCCAAGGAGTTTGGTAACGTTGGGTGAAGTACGGTGCGAATACACTCAGGTAGTTGCCCTCCGGGCCCAGATGGTTGTAAACCACATCCAGCACCGCTGCTAGCCCATGAGCATGGATGGCGTCCACCAGCCGTTGCAGACCTGCGGGGCCGCCATAAGAATTCTGAGGAGCATACTCGTACACTCCGTCGTAACCCCAATTCCGCGTGCCGGGAAATTGAGCAACGGGCATGATTTCAATGGTCGTAATGCCAAGTTCGACCAACCTTGGAAGCTGCGCAATCACTGCCTCAAACGTGCCCTCCCGCGTGCAAGTTCCGACATGCAGTTCATAAAGCACGCTGCCTTCGAGAGCGCGCCCTCTCCAGCCCGCATCACTCCATTGGAATGCGCGAGTATCCACCAGCGCAGACGGTCCGTGCACCCCTTCAGGCTGAAAGCGCGACGCCGGATCCGGCAATTCGCGGCCATCCTCCAGACGGTACAGGTAACGTTCGCCGTCCCCTAGCTCATCGACGATGGCGCGATAGTAACCATGCTCAAGAGGTTCCATCGCAATCACGCGATTGCTCCTGCTGAACCAGATCGAGACGGAGCCTGACTGCGGGGCCCAGAGAAGGAATTGCCAACGGCCATCGGCGAGCGGGTTGGCACCAAGTCGCGCTTCCTGCACTGGGGCGCTAGCGGCTGTCGAGGTTGCTGCCAGGCGCATTAGACCTCGAATACACGGTATGCAGCGGCAGGCTGGCGCGCTTGCAACAACGTGATCGCAACATTGTAGACGGGACTTCCACCCGCAGTCTTGCCTTCATGAGCGCCATGGTGCGCGTGCCCATGAAGCACAAGATCCGCGCCGTGACGGTCCACGACCTCCGCCAGGCGCGATGTCCCCAGGAAGGGAAAAATCTCCGCCGCTTCCCCCACTACCGTGGCGGCAATGGGCGAATAGTGCAACACGACTACGCGTTTTGGGGTGCGCAGTTGTGCCATGGCGCGCTCCAGTTTGATAGCCTCGTCGATCGATGCCTGAACGAACGTCTTCAGCTCGGTTTCACCAAAGGCCGTCAGCATGCCGCGTCCGAAACCTCCCACGAATCCCTTTGTCCCTGCAAAACCCACTCCATCGCGCTCGTATGCCGTACCGTCGAGAACTTTGATTCCGGATCCCGTCATCATGCGCATCAACTCGCCTTGCTTGTTGCTTTCGTAATCGTGATTGCCCAGAACTGCGATCGTCGGTATTCGGGACCGCACCACTACGTTCAGCAGAGGTTCCATTTCGTCGGGCTGGCCATAGTTCGTTAAATCTCCTGCCAGAACCAGGACATCCGCCTCGTTCCGCACATTACTCAACTGGTCGTGCAGAATACTTTGCCGCGAACCAGAGAAATGCAAATCGGCGGTAGCTGCGATCCTCATGATTTCTTGCCGTTTGAGTTTAGATTCCGCAACCGCTGCTCACGATGCTCTTCCATGAGATTCGCCAACCCCCACTCGTTGACGTCGATAGCAAACATCTTGTCATCAATCAGGCTGCCACGGAAACGGGCCGTTGGATCCGGCTGCGAAATCGCCTGTTCAAAACGATGGATAAGCTGGTGCCACATTTCTTTGGGAACAAAATGCGTCTGCGCCGGATACGCGTACCGGAAGAGCACCAGCGCCCAGAACAGCATCTCCCAATTCTCCCCGATTATGTCCAGAACTCGCCGCCAATCTACTTTGCCCTGAGTGCCAAAGATTACGTGCGCAATATCGGCTCCATCGAACCTCTCCCGACGGGTTACAAATAGCTTGGAAGATATTAGCTCCTCGGCGGCCAGCACCCGCGTTCTTACATCGTGGATCACGGCCGGTTCCGCACGTTGAATCCAGGAATCTTCAACAACAATCGCCGCATTGCTCATCCCGGTAATGAGATCGACGAAGAATTCATTGCGATGTGCCTTGTACAGCCAGACCGGATCGCAAATCTCGCAATGAAAGCCCTCGGTTTCCAGAATCTTCAATGCCCTGACGGCATTGCTGGATGTAAGAAAGAGATCGAGATCTTTGGTGTCCCGAGAAATTCCCGTGTGCTGCCGAAGGGCGAAAGCACCCGCCACCGCGAACGGCACTTTTTTCTTTTCCAGGAGCGAGAGCACCTCGCGAAACAGCGATTGCTGTGCCTCAGGAATGACCTGAGGATGCGAGGAGGTTTCAGGCAAGATTGGTGGCTGGGGCTCGGCCATAGGACTCCTTGGATGTGAAAGAAAGTTTGAACGGTTGTAGCACGAGTCAGTAACGGCTTCGTTACTCTTTTCTGCCGGCTCTGTCCGGCATACTTCGCGACTTCGTTCACAAAGGTGCGGAGTGCTGCTCGCCGGCAATCGCCGCCCACCCGGCTCCGCTCGCCGCCAGCACCAAACCTATTAGTGCTGAAACGCCACTTGCCAACCGATACCTATGAGACGGATCCCTTCCATTGACCATGCGTCGGTCCTCTTCTTCGCGCAAGGGTATGCAAACAGACGCAACGCTGACGCTAGCCGCCCTTTTTCGAGGAGTCTATCCGGTTTTGCCTGTAAGTCCCTCGTGTTTTGGCCAGATAGGAGTCTAATAGGCCCAGAATGGACCTGTTCCGGCCGGCGTGATGCGGGCATCAATAGCCGTGAACACGGTGCGCCCGAAAAAGAAGGGCAGCCCCCAATCGAATGTTCCCGGGTTAGGTCCTCCCAGATTCTCGAATACAAAATCACCTCGATTCGAGAACAATGTATCTGCGTTAGCCACGCTGAAGTTGATCGTTTGACTCGGAACACCGGACGAAGTTACCGCCGAGAGCTTCTGGGTCGAAGTCGGGCAATAAAAGCCGGAATTACTGGTGCAGGTAGATAGTCCGGTAATGCTGCTGTCCAGGAAAAAGAATGCATTCGAGCCGCTGTCCACGAAGGCGGGATACGACTGTCCTTTGAACGTTGTGTTGAACTCCCCGCTTGAGTTCACCGGGAACACCTCAGCCAGACCGACAGTGTTGTTCGATTGGGTGCCAATGCCAAAGATCATCGACCCGCTCAAAACCGGGGCCGCCCCCGAAAGGGCCGGCAGTTGGATCATCACACCATTGTTGTCGCTCGAGAAGAGCGCCACCGGATTCTGAACCTGCTGCCGTATCGCCACTGCTGCGATCTGGCAGGACCCGGAGATGCAGATGTAATACATCCCGGGATTGGAAGAACCGGTTTGCGTGCACGCTAAGCCACAGTCCTCCGCAAACGGTCCCACGCCGAGAATACCGTTTGCCCCAAGGGACTGTAGTGTATCGTTCTCTGGAACGCCCGTATTCTTGCACCCCGAAGGGACAGTGGCAAATGTGGGATCGATGATCTGCACTGGAACACTGCTGGCCTGTTCGCCGGCAATGTTCACGTCGGCGGTACTCACGGGGCCCCAGGTGAATCCGCTCACAAACAGAGCACATTCTCCGACGGAACCGCCATTCGACCCGGTTTGATGTGGCAGGGACAGGGTCAAGGCACCCCCACCTGCTGACGATAACAGCCGCAATCCAAATGATCCGGTGTCCACCAGGACACCATCAATGGTCTGGCAATCCGAGCTCGATGGGACACAGATCGTAATGCTGGTGAAAAGCCCATTCGCGTAGTTCCCTGCAGGCCCCGAGTTCACCACTACTGGCTGAACATTGCTCGCGGACATCGCCATTGGATTCTGGCTGTTCTTGTGAGCGCCGCCGCCACCACATCCCATACTGCAACCGGCAAGCGCAATCAACGCCATCGCCCACACTGTCCTGAATTCCGGACGCCTCAACGGATATCCCCATTCTGAACATCGCGCGGCATGTCATCCGGTAGGTACGCTCTTCCTGCAAACGAGCGCATGTGTCCTCCGAGTTCAACCACGAATCCGGGTTGCTGAATAATGAGAGGACCGTGCCCTCCTCTCCGACTTTGCCCTTGTGCCGCCTTTTGAAACTCTTCGAAATAAGACCCCAGCAACTGCCTCATATCGGGCAAGAAAGGCCCTCGCCATGCCACCGCAAAGACTCTTCCCGATGCCGAGGCGTACTCCCGGATCACGGTCCCCGTTCCCGATCGAAGTTCATGGACCGTGTAGTTCTGGCCCTGTGACACCCGCAGACTGGCGTTGGCATGAATGCGGTCCCCATTCACAGAAGAGACATCCTCGCCTAACACTCCGAACGTCGGCAGACTGCACAACATTGCGCAGAATCCGGTGAGCACAGCCCTCCTGTAAATTGTTTTTGCTAGATTCGTATCCCGCTCCAGGGTGATAAGGTGTTATGTGCTTAGAAGTTCTGCAGAAGAATCGGGTTGCCATTTGCCATGTCCTTCGGATTCCACCTTCGTACTTACCCCTCCTTGGATAAGTACAAGATTCCCCGTACTGACACGCTCGTCGTGCAAGATTAGCCTCAAGTTTTGGGCCCTTGAGATAGAGGCGGACCACATGGTACGCCTTCAGCTTTCAGCCGGCTAAGATCGGCGCGTCCGACCAGCCGCGAATTAAAAAAGGATGAATTCACGATGAAACTGAACAGCGTTGTCCGTTCGATTTTGAAAACTGCTGTGTACCTCATGGATCAGACTGCCGACACCGTGGACCGCGCCTCCAGCCGAGCCTCGGAGATGGCCGAAGATGCCCGCGAAGCGCTGTACCCGCGGGAAGATCACACCATGCGTAATTTCTTCGCATTCGCGGCCGGCATTGGCGTGGGCATTGCCACCGGCATGTTGCTCGCGCCCTCCAGTGGAACCGAACTGCGTAATAACATCAGCGACAAAGTGCAGGAAATTACCAACAGAGTCGCGAATCGCGGTGATGCTTATTCCACCGGAACCGAAGGTGGAATTTAGATTCGCTGTAATTGCCCGGTTGGCACCAGTACCGGAAAGCCGTGTATCTCGAGCACAAGGAGCTCTCATGCGCCTTTGTAAGTATTTTCTCGCTTTGGCCGTCGGACTAGCTGCGGCCAGTTTCTCGTTTGCGGTGAGCCCACAAAGTCCCAAGCAGGACATGAAAGACGCGGGTCACGCCACCAAGAACGCCGCCAAAGACACCGGCCGCGCCACCAGGGACACGGCCAAAAAAACCGGACATGCCACCAAGAGGACTAGTAAACGCGTCGCCCACAAAACCGCCCGCAAGACTCGCCAGGGCGCCGAGAAAGTCGAAGATAAAACCCGATAGGCGCGGCTGGGCAACTGCGGTTGAATCAAAGTACTGCGATCATCGCGAGCGGTGCGCTCCCGACTTGTAAACGCCGATTCGCGCACGAACGCCCTACTTCGACATTTCTGGCGGCTGCTTTTGCACACACCTTCCTCTTCAACACGGATTTAACAAGAATGTGACTCGTTCGTGACAAGCCCCTCCGCTGCCCAAGTTACTTTACCCAAAGTAGATTCACGAATCGCCATCCTGAGCATGAACGAGCTTCAGTTGCCAACAAAGTTTCAGGTGGCCCGCTTTGGAGATCTTTCTCTGGATCTTCAGCGGATGGAACTCCGCCGCGCTAATCAGACGGTTGAATTATCCCTGCGGGAATTCAAGGTTTTGAAGTTTATGGTGATGCACCCGCGCATCGTTCTCTCGCGTCAGAAACTCATCAGCTCTGCGTGGCCGAGGCGCAGGCGTGCCACCTACCGGACGGTCGATAATTGCATTGCCAAACTTCGACAAAAGATTGAAAGCAATCCCGGCTGCCCACTCCTCATTCGCACTGTCCATGGGGTGGGCTATAAGTTCGTGCCGTGCCAGAACCCGCAACTGCCTCACCACACCTTGATCTGAGAAACCATTCAGCAGGATGCGCGGGCTGCTTTGCGCAAGAACGGGGCGCCAAACCGCGCCCGAACTCCCCTCCCTATAAACCCTTGCCTGCGAGCGAGCAAGGCGTACAATGCGTGTTTCCCAGCAAAAGGAGCACCCACATGAAGCTTGCCCAAGCGATTCTAATTTCCCTTCTCTTGTCCTTTGTCTGCCAGGCCCAAACCCAGCAACCGCCCGCCACATTGCGTAGCACGCTTCTCCACGAACTCCGCACCTCTCACAACAAGGCAGACTGGTTCGCGCCCATCAGCGCCGCCGTCGACGGACTCACAGCAGAGCAAGCCAAATGGCAGCCACCCGCCGGCGCCCACTCCTCCGGACAACTCACTTATCATTTGCTGTTCTGGAACCGCCGCACTCTGGAAAAAATGCAAGGCAAGCCTGAAGCAAAGTTCAGCGGCAACAACGACGAGACCTTCAACAACTTCGACGACAAGCAATGGGCCGACACAGTAAAGCAACTGGACCAGGTCATGACCGACTTTGAAAAACTGGTCGAGTCAGCCGACGACAAGAAACTCGCCGAAATCGCCCCCATCATCGGGAACATCTGCACCCACAACGCCTACCATACCGGCCAGATCGTCTACGCGCGCAAACTGCAGGGCTCCTGGAACCCGGAAAAAGGCGTCAAATAAATATCCGGGCGCTATGCTGTCTACAACCGCAGCCTATTTTCCGGCCGAATGATGGTCATAGCTGATGACGCGCGTAATCTTCCAGTTCCCATCCTTGTATTGCCATAGATGAATGAATTGCCCCTCGCCCACGCCTTCGGTGTCTTCATGTCCCGGATGATGGAACCTGTGTACCCCGGTCTCCAGCATCCCGTAACCCTTCATATAAAAAACTTTCAGCGATCCCGGGACCAGCTCTCTCGTCGTCTTCCCGCAAATGTTCTTTTTAACGCCGTCAGTCAAAGCCGTCCGCCCCAGAGTGACCCCGCCCTGGTCATGGTAGAACTCCACATCATCCACAAAGAAAGAGGCAAACTTCTCGAGATCGCATTTGTTATACGAATCGAACAATGCTGCATCCAGCGCCTCCCCGGCGCGGTCGAGTTCATGCTGGTTCTGAATCTTGTCGAGCGGAGCCACGCTCTGCGCCCCAGATGGAGCGATAAAAAACGCGAATGCTAACAATGCAAGCAAAACGACAGCGTCACTCGGACCCTTGCTCATAACACCTCACCGGATCGGGGATGATGATGCTGAAGGTAGTACGGTAAAAGTGGCGAAAAGTTCCGTCGCTTCAAAAATGGACCCGGGTTATGGCGCAGGCACCCGGTAGAGATTCTTCCGAGTCGTGCGCAGGCTATACCCGTAAACATTCGATGAAGGGCCAGGCACAAAATTTTCTGCTTTGCGCGCCGCCGGCACAACCGTGGCCACTTTGGCGAAATCGGCTTCGCTCCGCGTCCCGGTTGCTCCTAACCCCTTCCATGGAACGGCTTGGTTCCAGGGCAGCACATAACTCTGACCATGCTGCTTCGATTCGCTGTGCGACACAACTTGAAAAGAAACGTAGAGCTGTTTGCCATCCCGCGACCAGGATGGAAAGCAGGGCTCGCAAAGGTTTCTCGAACTGCCGTCGTCTACTTTGTTAATCAGAACCGACAGGCTGTTCTCCGCCGTTCCTTTCAAAAGTACTGCCACAAAATTGCCATCTGGCGATACGGTCATCAACTCCCGAATCGGAATTGACAACAGTTTGCGCGTCCCAGAACCATCTTTCTTCATCGTGTAGACAAAGTACCGGCGACACCGTGACAACCATCACAGCGCCTACTTCCGCCCAACCGCCATGATGTGAGAACTCGCTCCTAAAATGGACGGCTCGCGCTCCACCTTTCGGACGGCGGCGAGGAGCCGTTCACGCACCAGCGGATCATTCCACAGCCGCTCGAAATCGTGAGCAATCCATCCTGGCCCTTCAATCGCGACCAGTTCGACAATCTGAAATCTTGCGGCAAGGAACTCGCGCGACAATTCGCCTGGCTTGTGAAGATAAGCATCGGTGAAGTAAGCGGGATTTGAAGTGGAATTGCGATGCTGCCCATCTTCCAAGTCGCGCTCGACAATCGGTGCGAACGCGGCGTCGCTGAAGAATCCATTCGCCAGCGAATCAAACAAGGAAGCAAAGCGGCTGATGGCCGCCCCCCACAGCAGACCCCCTGGCCTCAGGACGCGGCGAGCCTCCCGCAACGCTGCAATCCGCTCTTCTCTGTCCGCCAGATGGTAAAGGGGACCGAGGAGGAGAACGGCGTCGGCGGAATCGTCCTCCTGCGGCAACCTTCGAGCGTCGCCCACCTCCGCCGACGCAAGCGGATGATCCGGTTGCCCGTTTGAATTTGCACGCGCCTGCTCCACGTGCGTCGCGACCGCGTCGAGCAGATGAACTTCATATCCGCGAGATGCCAGCCAGCAGGCATATACTCCCGCACCCCCGCCACAGTCAATCACTTTCGCAGGAGCCGGCGGGAGATGCCGCAGAATCAATTCCCGCGTGCGTTCCCGCTCCAGCTGAAACCATCCCGAATTCAGGCGTGACGCTTCATTGCCAGCTTCGTAATAGCGAACGATGCGCTCGTTGGAGGTCTCGTTGGACATGAGGATCGAACCGGGCAGCACTTATGTCGCCATGCGTCGTGGGGCGCGGTATCCCAATTGCATGGAGAGGTGCCGCGCCGCGTCCTTGAGAGCTTCGAGAATCCGCGGCATAGTTTGCGCGTTCACCTGGTGAATCGTACCGCTCAAACCCAGACTGGCCTCAATCTCGCCTTGCTGGTTGAATACGGGCGCGCCCACGCATCGCGCTCCTAGATTGTTTTCTTCGTCATCGACGGCATAGCCCTGGCTGCGCACCTTCTCCAATTCCTTAAACAGCCGCGCGGCCGATGTGATCGTCTTTGGAGTGCGTCTCTCCATGGAGCGATCGGCAAGAATCTTCTCCAATTTCTCCTGCGGAATGTGCGCGACCAAAGCTTTGCCCACGCTGGTGGCATGCACGCGCATGCGACGTCCTACCCACGTGTCCATGCGAATGAATCCTTGCGGCTCAACCTTCTCGATGTACACCGCCTCGGGCCCATCAAGAATTGCGAGGTGGCACGTCAGGTTTGTCTTCTCCATCAGGTTGCGCATAATCGGAAGCGCCACTTCTCTCACGTCGATCCCGCTCAAGGCGCCGCGGCTCAGGCTCAAGATTTTCAGCCCCACCCGATATTTTCCCGACTCTTTGTCCCGGTTGAGATAATTCTGCTTCTCCAACGTGCGCAAGATGTAGCTGGCCGAACTCTTTGGAATCTGCAGCTTGCGGCTGATTTCCGCATTGCTCATGCCCTCCGGTTCCTGCGCAACGACCTCCAGCATGCTGAGCGCGCGCTCCACCGCAACCGACGGATTTTCTTCCTTGTGAGGCATAGCAAATCGTTATGGTAACAAATGCTGTAGACGTACAACAAAGTGAATGTATGTTCGTAATATTGAACACTGCTCTTGACCGCCTTGCCCGCACATTTTACGATCCGCCAGTATTACGAATTACTGTTCACTATACCGAACATTACGTTATAGGAGAATTCGGGGACATGACGCCCACCGCAGTTGCCACACCGGAATCCGGAGTTTTGATCAACCCGATCAGCAGTGCACCTCCGCAGTTTGATCCCGCACGCGATTTGCCGGCGGGCTTTATGGATTTCTTTCTTCCCCTGCACCGCCGGTTCACCCCGCGCCAGCAGGAACTCGCCCGCAAACGCACGGCGATTTTGCAGCGATCTCTCGAAGGCGAGAAGCCCACGCATCACTTCCCTTCCGACACAGTGCGCAACGGCTGGCGCATTCAACTGCCGGAGTGGTGTCAGGACCAGCGCAATCAAATGACTGGCCCCGCCGACGATGGCGAACTCTGCGTGAAGATGCTGAACTCCGGCGCCCCCGGCGTAATGCTCGACCTGGAAGATTCCTGCGTCAACGAATGGTCGCATCACGAGACTAGCATCGCCAACATCCTGGCGTGCTTGCGCGGCCAGCTCAGCTACTATGACAAGAAGCGCGACCGCACAGTAACCATTCAGCCCAGCAACACGGTCATCTTCACGCGCCCTCGCGGCCTGCACCTCAGCCAGGCTGGCCTGATTCCGGGAGAACTGGTTTCCGCATCCCTGTTCGACGTCGCGCGTGTGTTCTACGGAATCGAACCCGGGGAGCTGAAGCATCCGCTCTGCATTTACATCCCGAAATCCGAGTCCGCTGAAGAAGCCCTATGGTGGCGCGATCTATTTCAGGCTCTGGCGAAGTGGCGCAGCCTCCCGCATGACTACATCAAGTGCATGGCCCTGGTGGAATCGCACCCCATGGCATTCCAGATGGAGGAGTTCACCTACAACCTCCGCGAACACATCATCGGCTTGAATCTTGGTCGCTGGGATTACATGGCCAGCCTGATTCATTTCAATCTTGATGATCCCGACTGGGTTCTTCCCGATCGCAATACGATTCCCCACAACGTTCCGTTCTTCCAGAATCTGCGCGAGTTGATCCCCGAGATCTGCCATCACCGCGGCATTCTCGCGATCGGCGGAATGACGGCTCTTTATCCCAGCCGCGAAGACGCGGAGCTGAATGCCCGCGCACTCGCCGTCCTCGAAAAAGATAAGAAGAATGAAGCCGATTGCCTCATGGACGGCGCCTGGACAGGGCACCCGGACCAGAATGCGATCGCCGTCGCACAATTTCCTTATCCCAATCAATTGCAAAAGCGGCCGAAGAATGCCAGCCGTTATCCCGATCTGCGTCCCACACCGCAAGGCGTGGGAACCCGCACTGTCAACGGCACGCGCGCAGCTGTGCGCACTGTCATCCGCTATCGCCATGGCGTTCTGAGCGGACGCGGTGCCAGCCTGCTCGACGGCTACATGGAAGATCTGGCCACGGATCGAATCTACCGTCTCATGATCGCGCAGCGGGCCATTCACCGCGACCTGGTGCACATTCTGGATGCAGACGGGAAATCTGTGAAGCACACACCGGAATTCATTACCCGTTTATTAGATGAGGAGCTCGCTCGCCTGTTGCGTGAACTTCCCGCGAACACAGATCCCCATGAGACGGACCGTTACCGTCGCGCCCGCGAAATCAGTGAAGCCATGATCGTCAATGGAGAATTCAACCCGGTCTAATTGCCACACACCTTAGAAGGATTTCAGGAGAAGAAAGTAATGTCGGCCAACGGAAGCAGCAAGAAAACTATGAATTCCCAAACTGAGTACCCACTGAACCCGCAGGAGCGCACCGCTCAATACAGATTGGCCGCCCAGGCCATCGCTCAGGAGTGGGCGACCAATTCGCGCTGGACCGGCGTCGAGCGCCCGTACACGGCGGAGGACGTCCTGCGGCTGCGTGGCTCGATTCACATCGAGCACACTCTGGCCCGCATGGGCGCCGAGCGGCTTTGGGATCTGCTGCAGACAGAACCGTACATCAATGCGCTGGGCGCGATGAGCGGAAATCAAGCGGTGCAGCAGGTGCAGGCGGGGCTAAAGGCAATTTACGTCAGCGGATGGCAAGTCGCGGCGGACGCCAACAACGCCGGCACCATGTATCCCGATCAGAGCTTGTATCCGGCCGATAGCGTCCCCAATCTCTGCCGCCGCATCAACAATGCGCTGCAGCGTGCCGATCAGGTACATCACGTGGAAGGCAAAGTAGCTCCGGGGCAGACCTGGTTTGCTCCTTTAATTGCCGATGCGGAAGCCGGATTCGGCGGCACACTCAATGCATTCGAACTCATGAAGGGCATGATCGAAGCAGGTGCAGCCTGCGTTCACTTCGAGGATCAGCTTTCTTCCGCGAAGAAGTGCGGACACCTGGGCGGGAAAGTTCTCGTTCCCACCCCAGAGGCAATTCAGAAGTTGGTCGCCGCACGTCTGGCAGCGGACGTTATGGGCGTGCCCACGTTAATCATGGCGCGCACCGACGCGGACAGCGCCAATCTGCTTACCAGCGACATCGATGAGCGTGACCGCGCGTTCTGCACCGGCGAACGCACGTCCGAAGGATTCTTCCGCATCAAAGGAGGCATCGAGTCAGCGATCGCCCGCGGACTCGCCTATGCCCCCTTCGCTGACCTGATCTGGTGCGAAACCTCGCATCCCGATCTCGCCGAAGCCAAACAGTTCGCGCAAGCGATCCGTTCTCAATATCCCGACAAGATGCTGGCCTACAACTGCTCGCCCAGTTTCAACTGGCGCAAGAACATCGACGAGGCCACAATTGCCCGTTTCCAACCAGAACTGGCGAAGATGGGATACAAGTTCCAGTTCGTAACCCTCGCGGGATTCCACGCTCTGAACCTCAGCATGTTCGAACTGGCCCGCGGATACAAGCTCTCGGGCATGACCGCCTACACGCGCTTGCAGGAAAAAGAATTCAGCCGCGAAGCGGAATACGGGTACGAGGCGGTGAAGCACCAGCGATTCGTAGGCACGGGCTACTTCGACAAAGTGCAGCAGGTCATCAGCGGCGGCTTGGCATCCACCACAGCGCTGACCGGATCGACGGAATCCGAGCAGTTCGTGGGAGTGAAACAAAAGACTCATCCACAGAAAGGGCCGGATGCGGCGTGCCAGCCAATCCTGGGCAACTGTCCACAAACGCCGGTGAACATCGACATGGGCTCAGAGGACATGTTGCTGCCCTCAGGAGACTGAGTGTTCGCAGCGTGAAAGCTGAAGCTGTCGAAGGGCCGGCACCGGGATTCCGGCCCCTTTTTTTGATTTCAGCAGCCTGCCGGAAGCACGAACCGTGTAGCCCCGAACGCCTCGTCCGGGAAGAGCCATTAACTGCCGCGAATTGAAATCGGCCTTCGATCCATGCACCCGACCGAGCGCCTGTCTTCGGACTCACCTTTGCTATAATGAAGTGCTGCTTGGGGTTGTGCTGGATTCCAGTGCGGAAGTGGTGGAACTGGCAGACACACCATCTTGAGGGGGTGGCGCCGAAAGGCGTGGGGGTTCAAATCCCCCCTTCCGCACCAGTAACTTCCTCGTCAGCACCAGATTCCGATTGATAGCTCGTCAGGAAACACACACACATGGTTTACGGATTAATCGTCGCGCTTCACATCCTGGTTTGCTTCTTTATCATCATCGTCGTGCTGCTGCAGAGCGGCAAGAGCGGCGACATCTCCGCCGCCTTCGGCGGACAGGGCAGCCAGACGGCTTTCGGTCCACGCGGCGCAGCCAGCGCGCTTTCCAAGGCCACTACCTGGTCGGCCGTGGCGTTTATGATCACCTCCATAACATTATCTGTCTGGGCCAGCAGGCGCGGGGGGCCGGGATCGGTCTTGCAAGGCCTCAAGTCCCAGCCAGTCAAGACTCAACCCGCTCCAGCGCAGCAGCCAGCGCCTCCCACTCAACCCAAGTAGATCCTTCGGCGGGTCGCGTTCCACGGACAGGTGCTGTCGGCACCCTGTAGCTCGCTTTCCGATAATGGAGTGCTACTGACGCCTCTGGTGCAGCGTACAGTGTGCGCTGTAATTGTCTTTTCGCCTGAAGAGGATGTACCATCGAAAATAGACGTGATTGTCTGGAGGGATTGATATGTCTGATCGGGATAGCGGGACAAGCTTTGTATGGTTTTTGGCAGGACTTGGACTGGGAGCGCTGGCGGGCGTCCTTTATGCGCCGCGTTCCGGCAGCGAGACGCGCGAAGCGCTCCGCGCCAAGGCCGAAGAAGGCCGTGAGTATGTGAAGAACCGCGCGCGTGAAGCGAAGGACCAGGCAGCACAGTGGGCGGATAAGAGCCGTGACGTTGTGAGCCAGCAGAAGGAGCAGTTCCGAGCTGCTTACGAGGCGGGACGCCAGGCCTATCACGAAGCGACCACAGAAACCGGAACCGGAAAGAATCTCTAACAGCGATTCCGCGCCGGTTCTCCCTCCGCCGCGGGCGTTTCGTGTTTCTCGGGAGCAAGACTATGGACAAGCTGACGGTGTTCATTGCCCTCACGGGCATTGCTGTGCTGTTGCAGGCAGGTGTGCTCCTCGCTATGTACATCACCATGCGTAAGAGCAGTCAGCACCTGGAAGGGCTGGCAACCGAGCTAAAAACCAAGGTTCTGCCCACGATAGATCAGGCCCAGCAACTGATGACCCAACTGCGCCCCAGGGTGGAGACGATTATGTCGAACGTGGAAAACACCACCACCGTGCTGCGCAGCCAGCTTGAACGCATCGATGCGACCGTGAATGATGCAGTTGATCGCGCTCGCCTGCAGATCATCCGCGGCGATGAAATGCTCACCCGCACCATGGACCGGGTTGAGCAGACGACTGACATCGTGCAAAAGACGGTCGTTTCTCCCGTGCGCCAACTCTCTGGATTGATGCAGGGCATCACCGTCGGCCTGGAGTTTTTCTTCAAACGCGGCCGCAAGAATGGCGGTGGGCGCGGCGAACGCCGTCCCCTTCCTCAGGATGAGATGTTCATCTGAGTTGCGCCCGATCTGCCAGCCTTGTACGACACACACAGAACAGGGACTCGTGGTCCTGTCCCTGTCCGGTGAGAAAGCCGCGAAAGTTTAGCCTTCCATCATTGAAAGAAGGATCACTTGTCCAGCACTACTGGATCCAGCTAAACGTGAATGAGGATTGCACGTCGAAGGAATCCCGAAGAGCTTCGTTTATGATCGCCAAGACATCCGGTAGCAGTCCATCGACATGCGCACCAGACTCAATTCAAAAATGCTCGCCCAGCGCCTTCAGTGGATGGCACTAAAATAAGAGCAATGCGTTATCTAGTCCGAGCTCGCGTAAAGCCCGGCCGCGAAGCCGACTTGCTTAAAGCAATCGACTCCGAGACCTTAGGCCAGGGATCCGTCGCCGAGGGCGAATATCTGCGCAATATGCAGGAGGCCCGCCTCTGCGAAGATGACACAGCTCGCTGGGTAGAAATCTGTTACTGCCCTACCCCGCTGCAGGAAGAGCGTCCGTATTGGGAACAATACTTCGATCTCACACGCGTACAGGATGCGCATGATCGTCGCAAATGCCGTGATCACAATGGAACCGAGCCTTGGGCCTGCAGCGGATGTGACTGCACAGCACGGCTGGAAGACAAGCTGAACAACACCGGCAGCTCCTTTATCGAGTCATTGCGCTCAAGCGAAGGGACGCTCCCGACTCGGGACAAGCCCATGAATGTCCGCGGAGAAAATAGGCCGAACCAGGCCGATCGAGGGTGTTGACGAGGGACAAATAGGATAAGCACGTTGTGAGGTAGAATGATCACGCAATTGTGGAGTCTTCGACACGCTATGAAACGGCTTGCCGCCATCCTGGTTTTAGGTTTTTGTTGTACGCTCTTCTGCGTTCCTGCAGGTGCGCAAAAGAACAAGCCCGCGTATCCCGAAAGCCGGGCCCAGCGCCGCGCCAACAAAAAACTGGAGAAGGCTCAAAGAAAATATTACGAGAAGCAGAAGAAGGCATCCGACAAGATGTTCAAAGAGAGCCAGAAGAAAAGTCTCTACCCGAAGAAAAAACATTAAACGAATGAACCGCTTCGCATTGCCCCTCTAAAAACGTTCGGGACAGCCGCCCGCCGGCACGGACGTTTTCCGAGAGCTGATCTGGCTCAAGCGATCCATCCGCCTCCCACCACAATATCCCCATCGTAGAACACCGCCGCCTGGCCCGGCGTGATCGCTCGCTGCGGTTCGTCAAACGTGACCTCGATCTCGTCGCTGCCTGCCTTCGCGATGATGGCCGGAGCAGGCTCATGCCGGTGCCGAATCTTGACCGATACGCGCCTGGGTTCGTACAAATCGTCCACCGAGACCAGGTTCACGCGCCGCGCCCGCAACGTGCGCGAGTAAAGATGCTCGTCGCCACCTACAACGACCTGCTTATTCGCCCCGCTGATCTGGATCACATACAGCGGCGATCCAGTCGCCAGCCCCAGACCCCTGCGCTGACCAACCGTGAAGTTGTGGATTCCGGTGTGCTCTCCGATCACTTCTCCGTTGGTGGCCACCAACTCTCCGGCCGTGTCCGGCAACGCGTCGCCCTTCTCGGCGAGATAGGCATCGATGAAGCGCTTGTAATCGCCTCCAGGCACGAAACAGATCTCCTGCGAATCCGGCTTTTCGGCCAGCGCCAGCCCATGGTGGCGCGCGCTCTCGCGCACCTCAGGCTTGGTCATGTCTCCCAGGGGAAACAGCGTGCGGCTGAGTTGTTCCTGCGTTAGACCGAACAGAAAATAAGTCTGATCCTTACTATGATCTGCGGGACGCTTCAGCAACCAGCGCTGAGTCTTCTCATCAAAATCTACCCGCGCGTAGTGCCCCGTCGCCACGCGCTCGGCCCCAATCTGCCGCGCCACCACATGCAACTGCTCGAACTTGAGATGATTGTTGCAAAGACTGCATGGAATCGGTGTGCGCCCCGAGAGATACTCCTCGACGAAAGGACGAACTACTTCGCGCTCAAAACTTTCCTCATGATTAACCACGTAGTACGGAATCCCAATCTGCTGCGCGACGCGGCGCGCATCGTACACATCATCGAGCGAGCAACAGCGTCCCTGAACGGACTCCGGCATACCCTCGCGTCCGGCCAGGCGGCGCTGGTTCCACAGCTGCATGGTCAGCCCTATAACGTTGTGACCCCGCGCGCGCAGCATGGCTGCGACGGTGGATGAATCCACACCGCCCGACATGGCCACCGCAATGGTCTCGCTACTCAGTTTAGGCCTCCTTTACGTCGTCACTGCTTTCTTGTCATATTTCGGCGAAAGATCGCGCAATCGAGAAACTGTCGAGGGTATAAGGCTCAGTGCAAAATCGATTTCTGCCTCCGTCGTCTGCTTCCCCAGGCTGAACCGGATGCTCGCCCGCGCCTGGTCCGGCCGCAGCCCCATGGCAATCAACACATGCGATGGTTCAATCGCGCCCGACGAGCACGCCGCCCCAGTTGAGACCGCCAGCCCCTTCAGATCGAGCGCGATGACGAGAGCCTCGCCCTCAATGTGACGGAATCGGATGTTGGTAGTGTTCGGCACACGCGGTGCGCCAGCCCCATTCACGTGTGTCTCTTCGATTTGCTCCAGAACTCGTCGCTCCAAACCGTCCCGCATCGCGGCGAGCTTCTCCCTAGCGCCGTTGTCCAAGCCATACTTTGCGATTTTTGCGGCCTGTCCCAACCCGACAATGCCGGGGACATTCTCCGTGCCCGCTCGCCGCGAACGCTCGTGCCGCCCGCCGTGAAAAAGCGGCAGCAGGGGAGTTCCCTTCTTGACATAAAGCGCACCAATCCCTTGCGGACCATGAAACTTGTGGCCAGAGATCGACAGTGCCTGGCAGCCGATCCGCTTCACGTCGATCGCGACCTTGCCAGCCGCCTGCACTGCATCGGTGTGAAACACAATTCCGGCCTGCGCTGCAACTTTGCCAATTTCTTCCACCGGTTGCAGCACGCCAGTCTCGTTGTTCGCCATCATGATCGTGACTAGTTTCGTATTCGGACGCAGAGCCCGCTTCACATCCTGTGGATCGATCAGGCACTGCTCATCCACTGGCAGCACGGTGATCTCGCACCCGATCTCTTCCAGATGCCTCACTGCATGCAGCACCGCGTGGTGCTCGACACCGGATGTGATCACATGATCGCCGGACTTCACCAGTCCAGCGATGGCCAGATTGTCGCTCTCCGTCCCCCCTGAGGTGAACACTATCTCCGATCCCGCGCAACCCAGCAACGCCGCTACCGACTCTCGTGCATTCTCCACGGCAGCCCGTGTATTCTGCCCGTGATGATGAATCGAGGACGCATTGCCAAACTGCTCCCCAAAGTAAGGGCGCATAGCCTCGAATACCTCGGGCAGAAGCGGAGTGGTGGCGTTATTGTCCAGGTAGACGCGCTGCATACAGCACCTATTCTACGTGAGTCCTGCGCAAGACAGGCGTTTAGGCGCGCATGAACAGCAGGGAATACAGGAGATGCTATCTCTCATCGATTGGAACGTAGCGGCTCGGGTATTCCGGGCCCATGTACTCCGCCCTGGGTCGGATCAGGCGATTGTCATCAAGCTGTTCAATGACGTGGGCAGTCCATCCGCTGATTCGCGAGACGGCAAACACTGGAGTGAACAGATCAACATCAATTCCAAGCGTGTGATACGTCGAAGCCGAATAGAAATCCACGTTGGCATTCAGCTTCTTGTCGGCCTTCACAAACTGTTCAATCTTCTGAGAGATGTCGAACCACTTGCCCTGCCCGCTCGAGTTCCCGAGATCGCGCGACATGACTCGCAGATGCGTGGCTCGTGGATCTTCCGTGTGATAGACGCGGTGTCCGAAGCCTGGAATCTTCTTTTTCTGCGCCAGCATGCCCTTCACGTACTCAATCGGATCCGCATTGGAGGAATCGATTGACTGCAAAATCCGGAATACCGCTTCGTTGGCTCCGCCGTGCAACGGCCCCTTAAGAGCGCCGATCGCCGAGGTGATGGCCGAATGCATGTCAGATAACGTCGCGGCCGTCACACGCGCGGCGAAAGTGGAGGCATTCAACTCATGATCCGCGTGCAGAATCAGCGCAATATCGAGCGCCCGTTCCGCCGTGGCAGACGGATGTTTCCCGTTCAGCATGAGCAGGAAATTCGCCGCATGCGAAAGCGATCTCTCGGGTTCAACGATCTGCTGTCCCTTGCGAATGCGGTCGTAGGCCGCCACAATCATGGCAATCTGTGAAGTCAGGCGGATGGCCTTATCCACATTTGCCTTCCGGTCATTACTCCCTTCCTGCGGGTCGTAGAACGAGAGCGCCGAAACGGCCGTGCGCAGCACATCCATGGGAAGCGCATGCCGGGGTGCGTTACGCATCAGGGTGATGATCGACGCATCCAGCTTGCGCTCCTCAGCCAGGCGGTCGTGCAGCTCTCGCAACTCACGCCTGCTGGGAAGCTTCCCGAACCAGAGCAGGTAACAGGTCTCTTCGAAATTGGAGTGGTCCGCGAGCTCGTGAATGTCGATGCCGCGATACGCGAGAACTCCCCGATCGCCATCGATATAACAGATTTTGGAGTTGGTAGCGACGACTCCTTCCAGTCCCTTCGGCGCGTGATTTGTGGTAAGGCCAGGCATGAAGTGTCTCGTTTCTAGCGGAACCGTATTGCGCAACGCAACGGAGCGGCAACGCGGAGGGCAACCTTTTCTTATACCTGAAACACACGCCTGTTTCCAAGGGGCGGCCAAAACCGCGGCTGTAGCTGTAGTCAGGGTTGCTTCTCTCCGTTCCCCTTGGGCCGTCTCGGCGAACTCAGTGCTTTATAAATCTGGATCGCAGAGTGCATGCGATTCGCAAAAACGCGACCGATTTCAAGCCTTGTGGAAGATCCGCGACAGAGGCATTACTTTGATAGGCGAACGGACGGGGCGTATATTAAAGGGTTTGCTTCATGGTGTCTTTTGAAGGTCCCTCAGTGCTCTTCATAATTTCCTCACGGAAGGAACCACCCAACAATGAAACGCATTCTTACAATCCTGCTTTCGTGCGCGTTTTTCTGTTCGAACTTCGCCCTCGCAGACGAGGGCATGTGGCTCTACAACGCTCCGCCCAAGGACAAAATCAAAGCCAAGTATGAATTTGAGCTCACCCAGGAGTGGCTAGATCACGTACGCCTCTCCTCGGTTCGGTTCAACAATGGCGGCTCTGGCTCATTCGTTTCCCCAGACGGGCTCACCTTTACTAACCATCATGTGGGCGCGGCCTGCGTGCAGCAACTGTCGACGGAAGGGCACGATTACATCAAGACCGGTTTCTATGCCAACACTCAGGCAGAAGAAGCCAAGTGCCCGAATCTCGAATTGAACCAACTAGTGGCCATAGAAGACGTGACCGACAAGATTAATGCCGGTGTGAAATCGGGAATGTCTGCAGCAGAGAGCGGCCAAGCCCAGCGCGCCGCAATGTCCGAGGTAGAGAAAGAATGTACCAGCTCCACCGGGCTGCGTTGCGACGTTGTGATCTTCTATTCCGGCCAGGTTTATAACCTTTACAAATACGAGAAGTACACCGATGTGCGCCTGGTGTTCGCGCCGGAGTTCGATATTGCTTTCTTCGGCGGTGATCCCGACAACTTCACCTATCCTCGATATGACCTCGATATCACGTTCTTTCGTGTGTATGACAACGGCAAGCCGGCTCACCTCGACAATTACCTGAAGTGGTCGCCCACCGGTGTTAAGGACGGAGATTTAATCTTTGTCTCCGGACATCCGGGCAACACTGGACGCCTGCTCACCATGGCTCAACTCGAGTTCATGCGTGACGTGCAATATCCCGCCGCCTTGAAGTACTACGCTCGCCGAATCGACCTGCTGCAGAAGTTCAGCAAAGACTCCGAAGAGAACGCCCGCATCGCCAAGGAAGACTTATTCAGCCTGCAGAATTCGCAAAAAGCAATTACCGGATATCAATCGGGCCTTTTAGACAAGACAATCATGGACCGGAAGGCTGCGGATGAATCCAAGTTGCATGCCGCTTTCAAGGCCGATCCGAAGAATGCAGCGGTGAGTGATCCGTGGGATGAAATCGACAAGGCTATCGAGGCTCAGCAGGCGATCTACACCAACCTGACCTACCTGGAGCGTTTACGCGGGTTTCCTCATCTGCCGCAGATCGCTCGCAGTCTGGTGCGGGCAGCCGCGGAAAGACCCAAGCCCAATGCGGAGCGTCTGCGTGAATTCCGCGACTCTGCTCTAGCCTCACTGGAACAGCAGCTATTCTCAACCGAACCGGTTTACAAGAATTTGGAAATCGTTCTTCTCACCGACGCGCTGACTGACATGCAAACTGCGCTGGGGAACGACAACGCCGACGTGCAAAAGATCTTGCAAGGAAAGACGGCCAGCGAGGCAGCCAAAGAGTTGATCGGCAAAACCAGGCTGGATGATGTCGCGGTGCGCAAAGAGATCTACCAAGGCGGCCAGTCGGCAGTAGACGCCAGCACCGACCCGCTTATCGTTGTCATGCGCGCCATCGATGCAGATGCCCGGGCCCCGCGCCGAGACTACGAGGACAAGGTTGAGTCCGTAGTCCGACGGGAAGGTTCCACGATCGCGAAAGCCCGCTTCGCGCAAAGCGGCTTTAACCAGCCTCCGGACGCAACTTTCACACTGCGGTTGAGCTACGGGCAGGTAAAAGGGTATCAGGAGAACGGGAAGGCCATTCCCTTCGCGACCAATATGGCAGGTGCATACGCGCACGCGGCCGAGCATAACAACCACCCCCCGTATAACCTGCCCGACAGTTGGATGAAATCCAAGTCGAAGCTCGATCTGAAGACGCCGCTGAACTTCGTTTCCACCGCCGACATCATCGGTGGGAACTCGGGTTCCCCCACCGTCAACCAGAAAGGCGAGGTGGTTGGAATCATCTTCGACGGCAATATCCAGTCGCTGCCGTGGAATTTCGCATACAGCGACACGCAAGCTCGTGCGGTGTCTGTGGACTCACGAGGAATTCAGGAAGCTCTACGTAAAATCTATGGAGCGGCTGCTCTGGCCGATGAATTGATGGGAACGAAAGCTGCCGCGGTCAACGCGGGAAAGTGATCTAGCTCGGTGATTGGCCCGCTGCTTCGAGCGGGCCTTTCTTTTTCTGCAGAACTATGCCGGCCAGATACTGAGCGCACTCTTGCTCAAGATCTGCTGGCGTGTCGACTCGCTAAGCGGGAGAGCGCAAAATTCCTCAAGATTCTTCCTGATATCCGGAACACCCGGTCCCGGCCAATCCGTGCCGAACAGAGTCTTGGGCGCGATTTCTTCCAGGCGCGGAAAATACTTCAGCAGAGTCTTGGGCGGGATGCCGCTTATGTCGAGGTAAACATTGGCATGCCGCCTCACCAGGAAAAATGCAGTCTGCATCCACAGCGGGCGTCCGCCGTGTGCCAGAAGAATCTTCAGATTCGGAAAATCCACGGCGACATCATCCACATAAATCGGGTCCCCATATTTGTTTCGTGCCCCCGGGAAGATGGAAGTGCCAGTGTGAAACATCACCGGCACTCCGTTCGCTTCTGCTGCACGGTAGATGATCTCCAATTCCTTCGCCCCGCTGAGATAATCATTGGGAAACAACAGTTGGTGGGGGGGATGGATTTTGATCATTTTCAGTCCCAGCCGCAGGATCTGTTCGACATCCGCCAGAACGTTAGTCGTATGCCGTGGATGCAGGCTGCCGCAGGAGAGCAGTCGCTTCGGATCTTCCTTCACATAGTCAGCCACGAACTGATTCACACCGTTGGTGAATCCGATTACCTCAGGTGCCACGTAGTTGATGAGCATCGCGCGGTCGATGCCGCTCGCGTCCATGAATTTCAGAAAAGCTTTCGGAGACCGGCAAAATTCCTCAATCTGCACAAAGTTGGTCCGCTTCTTCTTCATCAACTCCAGCGCGTGCGGCTTGAACATCTCGATCGGCTGGATGTGAATGTGACAATCAGTAATCATCGGGCCGTAGTCAGGAGTCAGCAGCCGGAAATCAGGGCTCGCTGATCAGTCGAGCAGAAGCATAGCAGATGGACTCAATTCTGCGCCGCCGCGAGAATTGCCCGCTTGGTGAAGACACGAATCATCTCGCGCCGATATTCCGGAGTAAGTGCGGAAGTGGTAAGCGGCTTTGCGGTCCTTGCCGCCAAGTCTCCAGCCGACTCAGCCAGCGCCTCATCCATCACTTTGCCCGCCAGCAATTCGGATGCTCCACTCACCAGCATGGGCGCCGGATTTACGGCAGTGATTCCGATCCGTGCGTCGGAGACGTGACCGTTGGATCGTTTCATCGCGACCGCGACTCCAGCAAGCGGGTAATCAATTGAGCCGCGAACCCGTAGCTTGCGATATACACCGCTGAAGTCTGCCGATGAAGCGGGGAGGAAAATTCGGGTCAGCAATTCATTTCCATGCAGTCTTCGGTGGTTCTCGCCGAGCCCGGTATAGAAATCGCGCAGGGGAATGCGGCGCGTTCCAGTCGTGCTCGCGATCTCGATCTCTGCATCCAGACACAACAGCGCAGGAGGCGTGTCCCCCGAAAACGCGGCCCAGCATTTCGGTCCACCGGGAGCCACATGACAGATATCTCCGTCTTTCTTGATGCAGAATCCGCAACCCTTGCGCCAGGTTAGCGACTGGTTATACCAAAGGCAGCGGGTATCGAGGCAGACGTTCCCGCCGATCGTCCCCATGTTGCGCAGCACCGGTGACGCGACGGTTGCGGCAGCCTCAGTCAGCACCGGATAGTGCCTCCGCAAAACATCAGAACGCTCGATCTCGCGCAGAGTAGTCAGCGCACCGATCTCAACCCCTCCTTGAGGCAGTGGCCGAATTCCCCGCAACTCCCCAACCCTGCGCAAATCAAGCACGTACTCCGGCTCAAACAGCTTCTGTCGCATGGAAGGGATCAGATCGGTTCCCCCCGCGACAATTCGTATCGCAACCTGTTCTGAAACATGCAGGGACAGCCGCCCCCGGCTGTCCGGCACCCGCGCATATTTCGCAAGGAACTCCAGCGCATCTCCCATCGCCCGAGCTCGAAGCAATTTGAATTGTGGCAGACTCAATCTGCTCCTCCAGGTAACGGCCCAGCCCGTCGTGAGGGATCAAGCGGGTGACGATCGGGCCCCTTGCCTTTGAAGCACAGCGAGCCGCCATGCTCGCGGAAGCGGGCGGGAGCGGTAGGATCGATCCCGTCGGTGAGATTCAGGTTCTTAGCTTGTTTCCTGGTCCTCAATGCTGCCAGAACTCGCTCCGGAGTGAAAGGCGATTCGTGCAGCCGCACTCCAACCGCATCGTAGATTGCATTAGCAATTGCCGGAATGGTAGCCGCCAGAGATCCTTCGCTACACTCTTTCGCTCCGAAGGGGCCTTCAGGATCGATGCTCTCGACGATGATCGGTTCCACATCGGGCGACTCCACCGATGATGGACTGCGATATTCCAGCAGCCCAGGATTCATCAGCATGCCGTCTTTCCAAACCATCTCTTCCGTGAGCGCTTGTCCCATACCCATCCAGACCGAGCCGATGATCTGGCCCTCCACGGAAACCGGATTCAACGCGCGCCCGCAATCGTGGGCTGCCCATACCTTGTAGACCGTGACCTCGCCCGTCTCCTCGTCAACGCTTACTTCCGCCACCTGCGCAGAGTAGGAGTAGGCCGGTGATGGTCCCACTCCGGCACCCTTGTGTTTTCCTCCGCGAGCTTCCGCAGGGGGGGCATAGGAACCAGTACCCGTAAGCGCGCCATGGAAGTCGATGGCCGCCACTACCGCCTCTTCAAAACTCATGCAATCTTTCGGGCCTTCTTCTTGGCGCTTTTGCTGCAGCGAGCCGCGGAGGATTTGGCCTTCTACTCGACCCGACACCGACGCTGCCGCGCTTTGCCCAGCCGGACGGACGAAGGCGTCGTTCCCTGCACGGCTCTTTCTGCTTACGAGTTCATTTTCAAACATCAGATCTTCCGCTGCGCACCCCATTTTTTTCGCCGCAGCTGCTGCGATGAGCTTCTTAACGTCTGTGGCCGCGCGCAACGTGGCGTTGCCGGCCATGAATGTCACGCGGCTTGAGTACGAACCGATATCGATCGGGGTGAGATCGGTATCCGCCGCAACAACTCTCACTCGCGACAAGGAGCAGCCTAGCGTCTCGGCCGCCACTTGCGCTGTCATTGTGTCCGATCCCTGGCCGATTTCCGAGGCACCCGTATATACGACCACGCCGCCGTCACGATCGATTTTGATGTTGACCGTCGAATGCGGCATGTCGGACCGGATGATGGAATTGGCCGCCCCGCTCACGTAATGACTACAGGCGATGCCCAAGCCGCGGCCCTTGGGCAGTTTCCCCTTCCGCTCTTTCCATCCGGAACGTTCGACTGTCTTCTCGATGCATTCGGGCAAGCCATAACTTTGCACGCGCAATCCGTTCACCGTGACGCAAGGTGGCTTCAGGAGATTGCGCTGGCGCACCTCCGCAGGATCCATACCAATGATGGACGCCAGCTCATCCAACTGAGACTCGAATGCGAACCGCACATTGACGGTGCCATGTCCGCGCATGGCTCCGCACGCGGGTTTATTCGTCAGCACCCGATAGCCGTCATATTGAATGTTAGGGATGTCGTAAAGCGCGCCCAGCAGCGCCCCAGAATAAAGAATCGTCACAACTCCATAGGAGCAATACGCTCCGCCATCCTGCACCACGCGGGCTTTGACAGCGATAATCCGGCCATCATTCATCACGCCCGTTTTCAGATCGATAATCGTACGCGGGCGTCCGCGATGCGCCCAAAAGACCTCTTCGCGCGTATAGGTGATCTTGACTGGCGCCTGCGCTTTTCGAGCCGCGATCGCCGCGATGATCTCCAGGGGAATCACTTCGCTCTTGCCCCCAAATCCCCCTCCCACCAGCGGCTTGATCACGCGAATCTGCTGCATCGGCATGTCGAGCACGAGCGAGAGCTTGTGCTGCAAGTAGTACGGGACCTGGGTGGAAGACCACACCGTCAGTCGCCCGGCCTTCCCCGTACGCGGATCGATTTCAAAAGAAGCCAACGTGGAATGCGGCTCCATGGCGGCATGCGTCACCTCATTGGCAAGGAAGCGAGCTTCCGCAAGGTGATCCGCTTCCGAGAAGCCCTTCTCGGGATCACCGAACACGTGGTGGTAATCCTTTTCCAGGTTGTTGAGCTTGTGATCGTGGATCAGATCAGTCTGTGCCTTCATTGCCTCTTCGGGATCGAAGTACGCGGGCAAGACCTCATACTCAACGTCGATCAACTCCAGCGCTTTCTCGGCAACCGATTCCGAAACGGCTACAACGCATGCCACGTTGTCCCCCACATAGCGCACCTTGTCGAGGGCGAGAGGATACTCGTCATGCCCAACGGGAAGGATCCCGTAAGTTTTCGGAGCATCCTGCCCAATCGCGACGGCAACCACGCCTTCAAGTTGCTCGGCGCGTGCTATATCAATGTTCCTGATACGTGCGTGCGGGTAGGGAGAATGCAGAATCTTTCCCACGAGCATGCCCGGCACGCTGAGGTCATCTGTGTATTTGCCCGCCCCAGTGGTCTTCTCAGCCGCATCGACCATGGCGGTCGGCTTGCCGATGATCGAAAATTCAGCGCTCATGGTCCGCCAGTGCGAGGCCTTCTCGCTCTGTCTGGATCGCCGAACGGATCGCGGTGTACATTTGGTTGTAGCCCGTGCAACGGCACAAATTGCTGCTCAGAGCAGAGCGCAGTTCTGCTTCCGAAGGATTTGGGTTCTCCGACAAGAGCGACTTGACGGTCATGATGAAACCCGGCGTGCAATATCCGCACTGTGCACCGCCCCAGTCTCCATAAGCTTTCTGAATTGCCGCCAGGCTCCCGTGCTCCGTCACGCCCTCTATGGTTGTGATCTCCTGTCCCTCACAACTCGCGGCCAACAGAGTGCAGCTCATCATGGCGGTTCCATCAATCAGCACCGTGCAAGCACCGCAGGAGGAATCGTCGCAGCCGCGCTTGGAACCGGTCAGCTGCAACTGTTGCCGCAAGACGTCCAGCAGCAGAGCATTCCACTCGATGGCAAGCTCGTGCGAGCGGCCGTTGATCTTGAGCTCAATCAGTTCTTTTTTCATACGAGCAGCTATAGGTGATTTGGTGAGCTCATAGCTCATAGCTCTTTTAATACACCGGCACGTTCTGATCCACGCTTCGGGACCACGCATCGATGCCGCCTCGCATCGACTGCACCTTTTCGAACCCCTGCTGCCGCAGCCATGCAGTGACGTTCATCGAGCGCACGCCGCGATGGCATAGCACGACGATGTGGTCCTCAGGGTCTAGCTCCCGATGCGCTCGCGACGGCACATCTCCCATCGGCATCAGCTTGGCACCATCGATGCGAGCAGTTTCAAACTCCCATGGCTCGCGCACATCGATCAAAGTGAAGCTCTCTCCTGCGTCCAGCTTCGCTTTCACCTCTTCGGCAGTGATTTCGTAATCCATCTCAGGCAATGGCCGGTCTTACTCACCGCGCCATTTCGGCGAACGCTTTTCGAGAAACGCCTGAATGCCTTCCTTCGCATCCGCTGTCTTCATCAGGTCCTCGAAATAAATCTTTTCGGCCCGCGCCAAGCCTTTGTCAAAGTGCATTGCGTCCCACGCATAGCACGCTTTCTTCGCCACCGCGAGCGCCGCCGGACTCAGATGCAGCAGTTGCGAGACGCCGGCTTCCACCACGGACGCGAGTTGCATGTGAGGTACGGCCCGCGTCGCCAATCCGATCTCCGCCGCTTCCCTGCCGCTGATAGACCGCCCCGTCAGAATCATTTCTGCAGCCCGCTTTTGACCGACGACGGCAGCCAGAGCCGTGCAAGCCACGGGGGGATAGCAGCCGAGTTTGATTTCCGGGAAAGCCCACTCAGCATCCTCATCGCTGTACACGAGATCGCAAATCATCGCCAACTCTGCCCCGCCGCCCAGGCAAAGCCCATGAACCGAGGCCAGGGTCACTTTCCTCGTCGCCACCAGCGAACGGACCACCCCGTGGAACTTAGAAAGCATTCCCTCGACTTTGTCAGGAGTGTGAGCAGCGATGTCAACCCCGGCGGAGAAAGCCTTCCCATCGCCGGTCAGCACCAGCGCCATAACTTTCGGTTGCGCTTCAAGTTCGGCCAGAACCAGCGCCAGTTCCTCCATCATGCGAATGTCGATCACGTTCAGTGGAGGATTCTGCAGCGCGATATTTGCAACCGCATCGTCGATTTCGAGCGAGAGGCGCGTGAACCTGGTGTCCGTGGCAGTAGTCTTCATGGGCGATTAGAGATTAATTGCCGATTTCCTTACTTCTCCAATGGAGGCCAGCGGATCGCGTGCTCCCGCTTTCTCGGCAATCCATTTTCTTTCGTTAGCAATGATTTCTAGCAGCAACTTCTTGTCCTCGGCAGAGGGCATGTATTCCTTCAAATGCTCCTCGTACGCTGGGTCGCCAAGCGGTTCCCCAGTTTGGGCGTGGAACTTCTGGCCCGCCCAGCGTCCGATGGCGCGGTTGAACTTGATGTCCGGAGCGTACAGTTTGGGCTCTCCCGGTTTGAGTGACGAATTGAAACGCTCGATCAGACCGGCGACCTCGTCCCGATAAAGATTGCGGTTGTAATCGTTCAGGTCCTCAAGATCCGCAGCCTTGTCGTTCTTAGGCTCGTCATAGCGACCTTTGATGCCCCAAACGTAAGCCCAGTGCGCCGAGGAAGAATGATCGGTGCCAAATAGATCGTACGAGCTTGAAATCCATTTATTGAGATACTTCTGAATCAACCAGGCAGGAATAATGCCTGCCTCCACGATGCGGCGAAGACCATCGTTGCCCGTTCCCATGTGAAAGGCCTCTTCGCGCAGCATGTACGACATGGAGCGGCCGAGCGGCGCGAATGCGGAGTACTTCAGCATTTGCAGCTGAAATTTTCCATCACGATCGACAAAGTCGGTGTAGGTAAAAAAGTCCATCCAGTTATCGACATCGACGTTGAAGGCGCCCAGCAGACGCTTGTTCTCGAAAGCGCGGCGCTCCAGCATCTTTTGGGCTTCCACCTTGCCCGAGTATCCGAAATGATCGACCAGAAGTGCGCACATCTGCCAGCCATGACGCATTTCCTCGATCATGACGCGGGTAATGGCGCGGCGATCCCAGTCGGTGGGAGCGTTGTCGAGCAAGTTGCGCTGCTGCTCGACACTTGCGAACTCGGTGTCTCCCTGATACACGATCATGTTCATTAGGGCGTCCCGCATCTGCTGCGTGGGAATCTGCCGCAGATTCTCCCATTTGCGGCGGCCCTTGTAAGCACCGAATTCGATATCGTCGGTCTCAATGGCACCGTAAAGAGTATCGAACTGGAACGCCTCGATATCCTTGGTGTTCACGCCAATTTCTTTGCGCCAGTCGTTGAACAGACCAATCCAGTCACTGAATGTTCCGATTTTTGCTACTTTACCCGGCATGATTTAGAACCTCCTCACCACAGAGGACACAAACGACACCGGGAAAACTCAGTGCCGCTTGTGTTGCCGCTCGGTGAGCTCTTCTCTTCATCCCATGTTTAGCCACACGGTCTTCAGTTCCGTGTAGTGTTCGATGGCGTGCGTCCCCAGTTCCCGGCCAAAACCTGAGCTCTTGTACCCGCCGAAAGGAAGGGCCGCGTCCATCAGGCCATACGTGTTAATCCATACGGTTCCCGCTTTGAGGCGGCGCGATACGCTGTGCGCTTTCTTTACATCGCGCGTCCACACGGCGGCAGCTAACCCGTACGGGTTGTTATTTGCTTGCTCAATCACTTCGTCGATATCCTCGAACACCAGCACGGACAGTACCGGGCCAAAAATCTCCTCGCGAGCGATCTTCATATCGTTCTTCACGTCCCCGAAGATCGTCGGTTCGATGAAGAATCCCTTGCTGCCGTCGACCGACACGCGATTGCCGCCCGCAACCAGTGTTGCCCCATCTTTCTTTCCAGCTTCGATGAAGTTCAGAACGGTCTGCATCTGCTCCTGGCTGACGATCGCTCCCAGCCGCGTCTTGGGATCGAGCGGATCGGCGGGTCTCATTTTTGATGTCCGCGCCACCAGCTTTTCCGTGAATTCGTCTTTCAACCTGCTCTCCAGGAATAGGCGCGAACCCGCATTGCAGACTTCCCCTTTTCCGTAGAAGATCCCGTTGATCGCCCCTTTGACAGCATTGTCGACGTCGGCGTCGGAGAACACGATATTGGGCGACTTGCCGCCAAGTTCGAGCGTGACCCGCTTCAGCGTATCCGCCGCGCCCCGCATGATTTCCTTGCCCACCGCGGTCGAGCCGGTAAACGCGATCTTGTCGATTCCCGGATGAGCAACAATCGCCTTCCCAGTCTCCGGGCCGCCAGTCACAATATTGACTACGCCCGCGGGAAATCCGGCTTCAATCACAAGTTCGCCGAATCTCAACGTGGTCAGAGGCGTCTGCTCCGCGGGCTTCAACACAATCGTGTTGCCGCATGCCAAGGCAGGACCCACTTTCCATGATGCAAGGAGCAGAGGAAAATTCCAGGGGACGATCAGTCCGACAACACCCACCGGCTCGCGGAGAGTGTAGGTGAACGCAGCCTCAAACGTATTCACCGTTTCGCCGTGGATTTTAGTGGCAAGCCCGGCGTAATAGCGCAAAACGTCGATCACCATCGGAATATCAACGTAGCGCGATTCGAAGATCGGCTTGCCATTGTCGAGCGTTTCCACCTCGGCAAGTTCCTCGATATTCTTCTCGACGAGGTCGGCGAGCTTCCAGATCAGTCGTCCACGCTCGCTGGCCGAGAGCTTGCGCCAGCCTCCGGCGCGATCTTCGAAGGCCTGACGCGCCGCTTGGACCGCGCGATCCACATCGGCGGCAGAAGCCTCCGCAACCTGCGTGAGCACTTCACCCGTCGCCGGATTCATCGTGTCGAAACTCTTCGAACCTTCGCTCCACTGACCATTGATCAGTAAGCGGCCGGACTCGATCTTCACTTTGCTGGCAGCGAGCATTCGCACCTTCAGCCGGACTTCGTCCGGCGAACGGACGAGGGCGTCCGTCCCTACACAACCTATTTCGCCTTGAAATTCGCTGGGCGCTTTTCAACGTACGCGGCCAGGCCTTCCTTCGCATCTTCGCTCTGGAAGAGCAACTGCTGGTTCTCGCGCTCCACCGCCAAGGCAGACTCCATCGGAATCTCCCATCCCGTCTGCACCGCGCGCTTAATGCGTCCCACCGCCTTCGCGGCCTTGTGGGGCGGACAGAATTGCCGCGCGTACTCCATGATGTTCTCCATGAAGCCCTCGCGCTCGAACACGTCGTTTACGATTCCGAGTTCCTGCGCCTCTTCGAACGAGAATGTGTTGCCCGTAACCATCAACTCGATGGCCTTACTCTTGCCAACTAAACGCGACAGCCGCTGCGTTCCGCCGGTTCCGGGCAAAACCCCAAGATTCACTTCCGGCAATCCGATCTTGCCCGCATCCTTGCGCGCGATGCGGATGTCCGCCGCCATAGCGATCTCTAATCCGCCACCCACGCAATGCCCATTGATCGCCGCGATCACCAGTTTGGGAGTGTGCTCCAGGCGCAGCAGCATTTCATTGGCGTGCAGGCAGAAGTAATACTTGAATGTGGGATCGACACTGGAAAGCATTTTGATGTTCGCGCCCGCAGAGAAGAATTTCTCGCCTGCGCCGGTTAAGACAATCACATATACGTCATTATCCATGCGCGCCGTCAGAATGGCATCGTCCATCTGGCGGTTCATCTCGTACGTGTACGTGTTTGCGGGCGGATCGCACATCTCAATTATCGCCACACCGCCATCGGTGCGGTAGTTGACCAGCTGTTTCGATGTCTCCGCGGTTGCCGGTTGCACTGTAGTAGCCATGGAATAACTCCTTTTCGATGCTCGTGTAGGGCGGACGCCTCGTCCGCCCGGGTCCAGCAAAGCTCGACCTCAATCTTGCCAAATCCAGTCGTTACTCAACAGCACGGCGAAAACCGCACCCCCACCACACCTCACCTGGTATCACCGCCCAGAACCCCGCGCAGAAAGATGTCGCCCATCTCGCCCGCAATTGCCGCTGCATCCGCATCCACCCGTGGATTGTGCCAGGTGTAAATCCAATTCATCATGCCAAACAGGCTGAGCACTGCGATACGGGTGGAAAACTGTAAACCTCGCTCACGCTTCAGCTGATCCAGTAATCCGACGCAAATTCGATAGTATTCGCGTTTGATCGCGGCCACTTCTGAACCGAACCCGTTTTTCAAAGCTTCGTCCTCGTGTGAGAGCACCTTCATCGCCGCCTGGTTGGCCAGAAAATATTCCAAGTGGTTGAGGATGAAAACTCGAATACGCTCTTCCGGAGCGGTGACCTGCTCCAGCCGTCCTTTCAATCGCTGCAGGATGGTGCTGAACGTGTGCTTCTGAATCAGGTAGAGCAGTCGCTCTTTCGATTCGAAGTAGTAGTACAGGCCGGCCAGAGACATGCCACTCTCGCGCGACAGATCGCGCATGGAAGCGCCTTCGTATCCTTTTTTGCAGAAGACATCGGTGGCGTGGCTCAGAATTTCGGACAGACGCCGATCGTAGCGAGATTCCGAAACGGGCGCGCTGCGATGCCGGCGCGAACCAGCCCGAGTTGCGGCGGATGGAGTGGACATAACCAGGAAACGGCTAATTCGAACGTTCGTTCGAATACACTATACTCTACTGTGATCTTAATCACAAGAACGGTAAAGCTACTTTCTTTTGTTGTGGGTGCGAGCGGCGTCGAACGCTCTTCCCAGGTAGTCCAGAGCGTCGTGCAGGTCGGAGTCGCCGGAGAGTTCAAAGGTGAACCAGCGCGTCTTATCTTTATCGAAGGCAGAAATTCGACGATCTTTTTCCAGGAGAGCTCGCGTAGACGGGTTCGCAGGGTCCATACAGAACGCCAGGGCGTTGCTCTTGAAGATGCTGCGAGTCCGCGGCAACAGTGCAAACATCGTCTTGCCACGATAGAGCGCGGTGAAACCAAAGAACGATTTTTGCGTAACCTGCGGCCAGTCCGTCAGTTCCGCAGCTAAGGCAGTGGACCACGCCTTCAGTTGCTCAGAGACCGGGGATGATTTTTCGTCCTGAAATCTCTCCGCCTTCATGAGGGATCTCCTAGTTGCGGACATCGGCCAGGAGATGCTCCACTTCCATCCTCAGTTCCGCACTCAGCGGCAGAAACGGCAGTCGCGCCGGCCCCCCAAAATAGCCGTTCAAGTCCATTCCATACTTAATGCCGGGAATGCCAAGTTCTCCGGCAATTCGCTGGGCTCCTCTGACGATTCGTTCCTGCTTCAGGCGAGCCAGTTCGGCATCCCCTTCCTTCCAGGCCGCGAAGATCTCATAGCAGGCAGTCGGGGCGGGGCAGGCGAAAGCCAGAATGGCTCCTACCGCACCTGCATCGAGAGACGGCTGCAATTTCTGCGCGGCGCCGACCAGCACCTGGAATCCAACTTCCTTTTGTCGCGTCTTCATCTTTCCGACTACCGTCACGGCGGAGGATGACGGTTTCGTGGATGAATTTCCTGACAAAGCTCCGACCGGAACCAGCTGTCCTGCGTCATCGCCCTTACTCCCACTAGCCGCCGCCAACATCCGTGGGGTGACTGCCTCAAACGTCTCTGTCACCGTCGCGCTGCGCTGGATGTGGCGCGTCCCCTCTACTATCTTGCGCACCTTGTCAACATCTCCGCTGGACTCTTTGATTCCGATCAGATTTGGATGCTCCGCCAACTCGACCACCACTTCGGTAGGCATGTCGTACCCGGTCGCCTGCGGAAAGTTGTAGATGATCACGGGGAGGGGCGAGCGGTCGGCCACAGTTCGATAGAAAGCCAGGAGGTTAGCCGATGCCATCTGCTTTTTGTAGTAATGCGGAGTGCGCACCATGGCGATGTCATAACCCAGCTCGGCGGCATATTCAGTCAAACGGAGGGTTTCGATGGCGGATTCGATGCCTGTGCCGGCAATCAGAACTTTGTTGGGGCTCGCCACATCACGGGCGACTTTGAGCACATCCCGCCTCTCCTGGTCGGACAGCATGATCGCCTCTCCCGTCGAGCCAAGCACTACCAGGCCGGCCACCGGAGTGCGCGAATAGCGCTCCACATTGTGCTCAAGCTTTTTGTAGTAGACGTTCCCGTCGGGATAGAACGGCGTGGTAATGGGAGGGAGAATTCCCTGCAGCAGCATGATACTTCCAAGCCTATCAGTTCCGAGGTGGACAGAGCACAGGAATTGCTTCCCTCTTGTTGCGCCGATAAACCCGGAAATCAGCATCCACGGTAATTAACGTATGGTGTGGATACAGCTCGCTCATGCGAATCAGGCAAAGATCCGCGAGGTCAGCATGCCGATTCGAATAGCGCTTCGCGAGTTCATGTACCTTCTCGGCGTTTTCGCCGAGATCGAACGCTACTTGCAGCATTCCCGCAGAAACCAGTGTTAGTACCGCATCGCTGGACACCAGATGGAATGCCGCTTCCGACAGTACGGACTCGCAGGTGAGCAATGGCGCTTCTATTTGACGCGCCACATCGACTGCCCACGCGTGATGCTGATCCGCACGATTCTTGAAAGCAACGATAAAGCCGGTATCGGCAATCGCCTTCATGAACGCGAATAACCTTTACGAGAAGACAGGTTTTTAGGCCCGGTCATGGTTCCCGCGTACTTCATCCACCCTGGCTCATTCTCGTCGCCCAGAGTAGATTCCAACGACTCACGTACTACCCTGCCAACCGTCAGCCCGGTGCGGCGGGATTTCTCCCGCAAGCGCTTCAGCAGGTCCTCGGGAAGGCGGACTGTAAGTGTATTACTCATTTGGCAGTATTGTAACACATGCTGGTCTTCCAGGCATCCGGGGCATTCGCCTTACGCTCAGGGCGGACGAGCAGTCCGCCTCCAGGCAACTTTATCCCGCCAAACGCCGGAGGCTTGCAGCGCGCTCCGCGTGCAGTTGCTGCAAAGCATGCACGTTCACTTCTCCGCGCTGCAGCGCTTCGATCCCTTCGGCGGCGGCGCGCGCCGCCGCCAGTGTGGTGATCGTTGGAATTCGAGCCATAACGGCCGCGCGGCGAATGGCTTTTTCATCGAACCACGGCTCCTGGCCGGTGGGCGTGTTGATCACCAACTGAATACGTTGGCCTTTGATAAAGTCGACCACGTTGGGGCGCCCTTCCTTAACTTTGTAGACGCGCTCCACGTTCATGCCCGCCGCTTCAAGCACGTCTGCAGTGCCGGAAGTCGCCACCAGTTTGAATCCCATGTCGACGAACTTACGCCCAACCGCCGCGACGTGCCGCTTGTCGCTATCGGTAACACTGATGAAAACCGCACCCTGCGTGGGCAGTTTCTGCCCGGCAGCTAACTGCGCTTTGGCGAAAGCTTCGCCGAAATTATCAGCCACACCCATAACTTCACCGGTCGACTTCATCTCTGGCCCAAGCACGGTATCGACCCCGGGAAATTTGCTCCAGGGAAATACTGGGGATTTAACGTAGTAACAGTTTCCCGTATCGAGATCGGCGCGCCGCTCGATGAATTCCGGCAGGAAGTCGCGCAGCTTGCGCCCGGTCATCAGCCGGGCGGCAATCTTAGCCATGGGCACGCCCGTCGCCTTGGACACATAAGGAATGGTCCGCGAGGCGCGTGGGTTTACTTCGAGCACATAAACTTTGCCGCCTTGAGCTCCGTTGCCTGACGAGCCATTCCCTCGCGGGATCGCAAACTGAATATTCATCAGCCCGACAACTTTCAGAGCTTTCGCCAGCCTGAAGGTATATTCGCGCATGCGATCCAGCAGCGCTGGCGGAATATCGACGGCGGGCAGCACGCACGATGAATCGCCGGAATGAATCCCCGCTTCCTCGATGTGCTGCATAATTCCGCCGATCACGACGTCATCACCGTCCGAGAGTGCGTCCACATCAACTTCAATCGCGTCTTCCAGAAAGTGATCGATCAGCACCGGACGGTCGTGAGAGTACTCGACGGCTTCCTGCATGTAACGCACGACTGACTGCTCGTCGTACGCGATCACCATCGCGCGACCGCCAAGGACATACGATGGACGCACGAGAACGGGGAATCCGATGCGCTTTGCGCCGGCGATTGCCTCCTCGATCGAAGTAGCCATGACCCCGGGCGCCTGCGGAATCTGCAAGTCTTCCAGAAGCTTGTTGAACTGCTTGCGATCTTCTGCAAGGTCGATCGATTCCGGCGAGGTGCCGATGATTTTCACGCCAGCCTGCTTCAAGGGAAGCGCGAGATTCAGCGGAGTCTGCCCGCCGAACTGCACGATCACGCCGACATCCGCTCCTTTGGAAGTCTCATGCTGGTAGATTGCCCGGACATCTTCAAACGTCAGCGGCTCGAAGTAGAGCCGGTCGCTGGTGTCGTAATCGGTTGAGACGGTCTCGGGATTGCAGTTGATCATGATCGTCTCGTAGCCATCGTCGCGCAGCGCGAACGAAGCATGGCAGCAGCAGTAGTCGAACTCGATTCCCTGCCCAATGCGGTTGGGCCCGCTGCCCAGAATGATCACTTTCTTCTTGTCAGTGGGGGCCGCCTCGTCCTCGTCTTCGTAGGTCGAGTAGAGATAAGGCGTAAAGCTTTCGAACTCCGCTGCGCAAGTATCCACCCGCTTGTAAACGGGCATGATGCCGTGCTTCTTGCGCAGGTGTCGGACTTTGTCCTGTGTCTCCAGACGCCAGACTTGCGCCAGGCGTCCGTCGGAAAATCCCATGCGCTTCGACTCCCGCAGCACATCCGGGGGAATGGATTCCATGGGGTGCTTTTCCAACTCAAGCTGCTGATCGTTGATCTCCTTGAGCTGATAAAGGAACCACGGGTCCATCGAGGTCATCTTCGCGATCTGCTTGACCGTGTGTCCCTGGCGCAGGGCGTAGCGCACATACGCGAGGCGCTCGGGGTGCGGGGTGACCAGTCGCTGCGTCAGAATCTTCGGCTCGATCTTGTCGGACCCGACTTTCTTGCCGGTATCAAGCGACCGGATGCCCTTCATCAGCGCTTCTTTAAACGTGCGCCCAATGGCCATTACCTCGCCAACGGATTTCATCTGGGGCCCGAGAGTGTCGTCGGCGCCCGGAAATTTCTCGAACTGCCACTTCGGGATCTTTACAACAACGTAGTCGAGAGTGGGCTCGAAGCACGCGGGAGTCTTGCGGGTGATGTCGTTCGGAATCTCATCCAAGGTATAGCCGACCGCCAGCTTGGCGGCAATCTTCGCAATCGGGAAACCCGTTGCCTTGGAAGCCAGCGCTGATGAACGCGAGACGCGCGGGTTCATCTCGATCACGACCATCCGCCCGGTCTCGGGATTCACGCCGAACTGAATGTTCGATCCGCCGGTATCCACGCCAATCTCGCGAATAACCGCAATCGAGGCATCGCGCATCGCCTGGTACTCGCGATCGGTGAGCGTCTGCGCGGGAGCGACGGTGATCGAATCACCGGTGTGCACGCCCATGGGATCGAAGTTCTCGATCGAGCAGATGATGATGACATTGTCCCTGGTGTCACGCATCACCTCCAATTCGAATTCCTTCCATCCCAGAACGGACTCTTCGATCAGGGCCTCGTGCACCGGGGAGAGATCAAGACCGCGAGCCAGCACTTCGCCGAGTTCTTCCCGGTTGTACGCGATCCCGCCGCCGGTTCCCCCGAGAGTGAACGACGGACGAACAATTACGGGGAAACCGATCTTGCCGGCAAACTCCAGCCCATCTTTCGTGTTGTTGACCAGCGCAGACTTGGGCACGTCGAGCCCGATCTTCTGCATCGCATCCTTGAAGAAGAGCCTGTCTTCCGCCTTTTTGATGGCAGCAACATTTGCCCCAATCAATTGCACGTCGTACTTCTCGAGGACTCCGCCATCAGAGAGCTCAATCGCGAGATTCAATGCAGTCTGCCCGCCCACAGTGGGCAGCACGGCAAATCCCGCGCCCGGCGCCATCTCGCGCTCAATGCGAATGATTTCCTCCAGATACTCCAGAGTGAGCGGCTCAATGTACGTGCGGTCGGCCGACTCCGGGTCGGTCATGATGGTGGCCGGATTCGAGTTAGCAAGCACCACTTCGTAGCCTTCAGACTTCAGCGCCTTGCAGGCCTGCGTGCCGGAGTAGTCAAACTCCGCCGATTGCCCGATGACGATGGGCCCGGAGCCGAGTACGAGGATCTTTTTTATGTCAGTGCGTTTGGGCATTATGCAGTTTTACTCTTTGGTAGTTCAGATCCTGTTTCGGCTTTGCCACTTGAGATTTTGTGCCGCTGCGAAGGTCTTTGAGACGCGGCAACCGACGTCGGGCTTTGAAATGGCGACTCTTCAGACACAACGTCGGCGCTCGTGCCTAGAAAGGGCACGCCTTCAAAATGCGCCGTAAGCGATTTCATCGGAGATTCGGGCTTTGGCCCCTGATGGTGTCGCATTACCCCTTCCACTCCTCCATCATCTTCGTGAACTCTTTGAACAAATAATGCGAGTCATGCGGACCGGGCGCGGCTTCGGGGTGATACTGCACTGTGAAGAGCGGCATATTCCGGTGGCGCAGGCCTTCGAGGGTCTGATCGTTAAGGTCGATATGGGTCAACTCGACTTCGCTTTCGGCCAGTGAATCCGGATCAACCGCGAAGTTGTGGTTATGCGCGGTGATTTCGATTTTGCCGGTCTTCAACTGCTTTACCGGATGATTCCCCCCGTGGTGGCCGAACTTCAGCTTGAAGGTCTTCCCGCCCAGCGCAATCCCGGTCAGCTGATGCCCAAGGCAGATGCCGAAGATCGGCTGCCGCCCCATCAGCCTCCGGATGGAATCCACTGCGTAGGTACAAGGCTCCGGATCGCCGGGACCGTTCGACAGGAACACTCCATCCGGCTTCAAAGCAAGCACGTCCTCTGCCGGAGTCTGCGCCGGGACGACAGTAACTTTGCACGCTTCGCCGCGCAGCTTTCGCAAAATGTTCTGCTTGATGCCGAAGTCGTACGCCACCACATGAAATCGCGCCGGTTCGTCCTTCACTCCGACTACGGCTACGGGCTCGTGCGAGCGCTCGCCAACCTCCCAGACATACGGACGCTTTGTGCTGACCTCTTTCGCCAGATCCGTCCCATCCATCTTGGGGATGGAGCGCGCCTTCGCGACCAGTTTCTCGGCATCGCTCTCGAGCGTCGAGATCACGCCGCGCATCACGCCATGGTCGCGCAAATGCCGCACTAGTGCGCGTGTATCGATATCCGACAGCACCGGCACTTTGAATTGTTCCAAATACTCTTCGGCGACCTGCTGCGAGCGCCAATTTGAGCTGACTTTGGAGAACTCGCGCACGATCAGGCCTTCGATCCAGGGGCGCGTGGCCTCGTTATCGTCCTGGTTGGTACCGTAATTTCCGATTTCTGGATTCGTCAGAACGACGATCTGTCCGGAGTAGGAGGGGTCAGTGAAAATTTCCTGGTATCCGGTGATGGAAGTATTAAAAACGACTTCGCCGTAGCATTCGCCTTTGGCGCCGTAGCCTTTGCCTCGGAAGACTCGCCCGTCTTCCAGCGCAAGGATAGCCTGCATTCTCGCTCCGGGGAGTGGATTTTATGAATATTAGCAGGGAAAGCCGCGTGGCGAAAGGGCGTAACGCGCTAGCGATGAGGAAATCTGAGGAAAAACTGGAACTGCTGCTTGATCGCGAGTGGCGTCGAGACGCGGCCACGGCGCTGACGCTACTTCACCCGTCCCATTTTCTCCATGGGCCAGTAGCCGAAAACCGCCTTCCCGTAGATGAAGCCCTCGTTCACAGCGCCGAAGTCGCGGCTGTCATTTGACATCGAGCGGTGGTCGCCCAGCACAAAATAACAATGCGCGGGAACTACGATGTTGGGAAAAGAGCGCTCATCGGTGTACTCGGAGGGCACGTAGGTTTCGTCGAGAGCCTTGCCGTTCACATACACTTGCCCGTTATCGATGCGGATTTGGTCGCCAGCCATGCCGATCACGCGTTTGATATAGCTCTTCGAAGGATCGCGCGGATATCGGAACACGACGACATCGCCGCGCTCGATCGGTTCCAGCCGGTACACAAACTTATTTACAAAGATGCGTTCCTGATCCTCCAGCGAGGGCATCATGCTAGTGCCCTCCACCTTCACAGGCTGGTATAAGAAGATGATGATGAAGGCGGAGATCGCGAGCGAAATAATCAGGTCACGCAGCCAGATGCCCAGGCCAGTCCGCAGCCGCAACGGTCCCGCGATGACATCCGGTACAGCAGGGCCAGGCACAGCAACGGCGGGAGCGGCGCCCGCGGATACAGGCAGCGGTACCCGCAACTCACCCGCAGAACTTTTATAGGAAGACCCAGGATCTGGGAATGTCTCCGGCATGCTGCTCTATTGTATACAGAACCGCTGCCACCGCCAGTGGGTTGTCTTTCACCCGTAAGTCTGCAATTCTCGAGAGCCGGGGCAGACCGCGGTTGGGCGACAGGTTACAATATCTGCACCGAGGAATCCTATGACACGCCGCCTTTACAGCACCCAGATCGTGTACCGCAGCCTCACGCTGGCTTTCCTGTTTCTTGTAACCCTGACCGTGTCGGCCCAGTGGTCCTCACCCCAGGAACAAGGAGCAGTTCCGGCCTATAATGCGGCGCCACCGCCTAAGGGCACCAAGCTGCCTGCTGTCCTGACCAAGGCTGATCTGTGGGGAGCCGACGCGCAATATCCGTATCAGACCCACGCTTACGAACTCGCAGCCAAGATTCCCAATGTGCTCCATCAGCAGCCTTGCTATTGCTACTGCGATCGCATGGGCCACAACAGCTTGCACAGCTGCTTCGAGAACACGCATGGAGCTCAGTGCTCCACCTGCCTGAAAGAGTTGTACTATTCGTACCAGCAAAGCAAGAAAGGTAAGACTGCCTCGCAGATTCGGGCCGGAATCGTCAAAGGCGAATGGAAGCAGGTCGACTTGGAGTCGGCGGCGACGATCAATTGAAAGCGTAATGCTGCTGGACCGGATCACGACCCGCATTTGACGCTCACGGCGCGTGGATTGCCCTCCAGCGGGCCTTTGAGTGATACTTAACGTTCGACTCCCAAGTTGAATGCAAGGAGTTCCCCATTACCAAGAGCACAGGAAGAGTTCTGCACATGGCTCAGAAAACGACTGCAAAGAAAACGGTTGCGGAAGACCCCCGCTACACCCAGGCCTTGCAAAGCTACGAGGCGGGCCTGCGTGCCATGCAGGAGCACAAGTTTGACAAAGCGAAGCCGCAGTTTCAGAAGGTGATTGCCGGTCCCATCCGGGAACTCATCGACCGCGCGACGGTTCATCTCAACATCTGCAACCAGCACCTGGAACGAGCTGCCGCAACTCAATTCAAGACACCCGAAGAGCACTTCGACTACGCCGTCTCGCTGATGAATGTCGGCGATTACGTGGGGGCCCGCGAGCATTTGGACAAACTGCTCAAGCAGAACGCCAAGGCCGACTACGTGATTTACGGATTAGCGGCTCTCGATTGCCTTACCGGTCATATCGAGGATTCGCTCCGGCGTCTGGATGAGGCTCTTCGCCTGAATCCACAACTGCGCTTCCAGGCTCGCAATGACTCCGACTTCCAGAACCTGGCTGAGGACCCCCGCTTCACCGAGTTGCTCTATCCTGATCCGGGAGCTGAGGCAGGTTCCTCCGATCAGGAACTGGGCGAAGAAGAAGCCATCTAGCCGCGCGGTACACCTCGATGGAATCGAAAAGCGCCGAGTTGATGGCAGCACAGCAGTCAGCGCAGGCGCGTGGCCTGCGCGTAGTCGCCATTGGCGGCGGCACCGGGCTTTCCACTCTGCTGAAGGGTCTGAAGCGATACGCTCTTTCGCCCACCGAGATCGCCTGCGAAGAGGTGGATTTTCCCATCATTCGCGACCTTTCCGCAGTCGTCACTGTCAGCGACGATGGTGGTTCCAGCGGACGTTTGCGCAAAGAATTAAACATGCTTCCGCCGGGCGATATCCGCAACTGCATTGTCGCCCTGAGCGAAGACGAGGCCTTGCTGTCCAAACTGTTTCGCCATCGCTTCGACAAGGGCTCGGGGCTGGAGGGACACAGCTTCGGAAACCTGTTTCTGGCGGCGCTCACTTCCCTGACCTCTGATTTCTCGGAAGCAGTCCGTTTATCTTCGGAGATTCTGCTGACCCGCGGCCATATCTATCCGGCAACAACCTCAAACATTGAACTGGAAGCGCTGATGGAGGATGGGACGCGCGTGCGCGGCGAAACCAGGATCACCGCGAGCAAAGGACGGATCCGGGAATTGTTCCTCGTGCCACCGGACGTGGGCCCAATGTCTCAAACGCTGGACGCCATTGCCAACGCGGATCTCATCACCATCGGGCCTGGCTCGTTATTCACCAGCTTGATTCCGAATCTGCTGGTTCGCGGTATTTCACAAGCCATCGTCGAATCCCGAGCAACCAAGGTGTACATCTGCAACCTGATGACCCAGGCCAACGAGAGCCTCGGGTTGACTGCCGCCGACCATATCCAGGCATTGAACCGCCACGCGCAAAAGCAGATCTTCGACTATGCGCTCCTCAACCGCACACCGGCGTCCAGTGAGATGAAAGCCAAATACGCGTTGGAGGGGGCGTGCCAGATCGAGAATGACCTCGATACCATCGAGTCGCTCGGCGTCATACCAGTGCTGGGTGACTACCTGGAAGAGGACGGAGTGGCGCGCCACAACACCGCCAAGGTCGCGCACGATCTCATGCAAGCCGTCGCACAGCGACCGCGCGGAGAACGGTCCTAGTGAGGACTTCCCTGCTGCATCGTCTTGTATGTTGATGTCTGCTCTTCGACGCACGGCTCGCCTGGACACGCGACCTATGTTCCGTTTTCTGATCGTTCTGCTATTGCTGGTCACAGCACCGTTCATTCGCGCGCAGGCTGCACCCGAAAAGGGTGGCAACGAGATTCAGGTCTGGGCCGGAGGCGGGCACTCCGTGCCAGGCGGAACCAAAAATACGGGGGCTTTTAACGCAGGCCTTCGCTATGGCTGGATTCTCACCGACCCGCACCTCCCCGGATTTCTACGTGGGCGTTTCGAGTACGCGCTCGACGCTGTCCCGATTTTTCTGATTTTTCAACCTGCAAACACCGCCTTCGGTATGGGCTTCGATCCTCTCGGGCTGAAATGGAATTTCGAACGCCATGGCCGCTTCTCGCCATTCCTGGAATTAACAGGTGGAGCAGTGTTCACCAATCACGACATTCCTACGGGAACAAACACTGTGAACTTCATGGACCAAGCCGCGTTGGGCACGCATATTTTAGGTGCCCGGTACAACGTTAGCCTTGAAGTGCGCTACATGCACATCTCAAATGCAGGCCTGGCCACTCCGAATCCCGGGATCAACACTGTGCAACTGCGGCTGGGAATAGGCACGTTCTTCCGTAAGCGTTAGATCCTCCGTGCCCGCTGTGGTGAATTGCTTCGAGGGCCAAACGCGTCGTGCCTTGCGCCCGAACTCAGCCGGCCTATATTCTCATCCGTTATGTCCACGCTCGTCGAATGCGTTCCCAATTTCTCTGAAGGCCGCGACAAGGCCAAAGTTGACGCCATTGTTGACGCGATGAAGATACCCGGCGTCTACCTGCTCGATCGCGAGATGGATTCCGACCACAACCGTTGTGTGATCACGATTGTTGGAGAGCGGGAAGCCATTCAGGAAGCTGCCATCCGAGGCGTCGGCAAGGCCTCGGAGTTGATCGATTTGAACAATCATGCCGGCGCCCATCCGCGCATGGGTGCCGCCGATGTGGTTCCGTTTATCCCGATCGAAGGCGTCACGATCGAAGATTGCGTTGCCATGGCCAACCACGTGGGCGAGCAAATCTGGCATCGCTATCAGATTCCGGTCTACCTCTATGAGGCCGCGGCTAGAATCCCCGAACGCCAGGGCTTGGAGAACATCCGCCGCGGGCAATTCGAGGGCATTCGCGCCGAGATTGCCAGCAATCCCGCGCGGCGCCCGGACATCGGGGAACCGCGCGTGCATCCCACCGCCGGTGCAACTGTCGTTGGCGCGCGTAAGTTCTTGATCGCCTATAACGTCTTTCTGAATACGCCGGATGTCGACATCGCCAAGAAGGTCGCGAAAGCAGTGCGCTTCTCCAGCGGTGGCATGCGCTTCGTAAAGGGTGCGGGCTTTCTGGTGCGCGGCCTTGCGCAGGTTTCCATGAACTTGACGGACTTCGAGCAGACGCCGATCCACCGCGTTTTTGAACTGGTGAAACGTGAGGCCGCCCGCTACGGAGTCATACCCATTTCCAGCGAAATCGTCGGCTTGATTCCGAAGAACGCTCTGGAGCAGACGGCAGAGTGGTATCTGCAAGTTGAGAATTTTGATTCATCGCTGATTCTGGAAAATCGCCTGGCGGCGGTCATGAGCGGCAAAATGGCGGTTGGCGGACTGCGGGCGGGAGTGGAACCGTTCATCGAACAATTGGCCGCGCCGACCGCGACGCCCGGCGGGGGCAGCGCTTCCGCCGCGGCCGGAGCCATGGCTGCCGGTCTGGCCCGGATGGTGGCGTCGATGTCCCGCGGCAAAAAAGCGTATGTGCAATACGAGACTCAATTGAGCGCTGCCATCGCCAGCCTTACTCCGCTTGGCGATGAGTTGAAAGCCTCCATTGATGCCGATGCCGAATCGTACAACTCCGTGATGAAAGCTTACAAAGCTGCCGAGGCGACCGACGACAAATCCGGCGAGATGCTGATCGATGCCGCGTTGAAAGGCGCAACGGCCGTTCCCCTCAGCGTGGCGGAAAAAGTCTACGAAGTTGCACAGATCGTCAAAATGCTGGAACCCATCACCAATCCGAATATGAAATCGGACCTGACAACTGCGTCAGCTCTGGCGGGAGCCGCCATGGCCGGCGCTCTGGCAAATGTCGAGATCAACCTGGCATCGCTAAAAGATGAAAATTTCGCCGCGGACGCCCGCCGGCGTACGTCGCGCCTCCGCTCGTAGAGGCGTTGCCTGCAACGTCTCTCTGCCCATTGCCTGGAACCGGCATTAGGAAGAAGATCTCGAGCGCCGCTGGCGGGCACCTGACGGGTCAACGGGCCCTGTCCTTTTGTTTTCTCCTATCTACTTGCAAGTAAAATAGAATGAGGCGATCTATTAACGACAAAGCCTAACCATGCATCCAAGTAAGGGTGTCCGCAATCCTGACCTTTTCCGGATCCGAGGCGTTATGAGACTTCTGAAATGTTCTGCGGCTTCTCTATTGCTGATCAGCGTCGCTTATGCCATGCCCCTGAATTCTTCGGCGAGGTCCTGTGTGCCCGCCGAATTACTGCAGCTGATCTCGGTGGACTACCGCGCCCTGAAAGATTCGCCCACGGCGATTGCGCTCAAGCAGCAGTTGATGCCCGATAACATCAAGCAATTCGAGACCGCGCTGAAGGGGATCGGCATCGATCCTGAGAAGGATGTCGACACGCTCACATTCGCCTCGTTCCGCTCGGGAAAGCAGGGGATCAAGGGAATTGGCGTCGCTGCTGGCGCCTTCAATATGAAGGCCGTATTGAAAAAAATGAAGCTGCAGAAGTACGTTCCGAAAAAGTATGGCAATTCTGATCTTTACCCGATGGATGGCGGCTTCGTGATGAGCTTTCTCGATGACAGTACCCTGCTGTTTGGAGACTCCACGGCAATCCGCTCCGCGCTCGATACCCGCGATGGCCAAACCCTTGGTCTGGACACGAACGGCACCATGGCCGACATGATGAGCAGCGTCGACTCCGCGCCTGTCTGGAGCATTCTTGATCAGCAGGGCACGCAGAATATGATGCGCTCCGCCCTGGGCGACGCCTCCAAGATTGCCGATTACGAAACAGTGAAAAAGCACCTGGTCGGATCGCGCTACACCATGAATTTCAACAGCGGCGTGAACTTCGACTTGACCGTGGTCACTTCTGATTCCGTAACCGCCAGCACGATGTCATCCCTGGTCAAAGCGGGCATTCTCTACAAAAAAATGAGCGCAACGCCCGCCGAGAAAGTCGCCATCGACAACACAACTGTCGATGCGGACAGCTCGAACCTGCAAATTCACTTCAAGGCCAATGACCAGCAGTTCCAGTCCCTAATGCATTCGGAGCTGTTCGCTGCCGTCTCGCACTAGGGCCGCTCGCGATTATGTGCACGATTTTGTGAAACGGCCACCCGTGGGAAGGCTGCCGCGTCCCGGCTGTTTTCTGCCAGCCCATTTTCCCCAGCACGCTTAATCTTGTTAGCCTCGGAACGACGTCTCGGGTCGAAAACAGCCGCTAGAAGGGTACAATCATCCCGTTTTCGATTTTGAATGGACGAGTCCAGGCGAATTGTATTCGGGGGAGCGAATTCTATGCAGTGGTCTCGAGCTTTTCCCAGGGCGCCTGATGCGATCCTCTGTGCAGTTATCCTCGCTGTAATTATCCTCATTACCAGCTGCGGATCTGCCGGCGGTGGGGAGTCTTCAACTTCCAACCCACTCCCATCGATTAGTTCGCTTTCGCCATCCACTGTTACCAGATGCGGAACCGGGCTCAACTTGATAGTCAACGGAAGCAATTTTATCCCTGCTTCCGCAGTACAGTGGAACGGCAGTACCAGGGCAACCTCTTACGTCAGCGCGACGCAGCTCACAGCCAGAATCGCCGCAGCTGATGTAGCCGTTTCAGGAAGCTCAACCCTCACAGTTGTGAATCCGGCTCCGGGTGGTGGCACGTCCCCTTCCGCAACCTTGCAGATAGGCTGCCCTCCGACTCAAGTTTCAATCGATGCGCAGTCAACGGCGCTTGCCACAATTAACAAGGACGTTTTTGGGGCCAATCTGACAAGTGCGATGGACCTTACAAACAACACCGGCACCTTTTACAACACAATGATCGCCACTTTCCAGAACGCACATTTCGGAATGGTTCGTTGGCCGTTGGCCTTGCTGTCGGACTACTACCACTGGCAGACGAATTCGTTTTCTTCTTGTGCCAGTGCACTGCCCAACGCACCCCTGGTATCACGCACTACTTTCGATGAGTTCATGCAACAAGTAGCCCAGCCGTTGGGACTGGACGTTAACATCACCGTGAATTATGGCAGCAATGACGCTTGCACGGGCGGCGCTGACCCGAAAGAGGCAGCGGCTTGGGTCGATTACGCCAATAACCAAATGCACTACGGAATCAAGTATTGGACCGTCGGCAACGAGCAATATTACGGCAATCCGAGTGTAGGACCTGGCTACACGACGCCTGATTTCAACCTACCGGCCAGCGCGCCCCCCTCCGACGGCTCACTGACGTATGCAAATCTCACCGCGACTGGGTTCTATCCCCTTATGAAGGCGAAGGACCCGTCGATTCAGATCGGCATTGATCTTGTAGTTCCCGACAACAATGCAAGCGGTCGCACGATGCCATGGGACTCAACTGTTCTCGCCAACGCCAAGTTTGATTTCGTGGAAGTCCATTGGTACGGTGCCAGCCCCGCCAATATTGCGGTCAGCGATTCTGCATTGCTGACTTCCGGCGACTCCTATTTTGCTTCTGCTCTTGCGCAGCTTCAGTCCGAACTTGCCGCGGCTGGCAAAGCGGGCACCCCCATTTATGTGGGGGAGTGGGGAATCCCCGGCAACGATGGGGGGAGTCCGCAATCCATTTCCATTGTGGGCGCCCTTTACACTGCTCTTGTGCTTGGCGAGCTGACCAAAGGGGGCGTGGGCATGGCGGGAGTCTGGGAGGGCTTTGACAGCGGGCCTTGTTCCTCGTCTCCGCCAGGCGACTACGCTTGGCAAAGTTGGTACACATCGTCGCTGTTCGAGGCGATTGCGGGTGGCACGAATCCGGCGTGTCCTTCGATCACGCAGCCACCGCTTGGAACGGCATTTCCGAGAGCCAACGCGATACAGGTTGTTCAGCAAGCGTTCCATGCCGGTGATAGGGTCTTCACACCCCGTCGTAAGTTCATCGCTGCCGACCCTGAAAGGCTACGGTGCTAAGCGCAGCACTGGATATGGTTTGCTATTCGTCAATGTTGACCAGAACAATGCAGTCACAACCACTGTTGGGATTATGAACGACACGAGAACCTTCGCCACAACCACTCTCGTGTACGGAAAAGCAGAATACGACAATTCGCAGACCAACGTCTGGACTGCACCGATATCCGAATCGTTGGGTACGGTGTCAGGCTCGTTTTCCGTAACTCTTCCGCAATGGAGCGTTACGGCGATCACGCTCTTGGCAGCACCATGAACATATGCCGCCCTACCACAGCGTTACCTGGACCTCTTAACTGCGGCCCGATGGAACGTACTTAACAAACCACAAAGTTTGACCGCCCTGCTGACTGGAATGCCTCTGCGCAAGGCCTGCAGCCCCAAAGAACGATGGTAGGGCGTGCACCCGACCTAAGCTCATGGGCTGTCAACAGCCTTCCCCGGGCAAGTTAAAACGGTTTAACTTCCGGATGTATGTTGCTGAAATATAAGGAGATAGGAGGCATCATTTGCACATGGCTCGAGCTTGCATCCGGCTTTGAATCAGGCGATTAGCGCGATATGCCACAGTATTGGAGCAGGGAGTATCCCTTCGAGGGCTTGACTTTTGGCCGTCCAGAAAAGAGCCTTCTTCGCGGCTCGATTTCAGTGTCAGCGGCGCGAAGTCGGCCGCACGCAAGAACGCCGAGACGGCTGTCCCTACACGAACAAACTTCGATGAATTAGCGTTTGGCACGTTCTTCTCTTTTTTTCCGCGCCCAGCCTTCTTTTATGAACTGCCGCCCTCGCGCGATTGCGAGCGCGTCTTCGGGCACGTCAATGGTGATGCACGAGGCCGCTCCTACGTACGCGCCTTTTCCAACACGCAACGGGGCGACCAGCGTGCTGTCGCTTCCAATAAACACGCCATCGGCAATCACCGTCTTATGCTTATGGACTCCGTCGTAGTTGCACGTGATCGTTCCTGCCCCGATGTTTACTCCTTCACCGATCTCGGAATCTCCCAGATAAGTGAGGTGATTTGCCTTCGATCCCTTTCCCAACTTGATCTTTTTGGTCTCCACAAAATTCCCCACGTGCGCCCCTTCAGCGATGTCTGTCTCCGGACGTAAATGCGAGTAAGGACCAATAATGGCGTCCGCGCCGATTCTGGCTTTTTCCATCACGCACCCGGGCCGGACCAACACATTCCCGGCAAGCTCACAATCGCGAATCACGCTGTAGGACCGGATCCGGCACCCACTCCCAATCTTCGTCGCACCGAGCAGTTGCACGTAAGGCTCGATGATCGTATCGGGAGCGATCTCGACCTCTGCGTCGATGACGCACGTGCCAGGGTAAAAGATCGTGACACCTTCCGACATCAATTGCCGGCACTTGGCCAGGCGCATCTGCTGATCGATGTCCACAAGTTCCGCTCTTGTATTTCCTCCTAGCACCTCGCTCGGGGTTCGAGTCGGCCAGGCAACCACGGGCTTTTCATTCTTACGAAGCACCTCAGCCATGTCCGTGAGGTAATACTCGGCATGCGGATTGTCGGTCGACAGCTTTCCAATGTTTCCATACAACTGCTTCACATCGAAAACATAGAACCCTGAGTTAATCTCCCGGATTCTTTTCTGAGCGGCACTGGCGGCTTTTTCCTCGATGATCGCTCGCACCTCCGGACTGCGCGAGCTTTTGCGCAAGACGCGTCCGTAGCCCGTCGGATTCTCCAGTTCCGCGCTAAGCAGGGTCATCGCGGCGCGTTGCTGGAGGTGAAAGTCACGCAAGCCCTCGATGGTGGAGACGCTGATCATGGGCGCATCGCCGGAGAGAACGATGACATGGTCATACCGCGACAACGCTTCCCGGGCCACCATCAGCGCATGGCCGGTTCCGCGTTGCTCGGCCTGTACAACGAAATTAACTCCGGTATGCTGCATCGCTGTCCGTACGCGCTGCGCCTCATGACCGATGATCGCAAACACATCGTTGGATGGCACAACCCTTGCGGCGGCGCGGATTACGTGCTCCAGGACAGGCCTGCCGCCAACCTCATGCAGCACTTTAGGGATTTGCGATTTCAGCCGGGTTCCTTTGCCCGCAGCCATAATCGCAACTGCCATGCGGGCGGCCGAGCGCGCGCTAGATTTCGTTGATGGCTTACCCGAAGCAGAAGATTTCAATTTGGCTTTCGATTTCTTCATTTCGAATTTCAATATATCTCGATTACCTTCCGATGGCCATTTCCAGCAAGCTAGCCTACAATCTTTCGGCTGGTGGCAAATTACGCCGAGCCGCGTATGGAATGGAGGAAAAATGCCGAAGTACGTCATTGAGCGGGATATTCCCAAAATCGGGGAGGTCACGCCGGACCAGGTGATTGCCATCTCCCAAAAGTCGTGCAGCGTTCTGAACAAGCTGGGGCCGCAGATCCAGTGGGTGCACAGCTATGTGACTCAGGACAAGATCTACTGCGTCTACATCGCGCCCAACGAGGAGATGGTCAAGGAACATGCGCGGCAGGGCGGATTCCCCGCCAACCGTATCTCTGAGGTCAAGATAGTCATCGATCCGACCTCCGCCGAAGCCTGATCCCCGCTACAGGCCGAGACCACCATCCACGGTGAGAATCTGACCTGTAATGAACTGCGGGGCCGTGGCGAAGAACAGAACGGCTTCGGCAATCTCCTCCGCGCGACCGTTGCGCTGCATCGGCGTCTGTTTTGCCATCCGTCGCATGAACGCCGCGGCAGCTTTCTCACCGAGGTCAATCATCCCCGGAGCAACCGCGTTGACGGCGATCTCTGGAGCCAGCGCCTTCGCCATCACCTTGGTCAGCATGTGCAATGCCGCTTTCGACGAGCAATAATGGGCATGACTAGGCCAGGGCTTCAATCCGCCAAGCGACCCCATATTGATGATTTTGGCCTCAATGGACCCGCTCTCTTTCCCACGTTTGCGGCGCATCCACTTCAAGGCTTCGCGAGTCACCAGGAAGGGTCCGCGGGTGTTGGACGCGAAGATCGCATCCCACTGCTGCACCGTCAACTCTTCGAATTCAACGGTCTCGTAGTTCGCCGCATTGTTAACAAGTATGTCAATACGACCGAGTTCCCGGCCAGCCTCCTTCATCATGCTTTGAACTTCGTTTTCTCTTGTCACGTCGCAGTGCAAAGCGAACGCCCGAACACCCAGAGCGGAAAGATCAACCACGGTTTCGCGTGCCTCACGGGCTGAATTTTGAAAAGTGATGGCCACATCAGCCCCCGCCTGAGCCAGGCAGAGGGCGGACGCGCGTCCCAGCCGCCGGGCGGCTCCGGTGATCAGTACCGTTTTGCCCACAAGAGGCTTTCCAGCAGCATGCGGCATAGGGGCATATTCTACCCCCCGGGCCGGTTTGTCCCTCCGAGTCCGCCTAAGTAGGGTCATAATTGTATGTGGAAATTATGTATTTCTTCGAGCTAAAATCAGCCGCCATGCCGGAACCTCGCTATGTGGTGGTTTACTCCCGCAAGGGATGCCACCTGTGTGAAGTGGTGAAAGAGAGTCTTTCGAAGCTCTCGCGCCGCGGCGGATTCACATGGCACGAGATCGATGTCGATGCCGTACCCGATCTCCGCAAGCAATTCAACGATGAAGTGCCGGTGGTCTTTATCGACGGGCGCAAAGCTTTTAAATACCGCATGGATGAACGAGAGTTTCTGCGCAAGCTAGCCAGCTAAACGCGCCCTGTCTCACTCTTGAACCCTTTTCTTGCTTGCAGCGCAAATTTTCCCGCTACAATTCTCCGGCATGCTGCGCAGCCAACTTTACGCCGACCCCCGGGGGCTGTTTCTTCACGATCTCGTGTTGGATTCCTGCCGACGCCATCCCAGCAAAACTGCGCTGCTCGATAGTTCCTGCGGCCGACGCATGAGCTATGCCGAATACGGTGACACAGTCGAAGCGATCGCGCGCGGCTTGATTGCCGACGGGATCAAACCGGGAGATGTGCTCGCCATCTTCCTGGCGAACTCGTGGGAATTCTGTACCTCATTCCATGCCGCGCAATTGGCTGGGGCAATTCCCACTCTGCTCAATCCCACCTATCGCGAACGCGAAGTTCGCTACCAACTGGAGAATTCCGGCGCCAGCATGTTGATCACAGACGGCCCCAACATCGCGGGAATGAACCTTGCTGGATTACCAAATCTGCGCCGCGTTTATGTCACGCGGCAGCCCGCAGGCGGTAGCGATCCGTTCAGCAACCTTCTGCAAACGCGATCGGTTCCCTTTCCACAACCGGAGCAGCCATCCGATCAGGTTTTGGCTGCCCTGCCTTACTCCAGCGGCACGACAGGAATGCCCAAAGGAGTGATGCTCTCGCACCTGAACCTCGTGGCAAACATCTATCAACTGCTGGGTCCGAATGGCGCGCAACTCAGTCCCGCCGACAACATTCTTTGCTGCTTGCCGCTGTACCACATCTATGGCCTGAATGTAATTCTGAGCCCCGCGCTCATCCTCGGCGCCACGCTCATCGTTACTCCCCGATTCAATGTGCCGCAGATGACTACACTTCTCGCGGAAGAGGGCGTGACGATGATGCCACTGGTGCCGCCAGCAGTTCTGGCGATATGCCAGGCGGCAGAAGCTGGACAATTCCCGCGCGACCACCGTGTGCGCTGGATCAAGTCCGGCGCCGCGCCGCTGGCCCCTGAACTCCCGCGCCGCTTTACGGAACTCACGAATATTCTCGTATGCCAGGGATACGGGATGACGGAAGCGTCTCCCGTCACCCACGTAGGATTTCTCGATCCTGCCCTCTATCATCCCGAGACAATCGGACATCCTCTCGCGCAGACCGATTGCCGCGTGCTGGGAAATTCTGAGATAGGCCTTACCGATACTCCGGAAGATCTCACTGAGGTCGCTTGCGGACAGCCCGGAGAACTTGTGATGCGCGGCCCGCAATTTATGCTCGGATATTGGAAAGAGCCGCAGGCCACCGCTGCTGTTTTGCGTGATGGCTGGTATTGGTCAGGAGACATCGTTACACGCGATCGCGAAGGTTCTTACCGGGTCGTGGACCGGCGTAAGGAAATGATCAAGTACAAGGGCTTCGCGGTCGCACCCGCGGAAGTTGAAGGAGTTCTACTGGAGCATCCCGCGGTGAAGGAATGCGGTGTGGTGGGACGAACCTGCGCAGATGCCGGTGAAATTCCGGTCGCCTTTGTCGCTCTTCGGGATGGATTTGCCGAAAGCCGCAAGCTCGAAACGGAACTCTGCGGATTCGTGGCAGATCGCCTCACGCACTACAAGCAGCCGCGCGAAGTCCACTTTGTCGACGCAGTTCCGAAAACGGCTTCGGGAAAGATTCTTCGCCGTGAACTTCGCAAGCAAATGAACTGAACGGCCACGGGCAGCGTGCCTTTCCACCACGTGAACATCAACACTATGAACTGACTCGAAATGCACCCTGTAGTTCTGTGAACTTCACCCGCAGGAACTCTGGTTCTAGATTGCTCCGCCATGTTGTCTCGCTCTTTCCTCATTCGAGGTTAAAGATGCTCTTGGCGTTCCCACTACTCCCAGGCCGTCGCAAAAGCAGGATTTGTTGAGCTTCCTGCGCACGCTATAGACGGGTTTCGACCAAGAAAGTTCGCTCAGGATTGTTCTGCCGATCCTCCGCGAAGAACTAACTCTCCCCGCAACAATCCATCGCGTTTGAGCAGATGTGGCGTCTTGGTTCTTAGGCGAGTCCATTAGCCTTTGGAATCTTGGAATTGAGGTATTTGGCGACTCTGGGGAACTTTCTTGACGTCTGTTGCGTACTTTTGATCAGGAAGGCAAGAAGCACGAAGGAGAACCAAGATGGACGGACTCACCGGTCTCGCCGCAGTTGTGATGCTTTTCGGCATGCCCGTAGCACTTCTGGGCATGTACACCTTTTATCGGGTGCGCAAACTGCGCACGGAGGAACGCCTGGCCGCCATGCAGAGGGGAGTGAATGTCCCCATGGAAGCCGAGCTTTCCGAGTCGGCACGCTCTCGCAGGGCCGGAATTTTGCTGGTCGCAGGTGCGGTTGGCTACATGCTGGCGTTCAGCATCGTTGCGCGTGTGGAACCGGATGCGCTCATTGCCGCCGCTTTCGGCGCAATCCCGTTTACCCTGGGGCTGGGATACTTTTTAGATTCCACCCTGATTCGCCGCGACGCCCGCGCGTCGTAAATTGAACCGAGACGGTGACTGAGGTTGCCCCCGCCTTGTCGCGCCGCCTTTTCGCGGACAGGGCGGGGCTTGACTTACGCGTCTTCAACCCCAGTCTTCATTCTCCAGTCAGGAATTTATACTGCGCGGCGTTCAGCGGCACGACACTCAATCGCCCTTGGCGCACTAGAGGCGATTCTGAAAAGACGTCGCTCGCTTTGGCTTGCGCAAGGGACACTGGCTTGGCCAGCGCCTTGCCCACTTTGATCGTTACTCGCGGGTTGCTAGCGTCAGAGGTATCAACCGAGACCACAGATGCGGTTCCTACCGCGCTCTTTTCATCGCTCGTGTGGTAGATCACCAGCCTCTCCCCAGGCTTCATCGCTCGCATGTTCTTCAGCGCAACGGGATTCGAAACGCCGTCCCAGATGGTCGTCTTTTCTCGCTGCAAGTCGGCGAACGAGTAAGTAGATGGCTCCGTCTTCAGCAAATAATCCATGATGTCGATCCTGGCAGATGTCTGTGAGTAATGCTGATACAGGTGTTTGAAACTGGTTTTCGGTGTTTGGAAAGGCACGGCTTGAGTGGCTGCGAAAAACTCGATTCATCTGTTGCGAGATTTCTCGTAGCGGCTAAAGGCGCGATCATTGTTGCGGTACTTGCGGCACGATTAAAGTTGCCCTTTCCAGCCACCTCCCGCACTCAGACTCTTTCCGCATGGGTCCTACTGCCAGAGTGCATTTAGCCCCTGAGAGCTTCCTGCGCCCGAACCTCAAAACCGTTTTTGAGGCAACTTCTATTTCGGCTTCTTGGCTTCGGCCGGAGGATTCTCCTGTTTGGGGTCCTGTTTCGGCGGCGCCTTGGCGGCGGGATTATCGTATATGGAAAATTGGCCTTGTGGGCGCTTCAGCTTAATCGTGATCTCGGTCTTGTCTTTTTCGATGGTGTAGTCTTCCCCGAACGTTTGAAATCCAGAGGCGAGTACCTGCACCCGAAGCGGACCATAGGGAACGCCGTCGAAATTGGCCTTCCCTTCCGGATCCGTTTTCAATTCCAGGCCGCCACGTTCCTGTTTTCCTTTCTCATTCACGGGGTGCATGACGACTGCGGCATTGCGCACCGGCTTCCCGTTGTCCTCTTTCAGCACGGTGAAATAAACCCATGTGGTGGGCTCGTTGTCCTTATCCTTTTGAGCCGCAGCCAGAGTCGCCCCAAGCAGCAAGAGTGCCAGAATCGCCGCAACGCTGATCTTGTTCATGTCGCCATTTTAAGCAGCCCGGCGCTACCTGTCACGCGTTCCGTTCCGGACGACACCGGCAGTCTTTTACAATGCCGGAGTGAAGACTAGGGACGTAATCGTGGTCGGCGGAGGCATCATAGGCCTTTCTCTTGCCATAGCGCTGCGCCGGCGGGGCGCGACAGTTCTGCTCGTAGAGCGGGGCGAACCCGGACGCGAGGCCTCTAACGCCGCCGGCGGCATGCTGGTGGACTGCTCTCTGGAGACACCTTCAGCTCTGCAGCCGATGGCGGAGGCCAGCGCGCGCATGTATCCGCAGTTTGCCCACGAAATTGAGGTCGAGTCCGGCGCAAAAGTGGACTTGCGGGACGACGGAACGCTGGTTATTCCACCGCCGGAGCACGTGCACGAACGGCCTGGCTTTACCGTGTCCGAACTGTTGCCCGCTCCTCTCGCTGAACTGGAACCAGAGTTGGTGGAACAACCGGCGTTCTATCTCCGGGAGCGTAGCGTCGATCCGCGGGCTCTTTCATCGGCAGCTATCAAAGCGGCGAAGCACGTCGGGGTGGATTTCTCCTCCGGCGATCCCGTGAGCTCGGTAAGCCTTTCCGATGGCCGCGTGACAGGCGTGATCACCGCCAAAACGTCGTTCCTTGCAAGCAAAGTCGTCAACTGCGCGGGCGCCTGGTCGGGACAGATTCCACCGCATTCGTTTCCGACTCGTCCAGTCAAAGGTCAGATGCTTTGCCTGGCGATGCCCACGCGCACCTTGCTCAGGCACGTGATTCGCTCGCCAAAGGCTTACCTGATTCCGAGGAGCGATGGCCGTTTGCTGGTGGGAGCGACGGTGGAGCAAGCGGGATTCGACAAGCGCACCGATCCGGAGACGATTCAGCGGCTGCACCGTGCTGCTCTGGAGCTTGTGCCCAGGCTGCGTGACGCACGCATCCTTGAAGACTGGGCCGGGCTGCGGCCCGGAACTCCTGACGGGCTTCCTATTCTCGGCCCGACGGCAACGCCCGGCTATTACGTCGCCACAGGTCACTTCCGGGATGGCATTTTGCTGGCGCCGGTCACTGCGAAGCTCATGTGCGCTGTGATTGAAGGCACCCAACCGGAGCTCGACCTTGCCGCTTTTTCACCCTCACGGTTCCACTGAGCTAGTCACGGGAAAAGCGACACTCTTGAGTCCAGAAACGCTTGAATGTTCAGAGCACCTGGAGCGCATACTGTCTCAGGTGGCGCTATACTGATTCGTTTCCTCGGAGTCTCGATGCGCATCCTTGCGTATCTTCCGAGACCACAGAAAGGACTCATCTATGGCTTCTTCCGCAGTGGATTTTGCCCGCAGTAACCAGCAGCGCTTCCTGAACGAACTCAAAGATCTACTCCGCATTCCCAGCGTGAGCACGCTCGATGAACATAAACCCGACATTCAAAAAGCAGCGAATTATGTGGCCAGCGAACTGCGCCGCATCGGAATGGAGAATGTCGAGATCATCCCCACAAAGGGACATCCGCTGATCTACGCCGATTGGCTGCATGCCAGCGGCAAGCCAACTGTTCTCTGCTACGCGCATTATGATGTGCAGCCCGCGGAACCGCTGGATGAATGGCACTCTCCGCCATTTGAGCCCACTGAGCGCAACAACAACATCTACGCGCGAGGAGCGGTCGACGACAAAGGCCAGCTCTGGATGGAGGTCAAGGCTCTTGAGGCGCTCATGCAAAGCGGCGGAGGCAAGCTGCCGATCAATGTGAAGGTGCTCTTTGAGGGCGAGGAAGAGGTGGGCGGCGAGTCGATTGCCGAGTACATCCGCAAGCAGAAATCCAAGCTGAAGGCGGATTTCGCGCTGGTGTGCGATACGGAGCTCTTTGCTCCGGATCTTCCGACATTGTGCGTTGGCCTGCGCGGTTTGGTGTACACCGAGATTGAAGCTTACGGATCGAAAACAGATTTGCACTCGGGGATGTACGGAGGAGCGGCACCCAATCCGTTCTTCGCTTTAATCGAGATGATCGGCAAGATGAAGAATTCCAAGGGCGAGATCCTGATTCCCGGCTTTTACAAGGGCGTGAAGGCTCCCACCGCTGCCGAACTGACAGCCTGGAAGCGTCTGCCGTTCAACGAAGAGGAATATCGCAAGAAGGAAGTTGGATCCAAAGTCCTCACCGGCGAGCCTGGATTCTCAGTCCTCTATCGAACGTGGGCGCGACCGACGCTGGAAGTTCATGGCATGCCCGGGGGTTTTACTGCCGATGGCGCCAAGACTGTCATCCCGGCGAAAGCGAAAGCCAAGGTCTCGATGCGCCTTGTTCCCAACCAGGATCCAGATGACATTCTCAAGAAGTACCTGGCATTCATAAAGAAGAACACGCCCAAGGGGATCGACACGAAGGTGAAAGTGTGGAGCAAAGGTCCGGCATGCGTGGTTAGCACCGACAATGAGTACATCGAGGCGGCAACCCAGGCGTTGCACGACACGTTCAAGAAGGACACGGTATTTATCCGGTCTGGGGGCTCCATTCCCATTGTGACCGATTTCCAGGACGTGTTGAAGATTCCCAGCGTGATGATGGGCTTCGGATTGCCAGACGATAATCTGCATGCTCCCAACGAGAAGTTCCACATTCCTAACTTCTATCGCGGGATTGAGACAATCTGCAGGTTTTTCGAGAAGCTAGCAAGTTAAGGCTTTGCATTAACTCTTAGCTCTCGGCTACTGGCTTCCAGCCGGTAGCCTAAGCCTCTAAAAAGCGCCCTTTGTGGCGCTTTTTTTTTCAACGCTAGGGTTCTCTGCAGAATTGGTCTTTGCGTTTGCACGGCTCTCGGTGCACTGCCGGTTGTACTAGCTGGCGAGTGGATTTTCGCACTCACAACGGCAACGGCCCTGTTGCTAACAGGCATCTGATCGAAAATTCTCAATTTGTACAATCCCAAGAAAAGGTCGTATCTATATGGCTGAAAACGCACGCATACGCATTACCGATGCTGGACGTGGCCGGTCCCGTTCAATGTCACCCCAGCGCTGGGGCGCATTGATCGGCGGCAGCGCACTGGCTATTTATGGAATCACGCGGCGGTCGCCGCTTGGCATCGCATTGGCAGCAAGCGGCGGGAGCCTGGCTTTCATCGCCGCTAATCGCAAACCCTCGCCTGAGTCCGCCGCCTCGGCCACGATTCTGGTCAATTGCACCCCCCAGGAGGTGTACCGGTTCTGGCGGGATTTCGAGAACTTGCCTCGATTCATGAACCGCCTGGAAAGTGTCAGCAAACTGGACGACCGCCGTTGGCGGTGGGTCGCGCTGGGGCCAGCTGGAAAATCAATCCGCTGGGACACCGAAATAAGTAACGAGCGTGAAAATGAGCATATTGCCTGGCATTCGCTGCCGGATTCCGACATCCGGGTGGACGGCAGCGTGGACTTTCGTTCCGCTCCTGCCGGCCGCGGAACACTGATCGATGTGCATATCGAGTACAGTCCTTCGCTCGGCACTGGCAACGCACTCGCGAATTTCTTGAATAAGGGAGCCAACTTCATCATTCGTCAGGACCTGCGGCGCCTGGAAGCAATGATGGAAGCCGGAGAAATTCCGACGATCGAGGGCCAGCCCCACGGGCGACGAGACTTCCTGACCGGTGTGATGAGAGTTGCCGATCCCACCCGGCCCATTCCACCGAGTTCAAACCTGACCGAGACGTTCGCAGCGCGAAGGAGGATGGCATGAAAGCAGTCTGCTACATGGGTGTTGAGAAAATGAGCGTGGAGACGGTGCCCGATCCCACCATTCTGAATCCGCGTGACGCGATCGTAAAAATTTCCAGCACTTGCATCTGCGGTTCGGATCTCCATCTTTACAACGGATTTGTCCCCACCATGGAACAAGGCGACATCATGGGCCACGAGTTCATGGGTGAGGTGGTGGAAGTCGGCGCCGGACTCAAGCACGACAAGTTGAAGGTGGGTGACCGGGTGGTAGTTCCCTTCACCATTGCTTGCGGGAATTGCTTCTTCTGCAGGAAACAACTCTGGTCGCTCTGCAACAATTCGAACCCGAACTATTGGATGGCGGAGGAATTGATGGGGTACTCGCCGTCCGGCCTGTTCGGATATACGCACATGATGGGCGGATATGCCGGCGGGCAGGCCCAGTACGCTCGCGTGCCATTCGCCGATGTGGGACCGATCAAAGTGCCGGAGGGGATCCCGGACGAGAAGGCTGTGTTCCTTTCCGATATTTATCCGACTGGGTACTTCGGTGCAGTCATGGCGGATATTGAGCCCGGGGATACAGTTGCGATCTGGGGATGCGGACCGGTCGCGCAATTCTCCATTCGTTCCTGCTTCATGCTGGGAGCGGAGCGCGTGATCGCGATCGACCGCTTCGATTACCGACTGCGCATGGCGCAAGCCGGTGGCGCTGAAACCATCAATTACGAAGAAGTGGATGATGTCGTACAGACGCTGAAGGACATGACCGGGAACATCGGGCCCGACCGTTGCATCGATGCCGTCGGCATGGAAGCACATGACCACGGGATTATGTACATGATGGATCGGGCCAAGCAGATGGCCCGCCTCGAAATGGACCGTCCGATCGCGCTTCGCCAAGCGATTCAGGCATGTCGCAAGGGAGGCACGGTGTCGGTGCCTGGAGTCTATACAGGGTTTGACGACAACATCCCGATGGGCGCGTTCATGAATAAGGGCCTGACCATGAAGGCCGGGCAAACGCACATGATGCGCTACATGAAGCCACTGCTGGACAAGATCGAGAAAGGAGAGTTCGATCCCAGCTTTGTCATCAGTCATCGGGTGCCGATTGAGCGGGCGCCGGAGATGTACAAAATCTTTCGGGATAAGAAGGAGAACTGCACCAAAGTGGTGCTGGATCCTTGGGCAGACGGCGCCAGAGCCGCTTAACGAATAGGAGATTTGGAGATGTCAGGCTTGAAAGTAGACAACTTTTTTCCGCGAGTGATCTCCTCGAAGACTCACTCGATTATTGACTATATCCATGCGGGAGCGAACTTCGCCGCCGCGGCATTGTTCTACAAGCGTGGCAACCGTCGCGCCGGACATGCAGCAACGGCACTGGGAGCGAGTGTGCTGCTGAACGCCTTGATGACGGATTACGAATACGGCGTATTCCGCGTCTGGAACTTCAAAACGCACGGCATCCTGGACTACGGCGTAGCGGCCGCCTCCGGGGCTATGCCCAAACTGCTCCGCCTGAAGAAAGCAAGGGACTCCGCTTTTTTCTACACGCAAGGCGGCGGAGAGATCGCAATTGCCGGTATTTCGGATTACGACGACGATTCGGGATCCAGACGACGGTTGCGGCTGCTTAGAGGCCGGAATCGCCGAGCGGCTTAATTGAAGTGCATGGGGCCAATTCACATGTGAATTGGCCCCGTTTCATTTTCTTGCCAGGTCGCATTCGAAAACGCGACACTACAAGATCGCCGTTGCACTTCTTTACCGCGATGAGCTAGCCTTATCCTGCTCTCGCGGTTCTCCCACCTCCTCTTCCCACTCCAATCCAAAACTGCGCATCAGGTGCAATGTCTGTGCAATACAAGGCACAATCGCGTAAGCCCACACCATATATGGTGTTATATTACTTGACCCAGGCTGAATTTTGCCGTTACAGTAGCTTAACTTTGTGCCCACCCATTCCAGCCCCGGGTGGTGATAACGCGCAGAACCGGCCTTATCGGAACCGTAAAAGGCATCCAATGCGGAAGGGGAACCTTCCCGGTAAACAGACGAACCCCTCATTTGTCGCGCACAGAGCGCGCGAGAGATGGGGCACCCGCACCCTGATCTGGCCAATGGTGTTAAGGAGTTTACGTTGCTCAAACTGAAGAGACTTCAGATTCTGGGGTTCAAGTCGTTCTGCGACCGTACCGAACTCAAGTTCCACGGTGACGGGGTAGCGGCCATCATTGGGCCGAACGGTTGCGGAAAATCGAATATTTCGGACGCGATCTCGTGGGTTTTGGGCGAGCAGTCGGCCAAGACCTTGCGCGGAGCGCGGATGGAAGATGTGATATTCGCCGGAACTCGCGACCGCAAGCCGACTGGCATGGCGGAGGTTTCGCTGACCCTGATCGATCCCGGGGTTTACGGCGGAGCCGACGCGAATGCCGCGACCGAGATCGAGATCCAGGACGACATGCCCGAGCCCACTGCACCCATGGCGGATGATTGGGACGAAGCTGCGATTCGAGCCCGCTCGGCGGAGGCGACGGAGCGCGCGGTGGAGGACGCTCAGCCCGGCAAGACGGAAGAAGTTGAAGTTCCCCGGTCGAAGATCAATACGATTGCGATCGCGTTTCCGGATGATGAACCCATCTTTGCATTGCCTGCACACAATGTGACTCCACCTGCCGACGCGGCCTCGATAGGCATGCCGGCCGCGCATGTAGTTCTAAAGATTCGCCGGCGCAAGTTCAATCAACAGCAATTTCGGGCGGGGGAGATTGTGGTTACGCGCCGCCTGTTTCGGTCTGGGGACAGCGAATATCTGCTGAATGGCAAGCTGTGCCGGTTGCGCGACATTCAGGAACTGTTTATGGGTACGGGCCTGGGGCCTGAATCTTACGCCCTGATTGAGCAAGGAAGGATTGGGCAGATTCTTAGCAGCCGTCCTACGGATCGCCGCGCCATTCTCGAGGAAGCGGCTGGCATTACGAAGTTCAAGACCAAGAAGCGATTGGCCGAAGCACGCCTGGAAGACGCCAAGCTCAATTTGAACCGCGTCAACGACATCTTCGAAGAAGTCACGCGGCAGATGAACTCGTTGAAGCGGCAGGCCTCGAAAGCAGAACGTTATGCCAGGCTCCGGGAAGAAATGCGCAGCAAGTTGCGCCTGGTGCTGGCGAGCAAGTTCGCGGCCGTTGAACGGGAGAGCGCACAACTCGACGCTCAATTAAGTGCGCTGGCAGAAGAAATGCAGCATCGCACCGAAGAGGTGCAGGCGTTTGAAGGCGAGCATGCGGAACGGACACAGCGCGGCTATTCGATCGAAACGGAATTGCGGGAGAATCGCGATCGTATAGCGCAGATCGCGATGGAAATCGATCGCGCGCATGCCCGCAAGAAGCACAATGAAGAACGCTGCGCCGAGTTGGTGGTCCGGTCGGCGGCGGCTGAAGCCGAGTTGGCCCAGGCTCGTCACCGGCTGACGGCTCTGGAAACCGAGCGGGAATCGAACCGGCAACTTCTGGAATCCGCGGCTGGAGATCTGGCTGCGGCGCAAAGCGATCTTGCACTGTGCCAGCAGGATGCCGCTGCGGCGGCGACCAGTCTCGCGGAAATCGAGCGGCAACAGGAAGAATCCCGAGTTGTAATTTTCGATATCGTTTCGTCTGGATCGCGGCTGCGAAACCAGCTGGCGCAAGCGGAAGAGAGGCTGGCGGGAATCGATCGCGAGGGGCGGCGTCTCGATGCCGAGATCACGAATGCCAATGTTCAGGTCGAGGCATTTGGCGGGCAGCGCGGACAACTCGCGCTTGAGTTTGAGAGTGTTAAACAGCGGGTTAGCGGCATCACCGAGGAGATAAGCCAAGTGCGGCGGCTGGTCGAATCGAAGAAGGAAGACGAAAGCAGGGCCAAGATCAACCTTGATGTGCTCCGCGCCGAGTATGCGACTGCGCTGGGCAAGAAGGGATCGCTCGAAGCTGTAATCGCCGAGCACGGATATTCGACTGAGTCGGTGCGAAGGCTGTTCCAGTCAGGCGTGATGCAGGGTGGGCTGGCCCCAGTGGGTGTGCTTGCGGATTTTCTGGAAGTGGAGCCGCGGTACGAAGGCGTGGTGGAAGATTTCCTGCGGGATGAGCTCAATTACATCGTCGTGAAGTCGTGGGACGCAGCGGACGAAGGTCTGCGGCTTTTGCGCAGTGACGTGGAGGGACGGGCGACTTTCCTGGTGCATCCCGAGGATTCGCAAGCCAAGTTCTCGTTCGTGGTGGACGAAGCGGCTCACGCAGCGCCTCCTTCCGCGCAGATTCTCCCGCTGAAGAACACGATTCGAGTGCTGGACGGATTTGGAAAATCCCTGGAAGTCATTCTGCCGAAATTGCGCGACGGCTACATAGTTCCTGAGCCGGGCGTGGCGCGTGGTCTTGCCTTGGAGAATCCCAATGCCTTTTTCCTTTCGCAGGGCGGCGAATGCTTCCATAACGTGACCGTGACCGGCGGCAAACAGCGCGCTGAGGGGCCGCTTTCGATGAAGCGCGAACTGCGCGACCTGATGCGTCAAGTGGAAGAACTCGAACGAGCGGTGACGTCGGAGGAAATGCAAGTACTCACGCTCGGGCGCGAAATCAAAGAACTCTCTTCCCTGCTGGAACGGCTGGAAGGAGAAAAGCGGGAAGCGGAGCATCAGGCCATGACCTCCGGCCACATGTTGCAACAGCTTGATTCCGAGATGGGGCGGGTCAATGAGCGGCTCAACATTGCAGTGATGGATCTGAGCCGGCTGGCGGCGGAGCGCTCCGAGCAGCAAGGCATTTTGTGCGCGCGGCAATCCGAGATCGAGGTTCTGGATCTGAAGCGCGCGGAACTGGAACAGCAGATGGCAGCGGCGCAAGCAGTGCTTACGTCGCTTCGCCTTCGGCGGGAAGAGTCGGCGCAAACGACTTCGCAGCACGCGGCTCGCGTGGCTACCTTGGAAGAGCGTCATCGATCCGCTGCGGCCGTGCTGCAGAGAATCGAGTCTTTGTTCGCGGAAATGGATGAGCGCATCCATCTGTTGAATAGTCAGATCGAAAGCGCCGCGGCGGAGAAGCTGCAGCGGGAATCCGAAAATGAGCAACTGGTCCAGACGGCTGCCGACCTGGACGCGGAGCGCAACGCGGCGCAGGCGCGGGAAGGGCTGCTGCAATTCGAGACTGAGCAACTCCGCGCACGCTTGGCGGAGCTTGAGGAACTGCTGCGGAGCAGCCGTATGCTCCTGGATCAGGCCCGGGACCGGCGAGGCGAGCTATCGGCGGCGGCGGCGAAGCTGCAGTCCGACGCGCAGCACATGTCAGAAACCTGCCTCACCGAATTGGGCATCGAGCATGGCACGCTCATGGCCGATAGCACCATCGCTCCGGTGAGCGGCGAGCTACTCGCAGCGGAAGATCAACAGTACCGTGACATGCGGGCGAAGCTGGAGGCCATGGGCCCGGTCAACATGATGGCGCTGGAAGAGTACAAGGAGACGGTAGAACGGCACGGGTTCCTCGAAACACAGCGCAAGGACCTGATCACGTCCATTGAGAATACGACCGCAACGATCCGCGAGATCGACCTGATTTCCCGGCAGAAATTTGAAGAGGCGTTCACCAGGATCAACGACAACTTCCAGGCGACGTTCAAGAAGCTGTTTGGCGGCGGCCACGCGTTCATGAAGCTAACCGACGAGGAGAACAGCGCGGAGAGCGGCATCGATGTGATCGCTTCGCCGCCGGGCAAGCGACTGCAGAGCGTGCTCCTCCTGTCGGGCGGGGAGAAAGCGCTCACGGCACTGGCACTGCTGGTCGGCATCTTCCAATATGCGCCAAGTCCGTTCTGCATTCTGGACGAAGTGGATGCTCCGCTGGACGAGGCCAATGTCGGCAGATTCACGGAACTCGTGAAAGAGATGAGCGTGCAGACCCAGTTCGTGCTCATCACCCACAGCAAGAAGACGATGAGCATCGCGCCCGTGCTATACGGTGTGACCATGCAGGAACCGGGCGTGTCCAAGCTGGTATCCGTGAGATTTGGAACGCAGTGACAGAAGGGGTCAGCCTTAGCCGGGCTTGCATGGATCCTTCGCCCACAGAAAACGTGACCCTCAGAATGACAGAGCGGTCGCTCTCCACAGCATCAATGCTCATACATTTGACAGCGCAGGCACGCGAGTGCAGCGCATCGATTCCGAAGCAAGCACTTCCCGTACCGTTGTCATCCTGAGCCGCACTTTCCGCGGCGAAGCATCCGGCGAAGGCTTATATGCGACCGGTTTTCCACGCATCCCTCAGCTTTTCCACAAGCTCCGTCTGGCAAAACGCGTGGGTAAGCGCAGCACTTTTGTCGAGAAAGTTTTTCCATCAGGCAAAATCTGTAGTGTTATCTCGACGCCTGACGAGAATCGTTGACATTTTTTTCTGAGACGCTAGAATACGCCTCGCCTCTTAACTGTAAAATTTCATCATGAGCCCCGATCTCCTCGATTCCGTTCTCCTAAAAACCGACTTTCCCGACCTCAAACTACATGCCAGCGGCAAGGTCCGCGACGTATATGAAATAGGCAAACAACAACTGTTGTTCGTGGCCAGCGACCGCATCTCAGCGTTTGATTACGTTTTGGCGACGGGCATCCCTCACAAGGGAAGCGTTCTGAACCAGCTTTCGCTGTTCTGGTTCGATTTCCTGGCTGATATTGTTCCCAATCACTTGGTTACCGCTAACGTGGATCAGTACCCGCCGGAGGCGCGCAAGTATCAGGAGCAGCTTCGCGGCCGCTCCATGTTGGTAAGGCGCGCCGAGATGTTCGCGGTGGAGTGCGTGGTGCGAGGTTACATCTCCGGCTCGGCATGGAAGGAATATAAGGCGACTGGAAAGGTGTCAGGTATTTCCCTTCCCGCGGGGCTGAAAGAATCGGATGCATTTCCCGAGCCGATCTTCACGCCTTCTACCAAGGCGACTACTGGGCACGATGAAAACATTTCATTCGACCAGATGTGCGATATCGTGGGGGTAGAGACGGCGAGCCATCTTCGCGATCTAACGTTGCGCGTGTATAAGAAGGCGGCGTCCTATGCGCGGCAGCGGGGCATCATCATTGCCGACACAAAGTTTGAATTCGGACGCACCGAGCATGGAATCACCCTTGCCGACGAGGTCCTGACCCCGGATTCCTCCCGCTTTTGGCCGGCTGAAAAATATGAGCCCGGGCGCGCGCAGGATTCCTATGACAAGCAATACGTTCGGGATTACCTGGAGCAAATTCACTGGAACAAGCAGCCGCCCGCTCCCGCGCTTCCGCCGGATGTGGCGCGACGCACCAGTGAAAAGTATCTGGAAGCCTACCGGCAACTTACTGGGCACGAGTTGACAGTTTAGCCGTGGGAAGACGCTCGAGTTCCTGCGGGTGGGCCGAATGAGCATCGCCGATTGGGTGATTTGCGCGGTCGTGCTGCTGAACGTTATGGCGGCCGCGATGCAAGGATTTTTTTCGGAAGCGTTGTCGATGGCAGGGCTGATTGTGGGCTACATGGTAGCTGCGTGGCGCTATCAAAGCTTCGCGGAATGGCTTGAGAGTTTCCTGAAGAACCCGTGGTTGGCTGAGATTCTGGGTTTCCTGATTATCTTCTTTGCCATCGTGCTCTTTTTCGGCTTGGCGGCCAGAATCGTACGCTGGATCATGAAAGAGGCCGGACTCAGCGGACTTGACCGTTTCCTGGGCGCTGTTTTGGGGTTGCTCAAGGGTGGATTGATGGTGGCGGTAATCCTGATGGGCATTACAGCTTTTGAACCAACTTCGAACCTTCTGCGAAATTCGCAACTGGCGCCGTATTTCCTGGTTGTGGGCAGGGCTGCGATCTGGCTGGCGCCCGCGGAATTGCGCGGTCGTTTTTATCAGGGTCTCGGCCTGATCCATGAGGCGCCGCAGAATTTGAACGGAACTCGCAGGTAGCGTCGCGCCGAAACATGCAGGACCGCATTCAACAATTTCAGTCATAAGAAAGAGACGCATCGTGAAAGATCAATTAGAAGCACTCATTCTGCAAATGTATCGCAGCAATATTCTTTATTCCGAGGGCGTGCGGGAGTTCAAGAAGCGGTTCATCCTCACCGTCCTGCAAGAAAACAAGGGTAACCAGTGCCGTGCTGCCCGGGAATTAGGAATGCACCGGAATACGCTGAGCCGCACGATCAGCGAACTGAAGATTGATGTGCGCCAGTTGCGAGATGGGGTGAAGCGGCCTCCAAAGAGCGCACGACCTGTATCGTTTGAAAAGAGAATCGTGCGCTAGGTCTTAAAAATTCGCCATCAGAGTCCCTCATTGGAGCAAAAATTAAGGGCAGCCCTTTCGGGCTGCCCTTGCTTTTCGGTCCGGTTTACTGAGCAGCGGGTTTACGACGCGCGGGTGCTTTTCTGGTGGTTGAAGGAGGGGCCTTTTGCCTTAGCAATTGACCCTTTTCCATCACCATCATGAAAGGGTTGGATGTGTAGGAAGCGGGCTCGCCCTGGAAATCGAAGCTGGCGCCGTCTTTCGGGATGAGTTTTGCCGGCACTTTATCAGCGAATTTCAGAGTGATATCGGGCTTCTTCGCCTCGATGTCGTCCGAACTGCCGGCGATCATAAACTGATCCGGCTCGGTGCTCATTACCACGCCGTTCATCTGCACGGCCTTGCCTTTGATCGCGTTCCAAACCGTGTCCTGATCCGTCTGGTTACCGTTGGTCAGCACGAACTCCCAAGTGGCGAAATCCATTTTGTCGGGCGGAGTCTTGGTGACCATATCGTGGGCCTGATCCGCAGGAGTCGGCGGCGGCGGAATGGGCGCTTGAGGGCCTCCGGCCTTGGCCGCATTGTAGACGGTGTCCCAGCCATCCTCTCCTTGGTGATACTTCACGTATTGCGAGTGGGCGTATTTCTCGAGTCCCGGCTGGCTCTGCGGCGGAGCAGCGGCAGCGGCGCGCGCGGCGTACCAGATGCCATTCTGATAGTCCGGGGGATTCTGTTGTAGATAGGCCAATGCCAGGGGATACAGCAGGGCCAAATCCTTCTGCGAGTCGGGAGGATTCGCCTCCACTGCGGCCTTCAACGACTGCGCGGCTTTAGCATAGTCTTTGTCCTGCAAGGCGCCCCAGCCGACGGCTGCGTCAAAGTTGCCTGTCATCTGGGCCTTCATCTTCTGGAAATCGGCATCGCTGGTGCCTTCAGGCTTCTGGAATTTGTCCAGGCAACCCAGCCCCTGCTGCCCATACTTTTCAGCGTCGGCTGATAACTGCTTGCCGTTGGGATCTCCACCCTGGGCCTTCATGCGATCTATATAAGCCAGCAAGGTGAGAGCAGGCACTTGGCAGGGATTGGCTTCCACCAGCTTCTGCGCCGTTTCAGTAGCCTTTTGAGCATTGTTGGCCTGCTGGTATGACTGCATCAAGACCTCGAGCGCCTGCTGCTTCATGACGCTGTTGGGATACTGGGTGAGAAATGCCTCCATGCCGCTGATCTTGGCCTGCGGATCCTTCTGCTGCACAGCCGCCACGTACGCGTTATATTCAGCGGGATCTTTAATCACAGGTGCCTGCGACGCGGGCTGACCCTGCGCCGGTGCCGCCGCTTGCCCCTGAGCCGGTGGCGTAGCCGGTTGTCCCTGAGCCGGCGGGGCAGGATTCTGTCCTACTGCAACCACCGCAACCCCAAGCACAGCCGAAAGCAGAATCTTTTTCATCAGTATGGCTCCTTGAAAACTCGGGAAGTATCTATTTCGGAAAACGTGTTCTTTGTACTCGACGCAGCAACTGCATTCCGCCTGGACCGCATGTGTTTCGGATCCTGCTTGGAATGCCGGGCTTCCTGGCAGGGCCGGGAGACCTGATCCCCGGTGGAGTGTCGTAACCGCTGACCCTTTTTCCCGGCTGGCGGGATTATAAGTACCTCTCCGGTCGAAGGCAAGCGAGTTCCCATTCGCACTCCCCGTTAGTATTAAGATGCAAACAATGGAGGGCATGGATGTTTGTCCCTTGCACCTCCTGGCAGCGAAAAGAATGGAGCACCCACCTGTATGGACACCGCAGCACCCCTCAAAGGCCAGATTGCTGTCGTCACCGGCGCCGGCCGCGGCATTGGGGCCGCGATTGCACGCCATTTAGCCGCTCTCGGTGGAACCGCGGTGTTATGCGGACGCACCCAATCCACCCTGGAAGAAACCGCAGCGACGATTGTGGACAGTGGGGGCAAAGCGGAGGTTATCCCCTGCGACGTCACCGTGGCGCACCAACTGGAGCACGCCGCCGCGCGGGTCGAGAGTACGTTCGGTCGAATCGACGTCCTGGTGAACAACGCAGGGGCGGGCGGCCTTAACTCACCTCTTCACGAGTTGCCGGCCGAAGAGTGGGACCGCATCCTGAACACGAATCTGCGCGGCGTCTACTACGCCATCCGCGCATTTGCTCCCATGATGATTCGCGCGCAATCTGGCCACATCATTAACATCTCCTCGCTTGCGGGAAAGAACCCTCTGCGCAACGGAGCAGCCTATGCCGCTTCGAAGTGGGGCTTGAATGGGCTGACGTATTCGGTGGCGGAAGAACTACGCGGGCACAAAGTGCGGGTATCGGTGATTTGTCCGGGCTCAGTCCAAACCGATTTTGACCCGCACACGGGCAAAGATACGAAGAAAATGCTGCAACCTGATGACGTGGCTCACGCGGTACTCATGCTGGTGATGCAGGCGCCGCGATCGTTCATGAGCGAGATTCTTCTACGGCCAACACAGAAGCCGTAGCATCATTTCGGCGGGTGTAAGTGCGATCGCTCACTTCTTAAACAGATTCTCGAACGCCGCGCGCGCGTCATTTGGACGCAGGCTGGCGGGAGTCGAAGTCTCTTTCTCCCGCGTCACGCGAATTTCGAACAATTCGCATCCATTGCGCGCATCTTTTTTCGCGATGCGCTCCGTAACCAGCTTCATGCACTCGAACCTGCTTCCAGGATCGAAGAACGTGCACTGTTTGCAGGAGTGCAGTTCAAAGCCGCACTTAGGACACTGCCCTTCGCCCGAGCTTGCCGCACCTTGCAGCACGGTTCCGCACTGAGCGCATCGCGACACGGTTCTCGTGCCCGGCAGGTTCACCGGCCGAGGGCCTAGCGCGTGATCCCAACGCGGCGGACCGCTCTTGCGTTCCGGAGGCGCCTTCTTCGGCATCTCCTGTCGGCGCGGCTCTCGATCGCTATCCTGATATCCCGGTTGACGGTATTTCGCCACAGAATTCCTCCCCCAAGCATTTGCCAGTATTGTGAACTCAAGTGCGGAATGCAGCAACTAAACTATCGTGCCATTGCACATGGGCTCAGTTTTGCGCTTCCGATCAAGTCTGAACCCTGCAGCCCTGTGAATATGGCTCCCGTACAATAACGGAATGATCCACGAAATTCTTGCCGTTGGTCCGCTGCAATGCAATTGCTCGGTGGTCGGAGACGAAGCTAGCCGCGAGGCCATGGTGATCGATCCGGGTGACGATATCGAAGAGGTTTTAGCTCTCATCCAAAAGCACAATCTACACGTAAAGCAAATCGTGATTACGCACGCGCACATCGATCACGTGGGCGGTGCGATGAAATTGCGTGCTGCCACTGGCGCACCGATTCTGCTGAATCAGAATGATCACGCTCTGCTCAAAATGCTTGACCTGCAAGCGGCGTGGATAGGAGTACCCACTCCGGGGAAGGTGGAGATCGATCACAGTGTAACGACTGGAGAGACGATCCAGGCGGGACCACTTGTGGCCGAAGTCCTGCACACCCCCGGGCATACGGAAGGCAGCATCTGTCTGCATTTTGTGACAGAAAAGAAATTAATCGCGGGCGATACCCTGTTCGCGGGCTCGATTGGCCGAACCGATCTTCCCGGCGGTGACACGCAGAAGATCATGCGCTCGCTGCACAATACGGTGCTCGCTCTGCCAGACGACACGATCGTGGTGCCCGGACACGGTGAGTTGACGACGATCGGTGAGGAGCGGGAGACGAATCCGTTTCTAGTCAAGCGCTAGAACATTCCGGTGTCCGACCCAAAACGGCACGGGGCAAAGATGTTTGCGAGGTCCGGGACGCTCCTGCCCCCGCATATTCTGCTATAGTGAACCCTTCCAAGGAGCATGAGTATGGCTGGCAAAAGTCTGAACCGCGTTCAATTGATCGGAAATCTGGGCAAAGATCCGGAGATCAAATACACGCCCCAAGGCACGGCGGTCGCCAAGATGACTATCGCGACGAACGAGCGCTTTAAAGATAAAGCCGGAGAGTGGCAGGATCGCACCGAATGGCACAACGTGGTGCTCTGGCAGAGACTCGCTGAGATTGCCGGTGAGTACTTGAAGAAGGGCGGCAAGGTCTACATCGAAGGCCGGCTTCAAACGCGCTCCTGGGACGACAAGCAATCCGGTCAGAAAAAGTATATGACCGAAATTGTCGCAAATGATCTGATCCTGCTTGGGGGACGCGGTGAGGGTAGCGGCGAGTTTGCAGGTTCCCGCAGTGCATCTGCGGGCAATAACTTCGATCAGCGCACGTCTGAGCATGAACCCGCTTCTGCGGGGCCTATTACCGACGAAGACATTCCGTTCTAGAGATGAGAGCGCGGCATTGACCACCGCGGTTTGTGTCCGGGTTGCGGCAAATCCATCACGAATGAATCGCGGTCTTATTGAATCGCGGTCTTATTGTGAGGGCACAGGGAAGGTAACTCTTTCGATGCGATCCTGCTTGCGCTACTCACGGAATCGCGTCGGCGATCGAATTCAATTCTCAGCGAAGTGAGTCCGCGCAAACCCAGATTGCTGCGCCACTCCAGCTTCTGTGGAACCAGCCGGAAATTACTGAATCTACGCAGCAGCGCCTCAAATCCAAGCTGACCTTCCACTCGGGCCAGGGGAGCACCGAAGCAAAAGTGAGCGGCATATCCAAAGGCAACATGCCGGTTGTCACGCCGCGTCACGTCGAACACGTCCGGGTCGGGAAATCGCTCCGGATCGCGATTGGCGGCTGCCATCACGGCGATGACAGCTTGTCCTTTTCGAATTGGTTTCTGACCCAGTTCACGGTCACAAGGAGCAATTCGAGCAGTATGCTGGCTGGGGCTCTCGAAGCGCAGCATTTCCTCCACGGCTGACGGGATCAGAGTCAAATCCGCCGCCACCTTGGCCATCTGATCCGGATGGCGAAGCAGGGTCAAGACACCGTTGCCGATCAGATTCGTGGTCGTCTCCATGCCACCGACCATGGTGACGATGGCATTGGCGATCACTTCGTCTTCGGTCAAGCGATCGCCATCCACTTCGGCGGAAAGCATCGACTGGATGAGGCCTTCGCGAGGTTGAATCCTCATCTGATGAACCGTGTCGCGGAAGTACGAAGTCATTTCCTCGACGGTTCCGAGCATCAATTTCGCATGCTCCGGGTTGTGCTGGAAATTGCCCAGCATCTCGGCGAAGTTGGCGGACCATTTTTTTAGCCGGAAGCGGTCCTCCGCTGGAACGCCAAGCATTTCTGCGGTTACGATGGCCGGCAGCGGCTCGGCAAAATCACGGATTACATCCATGCTTCCCTGTGCCTGAACCTGGTCGAGAAGCTGATCAACAATCTCGCGGATGTGCGCGCGCAGCTTTTCCACGCGGGCCGGAGTAAAAGCTTTGGAGGCGAGACCGCGAAGGCGAGTGTGCGCGCCGCCATCCATGAACAGCATCAACTGCACCATGAGGCCGGCGATCGGGCTCAGTCGGCCCAGCCCGATTCGCTCCAGTTGCTCCGGAGCAGGCGTACGGGCTGCCGCGAAAGAATGCAGAACCTCGATTACATCCTGGTAGCGCGTGACGATCCAGGCATGAAGGAACGGATCCCAGTGAACGGGCGACTCGTTTAGCAGACGATGAAATAGCGGATAAGGGTTGGCCAGAACCGCAGGGTCGAGAAGATGATACAGACTGAGCGCCCGCTCGGGCCTTTCCTGCCTGGCTGATGGGTCGCTCTGGGTGCTCAAGACGTCTGCTCCTGTCCAGAAGCATCCGACTCGGGACTTAGGGTGACGCACTGCCCGTCCGCTGCCAGCTTGGCAAGGATATGATTTTCAATCTCTGCGGCGATGCCCTCCACGGTAGGATGATCGAACAGATTCAACAAGCTCAATTGCACGCCGAAGATTTCATCGATGCGCGTGATCAACTGAGTACCCAGAAGCGAGTGACCACCCAGAAGAAAGAAATTGTCGGTGCGGCCCACGTTCTCCAGGCGAAGCAGCTCGCCAAGAACAGCCGCTACTCGGCCCTCTATGACTGTCGAAGGAGAAGCAAAATCCTCATCTCGAAGCAGATTCGCAGAACTAGGCTCAGGCAAGGCTGAGCGATCGAGCTTTCCATTGGCGCCGATGGGCAGCGAATCTATTGCAATGAAACCGGCCGGTAACATGTATTCAGGCAGGGAGCTGCGCAGGTGCTCGAACAAGTTTTCCAGGCGAGGGTCCTGTCCCGGCGCTCGCTGGATGTAGGCATAGAGCCGTTTCTCGCCGGCACCATCTTTGGCAATGACAGCTGCGCTTTCAATCGCCGGATGGGCGAGCAACGCGCGCACGATCTCGCTGGGTTCGACGCGATGACCGCGGATCTTCACCTGTTCGTCGGTGCGACCAAGGAAATCGAGTTGCCCATGGGGTCTAAGACGCACCAGGTCGCCGGTACGATAGAGGCGATCCCCAGTTCCCGGGAACGGGTTGTTTATGAATTTCTGCGCCGTCAAATCCGGGCGGTTGCGATAGCCGCGGGCCAGGCCGGCTCCCCCCAGGTAAAGCTCTCCCGTTTCACCCGCAGCAACCGTTTGCGCCTGAGGGTCAAGAATATGAATGTCGATGCCATCAATGGGCCGTCCGATTGGCGGCACGCCGGATTCGAGTTCAGCAGGCAGGACTGGGCCCGAGGTCGCGAGCACTGTGCACTCTGTCGGTCCGTAGTTATTAACTACGGCGAAGGGGAGTGACGCGGGCGGGCGCTGGTACAGCGTATCGGCTCCGGTAAGCAGAACGCGCAAGCTGGTGGAAGATGGCCAGTCCAGCGCCATGGCTTTCTCCGCGCTGGCCGTGGGTAGGAAGGCCACGGTGATGCCTTGCGCCACAATCCAATCGCGGACGAGTTCCGGGTTGCTGCGAATCGAGGCGTGCGGAATGTGTATGCTCGCGCCCGCTGCGAGGTAGGGCCAGACTTCCCAAACCGCTGCGTCAAAACTGATGGTCGCCATGTGAGCAGCCCGGTCAGCCGCGGTAACGTGAAAATTACGGCAGTGCCACCGGATCAGGTTGCTAAGACCTGCATGCGTGATTTCCACTCCTTTGGGTTCGCCGGTCGACCCCGAGGTGTAGATCACGTAGGCAAGATTCGAGGGGGACACGGGACAGTCAACCAGATCACTGCACGCAGGTTGCGATGGCACCGGTCCGATATCCACCACTTGGACAGCGCAGTCGACCAAACGCGAGGCGAGCGGTCCGCTGGTTATAACCTGGCCTACCCCGGAATCACGCAGCACGAATCGAAGGCGCTCCGGGGGAAGCGCAGGGTCCAAAGGGAGAAAGGCACCGCCGGCTCGAAGAATTCCGAGGTTTGCGGCGACGGCTTCGGGCGAGCGATCGAGAAGCACCCCCACGACAACGTCGGGTCCCACGCCAAGCCGCGCCACGCAATGGGCAACATTTGTGGACCATTGCCAGAGTTGGCCGAACGTCAGTTGCCGGTCATCAGCAAAAATTGCCAGCGCATTCGGTTTAGCAGCGGCGCACTCCTGCACAAATTGCTGCGCGTGTGAACTCATGGGCAGTGGTGGCAGGTCGACTAGTGGTGTCTCGCTTTGCATCAGCCCTCCTTCGGTACTTATGAAGAGCATAAAAATTGACGCGCGATCTTTGGATCACTCCTGCGTTGAGAAGAGCGTGCGAAACTGCTGCGTGGATTTGCAGGCCACTAATTTTTGATCGCGACAATGCTGTCGAGATTCTCGCCCATCATCGCGGCTACGGAATCTTAAAATTGTGTTCAAGAAAAGTCTACGGGCATGAAAGGTGCCGGTCGAATCTATGATTCCCCACGGTATCAAAGATTCAGAGTACCCGGAAAACGTTGCTCTCATTATACTGGGCTGCAAACGTGCATTGGGTGGGCCATCCGCCCGGAGTTAGCGACCGCCAAGAGCCGTAAGGTAGCTAGCAGACGGCGCGCTCCCCAACATATTGTTGGGACGTAAACACATGCCTTTAGGCGCGTTTCGCGAAATTTCCCCACCGGACACGGTTTTCGCTACCTACCCGATAGTGCCATTTACTCCGACCTTTTGAACCCGTATCGTCCTGTAAATCTATGGCTGCTTCCTGGTCGGCTTCAGGAATGCGGGGAACCTAGCCTCACTGATGGCGCGCTATGTCGAGCGCAAATTCTCATGGGCCGCTGTATCCACTGGGCGACTCCGGTCTTGAACGGAAAGCAATTATGGCAAATTTGATTCCGATTCCCACGTCGACCAGGGCTGTAGTTCTGGTCGCGGACAACACTCCCATGAACACGCAGTTGCTGGCTGGCGCCCTTGCAGAAGAAAAACGGTTCCAAGTGATTGAAAGTCCCACGGGACCCGCAGCCATTTCTGCGCTCGTGCAACGAGATAGGCCCCACGTTGCTGTAATTAGTGCCACGCTCACCGGAGCGGACGGAGCGTGGGACTTTGTACGGGATCTTCGATCCCAGTCTCCGTCAACCCGCGTCATCGTCCTTTTGAACGCGTCCGAACGCGATTCGGTGATCCAGGCATTTCGGGCTGGGGCTCAAGGAGTATTTTGCCGCACGGAACCGATTCGCTTGCTGGCCAAGTGCATCGAATGCGTGCACGCCGGCCAAATCTGGGCAAACAGCAGCCAGTTGCAGTTTCTACTTGATGCATTAGGCGGGCCGGCGCGGCCACGCTTCACCCCCGAGACCCAGTCTCTGTTATCGCCGCGTGAGATCGACGTGGTGGTGGGTCTTACGGAGGGTCTAAGCAACCGCGAAATAGCGCAGCGGCTGAAGCTCACCGAGCACACGGTGAAGAACTATCTTTCTCGCATCTTTGAAAAGCTTGGGGCATCCAGCCGCGTCGAGGTAATCCTGCTCGCTCTGGGGAAGGACAGCGGAGCAGAAATTTCGGGCTCCACTCCATCCCTAACCCGGCCTCATCTCGTGTCGGAGACTCGGCGCGGCATTCCGAAGGTACGCTCCACTTTGCGCGAATTGGCCAATTGATCGCGCTCTGCCGAGGGATGTTCCCAGACGGGTTGGCCTAACTTGACGGTAGACTGAATTTCACCGTAATTCGCTCTTGCCGCTCCACAGGGCGTCCATCCACTACATAGGGCTGATATTGCCATTGCTTCACGGCCTGCGTCGCTGCCTCTGCCAGTAAGGGGTCTCCGTTCACAATGGCAATATTGCCCACGGTGCCGTCTCCAAGCACATGCGCTTCCAGCACCACCGCACCTTCGAGGTGCTGCGTCTTTGCGGCTTCCGGATACTGCGGATCGACCCGACGCAGCAGTCGGGCAGCTGAGTTGTCATCTGCTGCCGTCTTGGCACTGGATGCCGACGATTCCGCGCGGTAAATGACCTTTCCGTTTTGAGTGACTATCAGTCCACCGACACCGGGTACAGCTCGATTTCGCGCTGGTACTCCCGTAACCGCGGATGGGCTGGTCTGCTGAGGAGGGACGGCACTGGATGCCCCCTGCGCAGCTTGCATAGCATGGCTGTCCTTTCCCGCCGCTGAACCGCCGGGCGCCTGGGCGGTTCGCTTGTAGGTTTGCCGAACTCCGATCACGATGCCGAGCAGCACCGCGGCGGCAATGATCAAAACAACCAGGATTGAAGTCAGGACGTCATTCCTGGTTCCCCGCTCTGGACCAGCCAATTCAAGTCCGGGTTGGGGCGCCACGACCTTCTCTGAAGATGGCTTTCCTTCCGCAACTGCGCTATGGCTTTGATCGGCTGCCGCGCTCCCGTTCGATGACGCTTTTTCTGCAAAACTCTCTTCCGTCGCTTTCTTAGCGGTGTTGATTCTGCTCGCCAACAACTTCAACGCCTGTACATCCTGATCGCCGAAGTTGTTGGGGATGGGCGAAAAGACTTCCAGAATTCCGCATACGCCAGAGGCATCGGAAATGGGCAACAACAGCATCGACCTGACGTCCAGATGCCGGCAAGCGTCGGCATCTACCCGAGGATCTACCTCCGTGTCGGAACACTGCTGAATGGTCCCGGTTTTCAGACATGCAGCGGAAAGCCCGGATGCAGTATCGACAGGCGTTCCCAGGTTCGGTGCATTTCCAGTGGTAGCACGGCAAATCATCGCGCCAGCGCGCGTCAATGCGATGGCGGCACCGGAGGCCCGCGTGGCTTCGCGCGCCTGCTCGACGGTTTCGTTCAGTACCAGATCAAGGGCGAGATCCAGCGAGAGCGCACCACCACCAACATTGGCTAGCGTTCTTGCCAGATCTACGATCTCCTCCACCGGATCAGACGCAAAGCTGTCTCCTGCAGCCTTTGAAGTTCCGTTGCCCGGATAAGGTGTTTTTCTTGACTGATCCTGCCGTGAGGTGGGACCAAGAGTCATACTGCCCCCGACTTTCAAACCGCCCACGCCCATTATGGGGCCAGTTCCTGCTGGTTTCAATTGTTTCGTCAAGGAATCGTGTAAAAGACAGGAATACGCAGCCAACTATCGAAGTCCCAATCTGGCATTCCGCACCCGAAATAAGGGGCGTTTTTCTGTACACGGATTCCTGAGGTACCTTAGAATGCCTAAAAGTCGGCTTCGCCTTTTCTACCCCAACTTTTCGAGGCCGATTCTACGGACATTCTTTGAGGAGTACATGTCGATTCGCATTGCGGTCGTAGGTTCAGGATACGTCGGCTTGGTGGCTGGAGCATGTTTCGCGGACCTTGGACACGAGGTCATACTCGTAGACAACGACCAGGAGAAACTGGCTGCCCTGCGGGATGGGAAAGTGCCCATTCATGAGAAATTCCTACCGGAATTGTTGAATCGGCATCGAGGCCAGCGCCTGACCTTCTCCGACGATTTGAAGGAAGCGGTTCGACTCAGTTCCGCAATTTTCGTGGCTGTCGGGACTCCCCCCACGGAGAGAGGAGAAGCCGATCTATCTTATGTGGAGTCAGTTGCCCGCGAAATTGCAGGCGGCATCGAGGACTATAAAGTCATCGTAGAAAAGAGTACGGTTCCGGTTTATACCAGCGAGTGGGTGCGAAGAATCATTTTGCGCAATGGCACGGATGCGGACTCCTTCGACGTTGCCTCCAATCCCGAATTTCTGCGGGAAGGGACGGCGGTCACCGACTTTCTTTTCCCCGACCGGATCGTGATTGGCTGCGACAACCAGCGGGGTGCCGCTGTTTTGCGTGAGATTTACGCGCCGATGACTGACGGCAGCTACTACCTTCGTCCGGATGCAATCCCGCAACCCGACCGGGCTCTTGTGCCTCCTCCTCTCATCGTAACCAGTACCAAGAGCGCGGAATTGATCAAGCACGCCTGCAATGCGTTTCTTGCCATGAAGATTTCTTTCATCAATGCGGTCGCCTCGGTTTGCGAAAGTGTGGGTGCGGACGTGAATCAGGTGGTCCATGGGATTGGAACCGATTCGCGGATTGGACGCCGGTTTTTGAATCCCGGCATCGGCTTTGGCGGCTCCTGTTTCCCCAAAGACATCATGGCCTTTCGCGCGGTGGCCCGCGAGTGCAGCTACGATTTTCGCCTCCTCGACGAGGTGATGCGTATCAACGAGGACCAACGCCAGCGGTTCCTGCGAAAAGTGCACAGCGCCTTATGGACCCTGCGCGGCAAGAACCTGGCGGTGCTCGGCCTGGCCTTCAAGGGAGGCACGGATGACATTCGCGAATCCCCAGCGATCTTTATGGTGCAATCCCTTCTCCAGGAAGGAAGCACAGTCACTGCGTACGATCCGGCGGCCATGGACCGCGCCCGCGAGGTGCTGGGTTCAAAAGTTCGCTTCGCGCCTTCAGCCTATGAGGCGGCTCATCAAGCAGATGCCCTGCTGATCCTGACGGAATGGGAAGAATTCGCGAACCTTGATTTGAACCAGATCCGGCAGGAATTGCGTTATCCCATTATTATTGATGGACGCAACCTGTATGAGCCTGAAGTTATGGCCGCCCAGGGCTTCACCTATTACAGTATCGGCCGCCCAGCCGCACATCCCGATGGAGTGCCGCTCGGAGCTCTTCGCAACGGCAAGAAAGCATGACACAGCGCGCACTGGTAACTGGCGGCGCCGGTTTCCTGGGATCTCACCTATGTGATGCCTTGCTGGCCGACGGCTGGAATGTTGTCGCAGTCGACAATTTGCTTACTGGTCGACATTCCAATCTCGCCCATCTGCGCCACGAGCCACGTTTCGAACTGGTCGAAAAGGATATCTGCCAGCCTTTTGATGTGGGCAAGGTGGATTATGTTTTCCACTTTGCCAGTCCCGCCAGCCCGGTCGACTACAGCACTCACGGAATCGCCACGTTGAAGGTGGGGTCGCTGGGAACCTTTCACGCCCTGGATGTCGCTCATAAATACGGTGCGAAGTATTTTGTGTCCTCGACCTCCGAGTGCTATGGCGATCCCCTGGAGCATCCGCAGAAAGAGACCTACTGGGGACACGTGAATCCCATCGGTCCGCGTTCGGTCTACGACGAGGCGAAGCGATTCACCGAAGCAGTGACCATGGCATACCGCCGTTATCACAAGGTGGATACGCGGATCGTCCGCATCTTCAACACATACGGTCCCCGCATGCAATTGAATGACGGGCGTGTCGTCCCCAACTTCATGAAGCAAGCCATTCGCGGCGAGGAACTCAGCGTGTATGGGAGCGGGCAGCAAACCCGAAGCTTCTGCTATGTGAGCGATGAGATCGATGGCTTCATGCGGCTTGCGAAGTCTGCCGAGCCCCTTCCGGTGAACATCGGAAATCCAAACGAGTTCACTATCCTGGAATGTGCCAGGCTGGTCTTAAAAGTTGTTGGGTCGAACAGCAAGATTCGCTACGAAGACCTCCCGCAGGACGATCCCAAGCAGCGTCGCCCGGACATTACCAAAGCTCGTCAGTTGCTGGGTTGGGAGCCGAAGATCGACCTGGAGGCCGGGCTTCGCCTGTCTCTCGATTATTTTAGGAAGGCCGTGGCGGAAGAAACCGCGTTGAAGTAGCTGAAAACTGCACCGTCGTCTGTTTTTTGGGCTAACAATATCGCAGCTTGCGGAACACTACAGACGTAGAGAGCTCGGTTCTGATAACACCTGGAAGACCTACTCGACGAAAACGGGCTATGAAAACCATCAGGAGATGGATCATCCCTAAATGGGGTGAATGTTCGCTCGCCAAGATCAAGCCGATCGAGGTGGAGCTGTGGTTGTGCGAACTTTCCTTGGCCCGTTCGACTTGCGCGAAAATCAAGAACATCATGAGCGTCCTCTTCAACCATGCTCGCCGATATGAACTCTTCGACGAGAATCCCATTGTTCTTGTTCGCCAAAGTACCAAACGTCGCCGGATCCCGTACATCCTCCACATCGATCAAATCCGGCGTCTTATAGACGCTGTCGGTCCATTGCCGCGTATCTTGATTTTTATGGATGCAACCACAGGCCTTCGTCAGAGCGAGCTGTTTGGTTTGCGGTGGAGGACCCTGGACTTCGACAGTGGACAATTAGCGTGGTGAGATCTGTCGTGCACGGTGTCATTAGCAATTGCAGGACGGAGGCATCGATGAAGCCGATCCCGATGGGCCCTTCTCTGGCTGAGATACTCAAGAAATGGAAAAATGAAGCTCGCTATGCTGGCCCTGATGATTGGGTCTTCGCAAGCACCCGGGCCAAGGGAAAGAGGCCTCTGTGGGGACAGAGCATAATGTGTAACAGAATTCGTCCGGTAGCCAAGAACTTGGGGATCGAAAATCGGATTGGATGGCATACGTTCCGGCACTCGTACTCAACGATTCTTCGGTCCCTCGGAACGGACATCAAAGTTCAGCAGGATCTGCTGAGGCACTCATCGGCGCGGCTGACGTTGGACACGTACGCACAGTCTGTCACACCCGCTAAGCGTGAGGCACAGAACGCAGTCGTTCAGCTTCTGATCGCGCAAGGGCTAAGCACCTTCGCTGCACCCTCTGGAACAAGCTGAATACTCTGGGGTTATATCCAACACCAAGACTGGTCTGCGGGGGGGAACTGCACCGTTCTGCACCTACACTGAAAGGGCCATCAGTTCACAAGCTCTTTAGAATGATGGCGGGGACGACGGGGCTCGAACCCGCGGCCTCTGCCGTGACAGGGCACCGACAAGATGTAACTAATTGAAATCAAACGGTGTCGGCGGACGTCGTTTGACGCAAAGAGGAACTGCACGTCACTTCTTATCGTCCCCTTAACATCCCCAGATTTACTTTGGAAAGCACGAGAGCAGCGCAACCGGGTCTAGTGTTCTAATATCGTCTCTCTATGATGGAGGTAACCAATGTATGCCAACGGCGCGTCATGATGATCCATACGCTAAGTTCCATTTCGTGATTGAATTCGAAATGATGAAAGCAGGTTTCTCGGAAGTCGAAGGATTACCTACCGATAACGATACTGACTATCCGTCAAGTAGCGAACGCACAGAGATCCGAAAGCTGCCCGGTAAGCGCAAATACACAAACATTTCTCTTAAGCGTGGCTATACGAACAGCAGGGAACTATATACATGGGGGAAGAGCGAAAAGGGCGGAAAGACGGGACGCTTGTCAGGAACCATCACTGCTTATAGTGAGTCGCAACGACCAACCCTGGTGTGGAAATTCCAAGACGCATCGCCACAAAAATGGGAAGGGCCGGCCATGAATGCAACAACCAGTGAGATCGCTATCGAAGCGTTAGAAATCTGTGTGGAAGGACTTGCACTGACATTAAGCAGTGATCCGAAGGCTAAAATGCCTTTGCTGTTTATGTGACGCTGAGACTCAAATTGAGGGAAATCGCCAGACAACGCTAGAGGCGGGAGATATGCCCGCTGTCGAATAGCAGTAACTTTGCGGTTTCAAATGGGTGCTGCGCACAACACGACGGTCTGGTTGAACCGTCGTGGTCCGAATCACTGCATGCACAGCTTTGCGTTCACTGCCACCCGGTTTTCCTCAATTTCCGACGGATACCGTTCTAAGGCATTGGACCAGAACGATCCTCACGACATCATTTGAGCACACCGAATCGGGACTAGCCAGTTGTCGGTGCAATATCGGCAACTTGATCGAAGGCTAGGCCGCTTGAACCTTCGCCCTTGCCCGTTGTCACCCGCCTGCCCTTCCAGGTGATCGTGGCGCCATCGAGCCAACGCGATCGTTTATGAGCAGACGTAACAATCTTGGCAGCCCGTCGCACTTCTTCTCCATTGATGTAATAGGCTGTCAGCGGATTCAGGATAGCGGTGCGCCTCACACGGGCTGCGCTCGTAACACGACCAATTTTCTGCGCGAAAACATCCGTGAACCACAGAGCACCATCCGGCCCGCGAGTGATGCCCGATGCCCCAACGACCCCAGCCATAGAACTCTCCGTCGGTCAGGCAGCGGAAACTCCGTTAAAGCCCATCAGTCGTCAATCTCCAGATGCTGTTGTTGGTTGTGAACTATAGGGCCGCAGCTGTTCACGCTGCGATTGAGGGGCACCCGTGAGGATTCTCCAGCGTATCTGCGCGAGATCCACCAAATGCACTAATCTTCTTTGGATAAATTTAGGCCCAATGCATCGTCGGGACCCACGTCACTGGTTGCCGCGGTGTCGAATCGAAGCTCGGATAGCTGCTCCCTGCAGGCAACGGTTTCACCAGCCGATCGAACTAGGTGTGGTGAACGATATCCAAGACGATTTCCGGCACCCTAAGAACTAATAGAAGGCAAGCGCTTCAACGAGGCTGGAATTTGTCTCCTTTTAAAGATATGAGCGTTAAAGAGACTCCATAGTTGTTCGGAACGTAACAAGGCGACGATAAAGGCGCCCGATTCGCCACGTAAGAAGAAACTAGGCTAGAATTCTCGAATTCAATTCCCCAATCGGTAGTTGAAGTCCTACCGATCACGCCACTAGTTTTGCTATCAGGTTCTGGGCTATCAAATTTTGATGCGCGGCACCGTGAGGGGGGCCGCCTTCTCGTTGGTCATAGGAAGTGCCGCATGGACAAGACCGCGATTCTAGGACAATTGCACCAGCTTACGGGAAATTTGAGGCCGGCGCCCGGAACCAGTGTCGACGAACTCTCGACTCTGCAACGGAACCTCGCTGAACAGATTGTTGCCGACCCTGGCTTCACCGTGTCGGGAAACAGGCTGCAACACTCCGCAGCTCAATCCGAGCTTGCGGTGAATTTTGCCGAGCGATTCAGTCATCTCTCCGATCTATGGACGAATACACCTGCCCACCAGAATTCGGCGACACCTTTGGTGTTCCGTCGCGAGACTTCCTTCAGCAGCCCATTGCTCGGTAATTCGGTTCCCATCTGGGGCTCGGGAATGGCCCCCAGCAAGACGTTTGGGCCTTTTCTGGACGAAAATGAAATCAAAGTATGGTTCGATTTCTATTTTCCGACACGGCTGGTGCAGGTTCTGCTGCAGGGCAGCTCTACCCCAGTTCTCCTGGTACCGATGTGGGGCCTGCTGACTGGAAGAAAGTCTTACCGCATTGAGCCCGGAAGCGCGTGGATCGCTTCGGGTCTGATTGCCAGGACGCCCTTGCTGGATGGCTACTACACCGGATTGAAGATTAAGGGCGGTTCGATCGACCTTACCCAGCTAGCCACGATCGACAGCGACCGAATCGTCGTCCCCGCTAGCGCGACCGTAGCGCTGCATCTCGATCTCGATCAGAACTCCATCACCGCCACCGCTGTAGACGCAGGCATGGACGCGAAAGACGCAGTTGTGAAGTTACCGACGACGCTCGACGTGAAATTCACGGCCTTGGGCAGTAGCATTAACCCTGCCAACGCGTCCTGTACCGGAGGCCGAGCCTGACAACGAATCCAGTATCGACCCCATTGACGGCTGATTACTTGAACAACTATTATGCGGCCCCTATGTGGGGGCGCATTATCCGAATCGTCGTCCTTGTTCTTCTGGCAGTAATCGTGGTGTCCGTCGTCTCACCTTGGTTCGATCTCCACCCGACCACACTGCGAGCGTCTAAGCGGGCGATCACTCAACTCGGTCTCGCAGTTCCATTTTTTTGGCCGGGCTCCCTTTCCTTTTCCCCAATCTTCCTGACCAGGCTGCGCCCACTGCTATCGCATCCAGGCTCCGACATTGTGGCTCGCGATTGCGCACGCCTCTGTTAGACATCTTCGTTTAGACGTCTCTGTGCCACTCTCCTTGCGGTACTGGCTCAGCATGCCCGAGCCACTACTCCGCCAAACTCAGGACGGGTTCATTCGGACCACCGGTACCAAGCCTGACTGAAACTGCGCCAGCGCATTTTCCGAATAGGAGACAAAGATTATGGCAAACGATAGCCAAATGACACCAGACCCGACAGAGCAAAAATTCCGTAACAAAGGAGTTGAAACGATGAGAACACGTAAAATCCTTCTATGTGCCCTGATGTTGGCAGTCTCAGTGGTGCGACCTGTTGCCGCCGCGGGACAGACAGACTTGTACGGCGGCATCGGCAGAGGCTCACCACTGAATCCCGGCGCTGTGATTACCATTAGCCAAGACACCGGGGCGGGCGCGCTCGTAGGTCATCCAGACTCCGTGCCCGGCTTGACCGGCCTCGTGTTCGACATCTCCGGCACGCTGTACGGCACAACCATCAGCGGCATGCTCGGTACAGGACGCTTCAGCACACTCGTCCGCATAGACCCGAGCACGGGGGCGCAGATTGGCCCGGCTGTGACCATCACGGCTGGGGATCATCCCATATCCATCACAGACCTGGCGCTTCAACCCGGCACCAACACGCTCTACGGCACAAGCCTCAGTGAAGACGATTTTATTAACTCCATCTACACCATTGAACCCGCCACCGGTGTGGCTACTCTCATCGGGAGAACCGGGGTGATTGGCACAACACTCGCCTTCGGGCCCGACGGGACGCTTTACCAAAATAGCGCCATCTTCGACGATGCCGGGTTTGTGGCGGGATATCTGAACACACTGGACCCGGATACCGGCGCAGTGCTCACGACCAGCGACCCGTACACCCAAGCGCACGTGGGCGGCCTGGCGGTGCGCCCCACAGATGGTGTCATCTTCGCTTCAGGTGGTGACGAAGGTGACATCTACACCCTCTCGCCGACAGGCACACAGACATTCGTAGGTTTCACGAAAGTCGGTGGTGTGGGCGACCTCGCGTTCACACCACTGCCGACGAGCAAGGCTGATTGCAAGAATGGCGGATGGCAGCGGTTCAGCTTCCCATTTAGCTTTAAGAACCAGGGCGATTGCATCCAGTTTGTTAACACAGGCAAATAGCTGCTCATGCGCGAGGAGCAGAGAGTGTCCGATCTTAAAGTCGGGGCTCTCTGCTCTTTCGAAGTCCCGATCCGCATATCTCACGCCCGACGCTGAGAGATGGAGTTCAGCACATCTTCCAGTCGTCAAAATTTCGACATTGTTGCCGACCCGGTCTTACTCGTTACCTGAGTTTCTTTGGATTGTGCCCCGCAGATTCAACTGTTGATAAATCGCGTCTCTCCGAGTAGAGGAGTCCCGATAGGCTGTAGGTTTCCCTTGGCTGTGTCCGCCGTTTCCAGCTTCGTGCCGGTTTAGGTCGACCATGGCACC
>JBKOUZ010000091.1:0-11342 GCA_046723715.1 Acidobacteriota bacterium | reverse complement strand
GATCGAAGTGGAAACGGCGTAGATCACTGTCCATTCCCGGGCAGCCAAATCCAGCATCGGACGAGAAACATCACACCCCGGCAACGTCTGAGCATTCGTTCTGCTTTGTTCTCAATCAAACGGCTAAGCCATATTTGGTCTTGTACTTGCCGGCACACCGCTGTCTCTTTCGCTCCAATCGAAACACAGCTTGCAAAAATCAGGGGGCTGTTTCATGGACACCATTCTTCAAGACCTGCGATACGGGCTGCGCCAGTTGAGAAAGAGTCCCGGATTTACCACGATCGCCGTTCTCACTTTGGCCCTTGGAATAGCGATAAACGCGACCATGTTCAGCATGGTGAGTACGATCCTATTGCGGCGCCCACCGGGAATTGACCCCGAGCGTGTGGCGGTAGTGACTACGATCGATCCTGCTTCGGGATTCCAGGCGGACGCAAGTCAGGTCTCTGCGCCCAATTTCCTCGCCTGGCGGCAGTCGAATCATGTTTTTTCCGAAATGGCCGCTGCCGATGTCTACAGAACGGCAAGCCTGACTTTCCAGCGTGAGTCGCAGCCGGTTCGGTCTGCCGCCGTCTCGGCGAACTTTTTCCAAGTGCTTGGCACAACAGCGGAACGGGGGCGCACCTTCAGCGCCGGAGAAGATCAGCCCGGGCAGGACCGTGTCGTGATTCTCAGTCGTCAACTCTGGGAACAGCGTTTTGCCTCGGATGCTTCCATTATCGGGCGCAATGTTCGAATCAATCGAGAGAACTACACCGTCATCGGGATCATGCCGGCCAATTTTCGCCTGCTGGGATACGCATCAGAACTTTGGCTGCCGCTTTCCTTGAGTGCGGCAGACCAGAGTGCAGCCGCCCATCGGGACCGCTCTCTATATTTGTTCGCGCGCATGAAGCCGGGCGTAAGCATCGACCAGTCCAGGGCTGAGTTCGCCACGCTCGCTCAGCGCGCTCAAAGCGCTTTCCCGGAAACCGAGAAGGGCTGGGGCGCGACGGTGCGGACCTTGCCGGATTTCCTCGTGTACACCTTTGGCATACGCACTGGGCTGGCGGTCATCATGACTACCGTTGGATTCGTGCTGCTAATTGCATGCGCAAACGTGTCAGGGTTATTGCTGGCGCGAGCCGCTTCCCGCCGCAAGGAACTGGCCATTCGCAGTTCGATGGGAGCAGGACGGCTCCGCATTATCCGGCAGTTGCTCACCGAATCACTCATCATCGCCATGCTCGGGGGAGGCGTCGGAGTTCTGTTATCCCATTGGGGAATTCGCCTGGTGCGGGAGAGCCTGAGCGCGAATCTGGCAATAGCCGCCCTGGAATTGCACCTGGACACAAACGTTCTGCTTTTCTCCATGGGCATCTCCCTGCTATGCGCGATTTTATGCAGCCTGGCGCCTTCGCTGCGCGCGTCGCGAGTTGATGTGACAACAAGTCTGAAGGACGAAGGCCGGACCGTATCGGCGGGGCGTCCGCATGCTCGTCTGCGGAGTGTCATGGTCACTGGAGAAATTGCACTGGCCCTGTGCCTCCTCATTGGGACCGGGCTCTTGTTCGTCGGCATTTCTCGGGTGACGCATCAGAATCTTGGATTCCAGTCGCAACATCTGCTGACCGCTGGCATAACCCTGGACGAAGCACGCTACAAGGATTCTGAGCACCGCGTTGCTTTCGTGCACGACCTTGTTTCCAAATTGCAGAGCGTTCCTGGAGCAATTTCTGCCGCTGTCACTTCTGATCTGCCAGCATCGGGCGCCGCCAGAGTATCCCTCCACATCCAAGGGCAGCCGGAGCCTGCATCCAATCAAGCACTTTCGGCCTATGATTTCGTCGTATCAGCGGACTACTTCCATACTGCAGGAATCTCACTGCTGCGCGGGCGGGTGTTTACGGAAACCGATACACGAACCACTCCACGAGCCATTCTGGTTAACCAGAAATTTGCCGAGACCTTCTTAAATGGCGGAGACCCCTTAGGCCAGCAAGTTCGCCTGGAAGTGAACGGCGGCGCATCCGATTGGGGCCAAATCGTGGGGGTGGTGGGGAACGTAAAACCTTTTTCACAAACCTCCACGGAGGCTCCGGAAGTCTACGAATCTTATTTGCAACGTCCGGTGAGCGGATTTTCCGTAATCGTTCAGACCAGGTCGGATCCTGCAACTCTAGGCGCTGCTCTCCGTTCCGCTGTAGCAGAAATTGACAGCGAGCTGCCACTCTCGAATCTGATGAGCATGACCGCGGTTCTGGATCGTCAGAATGGAGGCGACACATTTTTCTCCAGGGTTCTGGCTGCTTTTGCGATACTGGCGTTGTTGCTCGCCGCAATTGGTATTTACGGCCTGATGGCGTTCACCGTCGCCCAGCGCACGCATGAGATCGGGATACGTCTGGCAGTGGGAGCCAGGAATCGCGACATTCTACAAATGGTTCTTCGCCAAGGAATGAAGATGTCCGCCATAGGCGGCGCGATCGGCTTCGCTGTATCTCTTCCTCTGCCGCGGGTTTTCGATGCTATATTCTTCGACCTGCATGTGCGCGAACCGCGACTTTATCTCGTGGTTCCAGCCGTAATATTCATGGTCGCGCTTTCCGCAACCTACGTACCTGCACTTCGGGCGGCGCGGGTTGAACCGATGAACGCGCTCCGGCAGGAATAGCCCCGGTGCACGGTGGTTTTCGCGCAGGTCCCCGCTGAGAATCGGAGTCCGAAAATGATACAATGTGCCTGTCGAGCGGGAGTAACTCAGTGGTAGAGTGCGACCTTGCCAAGGTCGAAGTCGCGGGTTCAAATCCCGTCTCCCGCTCCAGAATTTTGTCCCAAATTGCTCGTGCTCCGCGAGATCTTCCGATCCGGAACGCTGGTGAATTGAGCAGGGGCGCGGTACCCAAGTGGTAAGGGAGAGGTCTGCAAAACCTTTATGCGTCGGTTCGATTCCGACCCGCGCCTCCAAACTCTTCTGCATCTCAGACCCGCATAAACAGCGGGTTTTCCCGTAGGTTACCAAGGGCATCTTTCGATCTGTGCTGTGCTACCGTGTCTCCGAGTTGGGAGCGCACATGGTGGTTCCGGTCATTACGATTTTCGTCCGCCACACGGCGGATTGCAGGTATCGCGACGATGAAACCTGGAAGAGATGCGATTGCCGGAAGCATCTGCGCTGGAGCTCCGACGGGCGGCAATACCGACGCTCCGCCAAGACGCGCTCGTGGTCTCAGGCAGAGGAGAGAAAACGCGATTTGGAGGGCCAGTTTGAGACCGGGGGCAAGCCAGTTGCTCTAGACAACGAGTCCCGCAAGACGATCGCGGCTGCAGTCGAGTTGTTCCTTCTCGAGCGGAGGACGACGGGGCTCAAAGCGTCTATCGTCCAGAAGTACGAACGTGAACTCGAACGCTTCAAACAGTTCTGTGACGCCCGTTCGAAGTTCTTCCCCTCGGATATCAATCTCGAGCTGCTGGTCCAATACCGGGGGACCTGGGACGAGCTGTATCCCTCATCATTGACCCGCCAACAAGTGCAGACTCGCCTGCGCCGATTCCTGCGCTTCTGTCACAACGGCGGTTGGCTTGAGCGAGTTCCGAACCTCTCGGCTATCACGGTAGATGAGCCGCCGACGATGCCCCTGTCCTCGACGGAATACGCAAGACTCCTCGCGGAGATTCCAAAACAGTTTGCGTCTGCCAAAGCCGTTCGCGTTCGGGCGTTGGTTCAACTTATGCGGCACAGCGGTCTTGCCATTCGGGACGCGGTCACCCTGCAACGCTCGGAAATCAAGAAAGATGAGAAGAAGAGGTTGGTTCGCGTGGTCACGAAGAGGCAGAAGACTGGGACGCACGTCTCTGTGCCTTTGCCGCCCGCGGTGGCTTCAGAAATTCTCGCGGTGCAAAACGGAAATGCCTATCTGTTCTGGACAGGTGGCGGATTGGAAACATCCGCCGTAACGAACTGGCAACACGATTTGCGTACGTTGTTCCGTTCGGCTTTTGGCAAGAATACCAGGTTCACCCCGCACTGCTTACGAGACACGGCTGCTTGTGGTTGGTTGACAGCGGGCATTCCGATGGAAGAGGTCAGCAAACTGCTCGGGCACACCAGCATCAAGACAACCGAGAAGCACTACTCTGCATGGGCGCAAGCCCGACAGGACCGGCTCGACTCCTTAGTGGTCGCGACTTGGGAGGAGGGGGATGCCACGCATGTCTGAGCTATTGACAGTTCGTGATGTCGCTGCGGTCTTGAAGTGCGGCGAAGACACTGTCGTTCGACGATTTGCGAAGATGCCGGGAGTCATTGACCTCGGCACACCCGAGACTCGGAGTCGTCGTCGGTATCGCGTCCTGCGAATTCCGAAGGTCGTTGTCGAACAATACTTGACGAGAAAGAGCGGGCGTTCGATTCAAATCGAAGTGCCTCAGAGAGCCGAACGGCGGCGGAAGTGTGCGACTTGGGAGAACCGGGCGATTCTCAATCTCGCGAAAGCTGCTTTACAGAACGAATGTCAGGACCGCAAGGCGTATCGGCGCATCGCAGACCGGGCACGTCTATTGACGGCGCATGTTTCCGAGGACCGGTGGTCGGAAATTGTCTGGTTCGATGATGAGGACTGAACAGCGCAGCGCGTGCCGCTTTAGGGGCTTTACGAGAAGTTTGATTCTGTCCGCGCAAGTGGAAGTGCAGCTCATGGACACCAAACGCACACCAGGACAGGACTAATCCGGAAGCTGAATTCGGTCAGAATGCTTCCGCTCGCTCAGGTGCTCCTCGGCAAGCACCTTTTCCAGCCAATGAGCTTGGCGCTCGGCGGCAGACTTGTCCACGAAGTCAGGGTTGTGAAGAACCATGAATTCCTCGCCACAACCGTCACAGCGCAAAGTGCCCATCTGCGTGAATTGCGGCATCCGCTCTTTCGTCTGTCCCTTCTTGATTGCTACGGCTCCCGTCGATAGAGAATTTCTGTGCATCGTCCTGTGATCCCTATTCCGGGTTTGGCTTGCATTCGTGCTTCTCAAAATCCTCTTGTGCGACCCGATTGAATGCCAGCGCCGCAACGGTGCTCTCAAGTCGCGGGGCCGTCATGCCCCAGGTACAACGGGAACAGCACCAGCCGCTGAAATCGTCGCCATCGACCCAAATAAGGCGCTTCTGCATGGACGTCTACCTTTTTATAGGGGATTGTGAGCGTATCCACTACTGGTGGGATACCACGTCGTGGTCTCTACTCTTGAGCACAAATTTCCCACACGTCCCCGAGCCGAGCCAAGTATCAATAGTGCTTCTCCATACGCTTGTCCGGTCGGCCATGTCCTCGTGCGAACCTTAAACGCCGCGGAACTCGGCTTTACGCGGCATTGGTAGATGTGAGGGCATCGAACGCAGACCAGCGTTGCTCGACGTCAGCGCTGCCGCACTGCGGGCAGCAGACCTCGTCTTCTCTGAAGCCGATCTTGAGAGAATAGAAGTCTCCTTCGTCGTAGTCGACGAGAGTTAGCATTTGGGAGAAGACTTTTCTGCAATTGCGGCAGGCGAACTCGTAGTGGGGCATGGACACCTCCCACTGAACCCTCTTCTGAGATAAACTGTAGGCGTCTGTTGCGACGGGTTCAACCTAATAAAGATGTGTTGATGCATCATGAGGCCGCCCGCAATGCACGGTCATTGCGCGCGGAAGCGTTTGCAACTGCGGCCTTCAAAACCATCGGTGCCAAAGCTTTTGTAGCCTGTTCGACAACGATAGAGGCGTCCCGCTTCGGAACCACGCCAATTGCACCGAGTCTCCGGAACTGTTCGTGGGTTTTCCCATTGACGGTCCCTCGCATGACCAGCACCGGAGGGCAGGTCCCTCTGTAGCTGAAATCCTGAAGGATTACCGCCGCATCCACTTCGGGCGGATGGTCGCCGATGACGACCAGGTCGAAGCGCCTGGTACCGAGGAAGGTACACGCCTCACGTTCATCCCAGGTGACCTCGGTGTCGATGCCGCTTTCCTCGAACACGTGCTGCAGTTCTATGAGCGTGTCGGCATCAGAATCGATAATGAGTATGCGATGGGGCTGGTTCTTCATGTCGTCACTCCTACTAGGCGTTCTTACTCTCTCGCTGGCAGCTCAAGAGGCTGGGAAAGTTGCCGTAGTATCGCGCGCGGACTGCAATGGATTGTGTGACTGAAATTATATCTCTTTGTGACTACAAACACAGAGAGTTCCGATGGTGCTGCGTTGCGTCGGACTCTCTTCCGGGAGGGACGAGTAAATCAACGATTCGCATGTTATTTTCTACCGAGGACGCGGGATTGTCAGGGAGGCCCATCACCGTTCGCTCAATGTCGAAGACGTTCATTGTCGTCCTGCTGTTGCTCTCTGCCGGGCACAAAGGCGGTGATGTCGTTATCGACACGGCGCGCGAGTGGCGAGAGTCGAGGAGGTGCGAACTGCTGCGCGGATACCGCGACTTCGACTATTGTTTTGATGATGCGAAGCCGCCCGCGATTGAGTATGGGAAGTATCCTTCTTCTGGTTGCACCATCAAACGCGAAAAACAGAATGGGACGTTCCAATTCGTTGGTCGCTGCAGGCTAGAGGTACCCTCTCAATACATCGTGAACTACGAAAGTCGCCACGCAGATGAAGAGAAGGTTGATCTTCGCTGTTCATGCAGCAAAATTCAATTGACAGAGGTTTCGCCTCCCCGTACGCTCAATGCGCAAAAACGATAACGACCTTTCCTTTCCTTGGCCCTGGTCCCACTGGGGGGATCAGGGCATTTTCACCTCTTTTTTCCTTCTGCAGTTCAAGCCTTCCATTGCGTTCGACCGTTCGACCCATCTTAACTGGGAAGCTTTAAGACTTTTCAGTGCAATTTCCGGTATGACTCTCGTTGACAGTCATGCTTGCGACGCGCCTGGCTCGCCGCCACACGTACCTTGGTTTTCTCTCCGACGCGCCGGTTTGCGCCCCGAAAATCGTGAACCGGGTTTCTTGTGAATGCAGTCTCTGAAAGCGACTTCCAGTTGCATTGAACCGATAGATTCTGCGGAATCTCAATGTCCTCGGATTCGATCAACTGAAAGCATCTCCGTTCTGGGTGCTCCAGTTTCATAATGCGGCCAGCGAGATTTGCGGTCGCCTTCTCAAAATGTTCCGAGCAAATCGGGCGTTGCCAAACGTTCGGTCTCGATGTTGGTAGGCTTCGTCGAACACCTCGATCAATTTAGCTTCGGCTGACGTCGAAAGTGAGTAATCTGATCGGCTACAAAAACCTCGAAAAATTTGCAGCAACTCGCTTGGCCGGTAATCCTCGAAAAACAGGTATTTATTGAATCGCGATTTTAGGCCAGGATTGCTCTCGAGGAACTTCTCCATCGGACCCGTGTAGCCTGCGACAATTACTACGAGGTTGTCACGGTGATCTTCCATTATTTTGAGCAATGTATCAATTGCTTCCGATCCGAAGTCGGTGGGACTTTCTGACGATCTGAGGCCGTACGCTTCATCAACGAATAGGACTCCGCCAATCGCCTTCTCCACTACTGCTTTTTTGTCTTCAACGCTGTCTGCCCTACATATCCGGCAACAAGTCCCGAACGGTCGGTTTCAATTAATTGTCCTTGGCTCAGAACGCCGAGGGCGGCATAAATTCGGCCGACGAGAGGAGCAACAGTGGTCTTCCCCGTGCCTGGATTGCCATAGAAAACCATATGCAGCGAAATATCCGGCGTTCTCAACCCTCGCTCGGTTCTAAGTTTTTGCACCTTAATGTAGTTTGCAAGCTGTGCAACATCCGATTTCACGGCATTTAGCCCAACCAGAGTATTCAATTCTTCGAAAGCGGAGTAAGAACGACTGACTCCGATAACTGGAGTTGCTTTGCCCCCTCATTTGTAAAAGTGTGAGCATCAGGTGTGCGAGATGCTGATTTGACCGACGGCTGATTCACCTTCCCGAGCCGTTGAGTGAGCTCAGCTTCGCGCACCTTTGCGAAGATCGCCTGCTTTGCAAGCTGCGCCGCTGACTTATCCAAAATGCCGTCAGTGGATTTTGGGATCTGTAGGTCGTCACCGATTTCAATCTTAGGATCTATTTTGCGCGCTTCCTCAAAGCCAACTTGCAGCGCCGGGTTCTTTATTTGCGCTGGTCTGGCAACAACTTGCTTGACCGCGAAGATGCGAATCTTGCCGGAGTCCTTGTCGAGTTCGGCGCGAAGATTCTCCTGACTGGTGAAACGCTCTCGGAAGGCGTCGAGAACAGCATTCTCCACGGCGCTGATCACGAGCTGCGAATCGATGCCCTTTCCCGGCTAAGCGCTTCAATTGCTTTATACAGATCGGTTGCCATGTATAGATTTTGATTGCCGCCCTCCATAATAACTGCTGCTGTGCCGAGAAGTCGCCGAATCGTACGCTTTCTAGAACTCTTGCCAACTAGATTTATTGGAATTCTTCAGCACCCTTAAGGAGGCGGCTTACCTTGCCTTTAACCACTAAGATTAGTTTCGGTTGGCATTCCTGAAGGCTGGGGCCCGGAGTCTTCCGATTCATGTGCGGAATCACGCCGGGTTGTGATTGCTGTCACTGCTCCACTTCCGGCTGAAGCAGTAAATGTTCGGAACAGTTTAAGTCTCACCTTCCCGAGAGCAGTTCCCACCGTTGGGGGATAGAGCACCCAGTGAGGCGAGGGCTTCCCTTAAACCGAAGAATCTGCACCTCCTTGCTCGGGAATGGGGGGATGCTGCAATGGAGAATGAGCCCATGACCGCGATGACGAGACGACGCTTCGTACAATACGGCATTGGAGCCGGTGCTGCTCTTGCCCTGCCTTGGTCAGTGCGGCCAGCACTTGCGAGCGCTGGTCACAACCTGACGCGCTATCTCGAACCGCTGCCGCTGCCCGGCGCCGGGATCGTGGTCGCGACACCGACCGGCCCGGGCCAATATTCATTCACCCAGGCACAGATCGAGCGGCAATTACATCCTCAGCTGCCCCCAACCCCGGTTTGGGCTTACGACGACGGTTCCGGACTGTGCGGCCAGGCGGGATCTTTCGGGATGGCAGTTGTGGCGCAGAGCGGGACGCCGCTCACGATCAGCTTCACCCACAATTTGCCAAGCACATACCCAGAGTGGCTCCCCGTCGATACGCGAGAGACGCCGCTCGGCAATCAAGTGCGGCTGATGACCCACCTTCACGGCGGTTTTGTCGCCGGTGACAGCGATGGCAATCCGGCCCTCACGCCGAATGGATTCGGCCCCGGCGAGACGCAGACCGTGTACTACACCAATCAAGCACCGCAGATGCCCGCGTCGCTCTTGTGGTTTCACGACCACGGTCTGGGCGCGACACGGCTGAATGTGGTCGCCGGCCTTGCCGCCGCCTACATCGTTCGCGATGAGTTTGACACCGGCGCTGAGCCCAACCCGAGTGGCATTCCGGGTGGGCCTTACGAAATCCCGTTAGTCATCCAGGATCGGCAGTTCAATCGCGATGGTACGTTGCTCTACCCGACCAGCGACATCCCCGGCGCGGTCTGGATTGGCGAGTACTTCGGCGACGTGATGCTGGTGAATGGAAAAGTCTGGCCATTCCTAGAGGTCGAGCCGCGATTGTACCGGTTCCGGGTTCTAAACGGCTGCAACGCGAGGATATTGAACTTCGATATTCCTGGCACAAGTATGTGGCAGATTGGCGCCGAGGGAGGAATGTGGGACAAGCCCGTGCCGGTCACGCGGCTGGTGCTTGCTCCGGCCGAGCGAGCTGATGTGCTGGTCGACTTCGGCCGGCTCGCGGGCGCAATATTGCCGATCAAAAACCTGAAGCCACCAAAGCCAGTCTCGACGCCTGCACCGCCCTTGACACAGATCATGCAGATTCGTGTTGGAACGAGGATCAGTCAGCCCGGGCCCTCCACGATTCCGACGAGCCTGCCGGGACGCGCTGCCAACATCCCTGGACCGGTGGCAACGTCACGCTACATCACTCTCAATGAAATCGCAGCCGAGACGGTCGACTGGGTCTTGAACCTGAATGCCATGGATTTCGAGCTAGCGGCGACGGAAACTCCGCGAGTGGGAGCGGTAGAGGACTGGGTTTATATCAACCTGACGGGCGACACGCACCCGATCCACACGCACCTTGTGACCTTTCAGGTGATCGGGCGTACACCGTTTGACGCTGACGCCTATCAGGCCACCTACGCTGGTCCACATGGCGTGCCCGGTGGAATCGATCCGACACCGTTCGCGACCGGACCGATGCTGCCACCAGAGCCAACCGAGCGGGGGTTCAAAGATACGGTCAAGGTCAATCCTGGGTACTTCACAACCGTACGCGCCAAGTACGAGTTACCCGAGGGCGTGACTGCGCCGCAGACCTACGTCTATCACTGCCACATCCTCGAGCACGAAGATAATGACATGATGCGGCCATTCATGGTCACGGCCTGACCACTATTATTAAGTTAGGAGAGCCTGAGAACCTGTAACGGCTACCGACTCCTGCGGGACCAGCGGAATTCCGCGAGTAAAGGTCTAAGACTGCAATCACGCCAACTACCACGACTTGCCAGACCTCGTGCAGGTCCGGTAAAGCAAGGATCTTGTTAGAAGCTCTTTGTTCAAGGATTGTAGCCTTTCTACGCCAAGAACCTTCTGTATTTTTCCCTCATTGCTCTTTATTCTTTATCGATGATTCTTACTTTCGAGCATGGAGCCGTCAGGGAACTGCGTTTAAATCGGCCACCAGTAAACGCATTGTCGCCTGAGTTGATCGCGGCACTTTTGCGTGCAGTGCAAGTGGCTCCGCAGGAAGGCAAGCGTGCGCTGGTGCTTTCAGGGTCACCTGGTATGTTTTCGGCGGGGCTCGACGTTCCAGTTCTCCTCAAGCTCGATCGGGCGGAAATGAACGCCGTCTGGCGTGACTTTTACGCGTTGATGAAGGCTCTCGCATCCTCTCCCATTCCGATTGCTGCCGCGATCACAGGGCACGCTCCAGCGGGTGGGACAGTGCTAGCGCTCTTCTGCGACTGGCGAGTCGCGGCGGAAGGGGATTGCAAGATCGGATTGAGCGAGGTGCAGGTGGGATTGCCTCTACCGCCGGTAATTCTTTCAGCGTTGCGCCGCGTAGTCGGTCCCCGTCAGGCGGAGAGGCTAGCCGTTACCGGCCTGCTGATATCTCCACGTGAGGCTGCGCTCTTGGGGCTAGTTGACGAGGTAGTTCCTGCAGAGCAGGTGGTGAGCCGGGCCATAAAGTGTTGCCAGGACCTGGTGGCGCTTCCTCAGGTCGCGACGGACCTGACTCGAAGACAGGCTCGGGCTGACTTAATCAGGGAATTCGCAGGAGACATTGACCAAGAG
>JBKOUZ010000116.1:0-14699 GCA_046723715.1 Acidobacteriota bacterium | reverse complement strand
CACCGCGATACGGCGAAGATTTCGTGGCGATTTCTTTGCCCTCAGTGTCGAAGGCTTTGACGAACACTTCGGTTGAAAGAATCAGGGGCGAAGTGCAGGGTACGCGAAACAGCCATATCTCGCTAGCACCGGCGGACTTGTAACGACTTCGGAACCGACGGTGGACTACACAACTTCCTGCGCTACCTGGAGAACTGGGGTGGGCAGCAGTTGTTCTACAACGGCTCGCTGGTGAGCATGTACTACTCGGAGTACAACACGGGGACATTCAAGTGCTGCACGGTGGTCTACAGCCCGCCAACGCGTAACTATTCGTTCGACACCCTGTTCCTGAACCCGGCGAACTTGCCGCCCGGCACGCCGACCTTCCAGGACGTGGTGAACTTGAGCTATCACCAAAACTTCACACCACAGTGGGCGCACGGAAGAGCGGTTTGGCAAACGTCCTTGGTAACTTTGAGCTGGTCGGGGGACTGGTTAAGCTGGGATTTGAAGTGCGGCGGCTCTGCATGAGGTGTTTGGAGGACCTTTGTCCCCGGTCGTAAAACATAAAAGACCCATTGTTCCTGGCCGGCGTGCCAGCGGGATCACGCGCGGCCGCATGCTGTTCTTCGCCAGCTTTTCCAGTGGACTGGTGGCCTTAATGGCGGGTTTCATCGTGCTCATCACTATGGTCGGAACTTATGCCGTGCTGATCTGGCCGCTCACGTTCTGGGACCTTGCCAACCTGGGGCTGGAGAGATATGGCAACTGGACAGGCGCCATTGCTCTGTCCCTGTTCGCGGGTGGAGCCGTGGCTGGATATTGGGGATTCAGCGGCTTTCCCTCTCGAGGCAAGCAGAGAACCAGCGTCCCGCAGCTTGCGAGCCGTTCCCACCGATAACGGGCCGCCCATAGCGCTGTTCAGAACTGGAATGCATGCGACTCCGTAATGATAGGACTACATCCAGCGTAACTTGATAGCCCCCTGATGCGACACTAGATTCAGGTGTACGCACCTGGGGAAGTGTGAGCATGAGCGAGTCGAACTCAATCAAATGGCTGGTGTGGATCGCCCTGTATCTGCTGCCGGCATTCTTGCTGCCTTGGGCTGTGTCGCGATCATGGGTACAGCAGCGTGGCGGGACGGTGCGCTACAGTCCCAAACAACTTTTTGAGCGGGGCGAGTTAGGGCTGATGAGTCTGGTTCTGGCCAGTGGAGTGATCTGGGATTTCCTGCGCTCCGAATTTGCTCCTCATACCATTGCGGCGGGAACAGTGCTACTGGCGATGGTTGGGATCATGGCGATGACGGTTTGGGTAGAAACCTACTGCCGTCAACATAGTGGAACAGATTGGCATCCGGAACGTGCCTGGCGAGACTCCTGGAGTCTGGGGCTATTCGTTTTTAGCATGGCAGCAGTGATGGAGATTTTGTTAGATCGTCTCAGCCGGTTGGGGGCACAATGAGCGCGCCGGCACCAGCGTTAGCAACTAGCCCACGGCGGATCGTGGCGGTCCGGTTGGCGGACTCCGCCGAGGTAATCGGGGTTCTCTCGCTCATCTACGCAGTACTTCTCGTGGTATTTCCTGTGGCCTTTCCGAATGTAATCGTGAAGAGCTGGGAGCGCGGGCAACTACTCCCGCTGATGATGGTATTTACATTCTTGTTGGACACATGCCTGTATTTGCGGGTGGCGCAGCGACTCTCGGCTACGCCCGGCATTCTGGCATCGGCGTGCCTGGGATCGTTGCCACTTTGGGTGGTTGGTGCGTCGAGTGTGCTTCTGCAACGCTCCGTGAAATACGTTCTCTTGAGCGACTTGCCCAATTTACACGCCCAGGTTGGGGAAGAGATTCTGGCCCACACCTATCTGGCACTGGTCTCTGCAGTATTCCTGCCTTTTTTGGCCATTCGGCTTCTGCAACAGTGGAAGAAGACCTTCTAAAGAGCAGCTCATCCAAATAAGCGGTCGCGAAAGCGACCAGGACCATGTGAATTTCCTCTGCACACTTTGCGGACGGAGCGCGCGCGCCTCGGGGCTATGAGAAAACGCGGTGCCTCTAGTTGCTTGCCTCGCATTTAACTGCCTTTCATTGTGAACGTTCTGGCCGTAGCTGTAATCTAAGAGGCATAACCTAACTTGCGAGGAGAGCTATGGTTTGGAAAGACCGGATGATCAGTTTGGCGGTTCTGTGGGTTCTTTTTTCCGTCGCAATGATGCAAGCGGTGGACAGTCCGTTCAAAGATGCGCCAGCCTCGGCGAAGGCGATGAAAAATCCCTATGCGGGACAGCAGAGTGCCATTGATGCGGGCAAGACTCTATATGCGCGAAATTGTCTTTCCTGTCACGGCAAGGCTTTGCAAGGTACCGGCAATGTCCCTTCGCTCGTGAATGGAAAATTGAATGGAGTCACGCCCGGTGAGATTTTCTGGTTTGTCACCAAGGGGAGTCCGGACAATGGGATGCCACCCTGGGGATTCTTGCCGGAGGAGAAGCGCTGGCAGATTGTGACCTACGTCGAAGCGATGGCGTCTGGCAAGGGGGCAGCCCCGAGCGCGAGTGCTGCCCCGGAGCCGGAGCACAGCAGCAGCAAGATCAGTGCGCCGGCTCCCAAGGCTCCTTTCACGGATTTTCGATATGAGAAGCCAGGGACCCTTCGCAAGATCACGGTGGCGGATTTACCGAAGCCGTTCGCGACTGAGTCGGCGAGCAATGGGCCGGAAGTGGTGCCACGGCCAGAGAATGCATGGCCGGTGGCGCTGCCGGGTTTCAAAGTCGAGTTGTATCAGACGGGGCTGGACAATCCGCGGCTATTGCGCAGGGCGCCGAACGGGGACATCTTCGTGGCGGAAATGCGTGCTGGACGTATCCACGTATTCCGAGGGATGACTTCCGATGGGAAGCCGGAGCAGTCGGCAATTTTTGCCAGCGGCTTGCAGAATCCCTACGGAATCGCGTTTTATCCGCCGGGTTCGAACCCGGAGTGGATATACGTCGGCAACGAAAACGAGCTGGTGCGGTTTCCGTATCACAACGGGGATCTGAAGGCGAGTGGAAAGCCGCAGCACATTGCGGATTTGCCCCCGGGTGGTCATGATACGCGGGCAGTGCAATTCTCTCCCGACGGCAAGAAATTGTTTGTGGCGGTTGGATCGGAATCGAACGTCGACGATCCGGATACACATCCGCAGGAGAAGAACCGCGCTGATATTTTGTGGTGCGATCCGAATAATTGTCAGTTGCAGGTGTATGCCTCGGGAATTCGAAACGCGGGAGGCGGGATTGAGATCAATCCGAAGACTGGCGAGCTGTGGTGCTCGGTGAATGAGCGCGACGCATTGGGCGATAACCTCGTGCCGGATTACATCACGCATGTGCAGGAAGGTGGATTTTATGGGTGGCCGTGGTGGTACATGGGGGCCCATCAGGATCCGCGGCACCAGGGGAAGCATCCGGAGTTGAAGGAGAAGGCGATTGTGCCAGATGTGCTGCTGCAGGCACACAATGCTTCGCTCCAGTTTACGTTCTATCAAGGCGACAAGTTCCCGGCGGAGTATAAGGGCGACATCTTTGCGTCCGAGCATGGCTCGTGGAACAAGGGCGTGCGCGTGGGATACGAAGTCATTCGGATTCCGTTGCATCAGACGGGACATGCCACGGGGGAGTATGAGGATTTCCTGACTGGATTCGTGCTGCCGAATGGCGATGTATGGGGGCGTCCGGTGGGCATGACCGAGGCTTCGGATGGATCGTTGCTGGTAAGCGATGATGGGACGAACTCGATTTGGAGGGTGAGCTATACGGGGAAGTAGAGAGCTTTTTGGCCACGGATTTACACGGATTGGCACGGAACAATCCATGCTTAGTCTTCTTCTTTGTGACTCTGGAGTGATTAATGGAAATCGTGGGAGACGGTTTCGGCGTTGGTAACGAAAAGGGGCTGCACGCGTTCGGCTCGGACTGAGATTACATTGTCTTGATTTTGCAGGATGCCTTCTATAGCTAAGAATCGTTCGCTGGTGAGCAGCAGGCGATTTTCGTGAAAGAGATCGGGACGGACGATTGCGTTCGCTACTCCGGTTTCATCTTCCAGGCTTAGAAATACAAATCCCTTGGCGGTGCCGGGACGCTGGCGGGTGATGACGCAGCCGCCAATGCGGAGGCGTTTGCCGGTGGGCAGGTCGCGCAGTTCGGAAGCGCGGCGGATGCCGATGGCATTGAGCCAGGCACGGCGATAAGCCATGGGGTGCGGTCCGACGGTGAGTCCGGTACCGTGGAAGTCGGCGACCAGGCGCTCTTCATGGTTCATGGGAGCGAGGGGGGAAGGTGCATCGAATTCGGCATCCTGTTCAAGTAAAGGGCCGGAGGGGCGGACGGCGCGTTCGACTTGCCAGAGGGCGTCACGGCGGTGGAAGGAGAGTTTCGAGTTTCGAGTTTCGGTTTTCGAGATGGCATTGATCGCGCCGGGCTTTCTCGAAAGTTGAAACTCGAAACTCGAAACTGAATTGAGGGCGCCGATTTCCGCGAGCGTGGTGAGTTCGTCTTTACGCAGTTCTGGAACGCGATGGGTGAGGTCGTGAATGGATTTGAATGGAGTCATTGCACGTTCGCGCAGGAGCGCGTTGGCACCGTCTTCCCGGAGTCCTCGCACGTAACGCAAGCCCATGCGGAGAGCGATGGTCTGCCCATGGGGTAAATTCTTTCGCCCCACCGGGGCTTGGGCCTCCATTATTTCTGCTTCCCCACGGCTTACGCCGTGGGCTGCATTCTTTCGCCGCGCCGCGGCTGCGGTTTTGGGTACTTGGTACAGAGTACCGGGAACTTCTGTGGTGCTCGGGACCAGGGACTCGCGACTCAGGACTCGCTCCAGCGTGCAATTCCACTCCGACCTGGTCACATCTATGGGCAGCAGTTTCAGGCCGTGACGCTGGGCGTCTTTGACGATTGTTGCGGGAGAATAAAAACCCATGGGTTGATTGTTTAGTAATGCGGCCGTGAAAGCGGCTAGATAGTGACACTTGAGGTAGGCGCTGGCGTAGGCGATCAGGGCGAAGCTGGCGGCGTGGGATTCAGGGAATCCATAGAGCGCGAATGACGTGATCGAGAGAATGATTTCTTCCTGGGCTTTGGGAGAGATTCCGTTGGCAGTCATACCGGCGCGAAGCTTGGCTTCGATCTCGCGCATGCGGGATTGCGAGCGCTTGAATCCCATGGCGCGGCGGAGATCTTCGGCTTCGCCTCCGGTGAAGTTGGCGGCAATCATGGCGATGCGCAGCAGTTGCTCTTGAAACAGAGGAACGCCTAGCGTGCGCTTCAGCACTGGTTCGAGCAAAGGGTGGGCGTAGGTTACTTCTTCTTTTCCCTGGCGGCGCTGCAGAAAGGGATTCACCATCTGGCCGACTATGGGGCCGGGACGGATGATGGCGACCTGCACCACAACGTCATAGAAGCGAACCGGACGCAAGCGCGGCAGACAAGACATCTGCGCGCGGCTTTCTACCTGGAACATCCCTACAGTGTCGGCCTGCTGCAGCGTTGAATAAACCTGCTCGTCGTCTTGGGGAAGGTGCGCGAGATCGACTTCTGCGTGGTAGTGATCGCGAATGAGTTCGATGGAATCCTTGAGCACGGCCATCATGCCGAGCCCGAGCAAGTCGACTTTGATGATTCCCATGTCGGCGCAATCTTCTTTATCCCATTGCACGACGACACGGCCGGGCATAGAGGCAGGTTCGAGAGGAACAACGGAATCGAGTTGTCCCTGGCAGATGACCATGCCGCCAGAGTGCTGGCCAAGATGGCGGGGCAGGTCTTGCACGGCGAGACAGAGTTCGTAATATTTGCGCAGGCGGGGATGGGAGAGGTCGAGTCCAGCGTCGCGAAAGCGGCGATCGAGGGCATCGTTCTCATCGCGGAATTCCCAGGTGGCCACGGCGGCGGCAATTTTGGCGAGCGTTTCGGGATCGAAACCCAAGGCCTTGCCCATTTCGCGCGCGGCCATGCGGTTGCGGTAGGTAATGACATTGGCGGTCATGGCCGCGCCGCGCTCGCCGTATTTTTTGTACAAATACTGGATCACTTTTTCGCGCTCGTCGCCGCTGGGGAGATCGAGATCGATGTCGGGCCATTCGCCGCGTTCTTCAGAGAGGAAACGCTCAAAGAGAAGTTCCATGCCAACGGCGTCGACGGCAGTTATGCCGAGCGAGTAGCAGACGGCGCTATTGGCGGCGGAACCGCGTCCTTGCACGAGGATGTTTTCCTGGCGGCAGTAACGGACCAGATCCCACACGATCAGGAAATATCCGGCAAGCTTCAGTTTCTTGATAAGTGCAAGTTCTTTTTCGATCTGGCGGCGCGCTTTGGCTTGCATCTCCTGGGCGGTGCGGCCGTAACGATTGTGAAAGCCTTCCCAGGCGCGATCGCGGAGGAAGGAATCCATGCTCTCGCCTTCAGGCAAGGGATAACGAGGGAATTCGTAGCCTAAATCGTTGAGCGCGAATTCGAGCCGGTTAGAAAGTTCGACCGTGTTGCTGATGGCTTCGGGCAAGTCGGCGAAGAGTTGCTGCATTTCCTGCGGAGATTTCAGGTGACGCTCGGAGTTGCGGGCAAGGAGGCGTCCGGCGGTGGAGAGGGTGCGATGGTGACGGATGGCGGTGAAGGCGTCGGCAAGTTCGCGGGCTTTGGGGATGGCGTAGTTGACGCCGTTGGTTGCGAGAAGCGGGAGATGCAATGAGCGAGCGAGGTCGATGGCGATGCGGTTGCGGGATTCTTCTTCACGCTGGAAATGGCGCTGGAGTTCGACGTAGACGTTATTCGCGCCGAAGATGCCCATCAGGTGAGCGAGTCGTCCGCGGGCTTGGTCAGGGCCACATTGGGACAAGGCAGCGGCAAGCGGGCCTTCGTTGCCGCCGGTCAGCAAGATCAGGCCTGCGGCATGTTCTTCAAGTTCTTGTGCTGTGACAGAGCCTTCGCCTTTTTTGGCGCGCAGCTTCATTTTTGTGATCAGGCGACAGAGGTTCTGGTACCCGGTACGGGAGGAGACGAGGAGAGGGAGACGGAATTTACCACAGGGACCTTCGTGAGTCCGTGGTGAATTTAAGGTTGCGGTGACTTCTGCGCCGATGTGCGCCTTGATGCCGATTTTGTTTGCTATGAGATGGAAGCGTGGGGCGCCGTAGAGTCCGTCGGTGTCGAGCAGGGCCATGGCGGGCATCTGGAAGTGCTGGCACACGCCAACTAACTCCTCGGGCAGGGAAGAACCTTCGAGGAAGCTGAAAGCGGAGCGGGCGTGAAGTTCGATGTACATCAAAGGGCCACAGATCTCCACGGATTTTCACGGATAAACCTTTGATTGATATCGGTGGTAATCCGTGAAAATCCGTGTCAAAAATCAGTCATAGCCTCCTTCAAGAAACCATTGTCCGCCGAGCAGATCATGCACAAGGCGGTAGAACGAGATTGCTTCACCGTTGCGCAACGCGAGATCCCATTCATCGCGGGACCAGGCATCGCGGTCCCACCAGTCACCGGAGAAACGCCAGGGGCCGGCTTTCCAGAGCACGTCGCCTTGCACGTCTTTTCTTTTTGCACCGCTCACACGCGCAGGTTTGCCATTTTCCAGAGTGACATTGACACGCCAAGGTGGGCGGAACCGGCGCAGGGCGGTGACGGTGGATTGGGCTTCTTCGGCAGCTGGAGTTTTTTTCCGCGGAACTTTGCGTGCTACCTCGGCTACGAAACGGCGCATGCGGAATCCTTCGGGATGATGCGTATCGAGCAGTTCCAGAGCTCCGACTCTTTGCTCGCCTACGATGCCTGCGATGCGGGCCAACGTTAGTTCCAACTTTTCCGGCTCGGGTGCGGGAGGCAGGAACAGGCCTCCTTGGGCGGAACGCGGGCGCGCGGGTTCAGCGGCCAGATGAATTTTTGCGATGGGGGCTCCCGGGGGATGTGCGTTGAGATCCAGCTGCAGGAGTTTGAGAAATACTTTGGGGTCGAGCATGGGTAGAGGAAGCGACAGCTTGCGGGTGAATTTTGTTTGAGGGCAGCGAGCCAGCGGAGCTTCGCTCCGCCGGACAGCCGAGGGCGGCTGTCCCCACATGGCCTTAGTTACTTCATCAGATTTATCACTCTCACTGGCAATGCCTGCATTTTCACATTCATCATCAATACCCGTGCAGCTTGAGAGATGCAGGGTGAGACGCAGTTCTTGCGTGCATAGCGCACGCGAGGCCAGGCGCGCGCAGAGTTGGTCTAGAAGACGATTGAGTAAAAATGCCAGAGGCTCCAGCAGAACGATCGCGTGCTCCAGTTCGATGGCTTCTTCGAACACCATCGGCGATTCGACGGGAACCAGAGTGCGGGAAAGGGAGCCGCGGGCCAATTGCTGCAGGCGCAGTCCTTGCTGTCCCAAACGTTCCGTCAGCGAAACTTCGGGCAATGCCGCCAATGCGCGCAGGTTGCGGATGCCCCAGCGACTCAGAGTCTCCAGCAAAGCGTTGGCCGATCTTTTGTCTTCTCCATTGAGGCCTTCGCTGAATAGAACTTCAGCGGGCAACGAGCTTAGTTTCTCGGCTTCTTTGCCCGCAGGAATTAGGGTGATTCCGGAAAAGCCGCGTGCTGCAAGCAAGGCGACGTCGGGATTGGAAGCTACAGCAACATTCGCCTGCAGACCAAGTGCGCTGGCGCGATCAGAGATTGCGTGGGAAATCTTAGCCAGCGATCCAAACAGAGAGGCCATGCCGCGGAGATCAAGCAGAGCAGTGTCACATGCGGCATCTTCCACACAGGGAGAGAACGACTGGGCGCAGTCGAGCAGAGCGGCGTGAGCGGAAGATTCCTGCAGTGCAGAGCGCGGGCGTAAAGCGAGTTGGGGGCAGAGTTCGGCTTGCGCTTTGGTTATGCCGGGTGTGATGCCTATGTTTTTGGCTTGTTCATTAGTAGCAATGATTTTTTCCAGCGGAGGTTTGCCTTCAAAGATGGCGAGGAGGTGGGCCTGCAGATCCGGTTCGGCGCGGAGCGCGGCCGACACGGAAAAGTTCGGGATGTAGATGCAGGCGAACATGGGTCATTTTGTAATTTTGTAATTTGGTAATTGAGTAATTTGTTTCCTGTTTGAGCCAGCCCATTCAGCTGTGGTTTCGAACCTGACGGAGTGTGCGGGTTTGCGGTCCAGACGTGAACGGGTACGTTCGACTCGGATTTGAAGGCCGCTTAGCAAATGTGCATGAAACGGTTCCGCATGGTTCGTGGAATTGAGAGCTGAAAGGTGAGAACCGGGCACTTGCAGATTCAGCAGCAACGACGAGCAACTGCCCGCGATTGGCTGTTGCTCAATAGCGAGCAGGATCGTCGGCTTGTGCTCGACGGAGCGGCGAAAGCGGAACCATGTGGCCAGTGGAATGCGGCGGGCGGATTGCAGGGGTATGTCGGCAAGGTCAAGGATGATCAGGCCGAAGCCTCCGCTTTCGAGCAGGAGGTCGGTAGCGCGGAGGACTTGCTCAAGACGATACTCGGATTGGCTTGATTCCGATTGCGCGAATCTGTAGTGCTTGAAATCTGCAGGCAAATGTTGCCTGGCAGGCAATGTTTTGTCTGCGCAGCGGACCCATAGAAAGCGATCGAGGTCGACTCCGGCGGCCGCCACGGAATAAGGATCAAGCGCGTCGCTGGCATCGAGAAGAGCGCAGAATTCTCCACGGCGGGTGGCGGCGGCGATGGCGGCCAGCATCACGCTGGTACGTCCGGAAGACGCAGGACCGCAAATTTCTGTTAAACAGCCGCGGGGGAGGCCTCCGGTAAGGCGATCGAGGGCGGAGATGCCGCTGGAAGCCATTTCCGGGGCGGGACGAATCTCAAGATGCGAGGCAGAAGTCAGGGGGATGGTTGATTTTTGATCATTGATTGTTGATCGAATAATCTCGATTCCAGATTGCTTGCCGGCAGGTTTTTTCAGATCCTCTGCAACGGCGGCTGCTTTCCCGCTTCTCGCAAAAGCGGCGGGAACTAGGGCAGCCCCAGATTCAGCATCGTCATCAAAAAGAAAAGGGCGGCTCAAGGCCGCCGAAGTGGAACCCACTGCGGAAGACATAGAATCCTCAAATTTCAGGGAACGCCGTGGCCGGAACCGCGGAGGCTTTCGCTTTTTATTCGCCTATGAGTATTGTGCGGAAACGTGATGTGGTTGTCAAGCGGGAAGCGAGGGCCGGCTGCTTTTATTCGCCTTCGGAAACTCCGCGAAGCCCCGAGATTGAGTCGATCTGCATGCGGAAGAAGATGGGAGTGATAGTCTGGTCCGGCAATTGGGTGCGGCGTTCCGCCAGCGCGTTTAGCCACCAGTTATGCTGCTTTTGCAATAACTTGCGGGCGTGATTACGCTCGTCAGTGAAGCGAGGCTCCTCCAACTCCTGGTAACGGCCATTGGCCAGGACACTGACCCACGCTGAACGGCCGTTGATGTCATCGATTTGAACGCACACCTTGGGGTTCGTGCGCATCCACTCGATCTTCTTTCCCAGAGTCGAAAAGAAGTAAATGTATCCAGGTTCGTAGGCAATACAAATGGGGACCACGTAAGGCTGGTCGGCAAGCGAGCAGCCCAACCTGCCAATGGAAGCTTTGGCTAACAGCTCACGGCATTCTGCGTCGGGGACTTCAGTGATCAGCATGGTGAGCACCTAGGGTGATTGCTCAATACGTATTTTAAATGGAGTCTTCATTTGGAAACGACTTTCGGCAATTGCATTTAGCAGAGACGGTCTGCTGAGTGAAGCGAGGATCCATGGAGTCTGCTCGAGGTAAGAAGATGCATAGATGCTTCGCTCAGGATGACAGCGCTGTGGAGTAGCGGGAATCGGCTTTAAGCTGCCATATTCCTGGAACGCTCGTCCGCGAGATCGGGAAGAAGTGAGTTATCCGTGCAAGCGCGAACTGCCTTAAAAATGCCCATCCGGCGACTCAGCCAGTGAGCGACTACTTGGTTGGCCCTTACCAGGGAACTCAACTGTTGAGGCGTAAGCCCATGCCAGTCTCGTTCGACGACAGGTGATTTTCCATCGCGCACGCGAAGGCTACGGCTTTGCACGGAGCCATCTTCGATACGGTAATCCAGCACGGTGGAACCATCCCCCACATCAATACGAAGCCGATTGCATTCCAACATTGTGGCCTCACTCCCGCGCCAGAGATGCAAATACTTTGCCATGAGCTACAGAAGGTAATAATCGGTTGAAATCTGCAAGTTGCGACAATGGAGTGCTGAGTACTTCAGGGAAAACCGGAAAGTTTTTCGCAGTCTACGCAATTGTTGACCGTCAGGCGGTGAGAGAAAAGGAGTCGGCTACATTCCAAGTACAGTGCTCCTGAGGGCACGATACAGGGTTTTCCTGATCATTGAAGTGAGCCTCGACTGCGCCGCGAAAATGGCAGGAGTTGCTCACCTCAAATTCACAGGAGTTGCTCACCTCAAATTCATAGGTCCGTCTAAGGGGCCAGCAACGCTTACGCGTGCTCGATCCCATTTCACTCCAGAGCTTGAGAATTGTCAGCTGCGCCGTGTGCAGCAAAAGGAGCCATGTATGCATCGTTTTGGTGTGTTTGCCGTGTTGTCCGGTGTCTTGTTGCTGGCCAGTTTTAGCCAGGCGCAGACCGCTACCGGAGAGACCTTGATGCTTGATTTGCCGCGAGCGAGCCAGCATGCGCAGGTGATGCAGCGAATTGGCATCACTGACATAACTGTTAACTACCATCGTCCTCTCGCCAATGGACGGCAGATCTGGGGCAAGGTGGTTCCTTACGGCCAGGTATGGCGGGCCGGTGCCAATGAGAACACAACCATTGCATTTAGCGATCCCGTAACCGTTGAAGGGCAGGCACTGGAAAAAGGCACGTATGGGTTGCATATGATCCCCGGGCAAGAGCAGTGGACCGTAATCTTTTCGAAGAACGCGACTTCGTGGGGAAGCTTCACCTACAAGCAGGAGGAGGACGCGCTGCGAGTTAATGTGAAGCCGCAAGCGGTCGAGATGCACGACGCTCTGGCTTACGACTTTGATGACGTGAAACCGGACTCGGCAGTGGTTACCATGCGCTGGGAGAAAGTAGCGGTGCCATTCAAGGTTCATGTCAACGTAAACGACCTTGTGACGGCGAGCATTCATCGGCAGATGCACGGTTTGAACCAGTACTACTGGGAAGGTTGGGACGATGCAGCAGGGTATTTTCTGGCGAACAAGATCAATCTGGACGAGGCATTGAAGGATGAAGATCTGTCGATTCAAGCCGAAGAGCGGTACGACAATCTGATGAACAAATCGAAAATTCTGGACGCCATGGGCAAGAAACAGGATGCGGACGTTTTGCGGGCGAAGGCACTGGATAAGGCAAATGCATTGCAGCTTTACATCTACGGGCGACAGTTGCAGGGCGACAAGAAACAGGAGGAAGCGCTGGCGATCTATCGTTCGAATGCGAAAAAATTTCCGGATTACTGGACTTCGCATCTGGGACTGGCGCGAGTGTACAGCGCGCAGGGAGACTTTGACAATGCAGTGAAGGAACTGCAGTTGTCGATTCCTGGAGCGCCGGATGCGAATAAGAACGCTTTGGAGGGCTACGTGAAGCGGTTGCAGGCTAAGGACGACATAAACCGCTAATTCGTGCTGGCGGGCACTGCGCTGCTTGCGCTGGGACAGTCCAAGGGAGCCGTCCCGACGTTAGTGTTTCTAACCGGTGTTGTGCAGGCCGGCGGCGATTCCGTTGATTGTGGCGCCTAGCGGGTACTCCAGGTCGGAAGATTTTTCTCCGTTCTGTTTGCGGCGAAGGAGTTCCACCTGGATGAGGCTCATGGGATCGACGTAGGGATTGCGCAGGCGGATGGAGCGGGCGAGGACTCGATTTTTTGCCAGCAATTCACGCTGGCCGAGGACGCGAAGAATCATGCGGCGCGTGCGGAAGAATTCATCTTCGAGCAGGGAGAATACGCGTTTTCGCAACGCCGCATCTTTTACGAGTTCGGAATAACTGCGAGCGATTCCGAGATCGGCTTTGGCCATGCCCAGCTCTACATTGCGGACAAGGTCGGAAAAGATAGGGAAGCCGCGCACGATCTGGCGCAGAAGTTGTTCATGCCCCGAAGAGCTCCTGGAAAATTTCTCGAGGGCATGACCGATGCCAAACCACGCGGGAACGGCGTGGCGGCTTTGCATCCAGCCGAAAACCCAAGGGATCGCGCGGAGGTCTTCCAACTTGCGTCCTTTGCTGCGACGCGCAGGACGGGAACCGATGCGGGCGGTATCGAGTTCGTTGACGGGGGTAGCCTGCTCGAAATATTCGAGCACATCGGCATTTTCGGCGATGTCACGACGGTAAACGCGATAAGCCTCTTGCGACATTTCCTCGATGGCTTCTTCCCATGGCAGGTTTGGGGCCGGCCGCGAACGGGTCACGGCTTCCAGACTGGCAGCGATCATCAATTCCAGAGTCCATTCGGCGAGGACAGGGTCGGAATATTTCCAGTTGAGAACTTCTCCTTGCTCAGTGACGCGAATTTGTCCGGAGAAGCAGCCGGGTGGTTGCGCGAGAATCGCGGAATGGGTGGGACCGCCGCCCCTTCCAACAGTGCCACCACGGCCATGAAAGAGGCGGAGCTTCACACCATGTTCGTCGGCTGCCTGGTGTAGTTCGCGGTGAGCTTTGTAGAGTTCCCAGGTGCTGGTCAGCATGCCACCGTCTTTATTGGAGTCGGAGTAACCCAGCATGACTTCCTGCCAGCGTCCCCAGGACTCGAGCAGGGGAGCGTATTCCGCATTCGTCCAGAGGGTACGCATGACGTTGGCAGCGGCGCGCAAGGAATCGATGGATTCGAAAAGAGGAACGGGCATCAGCCCGGGATCGTGCGACGAGGCTGAGAGCTGAACTCCCCCCGCTTTGGCCAGACGGACGATGGCTAAGACATCGGCTTCCGATTCTGCGCCGCTAATGATGTAGTGCCGAATGGACTCTGGTGGATAGGTTCGCTTCAGATCTTTCACCATGCGGAAGGTGTCGAGCAGTTCCTTGCTTTCGGCGGACTGCGGTTCGCCATCGAGCGAGGGGCCGAGTTCCTTGGCAACCTGTGTGTGAATTCGGGCGTGCTGGCGGATGTCGAGGGCGTAGAGATGGAATCCGAACTTGCGGAGTTTGCGCAGCAGGGAACCGAGATAAACCTGGGCGAGGCGTTCTCCGTGATTGGAACTCAGGCTTTCCTGAATCAGCTGCAAGTCGTGCTGGAATTCGGCAGCGTTGGTGTAGGCGGCAGGCGCCTCGACGGACTCGCGAGTCCTCTGCAACTTGTGGAACATGTAGGAGAGGACGCGGCGATAGCTCTCCACGCGATTTTCCGGGCCCCATGCGAGGTGCACGCCAGGGATCGTTTCCTCATAGTGCTTGAGACGGCGCAAAACGTTCGCGGAAATTTGTGTCTGTCGGCGGGATGAACTGAGCCGGCTGCTCAGAGCCTCTACGTCGTGAAGATATTCCTGAATGATCACGGCGCGGGCCATGTCCAGGGCGTCACGGATACATTTGGGCTTCACGAGCGGGTTGCCGTCGCGATCACCCCCAATCCATGAGCCGAACTGGATGACATTGGGCACCGTGAATTCGTCGAGTCTCAATCCGTAGACGTCGCTGAAAGAATGCACAATTTCGCTGTAGATTCTGGGCAGCGAGTCGAAC
>JBKOUZ010000028.1:0-45086 GCA_046723715.1 Acidobacteriota bacterium | reverse complement strand
GGCGCACGATGACCCAAAAGACGGCCACGAAAAAAGCAAGAATTGTCATCCCGATCACAATGGACTTTCGGTGTGGTGACGACCTCCCATCGGGCGGTACGGCTGCATCGACGATCTGTACAATCTCTCCCTCTCTAGCCTCATCAAGCTTGGCAATTTCCAATTCTTTCGTCAGTAGCTCGTAAACCGTTTCGTGATACTTCAGGTCTCGATACCGACGTAGGTATTCCAGACCTGCACCGGTCACCCGCCCCTTGGACAGCACGATGTCCGATCCGCTGTCCTGCTGCGATCCGGCGAGATGTTCAAGGTGGGATTTCAGTCCCGCGAGTTGCTGATTTGCCAGCACGAGTTCAGGATTGTCGTCGGTGGCAAACGACCTCATTCCCTGAATCTGTACTTCCTTAGCCATAACCTGAGCACGTAAGATCGCTGTGGACTCGATCAGGGCTCGCGCCTGACTGTCGATCTGCAGAACTCCGGTGGACTGCTGCGTCCTGCGCATGGCCTCTTCCGCCGCTGCAAGTTGTTCTTTCGCTGGCTCTAACTGCTGCTCAAAGAACAATCGACGACGGGCAGCTTCTGTGACGGCTAATGAGGCGGAAAGCTTCCTGAACTCTTCCACATAACCATTCGCCAGTTCCGCAGCTCGCTTCGCATCATGGTCCTCCACCGTGATACGAATCAAACCGTCTTTCAGTCCAGCCACCACATTCAGACGGCTCTCAAATGCCCTTCGGGCGTCTGAAAGGTGCTTTGCGCGGTATTCCGCCATCAGGCCAAACCGCTGAATAGTCGCATCCTCAACAGTGCGGCTCTTCAGGAATGAAACGTACATATCTGCCGGTGTTCTCATCCCAAGACCTCCGGCAACCGAAGACAGCGAACCCAACGAACCCAGGTTCCCTATTTGTCCCAGCAACGCCGACGCTATTGAGGAGTTTTGTGCCGCGGGAGGCAGCAACACGACTTGCGCCTCGTAACCCACGGGCAGAACCAGAGCAAGAACAATTGCCAATACGATAGCGCCTAGAACGAAGCGCTCTATGAAACGCTTATTCCGGAGCAGCAGCACCGCGATATCAAGAAGAGAAAAGTCGCTGACTGGGGTTTGAACATCTCTCCCAGTCTCTTCCAGCGGAAGCGAATCGGCTTGAGCAGTCGTTTCAGTGTGAATTGGGACCAAAGGATCCGTCTCGAAAAGTAAGCCTTCTAATTTTACGACAAATCGCATTCCCGCGTCTGATCCTATGACAATCAACCCTGCATCCAATGCCAATACAGCGCAACCAGATTCAACCAGTCCGATTTTTGTGCTAGTTTGGACAGTTCGGAATTCCCGTTCAGAATGAGGAAGCTCCTTCGCACGGCAATGTCGCTTTGCTCTAACAGAAGACTTTTTCAATCCTTCTCAACGACCCCAACATGCTGGTTCCAAATTGGCACTGTCATTTCCCAGGAGACGCCCAGCCATGGCGTCGTTCGCACCAAGATCGTAATGATCTGGTTGTTTGCTGTTTGCAGTGCGGTTGGATACGGGCAAACGTCTACAGAACCACCATCGCCGGATAGGCACACTCCCTCCCGAGGCGCACCTTCGCAGCCCATCCAGTTTTCCCCTCCTCCGGTCGACATCAAATCACTACCTAAGAATCTTGCCCTCGACCAAAAAGATTTCTGGACAGCTCCTCTCCGCTTCTCCCCGAAGCAATGGGAGTGGACTGTACCCTCTATTCTCGTTGGGGGGCTCCTGATCAAGGCCGACAATAACATCGAAAAGCACGTACCGACAGACAAGAGCAAGGTTTCGCATGCGGCCACCGCTTCAAATGCCGGTTTTGCGGCACTCACTGCAGCCGGCGGAGGGCTGTTTCTCTTAGGACACCTCAAGGGCGATGGCCAAAAACGCGAAACCGGCATTCTCGCCGGAGAGGCAGCGATCAGCTCTTTCCTGGACGTGGAAGTCTTCAAGTACGCGGCTGGACGCGAACGTCCCTTTACGGGCTCAGGCACGGGGCGTTTCTTTGTCTCGGGCGATTCCTTCCCGTCTACTCATGCCGCTGTAAGTTGGGCCATCGCCAGCGTCATCGCTCACGAATATCCCGGGCCCTTGACCAAAGTGCTTGCTTACGGAATGGCCGGAGGGGTCAGCGCCGCACGTTGGGCAGGACAGAAACACTTCGCTTCAGACATCGTTATCGGCAGCGCCCTGGGCTGGTACATGGGATATCAGGTGTTCCGTTCTCACTCTCGGTACAATGACGCCGAGATCGCCCGCTATGGCAAGTTCTATCGCGGTGAGGAGGACACCGACTTCAAACCACTCCGCCAAACGCGAAATATGGGCTCGATCTATGTGCCACTTGACGCGTGGATCTACCCGGCGCTGGAGCGGCTGGCTGCTCTCGGATATATCCAATCCGAATCGCTGAGCATTCGTCCCTGGACCCGCCTGGAGTGTTCGCGTCTTTTGACCGAAGCTGCCGAACATGGCGCTGACAGCGACGCCTCGCCGCAAGTACAGGAGCTTTATGCCTCGCTTTCTAAGGAATTCGGACGGGAGTCCGAATTAATGGACGGCGCGCGCAACCTGGATGCCCAATTCGAATCCGGTTACTCCCGTTTCACGGAAATATCGGGCACGCCCCTCACCGACAATTATCATTTCGGTCAAACTCTGCTGAACGATTACGGACGCCCTTACGAAGAGGGCCTCAATGTAGTAGATGGGGCCTCGGGCTACGCCATGGCTGGACCTCTGGTGCTTTACGTACGCGGTGAATATCAGCACTCGCCTTCTGCCGCCGCGCCCACGCAATCGATGCTCGATTTGTTCAACCGCGCCGACAACTGGCCAGTTGGTCCGGCAGTTCCTGTCGACGCCATCAACCACTTTCGCCTGCTTGATACGTACCTCGGAGTCAATGTCGGCAACTGGCAGTTTTCGTTTGGCAAAAACAATTTATGGTGGGGCCCCAGCGAAGGCGGAAACACGATCCTCACCAACAACGCTGCTCCGCTGAACAACATGTTCACTGTTGATCGGGTTAGCCCCTTTCGACTGCCCTGGATGTTTCGATTTCTAGGCGACATTCGCTTCGAAGGTTTTATAGGGCACATGACGGGACTGCAGTTTCAGACCACGGCCTTCACCGGCTCGAACGGTCTGGTCGTCACTGGCCAGTACGGGAAGAATTTGCATCCGCAACCCTATTTGAGCGGCGGCAAGCTGAGTTTCAAACTCACCGCGAATTTCGAGTTCGGAATGTCAAAGACCACAGTTTCCGGTGGACCTGGAAACCCATTGAACATCACGACCTTTTTGGACAGCAATTTCGGCAAGCACTACCACGGTGATGTCTTGGGAGATGGCCGGACCACTGCTGACATCTCGTATCGTCTTCCAGGACTGCGAAATTTGGCAACGTTCTATGCTGAGGCATTCAGTGAAGACGAGGCTTCTCCGATTCCATACATGCGGAAGTCGGCTGCTCAAGGAGGACTGTACGTCGCAAAACTTCCCGGACTTCCAAAGCTCGATCTGAGACTTGAAGGCGGATATACCAATCCCTTTACAGTCTGCGGTACCTGCATTTATGCGAACGCCCAATATAACAGCGGATATACAAACGAGAGTCGATTGATAGGCACATGGATCGGACGTGCCGCACAGGGCGAACAGATCCGGGCCAACTATTGGCTTGGGCCCCGCAAGAAAATCGGCGTCGAAATTCGGCATCGCGTACTCGATCCCGGCTATCTCCCGCAAGGTGGGAGCCAAAACGACGTCGCCGTGAATACAGATATCTTCGCAGGACCGGGTTTTCGCTTTACGGGCAGTCTCCAATACGAGCGCTGGCGGATTCCGCTGCTTGCCTCTACTGAACAATCGAACGTTGCCGCCTCTTTCCAACTCAGCTTCTGGCCAACTCCTCACAGCCGTTGACCCGTGCACTACTTTGTGATTCTGTTACAGTTCAGAGAATCGCAATCTCCCACTCTCGATCCATCCCTGTCCTGCTTCGATGCCGTGGGGTCCAAGTGTGCGATAAACTCGACTGCTTTAGGAGTTTCATGTCCCTCCGCCAGATAGTGAAGCTGTCGAGCTCGGTTGCCATCCTGCTATTAGGGGTTCTTCCGCTGCCAGCCCAGACCGCCCTGGCCCATTTCGTCGGCTCTTCAAGGAGCATCTGCGGAGTATGGGTGGATATGGGTTCTCACCCAGAGGCAGCGGATAACGAACCGAGCGATGACGATGGACGTGCTACTCGACCTGCCTATCTGAGATCTCTCCATTGGGAGCAGGCTTGCCCGTACGATAAGGGTAGTTCGTCCTCAACCAGTTCCGAACGGCAAACATCTTCCTCGGGGTCTCAGCGAGCTATGCCGGAAAAAAACACCGATCGTCCGAGCGAGAATGTTCACTCCTCCACCGCCATCATGGAGCGACCCCATACCCCTCCAGACCCCAACCTTGACATCTATTACAGAAATCGCATGGAATTCAGCCTCGATGTCGGTTGGCATCCGAAAAACGTTCCCTTCATCTACGATTTTGCAGTGGGTGATAGCTACAACATGACAGGGCTGAAATATACCCTCGTGCCGATCGTTGCGTCATTGCGGTGGCACGTGACCAACGTCGGCTGGCGGTGGATCTTCCGCGGTAATATGGATTTCACTTTCAGCGGATCCATCACCGCCATCCCTAGGGGACCCGAAAACCACTACTACGCCTTCAATTTCGGTATCCGCCGTAATTTTGTGTATCGCAATTGGAAGATGGTGCCCTATTTGGAGCAGCGCGGCGGCGCAGGAATCATTGACGCAAAGGAACCTCTGGGTGTGGTGTGGGCACAGGGACAAAACCTTACGTTTACCTACAACATAGGCGCCGGTGTACGCTATAACATCGATTCCAAGTATTCATTTTCCGCTGGCATGAACTACATGCATATCTCCAACGCTTACTTGTCTGAGCCACAGTTTTACAATTATGGCATCAATGTCTACGGACCTATGTTTGGACTCAATGTCCGACTTGGAAAGCCCCGCCATCATGACGAAGAATAGCCACGCGTATTCAGCTGCTGTTTTTGACGAAGGTCCGGGATGTTCTTCTGCTAAGCAAATTACGTCAGTCGCGTCCGCATGAGAGTTGCAACACGATCTCGCCCACAGGGCGCCGGTGCGCGGCCTATCCGATATATGGCGCCTTTGTTAATTGTTAGCGCGATATTGATTTCGCTTGGCTGCGCCACCGCACACGCAATCCTTTCCTTCACGGCCCCCTCGGAAGCGACAGCAGGCACTCCCTTCACTGTCACGGTTGACGTGATGTATAAGGGAAAACCAGACACAGTCATCAATAGCGCCATTCATTTCACCAGTTCCGATCCCGCTGCGATTCTTCCCCCGGACTACTATTTCACTCCGGCGGACACTGGTTCGCACACCTGGACCAACGGTTTTACCTTGTCAACACCAGGGAAACAGACGATTTCAGGCCAAATTCACGACGCCTCGGGAATCAATGGAAGCGTAACTGTAGCAGTGGCGCCGTAATGTGACAGACTCGGAAGAAGGCAAAGATTGACTTGACATAGACCCTTGACGTGAGCCATAAAGATGGGTTTTGATCTTGATGACAGTGAAAGGGTGTGCCAAGACCTTGACTCGCTTACGCCTGATACTTCTCTCATCCAGCGGCATATTAGTCATGGCATTGCTAGGTTGCGCCACATCACAATACCTGCCCTACAAGAGTTCAGTGGCTCCAACTGCGAACCCACTGGTCGCGCAATACAGCGTGACACATTACCATCCCGGATTCTCCGTATGGGTTGAATTTGGAACCGACACCAACTACGGGCGGCAAACCTCGGTGGTAAGCGATTCCGCTTCTGTGACTGGTGGCGCCCAAGTGAACGTCCTTGTGGCCGGGATGTTGCCGCAAACCACCTACCATATGCGGGCGCATGTGGACTCGCCAACGGGTCCGTGGTTGGATGAGGATCAGACATTCACGACAGGTGCATTGCCCACGACTCCGTCAGTGCCGCAATTTACGGTTACTGCGGGAGCGTCAGGCAGCTCTACGGCTCCAAGCCCAGGAGTCGAATTGCTTAGCTTAGCCTCGACTACTGGCGCCAATATTGTGCAAGCTATAGTTACCGATCAAAAGGGCAATGCCATCTGGTTCTGCCCCGTTGCCGCTCTGCCCATAAAACCCCTAGACAATGGCCACTTCATCGTTGTGACGTTCAGCCATCTGCTGGAGATAGACTTGGCATGTAATACGATTCGGGATATTTCACTTCCGCAAATGAACCAGGCACTTCAAGCGGCTGGCTATTCCTTTCCCCCACTGAACGTCTTCCACCACGATGTACTGGTCCTGCCAAATGGACATTGGATCGCTCTTGCTCAGATCACAAAAAACTTCGATGATCTGGTTGGATACCCCGGGACCACGGCAGTGAAGGGAGACGTTTTGCTGGACATCGATCCGACTGGCAAGGTCGTGTGGGCGTGGTCTGCCTTCGATCATACGATCACGTCGTCGCCCCCTGACGTGAACGGGCTTGATATTAATCGGCACCTCCTCGCATTTCCCGACGACTGGACCCACAGTAACGCCATTGTTTACACAGCTGATGGCAATTTGTTGTTATCCATCCGTCACCAGAGCTGGATTATTAAAATTAATTACGCAAATGGGACGGGCGAAGGAAATATCTTGTGGAGACTGGGTCAGGAGGGTGACTTTACTCTCTTAGGCGGCGATTCAACTCAGTGGTTTTATGCACAGCACTACCCGAACACACTGAGTAGTAGCGGTTCGCAAATAACTCTAGCGGTCTGGGACAATGGAAATCTCAGGATTGAGCCTGACGGCACCACAGCTTGCGGTCCGACCGCAACAGCTCCAGCCTGCTACAGTCGCGCCACGATCTTCCAAATAGACGAGAGCACTCATCTCGCAAATTTGCTTTGGCAGGATCTCCCGGGTTTTTACTCTCTATGGGGAGGCAGCATCGGAACTCTGCCTAACGGCGACGTGGAGTTCGATATGACAAGTCCGGTCAATCAGGCAATTCCGGTGAATCAGTCTACCTCACAAATCATGGAGGTGACACAGACCGATAGCCCCCAAGTTGTGTGGCAACTGAATATCAGCGGGGCAAATGCATACCGAGCATACCGCATTCCAAGCCTCTACCCCGGGGTGACGTGGCAGAAATAAGAACCTTTTCGGTTCTGCTCGAGTGCGCGGCTCGCATTCACCCCGGATTTAGGCGGACTGTTTACGCCTGCGCTCCCGCCGCTTTACTTTCCATGGCTGGCATCAGCACCCCACGCTGCTGGCGCAGCGCCTCATGAAAATCCTGGGCGGATAGCGGTTCTCCATAAAACAATTGCAGCAGAGGATCCTCGCAATCTTGCGATGTCGCCGGCCTTTGGCTCGTCTCGTTTTCCAGCCCTTCCGGCTGCACCAGCAACTCCGGTAGTAACCCACGGTTCTCGGTCAGCACCGACAGGAATTTCTCGACTGCCACGCGGTGCTCGCTCGTGCTCAGCTTGAACTCCACACCCATTCCCTCCTCAGGATGCATGACCCGCACGACGCCCTGTGCGCGTACCTCCATCCCCGCTGCGCGCATAGACAGCGTTACTCGCGTCGACAAGGGAAATGGGGAAGAAATCTCCAAATAACACCCGCCCAGGCTCAAGTCGGTAAGCTGGCAGCGAATGGGCGGATCCTCCTGCTCGATTTCTGGCGAATTCTGCTTCAGCCACTCCCGCAGTTCGTGGGTCACCAGCGATGACGTTTCTAAGAACCGCAGGCCCGCTTGCTCCCGTGCGCCCTCCCAGGCGAACGCCGCCGGAATCTCCAGCACGCGGTCACTACCGGGCAGTGAGAAGGAAATCTGCCAACACCCGCTTGGGCGCCTTCTCTTAGGAAGACGAACCGCCATCCCGCCTTCACTCACGTCGATGGTGGTTACTTTCATGCTGTCGCCTAGAGTGGGGTTCTGCATGGCGACGGGAATCTCGACCAACACACGGGCGTTGCGCCGACGTTCGCTTTTCATCAGCGCCCGTGCCGCACGGAAGCTGGATTTCGCGCGTTCACTGGAAACGGGCTTGTACAAGACGAAGTGCGCCCCCAGCCCAAATACCTCCCGCAAACCTACTGCTGGCTGGACGATGGCAACCGCCACCGCCTGCTTGTTGCAGGGTGCGCTGCGGGCGCTTTTCAGCACCTGCGAGGCTCCGGGCGCCTCGCAGTCCACTACAATGCCCTCAAACCTCCGGCGGGTCAGCCGGTACAAGGCCGAATCCGCGTCGGCGCAGAGCTCAATCTCGATATCCAAGTCGCCCAGCACCCGGCGCAACACGCGCACGATCTTATCGTCCGAGCACAACAGTAGTGATTTCAGGGTCATAGGTGATCAACTTGAGGTACAGGGCGGCGCAACGAATCATGCCCGGGCGCACATCCCTCCTTGCCACTGTATTTCGATCGGCTGGTGGGATCAATTCCTGTTCTCGCCAGCGAGTTACTCCAGTAATCGGCTGTTTCGTTTGCTTGCGGAGGCAGTAATCCCGGCCATTTGAACACCAGACAGTGGACCGCACCTCAAAGGTGCCGTTTTCAACGTTAACCCCATTAGCTTTAACCATTTAACTCTCACCTTGATGAACAGGGGCACAAAAACGATTGACTTTCGTTTGCGACCGACTGTAAGATACGGGTTCTCCGTTAGGCTCTACCGCTGTACCTGAGGATTTCGTCTGTCCTACGCTCGTCCTGAGACAGGTACATTCATTGCTTTGAATCCTTTGGACGAAGCGGAGAATCTTAAATAGAGAACGCATCCAAGCAAGAGAACGTTTTAAGAGAATCATTTATCCCCTGAGTGGAAAGGCACTTGTTCATGGCAAAGCGACGCGGAAATCCAAACTGGGGTAAGCCTGAGCCGATCGGGCCAATCACCCCGACCATCACTGAATTTGAGCAGGTTGTGCGGGAATACAAGCTATCTCCCGACCAGTATCTGCGCTCTACTCGTTTGCGGGAATGGGCGAGACGCAACAAGAACTCGAAGTATATCCCTGAACCTCTTCTGGAAGCGTGGGGTTTCGAGATCGAGTCCACTCTCTAGGATTCAGGGATCGTTTCAAAGGGTCGCTCGTCGGAGCGACCTTTTTCCTTTTTGCCCTGGGTTTTCGGGTCGAAGATGTAATTTCAGCGCGAGGGGGGCGTCCGGCGGGCTTAGCCCGAAGCCCAGGCAAATGTCTTTAGCGCCAATTCGCGAATCCTTCCACAATGCCCGACGTTCTGAAAATTCCGCCTGCCGAGTTGTTCGCCCTACTGGCCGCCATCGGTTTCGCAGCGGGACTGAACCTCTACGCTACCGTGGCAGCTCTGGGTCTGCTGGCTCGCTTTGGACATCTTCCACTTCCCCCAGGCTTGCAGCTGCTCGAGAGTTGGCCGATCATCGCCGCGAGTGCCGTGCTCTTCGCGATTGAGTTTTTCGCTGACAAGATCCCGGCTTTCGACCTCATCTGGAATGCTCTTCATACGTTCATCCGCATACCGGTCGCCGGTTTACTTGCCTACAGGGCGACTGCGCAGCTTTCTCCCGAGCATCAGCTTTTGGCCGCGCTGCTTGGCGCAGCCCTTGCGCTGCTAGCCCATGGCGGCAAGACTGCGGCGCGAGCCGCCGTGACACCTTCCCCCGAACCTTTGTCGAATATGGCCCTGAGTGTGGGCGAAGACGTTCTCGCCATTGGTCTGACTTGGATGGCGACCCGGCATCCTTACGTAGCGGGCACGTTGGTTCTCAGTTTGGTGATAGTGATCCTTGTGCTCGTTCGCCTTGTTATCCGCGCGCTGCGCGCGCTTTTCGCCGGTGCCCGGCACGAAGCGCGATGATCGAGGCCGTTTAAGATTTCAGGCCCAGGAAGCCCTTCATGCGTTCCACTTCAGCTTCCAGTTCGCGTTTGAAGCCGCGGTGTCGTGGAGCATGTGATTCCACATACCCAAAGTCACAGCGCAGATCACCGTCGATGACCGACAGATTCCCCCACCCGATCACCCGGTCGCGCCACAGCAATGGCGACGCGTAGTAGCCACGCACTCGTTTTGCAATCGGTGTATACGCCTCAAACCGGTACACCCAATTCCATAGCAATTCAAAACGGTCCCTATCCCAAACTACGGGATCGAACGGCGCCAGCAACCGCACTGCTTGATCCGACTCTGCGCGAGACGGTTCTTCGTCGATCGGCCAGTACCAGCTCACACCATCCACTTGCGCATGCGCGAGGCGTTCTTTGGCCCGCTGAATGGCCGCTGTAATCTCGCCTTCCCACTGCGGGACCGCAAAACGCAGACGCCGCAACAGGAACCTGAGGCTCGGCAACGGAAGAGGCGCGTAGATTCGAATCGCTCGGTCCGCGAGTGCATCCATTCGCCTCCGGCACTCTTCCTTATCAGACGGCATGGGTCCATGCTCATGCGCTGAATAGATCCGTATGCCCTTCTCACGACGCACCACCCGCAACAGCCCCTGATAGTGCATCGCGTCCAGAAGATGGGTTGTCGCGTTCGATGTGCCTCCCCAATAGTTCTTCACACTGCCATGCGAGAAATGTGCGTCGACCTCCTGCGGATGCACTTCGCCTCGTTGTCTCACGAAATCCAGCAGTAGCCGCGCGCGCTTCCGCCGTGCTGCCGGCCAAGGCAGGCCTCCTTCCGCGGGCACGCAGCTATTGGACCGGGGATGCATCAGCGCCTGTAATTCCCGAGTCACAAACCCATAATTGATGAAGAAATCTTCTTCGATCCCAAGGCGCGAATAGTGCCTCTGCAGATCTCCAGCATAATAGTTTCGAACCCGGTGCCGCAGGATGAGGTCTTGCGCCCGCGCGGGCGCCCGGATAGGATCAGCCTGCACAAATCCGATGCGCTGCAACGCTCGCTTCAGAGTCGTCGCTTGAGACAGGCTGCGGACCACGGCAAAGCGCCGCAGGTCGTCGATCGTAATCTCCACGCTCCGATCTTATCGAACGGCGGACACAGAAGCACGACTTCAAGAGTCTCTCATTTCGAAGTTCCCGCTTAGCGATTGGGCTGGGCATTCTCCGAGCGCAACTAGTCCTCCCGCTCTGCTAGAATCCCCATGATATGAGTCCCCAGCCTCCGTTTACCGATGTCCCCGATGCAATCGAGGAAATCCGCGCCGCACGGATGATCGTCGTTGTCGATGACGAAGACCGCGAGAATGAAGGGGACCTGACCCTGGCCGCGGAGAAGGTCACGCCGGAAGCCATCAATTTCATGGCGAAGTATGGACGCGGACTGGTCTGCCTGGCAATGACCGAGGAACGCCTGGAGCATCTGAACATTGGTCCCATGACGGCCGAGAACACCTCGCAATATGGAACCGCATTCTGCGAGGCCATCGATGCGCGCCAGGGCGTGACCACCGGCATTTCCGCTTACGACCGCGCAAGAACGATTCAGGTGGCGATCGATCCCGCCACCAAACCTTCCGATCTCGCCCGTCCCGGACATGTCTTCCCTCTTCGGGCGCGCAAAGGCGGAGTTCTGGTGCGCGCCGGGCAGACCGAGGCCTCCGTAGATCTGGCGCGCCTCGCGGGAATGGTTCCGGCGGGAATCATCTGCGAGATCATGAAAGATGATGGCAGCATGGCGCGCGTTCCGGACCTGATCGGCTTCTGCCGCCAGCATGACATGAAGATGCTGACCGTAGCGGAACTCATCCGCTATCGCATGGCGCATGAGCGCTACGTGAACCGCGTGGGCGAGGCTCTCATCGACACGCGCTTCGGCGAGTTCCGTCTCATCGCGTATTCAAGCGAAGTCGATGGCGGCGAGTCGCATGTGGCGCTGATTCGCGGCGATATCGAGCACGCGGAAAATCCGGTGCTGGTCCGCATGCACGCGCACTGCCTGATGGGAGACGTCTTCGGCGCAACCGGTTGCGAATGCCGCAGCACGCTGGAAGGCTCCATGCTACGCATCGCACAGGAAGGCTTGGGCGCGCTGATCTACTTGCACCAGACCTCGCAGGGATTCTCCGTCGAGAAGGTGGCCGAGCGCACCGCTCTGAGCTTCCATGGCGGTCGAACGCTCACGTCGTTGTATGACAACACGGAAAAGCACGTACAGCGCGAGATCGGCATCGGAGCGCAGATCCTCTCCGACCTGAACCTGCGGCGGATCCGGCTGCTAACCAATCGTCCGAAAAAGGTGGCCGCACTCGAAGGCTTCGGAATCGAAATCGTCGAGCAAGTTCCGGTGGAACTGGGCGCCCTCAAGCCGCGTACTCTTTAACCGTGCCGGGCTCGGAGGCGGTTTGAGAAACCTTCTGTGTATTTTCGCACTGCTGATCCCTGTACTTGCTCAATCTCCTCCCTCCATTCAGCCCAAGAACCTCGCATTCAACAACGGGTATTGGTTTGACGGCCGCGCTTTTAAACGGAGCACGATCTACTCGGTGCGCGGCACGCTGTCGTTCCAGCGGCCAGTTGCGATCGACGAAACAATCGATCTCGCCGGCGGATACGTTGTGCCGCCGTTTGGGGAAGCACACAATCACAACGTCGAGTCGCTGGCCAAAATCGATTCGCTTATCCAGCGTTATTTGGAGCACGGCATTTTCTATGTGAAAGATCCGGATAATCTGCCCACGGACCGGGAGAAGATCGCGGCCAAGCTGAACCTGCCGGAGAGCATCGACGTTATGTTCTCGAATGGTGGATTCACGGGGAAAGGCGGGCATCCCGCGGAACTCGTGAAGCGCAATATCGATCGTGGCATATGGACCGAAGCTGCCGGAGACGGCGCCTTCTACTATGCGGTTTCCGATCCAATAGAGCTCGATAAGAAATGGCCGCAATTCTTATCTACCAAACCGGATTTCGTTAAAACTTTCCTCTTGTTCTCAGAAGATTATCCGCGCCGGAAAGACGATGCGCAGTACCTTGGGTGGAAGGGATTGGATCCAGCGCTGCTTAAGATCATCGTAGAGAAAGCCCACGCAGCAGGGTTGCGCGTCTCCACTCATGTGGAGAGCGCCGCGGACTTTCACAATGCCTTGATGGCCGGCGTCGACGAAATTAACCACACTCCGGGCTTCCGCATTACCGGGGATGTTGCGCCGCATAAAATCAGCGAGTTTGAGATCGCTGCCTCAGACGCGAAGCTTGCTGCCAGTCTCGGAGTCTATGTAGTGACAACGCTGGCGGGCTCCAACCCTCCGGCGACCCCGGGGAACTTCAGCGAGCGAGATCAGCTCGACCGCGCCAATCTCGCATTGCTGAAGAAGTATCACGTAAAACTGGCGTTGGGCAGCGACTCCTACCGAAGCGACACTGTGCCCGAAGCCCTTTATCTCGCATCGCTTGGAGTCTTTGAGAACCGCGAACTGCTGGAAATGTGGTGCGACACTACCGCGAATACGATCTTCCCGCGAAGAAAGATAGGAAAACTAAAGGCGGGGTATGAGGCGAGTTTTCTGGTGCTGAAGAGAAATCCCCTGCAGGAGTTCACCGCCATCCAACAAATCTCGTTGCGAGTAAAGCAAGGTCGCATCTTGCACCTCGACCCTGAGCAAAAACCCTGATCGCACAGCTCCCCAGCACTTCGTCCGAAGGGCTTCTTGCAAGATCGGTTCTTGATTCGCGAACCACGCCCCACGTACGATGAATCGCCATAGCCATCGAAACCATCGAAGAGGCAACCGCTGTGCGAAACATTCCCGCGGGCATGATCGACGATGCCAGCAAGCATGTATATGAAGCGGCGATCCGCACACCGCTGGTGCGTCTCAACTACGATGCACCGGCAGAAATCTATTTAAAGCTGGAGTGCCTGCAGCCGATTGGCTCGTTTAAGATTCGCGGCGCCTACAATGCGGTTCGGCTTCTCCCCGAAGAGCAGCGGCGGAAAGGCGTATGGACGGTCAGCGCTGGCAACGCCGCCCAGGGAGTGGCGCTCGCAGCAAAAAAGGCGCGGGTCCCCTGTAAAGTGCTCACTATGGACACGGCTCCAGCAGCCAAGCTAGACGCCACCCGCCGGCTTGGCGCTGAAATCTTGCAAACTTCCTATGACGAATGCTGGAAGGCCTTGGACGCCCGTGCGCACCCAGCGATGACTGGTGCATTTGTGCATCCGTTTGAAGATGATGAATTCATTGCCGGCAACGCCTCAGCGGGTCTCGAAATTCTCGAAGATCTTCCCGACGTGGATGCTGTCATCGCAGGCTTTGGCGGAGGCGGGCTGTCCTGCGGCATTGCTGCTGCCCTGAAAGAACGCGGCAGCAAAGCCAAAGTGTTCGCCGCAGAACCGGAAACTGCGGCACCCCTGGCGGCCTCGTTTGCGGCGGGATCGGCGCAGAAATTTCCTGAGTGGAAGGCCAGCTTCGTAGACGGTTGCGGCGGCAAATCAGTGTTCCCGCGCATGTGGGCGATTGCGCACCATCTGCTTGCCGCATCAATTGTTACCACACTCGAAGAAGTGCGCCAGGCGATGAAGATCGTTGCAGAACGAAATCACGTTATCGCCGAAGGAGCCGCGGCATGTGCGGTGGCAGCCGGACTAAGCGGAAAGTGCGGATCTGGGAAAGTCGTCTGCGTGGTAAGCGGAGGCAATATCGACCTGGCGGTCTTCTCGAAATTAGCCTCGTAGAGACGTTGCTGGCAACGTCTCTACCGGTAAGCTAATCGATGATAATCAGAATTGGATCGCTCGAAACCTGAATTCTCGCGCTCAGCAGAGTCGGAGCAAGCTACATCTCTACGCAGACGGGTGCTAAAACGGTTTGCGGACGATTACCTCGGCATCACGGATGAAGAACTGCGCCGAACACAGCTCTGAGCCGCAGATAACCGGAATCAGGCCGTTAATCTGTTTCCGAGTGATGAGGCCCAGCATTCCGCACGATGGGCATGACAGCACGGCCCAATAGGGATCTTCCTTCTCGCCGATTTCGCCGGCGTTTTCGAGCACAAAGACGGTACCAGGCTGCATCTGTTCCGGAATCCACTCATTCAGGACGTCCAGTTCACCGACCATGTGTTCCTCCCTCGAGTCTTTCTCGTGCTGCGAAGGCCCCCAGTGCTGGCTACGAAACTTTTTGTAGCACGCCTGCGGTAATGGGGCGAGTTACCGAAGTATTCGCCTTCTGGGCTCAGCCCGTACCGTCCTCGTGCATCCGGCGACTGCAACAAAACTTGTGCAAATGTTTCCGTCATTGTAGGCAGGACTCCTGTGAATCAAGTACAGAATTGATCGGGGCGGGGTGACTAAGAGAGTTCCTGCGTGGCTTCGGCTCCGCCGCCAACGAAATGCACGATCTCGAGTCGATCGCCTTCATTGAGGAGGATATCTGCCCAGCGATCACGAGGCACAATGTCGCGGTTTAACTCGATGGCGACCCGGTCCGCCTTCATGCCGAGGCGCTCGACCAGCGCGGCAAGCGTGAAGGCAGCCGGGCTGTTGGCAAACTCCCGCTCTTCCCCATTGATGTGAAGTTTCATTGCAAGAGAGAAGGCGCGTTCCGCGCCACAAGTTTTGTAGCCTTTGACCGGTTACTCCGCTTTACGCAAGACAAATCTCCGGGTTGCAGTACGGCCTTCGAAATTGGCCTGAACCAACAAGGATGCATCCGACAGTCCGGACTCATCCACTTCGATGTTGATCTCCGCGCCTCCGCCCGAGTCCGCAACTGCCTGGGTATAGAAGGGTGCAGAGTTCGGGCGGGCAAACCGAAATGTCAGTCGAGCCCCCGATGCCGCCATGCCTCCTTCGGTGACCTTCAGTTGCATGGTGAGATTGCGGTTGGCATGCACCGATTCGGCATTGAGCCACTGCACATCCAATTCTTTTGTGGAACCAAGAGCCTCCGGCTCAGGCTTATCGAGAACGTCATCAAGCTTCCCTTCGCGGATGGCGTCGAGCACTAGGCGATGCTGCTCGCGCAGTTCGTGCTCTTTTTGCGCGTCTCCAAAGCCGGCCTCGGCAGCCTTGGCGGCGTAGGACTTCGCTCGCTTGCCAACGCACCGGCCACGCACGAAGACTTGCGTCTGCAGCAGAAGGTCCGCCTCGCGCGCCTCGCTCTGCACGTGGTAGATCGTGTCCTGATGCTTTACGTCCGTGTTGAAGCCGAAAACCATAATTAATTTTGCAATTTTGTGATTTTGTAATTGGGTAATTGAAAATCCAAACCGTGCCATACCGGTTCAAATTACCCGATTACAAAATTACAAGATTTTCTTTTCCGTTTTCCGCAGAAACTCTTCTCCCTCGCTTGACACTCGCGAGTGTAACCCCATAATCTAGAACGTTTAAGCAATCACTTGGCGCGAATTATATATACCTCGTCCTATGCCAGACAATTACTTCGCACGCTACCTCCCATTTCTCATCCACATGATTATGGCGGGCGGTATTGCGGTCGCGATCATCTCCCTTTCCTGGCTCATTGGGGTACGTAGGCCGACCCGCGCCAAGCTCATGCCTTATGAATCTGGCATGGTACCCGTGGGCGATGCGCGCCAGCGCTTCTCCGTGAAGTTCTATTTGGTGGCCATGCTGTTCATTCTGTTCGATGTTGAGGCGGTCTTCATCTATCCGTGGGCCATCATCCTTCGTGACCTCAAACGCTTCGGCCTCTGGGAAATGCTGGTGTATATCGGAATTTTCCTGGTGGGATTCTTCTACGTCTGGAAGAAGGGTGTGCTGGATTGGGGCGAAACCGGTCCCCGTCAGGCCTTGACCGGAGGGGAACGGCGGTAATGCCTATGGCTCCCCCCATCACCGATCTGGAGCAACTCAAGAATCACCCCGCCATCGCGCGGCTGCTCGCCTGGAATCCGCAGGTTATCGAGGGTGTGAAGTTCGACCGCGATGAGATGTCGATCATCGTAGAGCGATCTGCCATCCGCGAAGCTTGCGCCCTGCTAAAAGAAGATTCCGTCTGCCCGTTTAACGCCTTCTCAGACCTGACTTGTGTTGATTGGTACCCTTCGGAGCCGCGATTCGAACTCGTCTACCATCTGCTTTCGATTGCTAACAAAGAGCGGGTACGCTTAAAGGTTAAGTTGAGCAGCTCCAGCCCCGCCGTGGAGTCGATTACCTCGATCTGGCCTGGAGCCAATTATTTCGAGCGCGAAGTATTCGATCTGTTCGGCATCCGTTTCACCGGCCATCCGTATCTAAGGCGTATCCTCATGCCCGAAGATTGGGAAGGGCACCCTCTCCGCAAAGATTATCCGGTGGAGGGTTATCACTAGATGGCTCACCTTGCGCCCAGACCAGTTTTAGAACCCGGCCAGGATCGCACGATGATCCTGAACATGGGTCCGCAGCACCCGTCCACGCACGGAGTGCTCCGCGTATTGCTCGAAATTGATGGCGAGACTGTCGTGCGCATGATGCCCGACATCGGGTATCTGCATACAGGCATTGAGAAGACCTGCGAGGCCAAGTTCTACCAGCAGGTGGTGCCGCTCACTGACCGAATTGATTACCTCTGCCCTTTAACCAACAATCTCTGTTACTGCCTGGCGGTTGAGAAGTTGTTGGGGCTCGAGATTCCACCCAAAGCGCAATGGATGCGCGTGCTGCTGAATGAACTGACCCGCATCAACTCGCACCTGGTCTGGCTGGGCACACACGCGCTGGATATCGGCGCCATGACTGTCTTCCTTTACTGCTTCCGCGAACGCGAAGAGATCCTGAAGCTTTTCGAGATGGTCAGCGGACAGCGCATGATGACGTCCTATTTCCGCATTGGCGGACTCGCATTGGAACCGCCGCTGGGGTTCTTTGATCGCGTGCGCCATTTCGCGGGATATTTTCCCGAGCGAGTGGACGAGTACGAGGACCTGCTGACCTCGAATCCCATCTGGCTGATGCGCACCAAGGGAGTTGCGAAGATCAGCGCCGAAGATTGCCTCGCTCTGGGCGGCACCGGGCCGACCCTGCGCGGCAGCGGCGTGGACTTCGATTTGCGGCGCGATATGCCCTATTCGAGCTACGAAAAGTTTCAGTTCAGAGTGCCGGTGTCCCAGGATGGCGACGTGTTCGCGCGTTACATGTGCCGCGTTCAAGAGTTGCGGGAGTCCATTGCAATCGTGCGACAAGCGCTGGATGGCATGCCGGAAGGTCCCATAAAGGCGGACGCTCCCGGCATCGTCCTCCCGGACCGGGAAAAGATGAAGACTCAGATGGAGTCGCTCATCTATCACTTCAAGATCATCACGGAAGGTTTTGCAGTACCGGCGGGGGAGGTTTATCAGGCGGTGGAGTCGCCTCGCGGCGAGATGGGCTACTACGTGGTAAGCGACGGTACCAGCAAACCCTATCGCGTGCACATGCGCGGAGCTTGTTTTGCGAACCTGCAGACCCTCCCCACCATGTGTGAAGGAAAGCTCCTGGCCGACGTGGTGGCCGCAATTGGTTCCATCGATATTGTGCTGGGAGAGATCGACCGATAGGAATTTTGTAAGGTAGCAATCGAGTAACTTTGTAATCTGCAACGAAGCAGCAGAACTTACAGATCACAAAATTACCCGTTTACAAAATACAAGATTGATTATGCGTTTTTCTGAAGAATTCGAGACCCGCTTCGCCGAGATGGTCCCACATTACCCGACCAAACGCTCGGCGCTGGTGCCTACGCTGCTGTATGCGCAGGATGAGGTCGGATTCCTCTCCGACGAGGTGATCGCCGAAATCGCTTCGCGCCTGGACTTGACCGACCTGGAAGTGCGTAACGTGATCAGCTACTACTCTATGCTGACCACCAAGCCACGCGGAAAGTTCAATGTGCAGGTCTGCACCAATATCAGCTGCATGGTTCGCGGCGGAGAAGACATCCTCCATCATTGCGCGAAGAAATTAGGAGTCGGCAACAAGCAGACCACTCCCGACGGCATGTTCACCCTGGAAGAAGTCGAGTGCATCGGTGCCTGCAGCTGGGCCCCGGCCGCACAGGTCAACTACGATTTCCATGAAAACCTCACCCCGGAGAAGATGGACAAGGTTTTGGACGAATACAGGAAGAAAGCAACGCAGTGAAAGGAAGTTGGTAATTCCGTAATTGAGTAATTGAGCAATTTAAAGACGCGGCGGCGGCGTCACAGGCGGGTTTTTTCAATTACCCAATTACGAAATTACAAAATGACTCAATCTTCATGGCTGACTTGGTCTCCCATCCCGATGAGGTAAGAGTCGTCTCCCGGCGCTTCGGCCAGGGTGCGACTGATATCGATCGCTACCTCGAACTCGACGGCTACAAGGCCTTGCAGAAGGCGCTCGCCATGGAGCCCGACGCGATCATCAACGAGGTCAAGAACTCCGGGCTGCGCGGGCGCGGCGGCGCCGGATTCTCCACCGGGATGAAGTGGTCATTCGTGCCCAAGCAATCGGCGAAGCCCAAGTACGTTCTGTGCAACGGCGACGAGAGCGAGCCCGGCACCTGCAAAGACCGCCTGATCTTCGAACACGATCCGCACTCGGTGATTGAAGGCGTGATGATCGCGGGACTGGCCGTCGGATCGAAGAGCGGCTACATCTACATTCGCGGCGAGTACCGATATCTCTCCAACATCATGCAGAAGGCGATCAAAGACGCCTACGCCAAGGGATTCCTTGGCAAGAACATCTTCGGCAGCGGACGCGACTTCGACGTGTACTGGCACGGCGGTGCTGGAGCGTACGAGGTCGGCGAAGAGTCAGCGCTGATGGAATCGCTCGAAGGCAAGCGAGGGGTTCCGCGCATTCGTCCTCCCTTCCCTGCCGTGGTGGGACTCTGGGGCGGGCCGACCGTCATCAATAATGCGGAAACGCTGGCAAATGTTCCGCACATTATTCTTGGCGGAGCGGAATGGTACTCCAAGCTCGGTACGCCGAAAAACGGTGGCACGCGCCTGTTCTGCCTGAGTGGCAACATCGCCAAGCCCGGCGTCTACGAACTGCCCATGGGCTACAACTTGAAGAAAATGATCTACGACGTCGGCGGCGGAATCCCGAATGGCCGCAAGTTGAAAGCGGTGGTTCCCGGCGGATCTTCGTGCCCCTGCCTTACCGCAGATGAGATTGATGTGGCGATGGATTTTGACACGCTGATGAAAGCCGGTTCCATGCTGGGCTCCGGTGGTGTGGTAATTGTCGATGACGAGCAGTGCATTGTGAAATTCGCCCTGCGCACTATGAAGTTCTACCAGCACGAAAGCTGCGGCTGGTGTATTCCCTGCCGCGAGGGCACCGACTGGCTCAAGAAAACGCTAATTCGGTTCCACACTGGCGGTGGGGTCAAGAAAGATATCGACAACATGCAGTACCTCGCAGAAAACATGCTTGGGCGTACGTTTTGTCCGCTAGGCGATGCAGCGGCCATGCCCACGATAGCTTTCGTGAAGAAATTCAGAAGAGAGTTTGAAGATCATTTGGAAGGCAGGCCGTGCCCCTATGAAAAGGAAGGCGCGATCGAACAGCTTCCGGTCTTAACACACTAAAGATTCCGAGATGCCAGACGTAAACCTCACAGTTGACGGCAAGAAGTTAACCGCTCCATCGGGAACGCTCCTGATTGAGGCCTGCAAGTCCGTGGGCATCGAAGTGCCCTCCTTCTGCTATTACCCCAATCTCTCTCTCCAAGGCGCCTGCCGCATGTGCCTGGTGAAGATTGAGAAAATGCCTAAACTGCAGACCGCCTGCACGACGGTGGTTAGCGAAGGCATGATCGTCACCTCCGACAGCGCTGAGATCAAGCAAGCGCGCAAGTCCATGCTGGAGATGCTGCTCGCCAACCATCCGCTGGATTGTCCGGTATGTGACGCCGGCGGTGAATGCGAACTGCAGGACATGACGTTCTCTTACGGCGCCGCCGAATCGAAGTTCATCGATATCAAGAACCACAAGGACGAGCAGCAGTGGTCCCCGATCGTCTACTTCGACCGGCCGCGCTGCATTCTCTGCTACCGCTGCGTGCGTGTGTGCGGCGAAGGCATGGACGTCTGGGCTCTCGGGGTCCAGAACCGCGGCGTGGGTTCGCTCATCGCTCCCAACAAAGAAGATCACCTTGAGTGCGAAGAGTGCGGCATGTGTATCGATATCTGCCCGGTCGGCGCTCTCACTTCAGGCGCATACCGCTACAAGACCCGCCCCTGGGAGATGAAGCACGTGGGCACGATCTGCACGCACTGCGGCGACGGCTGCAAGACAACACTAGGCGTGCGCCGTTCCGATACCGGCATGGAGATCGTCCGCGGCGACAATCGCGACAAGAGCGGCATCAATGGCGACTTCCTCTGCATCAAGGGACGATACGCCTTCGACTTCGCCAGCAGTGAAGAACGCATCACTCAGCCTCTGATTCGAAACAACGGCAAACTCACTCCCGCCACTTGGGAAGAAGCGTTTGAGTTGGTCGGCAAGAAATTCACCGAAGCGCGCGACAAAGATGGCGGCTCGGCCATCGGCGTGATCGGCTCGAACCGCACCACCAACGAAGAAGCGTATCTGCTTTCGAAATTCGCGCGCACCGTGCTGAAAACGAACAACCTCGATCATCACCGCACGGCGGACTTCCCTGCTCTCGCAACCGCTCTCCGCGGCAAATCGAACGCTGGCGCCAGTATGGTGGACGTGTTCACGGCGCCCGCGATCCTGCTCATCGGCAATGATCCGACCAACCAGCATCCCCTGTTGGCATGGCAGATTCGTAATAACGTTCGCCTGCATCGCGCCAGGCTGTACGTAATCAACTCCCAGGATATTAAACTCCGCCGCCAGGCCACAACCTTCACGCAAATCCCAGAAGGGTCAGAAGGCAAGCTGGCTGCATTCCTGGGCGGAGACGATGCGGTCGCCGATGCACTCGGATCAACCAAGGAATCATGGACGAGCCTGCGCGATAAGCTGCGCGCCGAACAGAACCTGGTCATCATCTTCGGCTCGCAGATTCGCGGCAATGACATCGCGAGCCTGGTCGCCTTCGGTTCTTCGATTGCCGGCGCGAAATTCCTCTGCCTCGGCGATTACTCGAACTCCCGCGGGGCCGCTGACATGGGCCTCTATCCCGATCTGCTCCCTGGCTATCATCCAATCGTCGGCACCAGTGAGTTCCATGAGGAATGGGGAGACATTCCTCAAACCGCAGGTCTCGACTTGCGCGGCATGATCGAAGCAGCCAAGGCAAATAAATTGAAGGCGCTCTACGTCGTCGGCTCAAACCCAGTCGGTCGCCTCAATCTCGATCCCTTCGTATTCTCGAATACTTTTGTCGTAGTGCAGGACATGTTCCTGACCGAAACCGCCGTTATGGCTGACGTCGTGTTACCGGCAGCAAACGCTTACGAGAAAGCGGGCACATTCACCAATACCTCCGGCGATATGCAACTGATCAAGAAAGCAGGAGAAGTCTCCGGAACGAAGCCGGATTTCGAAATGATCGTGCGCGTCGCAGATGCCATGGGGCATGACGTTCGCAAACTGGTTCCCTTCGGCGGCCCCGGAGTTCGTGCCGACATGGGACAGTCGCGGGGGGCGCAGTCCGGCGAGGCGGATCGTCATGCCGTTTGGCTGGAAACCCAGGGCTTGGAACCGAAGTTGAGTCCGCTCGATCCCATGGCGATCCTGGACGAGATTCAGCGTCTGGTTCCCGGGTACGACATTTCTCGCGCGAATCTTTTCGCGGGAAATAGCGAGCACACATCGCTAGCCAACAGCGGTCCGGGCGCGGCACACCAGCCGGGTCTAATCGCTCCTTCCAACGACAGCCTGTTTACGTCGGGCACGTTGGGCCGTTACTCACACGCGTTGCATTCGGTAATTGAGAGTCACGAACCCGAACCGGAAGAAGTGGCAGCAGACTAGAATTCGCGCGTAACTGATAACATTTGCGCGGCATCCTGGAGGGATGCCTGATATAGTCCGGCGCTTCGGCGCGGGAAGACCGGGAACAGACCGCGTCCTGTAGGGACGCATCAAATTCCACAACCGCAAACTCCGAACCGGAGAGGAAACTGCAAGTTGCCAATCGGTCTTTACATCCTGGCGTCGGTCATCAAGTCGGCGATCGTGCTGTTTGTTCTGCTCACCGCGGTGGCCTACACGGTCTGGCTCGAGCGCAAGGTTGTGGGCCATATGCAAAATCGCTGGGGACCCACGCGCGTAGGCCCATTCGGCCTGCTGCAGCCAGCCGCCGACGGTCTCAAATTCCTATTTAAAGAAGACCTGACGCCGCCGCACGTTTACAAGCCGCTCTTTCTTGCGGCTCCGCTGATTGCGGTCATTTTCGCGCTGACATCCATCGCCGTAATTCCTTTCGGCAACGATATCGTAATCGGCGAGTACGTGATCCCGCTGCAGATCACCACCGACGTCAACACGGGGCTGCTGCTGATTCTCGGCGTGACCTCGATCGGCGTGTACGGCGTGGCACTCGCCGGATGGTCCTCGAACAACAAGTATTCCCTTCTCGGCGGACTCCGCGCCAGCGCCCAGATGGTGAGCTACGAAATCTCTCTCGGCCTTTCGCTCGTGGGCGTGCTGATTATGTCCAGCAGCTTTAGCCTGCGCGACATCGTGCACTCGCAGCAAGGACATTTCTGGGGATTCATCCCGCGCTGGTATCTCTTCCACGGCCAGATTATCGGATTTTTCTGTTACTTGATGGCAGCCTACGCGGAAACGAATCGTATTCCATTCGATCTGCCCGAAGCCGAAACTGAACTGGTTGCGGGTTATCACACCGAATACAGTGCGATGAAGTTCGCCATGTTCTTCATGGCCGAATACGCCAACATGATCACCGTCGGATGCCTGGCCACGCTTTTGTTCCTGGGTGGATGGAACGGGCCCCTGTTCGGTCCCCCGGTCCTGCAGGCCATTCTCCCGGTGTTCTGGTTTGTGGGCAAGGTTTTCTGTTTTCTTTTTTTGTATATCTGGGTGCGCGGCACGTTGCCCCGCTTCCGCTATGACCAACTGATGGCATTCGGTTGGAAGTTCCTGCTGCCGCTCGCATTGGCGAACTTGATCGCCACGGCGATTGGAGTCGCGTGGTGAAAGAACAGTCCGAATTTCGGGAATCAGTTCTCAGTTGAAAAACACGGAGACTCGATGCACCGAATCACGGGCTTTCTGTGTACTGAGTGCATGATCCAATGATAAGTGTGCATCTAGTTCTGTTTCTAGCTTTCGGAGCCGTCGCCGCAGCAGGCGCCATCAACCTGCTGGTACAGCGCCATCCCATCAACGCCGCGCTCTCCCTCATTGCTGTCATGGCGGCGCTGGCCGGCGAATACCTTCTCTTGGGCGCCGAATTCGTAGCGGCCGTCCAGGTGATCGTCTATGCCGGCGCAATCATGGTTCTGTTTGTCTTCGTCATTATGCTTCTCAACGCGGGGGTCGAGGAGCAAACAAAAGGCAGCCGAGTCGCCATTTTGTTCGGGGTTCCGGGAATGCTGCTTGGCAGCCTCTTGATCGCGTGGGTCGTCTTGAAGCACTCGGGAACAGGAGATGTCGCTATCGGCGCCTTGCCCGGCGCACCCAAGGTTATCGGCAATCTGCTTTTTCACGAATTCCTCCTGCCCTTTGAAATTACTTCGATCCTGATCCTGATCGCCATCATGGGAGCCGTGGTCCTGGCAAGCAAGCCGACTATTCCCAGCGGCGGTCCTGCGCAGAAGGTGCAAGATTAAGGTGAACGATTAATGGTGCCGCTTTCCTACTATCTCGTGCTCAGCGGAATCCTGTTCGCGTGCGGCGTGTGCGGATTCCTCATCAAGCGCAACATCATCACGATTTTCATGTCCATTGAGCTTATGCTGAACGGGGTAAATCTCTCGTTCGTCGCCTTCGCCGCGCACTGGCACCAGTTGGCGGGCCAGGTTTTCGTTTTCTTCGTGATGGTGGTCGCCGCGGCGGAAGCTGCGGTCGGGCTGGCCATCATCATCTCCGTCTACCGCACGCGCGAAACTCTCAACGTCGATCAGGTGAACTTGCTGAAACTATGACGCCGAATCTCAATCTATGGCTGATCCCGATCCTGCCGCTGGCGGGCGCCACGGTCAATGGCTTCTTTGGGAAGAAGTCCTCGCGGCAAGCCGTAACCATCGTGGGATTATTTTTTTCCGGCGCGGCTTTCGCATGGGCGCTCGGCGTAGCTTTCCGCTTCTCCTCCCTCGAGGTTCCCTATCAGGAATACGTCGCGCATTGGATCCGCTCCGGCAATTTCTCCGTCGACTTCGCGTTTTATCTGGATCAACTCTCGCTGGTGATGCTACTCGTCGTCACCGGAGTGGGATTCCTCATCCACATCTACTCCGTGGGCTACATGTGGGAGGACCCCGGCTACTACCGCTTCTTCAGTTACCTGAACCTGTTCATGTTCTTCATGCTGACATTGGTCCTGGCCAACAACTACCTATTGATGTTCATCGGCTGGGAAGGCGTAGGACTGGCGTCGTATCTGCTGATCGGGTTCTGGTTCACCAAGGACTCGGCGGCCTCGGCTGGAAAAAAGGCGTTCATTGTCAACCGTATCGGCGACTTCGGATTCCTCATCGGCCTGTTTCTGATGATCCAGCACTTTGGCTCCCTGACATTCACCCAGGTGTTTGATCAGGTGAAGCCCATGTCGCCGGAAACAGCGGGTGCCGGACTGCTCACCGCGATCGGAATTCTGCTGATGGTAGGCGCCTGCGGCAAGTCAGCGCAGATCCCGCTCTACGTCTGGCTCCCCGATGCCATGGAAGGCCCCACCCCGGTCTCTGCTCTCATCCACGCCGCGACCATGGTGACCGCCGGCGTATATATGGTGTCTCGCTCGCACGTGATCTTTGAGCGCGCTCCCAGCGCACTCACCGTAGTTGCAGTCATCGGTACGCTAACCGCGTTCTTCGCCGCAACCATCGGCATCACGCAGACAGATATCAAGAAAGTGCTCGCCTACTCCACTGTGTCGCAGCTCGGCTACATGTTTATGGCCTGCGGCGTTGGAGCCTTCTCCGCCGGAATCTTCCATCTCATGACGCACGCCTTCTTCAAAGGCCTCCTCTTCCTCGCCGCAGGTTCGGTGATTCACGCCGTGGGTGGCGAGCAGGACATGCGCCGGATGGGCGGTCTCCGGGCGAAGCTTCCATGGACTTTTTGGACCATGACCGCCGGCACGCTGGCGATCGCCGGCATCCCGGGTTTGGCGGGCTTCTTCAGCAAAGACGCGATTCTGTGGCGAGCCTATCAGGCAAGCTGGGCCTACTGGCTGGTCGGAGTGGTCACTGCCTTCATCACCTCGTTCTACATGTTCCGCTTGTGGTTCATGACATTCTTCGGCCAGTACCGTGGCGAGGCCGCAGCGCACGTGGATCATGGACCTCATTCCGCGCACGATGCTCACGGCGGCCATGGTGGCATCCATGAGAGTCCAAAGGTGATGGTCATCCCGCTCGCAATCCTGGCGATCCTCTCCGTTGTCGGCGGATATGTCGGAGTCCCCGGCTCCCTGGGCGGCAGCAATCGCTTCGATCACTTCCTCGGTCCCGTCTTCCGCTCCACGGTGCCGGCGGAGAGCAGCCAGACTCAGATGGGCGAAAAGGGCGCACCCGAACAAACCACCGAAGGCACTGAGCCGAAAGAAGAGCCTTCGAAAGAATTGATGTTCACCGCCATCTCGGTGGCCGCGGCGTTCCTCGGCTTGGGGCTCGCATGGCTCCTTTACTACCGCAGCCCGGATTTGCCGGCCAGAATCGCGCACCGCATCGTTGGCCTGTATGACGTCGTGTGTCACAAATACTACGTGGACGAAATCTACGCGGCACTGATCGTGAAGCCCTTGGTGAATGGATCGACTAGCATCCTGTGGCAGGGGGTCGATCGCAAAGTTATCGACGACACTGTCAACAACGCCGCTGATGGTGCGCGCCACGTCTCCGATGAAGTCCGCCACATGCAATCCGGCAACCTGCGCTCCTATGCCGGATGGATTGCGGCAGGCGCCGCCATCGTAATCGCTTACATGGTGTGGCTGGGGGTGGGGCGATGAACGTCGAAAATTTCAGCCCTTACATCCTGACCCTGGTGACCTTCGTTCCGCTCGCAGGCGCATTGCTGCTCATGCTGCTACCGCGCCGCGACCGGGACATTCGCATCTTCTCCCTGGTTATTTCACTGCTGGCTTTCGCGCTGTCGCTGCACCTGCCTGTCCACCTGCACCGCGCTCAGTCCGGATTTCAATTCGAAATCGATAAGCCGTGGATATCCAGCCCCAACATCCATTACCACATGGGCATCGACGGTATCTCGCTTTGGCTGGTGGTGCTCACCACATTCCTTACCCCGCTTTGCGTTCTGATCTCGTGGAAGTCAGTCCACGATCGCGTGAAGGAATTCTTCATCCTGCTGCTGATCCTCGAAACCGCTCTCATTGGCGTCTTCACCTCCCTCGATCTCTTCCTCTTCTACTTCTTCTGGGAAGCCACGCTCATCCCCATGGCGCTTCTGATTGGCGTCTTTGGACACGAGCGCAGAGTGTACGCGGCAGTGAAATTTTTCATGTACACCATGATCGCCTCGGTCTTCATGCTGGCCGCGATCCTTTGGCTCTATGCCCAGACTCACAGCTTTGATTTTGTAGTCATCCGCGATGCCATCGCACAGCATCAGGTCGCGACTTTCCCGGCCGCAGCGCAATGGCTCTTTCTGGGATTCTTCATCGCATTCGCGGTGAAAGTACCCCTGTTCCCTTTCCACACCTGGCTCCCTGACGCCCACGTCGAAGCCCCCACCGCTGGATCGGTGCTGCTGGCGGGCGTTCTTCTGAAGATGGGAACTTACGGTATGCTGCGCTTCAATCTAGGATTGTTCCCCGACCAATCCCGCAGCAATTCTCCCTGGATCATGACTCTGGCCTTGGTCGGAATCATCTACGGCGCTCTGGTCGCGATGGTGCAGCCGAATATGAAGAAGCTGATCGCCTACTCCTCGGTCAGCCACCTGGGATTTGTCGTGCTCGGCATATTCAGCTTCACCCAGTCCGGCCTCAATGGTGCACTGTTTGTGATGCTTGCCCATGGAGTTTCCACTGGCGCCCTCTTCATGCTCGCGGGCGTACTCCACGAACGCCGGCACACCTACGAAATCTCCGAATTCGGCGGCCTGGCTTCACCCATGCCGGTGTATGCAGCCTCTTACCTTTTCATTGTGCTGGCTTCTGTTGGCCTGCCGCTGCTCAATGGATTTATTGGAGAGTTTCTAGTGTTAAGCGGCGCGTTCCAGGCAAAGCCTCTCTATGGAATCCTCGCAGCGACGGGCGTGATCTGGAGCGCCTGTTACCTGCTCTGGATGTTTCAACGCGTCTTCTACGGAAAGGTAAGCCATCCCGTTAACAACTCCATAGCCGATCTGCTGGAATTTGAGAAGGCAGCAATTTGGCCCTGCGCCATAGCCGCCCTCGTCATGGGAGTTGCGCCCATCATGTGGCTGGCAGCAATAGATCCGGCCGTGCAAGCCGCGCTCGCTCCCTTCGCTCAAACGGTGAGCAAGTTGGTGGCGCAATGACGATCCTGCTCGCGCAGATGCAGACCATCCCTCAGGGCGCCGATTATGTACGCATTCTGCCGGAGTTGATTCTCTCAATTTTTGGCATTCTGGTGATGATTCTCGAGCCACTTGTCGACGAGGAGAAGACTCAGAAGACACTCGGCCTCATCGCCTTCGTCGGCTCTGTCGCGGCCTTGATTTCCACCTGGTTCATGGCACAATCTCCCGGGCTTGCCTTCTCGAATATTGTTCGCGTCGACAGCTTCAGCGTCTTCTTCACTTTTCTCGTAATCGCGATCGCCGCAGTCGTGATTCTCAGTTCATTTGAATACATGGCGGTGCAGCGCATTCGCGCCGGAGAGTATTACGCACTGATTCTGTTCGGCGTCGTCGGCATGGCACTCATGGCATCGGCCGTCGAGCTGGTGATGATCTTCATCGGCCTGGAAATCTCATCGATCTCCACGTACATCCTCGCCGGATTCCGGCGCAACGAAGCCTCAAGCAGCGAATCATCCCTGAAATATTTTCTGCTGGGATCTTTTGCCACCGCATTCTTCCTTTACGGCGTCGCGTTGATGTTCGGTGCAACCGGTTCGACCAACATCGACGTCATCTCGCAAAAGCTACAGTCAGGCCCAGTCGAGGTCCTGGTGTACGTCGCCATGGCGATGATGTTTGTAGGACTTGGATTCAAGGTCGCCATCGCCCCATTCCACATCTGGACCCCTGACGTTTACGAAGGCGCCCCTGCCCCGGTCGTTGGATTTATGTCCACCGCTCCCAAGGCCGCTGCTTTTGCGGTTCTCCTGCGGGTGGTCTTCGCCATCAACGCCCCTGGGCGTTTCTGGTTTCTCTGGATGGCTGCGGCACTCTCCATGACCCTGGGCAACGTTGGCGCACTCGTGCAAACCAACGTGAAGCGTCTTCTCGCCTATTCCTCGATTGCGCACGCTGGCTATTTGCTGGTCGCTTTCGCCATGACAAATCCCGACAACTCCCTCACCGGTATATCTGCAGCAATGTTCTATACCGCCTCCTACGCTGCCATGAACGTCGGGGCTTTCGCGGTAGTCAGCCATTTCGCCAGTGCCGGCGAACGTTACGTCACGCTCGAAGACTATGAAGGCCTGGGTCGCTCTTCCCCGCTCTTAGCAGCTACATTAACGATTTTCTTGCTTTCTCTGATTGGGATTCCCATGACGGGCGGCTTTTTCGCCAAGTTTTACGTCTTCAGCGCCGCGTTACGCGCAAACCTCGTCTGGCTCACGCTGATTGGTGTCGCGAACAGCGCGGTTGGAGCGTACTACTATCTGCGCATCATCGTCGTGATGTACATGCGCGAACCCCGCAAGGAAGTGCCGGTCGCTCCTATCTCTTTGGGCTTAGCTGTCGCGCTTGCCGTGTGTGGTTTCGCAACACTCTATTTGGGAATTCTGCCGAACCGCGTCCTTGAGGTGACGCAACATTCCGCTTCGGACCTGATGCCGCAGCCGTCAGCACCCACCCCCAAAACCGCGCAAATCCTGCCGTAAATGATGATTTCTGAACATTGAATTGGTGAAAATATTCTGTTTCTTTGTTTGACAACCCCCCGGTATCACGTGCATCATGTTTGCACTACTTTTAGCGTCTGCCTCTCAACAAATGATAGCGGCCCGGAGGAGAACAATGTCCCAACTTATTCGCATGCTGTGGTCCCAGGATGAAGGCCAGGATATCGCGGAATACGCAGTCATGCTGGCGGTCATTCTGGTCTTGGTTGTCGGAACAGTCCGTTTGATCGGATCGAACGCGAATAATGCGTTCTCCAGCGTAGCAAGTTCCCTGCAGTAATCGGCCCGCCTGATTTTAGGCGACGAAGTCGGTTATTTCGCTGAGACGAGTGCTATGACCCGATTTACTCCAGGCATTCCGTTTGCCGTGTGCTACCGATTTACTGGGTACCCGGCTGCGGCGCAGCTTGGCGTAAAGATGAGCCTTTAACGGCCACCTGAACAACAAGCTCTAGGCCGGCAGCCGCGATCAAAGATCGCGGCTTTTGTTTTATCTGGAAATCATAAGAGGAGATCCGAGCCCATGATCGTCAACATGTCCGAGAAAGCGACCGAGGAGCAGATCAATCACATTATCGATCGCATTCGCGAAGCTGGATACAACCCGCACGTCACCCGCGGCACTGAGCGAACCATCGTCGCCGCGGTAGGCAGTGGTCGTCGCCACGAAATCGAAGCGCTGCAGGTGGCGCCCGGCGTGGACAACGTTGTCGCGATTGCTCAGCCTTTCAAGCTGGTAAGCAAGCAGGTTCATCCCGAACGCACGATTGTGAACATCGAAGGCGTCCAGATCGGCGGACCCGAAGTCGTCGTTATCGCCGGACCTTGCTCGGTAGAATCTCGCGACCAGTTGTTCCAAACGGCTCACGCAGTGAAGGCCGCGGGCGCCTCTATGCTCCGCGGCGGAGCCTACAAACCCCGCACTTCGCCCTATGATTTCCAGGGACTCGGCATCGAAGCGCTCAAGATCCTCAGCGAGGCTAAAAAAGAAACCGGCCTCCCCATCGTCACTGAGGTAATGAGCACCGAAGATATCGACCTCATCTCCGAGCACGCGGACGTGCTGCAGGTAGGCGCGCGCAACATGCAAAACTTCGCCCTCTTGCGCCGTCTGGCCACCATCAACAAGCCCGTGCTGCTCAAGCGGGGCCCCTCTGCCACGGTGAAAGAATGGCTGCTCGCCGCCGAGTACCTGCTCTCGGGCGGGAACCGCAATGTGGTCCTCTGCGAGCGCGGCATCAAAACTTTCGAATCCGAAATGCGCAACACATTCGATCTCGCCGCCGTAGCCTTGGCCCGTGATCTCTCGCATTTGCCTGTCGTTGCCGATCCCTCACACGGCACGGGCAAGCAGAGCCTGATCGCCGCGGTCTCCAGAGCCGCCGTCGCAGTCGGTGCCGATGGTCTGATCATCGAAGTCCATCCTTGCCCCGAACGTGCATTGTCCGATGGCCCGCAATCCCTGGACTTCGCAGGCTTTGAAAAGGTTATGCAGGGCCTCTCAGAGCCGCTGCGCAAAACCGCAACGCTCCCGGATGTGGCCGCCGCTGTTTCGTAAACTCTAGGAAGTATCACAGCCATTGCTGGCGGCGCTCGCGGCGGGTCCCTCGCCCGCTCGCCGCAGCGAGCTCGACACCATCCCGCTTTCCCTGTGGACAAACGAAACAAACCGTTATAAAAAGAAATGCTGCCGCGCTGGCTCGTCCCGTCGAATTTGCCAGCCGCAGCCTACAAACCTGTGCTTAACGAAGAACGCCGACGCGCCATCCTCGATCTCCTCACCCATCAGGGACGAGTTCTCGTCACCGAACTCGCCCATCAATTCGAAACTTCCCAGGTTACGATTCGCAAGGATCTGGAGATCCTCCACGCCCACGGCCTGGTGCATCGCACCCATGGGGGAGCGCTTCCCTCGCGCGAAGGCGCACTCGAAGACCCGACCCTTCGAGAAAAGGAAAAGCTTCATCACCAGGAAAAATTGCGCATAGCCGAATGCGCTGTGCAACAGGTTAAAGAGGGACAGGTGCTGATCCTGGACTCCGGCACCACCACTACCGCCATCGCCCGTGCACTCCGAAAATTTCAGAATCTCACGATCATCACCAACGCCGTAAATATTGCCGCCGAGTTGGCCGGCACCGCCGTGGAAGTAATCCTCACTGGCGGCACGCTTCGAAAAAACTCGTTCTCGCTCGTAGGTCCCATCGCGGAAGAAACCTTGCGCCGCCTGAGTGCTGATATTTTGTTCCTGGGAGTTGATGGATTCGACGTTCACTTCGGCCTGAGCACTCCGAACCTTCTCGAAGCCAAAGTGAATCGCGTGATGGTCGAGGTCGCCAGGAAAACGGTTGCCGTGTGCGACGCCAGCAAGTTTGGCCGCCGCAGCCTTTCGCTGATCACTCCCACTTCATCGCTGCAGGAAGCGATCACCGACCGCGCCGCCCCAAAATCCGATATCCGCACGCTCAAGCAGGCGGGCATCGAAGTCACGCTCGTGTGAAAGCATGTCATCGTGAGCGGATTTTTCGTCCGGGAAGCGGACGAACGTAGTCGAACCGTCCCTGCGAACCAACCCTATCTGAGCCAACTCGACATCATGCCCCGATTCGATATCACCATAGCCGGCGAACTGAACCTCGACCTCATTCTCTACGGACTTCCCGAGCAACTCGCGCCTGAACGCGAACTGCTTGCCGACCGCATGATGCTCACACTCGGATCCTCGTCGGCCATCGTTGCTCACAACCTGGCCGCACTCGGCAGCAAAGTAGGATTCCAATCCCGCATCGGCGAAGATCCGCTGGGCGCAATCGCGCTCGAACGCCTGCAGCAAAGCGGAGTCGACACATCGCAAGTCCGCCGCATCCCGGGGGCAATCACCACAGGCCTGACCGTAATCCTGCATCACCAGAATTGGCGCAACATTCTCACTTACGCCGGAACGATCACCGAACTCGCCTGGGACGATCTCGATCTCGACTACCTGGCCGACGCCCGCCATTTTCATCTCTCGTCTTATTACCTTCATCGAGCGCTGCGCCCACGAATAGTGGAATTATTCCAGCGCTTGAAGTCGAAAGGCCTGACCATCTCTCTCGATACAAACGACGATCCCGACGACCGCTGGGAAGGAAACCTGCAAAAAGTATTGCAGTACGTGGATGTATTCCTGCCCAACGAACGCGAGGCCTGCAAAGCGGCTGGCACTGAAGATCTGGAAACCGCAATCCGCCAGCTTTCGCAAGCAGTGCCACTGCTCGTAGTGAAATTGGGGCGCAAAGGAGCGATCGCGCAGCGCGGACGAGAGAGATTCACCAGTCCAGCAAAATTGGTGGAAGCGGTGGATAGTGTAGGAGCGGGCGACAGCTTCGACGCCGGCTTCCTGAACCAGTACGTCAGAGATAAGGATGTGGCAACTTGTCTGGCCAGCGGCAACGTCGCGGGCGCGCTCTCCACCACCCGACCAGGTGGTACGGAGGCATTTCGCGACCGCGCGTACCGCAATCGATTCCTCGCGCAACATCAGTCCGAAGCTTGAACGCAACCACGAACTGCTGCGATATGGCGTCCGAGTGCGGCAACGCAGACTGGGCTGCATCGCGTTTGCGTATTCATTTCGGTATTGCTGGTGACGATTCTATCCTCCGAAGCTCAAGTCCTCTCCCTGAGGTAGAATGACGCGCGATAGGGCGAGCCTCGTGAAATCTCTAAGCCGACGCACATTCCTGACAAGATCAATTGCTCTGACCGGGGCCGCATTACTCCCTGCCTCTCTCCTGAGCGAGAGCACGAAGACCAGGCTGATCCTTCTCGGAACCGGCGGCGGGCCGCGCCCGCGAAAGGCGAGTTCCGCTTCTGCGCAGGTCATCGTCTGCAACAAGATCGCCTACGTGATCGACTGTGGCAATGGCGTGGCAAGGCAACTGGCGTTCGCTAACGTTCCACTGACTGGCCTGCGGCACATTTTCGTTACGCACCATCACTCGGATCATAATGCGGACTACGGAAATCTCATTTGGCTGGCGTGGGCAAGTGGCCTCAGCACGCGTGTGGATACCTGGGGACCGCCTCCGCTGGAGAGCATGACAAAGCTGTTTTTCCAGATGAATGCCTTTGACATCGACACTCGAATTAAGAATGAAGGACGAGTTCCTCTCGAGCCCCTTGTCCACGTACACGAACGCAGCGAGGGCGGTCAGGTCATGCAGGATGAGAATGTGAGGGTAACAGCAACTCTCGTGGACCACCCGCCCGTGGTGCCGGCTTTTGCCTACCGTTTCGACGCGGCCGATCGTTCCATCGTGATCTCGGGCGATACACGGCCGTGTGATAACCTGCTCAAGCTTGCTCGCGGAGCCGACGTTCTTGTGCACTCGGCTCTATATGTTCCCGGCGTGGATCGTCTCGTCGCGCGCGTGCCGAATGCCCCGGCCCTGAAAGCCAGCATCCTCGCTCATCAGACCTCGGCCGAGGATGCGGGTCGGGCTGCGCAGGCCGCAGGCATCAAGACGCTGGTGCTCTCTCACCTGGTGCCCGCTGATGATCCGGAAATCACCGACCAGATGTGGATTGACGCAGCGCGTACATATTTTCGCGGCCCCGTCATCGTTGGCAAAGATCTACTTGAGATCTGAGCCTATGAGCCGTGCGGCTGATCGCACGCTGACTGCATCGGACACTGAGGCGGCGGTTTGTGCGGCCTCACCCTCCAGATGGGACGGTCTAGCTACTTCCCACTCGCTTCCAGCAGCAGATGATCCTTAAAGTCCGCTTTCACCCGCGGTGCCTTCCCTTCCTCCACCTGCACCGTGCCCAGCGACTTCCCGTCTACGTAATCGCTCACTTGATAGGAACCAGGCTTCAACCCGCGTAGCTCAACCTCTCCCGCGAACGGCTTTCCCGCGTCCGCAAAGAACGCGTAATACATCTTCCCATCCTTCGCGATGGCGTACCCCTCCGGCACGTCATACCCGTAGGTATAAAGATCGAGGAACTCCCCTTTTGATAGCATTTTCTCGTTGTACAACCCAATCCACTTCTTCCAGTGTTCTTCCTTCTGCGTAGTGAGCGCCACGGGTTTATATTTCGGCCCCGGATCCGGCCACACAAATTTCGTTCCGACCACGCCGCCGGTCCCCACGGTAGATGCGAAATCCCAGCCATGCTCGCTCCATCCGTTCGTGCCCACGCGTGTCATTTCCGACAATTCCACGTGATCTCCATATACGGCCGCGCGAGGTCCCATCAGCGCCTTGTACATCTTGATCCGCCGCCGCACCTGCACTCCTCCCACCGGATCAGCCGTCACCGCCTGATCCATGAACGGCAGCCAGGCCAGCGAAGGCGGCGTCCCGCACGGACACGCCTGCGTCACACTCTCCGGCTTGATCGCCCGCGTAGTCTCGAAAATAACTCTGTAAATCTCGCCCATCGCGTTCACCGAATCCTGCGGCGACTTGTGATGATGCGCCGGGTTGTAGCATGCCGGCACGCTGTAGATGTTATCCAGCTTCGATCCATCAAATCCCCAATCTCGAATGAACTTCTCCGTGAGTTGTTTGAAGTAACTCTTCACCTCCGGCACCGCCGGACACAGCGTCCCCAAATCGCGCACCATCCGCGCGTGCTTCCCGTTCTTGTCGAGAATCAGCCAATCCGGGTGCTCCTTGGCAACCTCTGACAGTTTGTACTTGTGCGACTCGTATTTCCCCTGCCCATCCTCCACGCCCAGCGGCAACCACCACAGCTGCGCGTAGATTCCCTGGTTATGAAAGTCATCCACCATCTGCTTGATGGAATCGCCCGGGAACGTATCCGATCGCGGGTTCCAGTCGCCATACGTGTCGAACCATCGATCGTCGAGCGTCGCCCACTTAATGCCCATTTCCTTCAGCTTGGGCACTGTTCCCAGCATCTCCTTGGGCGTAACGTTGAACTCGTACCCCCACCCGCACCAAGCCACGTTGTAAGCCTCGTTCGAGGGCTTGGGTATATTCCACCCTTCTTTTTGCAGCACGCTCGACCACATCCGTAGCGGCTCGTAAAAGTCACCGCTATACACGGCAACAAAACTCCGCGGAGTCGAATAGCTCTCATTCGGCTTCAGCGTCGAATTAACCGGGATCTCCACCTGAGCGTTGACCCGCCCCTCTCGATCTACCTTCACCGGAATCGACAGAGTCCAGGGCAGCGTCTCCACATGCCCAATCGCCTCCCCCACCGACGCCGTCCAGAAAGCGACCACCGGAATCCCGCCACCATAGCCGCCTTTGACCTGCTCCCCCATCTGATTCGGTTGTGTCGAAGTCCGCGTCATCTTCGCGACATCGTTCTCGCCCCAGTCATAACTCGATCCCTGGAAGGCCCACATGTCGTAGGGCTGCGCTTTCGCGTCAACCTGCTTCGCATTAAAATGATGCTGCTGCATCAGCACTTTTTCAATCTGCACATCCGATGCGCCCACGTTTTTATACGAAGTACTCACGAGAGCGATGTCTGGAAACTCGTCGTATGCTTCCAGCACCAGCGTGCGCTCGATGGCAGTTCCCGCCGGAGCCAGCGGACGCGCCGTAATCGCCACGCGCTTGCCCCGCCCCAACTTCCCCGTGGCTTCGATCACTTTCGCCTGGCTGAAATCCGGGACGAAATCAAATTCCTTGCCTGCCATGACAATGGAATCGCTTCCCCCTGTCGATCCCACATCTGGCTCATCAAGACTCAGCCGCTTGCCATCCTTCATCAGTGTCGCCTGCAGAAATCCTGATGGCAGAATCTGAAACTCCGCCGTCTTTGTCGTCACGACGATAGGCCCGCCATCACGCACCTCCACGTGGATATCGGAAGGTTGCGAAGGAGCAGGTTTCGCCTGCTGCACTGGCTTTGAGCAACTCACCATGGTTCCGGCAAGCAGGAGTGCAACGCTAAAGACGAACGATGAAACAGATTTGGGATTCCACCCGGCGCACTTCATGATTGCCTCCAGCAAGGTTCTACAATCGAAAGAAAACACAACCATTCGCAACTATACAAAGTATGGCTCAACCGAGCAAGCCAGGCAGGCATCGCCCGCCGACACTTACAGGGTACAGGATGCAGGTGAAAAAGATGTGTCCAGAGGATCGAGCCGGACAAGAGGTCCGAAAAGCCCGCAGCCCGAGCTAGCGAATTTCCGCCAGCGAATGCTCCAGCGCTCCACGTTTGGGAATGGGCATTGCACCCACTTCGCTGGCCACCCACGCCCCGACCAGATTCGCCACTTCATTCATCAGGTCCAGGGAGGCGCCATGGAGGTACTCATGCACCAGTCCGGCAGTAAAAGCATCACCAGATCCAACCGTGTCCGCCACAGACACGCGAAATCCCGGATGCTCGCTGACATCCTCACCTGCAACCAGCAAGCTGCCATGGCTTCCGCGAGTGATGCACACTACCTTCAACCCAAAATCTCGGATAAGCCTCCGGGCCGACGCCTTGTCGTCCTTTTCTGACATGTTCAGGACTTCCATCAGCTTGGGCAGTTCATCGTCATTCAGCTTCACCACATCGGCCAGACGGATCGACTCAGAAAGAATGTCGTCAGAGTAGTAGGACTGCCGCAGATTTACATCGAATACTTTGAGCGTGTGCTCCGGTGCAGACGCGAGAAATTGCCGGATGGTCGCACAACTCTTCTCGGAGCGCTGCGCCAGCGACCCGAAGCAAACCGCATCGGCATCCAGAGCCAACTGCTGCCAATCCGGGTTCCACTCCAGAAAGTCCCAGGCGACTGCATGTGCAAACTGATACTGAGCTACTCCGTCGCCATCCACTTTCACATTGACAACCCCAGTCGGATGCTGGCGATCGATCTGCACATAGTCGATGTTCAAGCCCAGCTCTTCCATCCGCCGCAGCGCGTCGATTCCCCGCGAATCCTCACCCACCCGGCTGGCCACAATCCCCTGGTCACCCATCAGCGTGGTGATGTAGGCAAAGTTCGCCGGGGCGCCGCCCAGGGATGGGCCACCCGGCAGCAAGTCCCACAACACTTCTCCCAGCCCAACCACTCTCTTCTTCATCGCTGCTCACCGCACAGCTTCCGAAAACGTTTACGCGCCGATCACAAAAAGAGGGACCCCCGAAGGAATCCCTCTGTGAGGCTTACCCCAGACGCCTAGAACGAAATCTTCAAGGCAAACTCGATCTGACGCATGCCGGTAGTCGAACCCGGAGAAGAGTCGGCCTCAATGTCAGTGATGTTGCCATTGCCGGCACAGTCGATGCACTGACCGCTACCAGACTGATTGCCATTGAAACCCAATACCGGGTGGTTGAACAGGTTGAAGATATCCATGCGGAATTGAGCCTTCACCCGCTCGGTGATCGAGATGTTTTTCGAGGCCGCAGCATCTGAGGTGAATGACCGGGGACCACGGAGACTGAAGACACCGTAGTTGCCCAGGTGCCCAACCCCAGGATCCGCGAAGGGTCCCCCGGAGCCAGTCGTTATGTTAGGCACCGGAGTAAAGTAAGGCTGGACGTGATTGATCGGGTCGAACTTGCCGGCTCCCATGTGGAAAGATCCAGACCCTTTGTTGGGACGGCACACACCCACGTCTTCTTCCCCGCCGCATTCGCCGAAAGTAGGGGTCCAGGGCAAGCCGCTGCTCCAGTTGGTTGTGTTCGTAATCTGCCAACCGCCGATAAGCGCGTCCTCAAGTCGACCTGCATTGCCGGCAAACCTCTTTCCCCTCCCGAACGGTAATTCGTAAACAATGTTGGTCACCCAGACATGGTTCCGGGTCTGGTCATCCGGTCCATACGCGATTGGGTGGCTTATGGCGTAGTAGTTTGAGTCGTATTTGTTGGAATGTGCGAAGGTGTAGTGAGTCAGGAACTGGAGTCCGCTGCTAAAGCGCTTGTCCACCTTCACCTGCAGTGCGTTGTAGCTGCTACTGGCATCGTTCCCGAGATAGTTGCCGAGATCATTTCCGCAGCAAACCACTACAGGTGCTGTACAGGTCACGTCCGTGCAGGGTGTAGCGAATTTCCCATTAAACGGTCGCCGCAGTGCCGGAGCTACGTCCGGAACGAATGAGCCGTTGTCATTGACTCCGGAACCCAGCGCAACCGGATTCACGTTGTACCCGGGCCCGTCGCCAGCAAATACGTGTGTGCCCTTATTTCCGATGTACGCGACCTCCAAGCTGGTCGTATTGTTCAGCTGCCTTTGCACTGTTGCGTTCCATGCATCAATCGTGGGCAATCGTTGAAAGGTTGGACGTATCTTAGGATCTGTGTTGTTCGCAGGACCTTCGAGCGGTAACTGTCCGTTCACAAACTGCGTTGGGAAAATATACGCCGGTGGGCCCTGTGTAAGCGTAAACACTGGAAGGAGGTTGTCCGAGGCGTTGGATCTGCCCGGCAGGTTGCTAACGCTAATGGACTGATTGACCAGAACCGGAAGGTTTTGCGTCACAGTATGTCCAAAGTTGGATCCGAACACACCAATATCAAAACTGCGACCATAGCCCATACGAACCACGGTCTTGGGACTGATCTGATAAGCGACGCCAAGCCGGGGGGCAAGCGCGGTAAATCTATTGTCGACGTTGCCGCTGAGATTAAACGGGCCTTCTCCAGCAACCCTGATCACGCCCCCGCCACCATCGCCAGTCCCGACGATATTGGCGAACCCACCCTTGTCCTTACCGTTGACGGCTTCAGGGGTGTAAATCTCCCATCGCAGACCGTAGTTGAAGGTCAACTTAGATGTGACGCGCCACGTATCCTGACCGTAGAAGGCGAATCGCTTCTGGCTCTCGGCGGCATCCAGGCTCGTGCTGACGTAACGATTTAGGTGAGTGACGTCGCCCAATAGGAAGGTGGCCAAGTCAAGTCCGCCAGCTCCCCCGTTCGACGTACCCTCGTGGTTGAAGTTTAGTTCGCCAGTGCGGTTGGCATCGCTCGGTACTCGCAGATTATGTGCAAACCGGAAGTCTGCGCCAAACTTGATTTGGTGATTGCCCCTCATCTTCGTCCAGTTATTTACGAACTGGTACTGGTGTTCGTTCTCGTCGAGCGGGCAGTTGCAGCGGGCTACGTTCAGTCCGTCTCCAAATGGTGTCAGCACGCCATCGAAAAAGAAGGAAGCGAGACCGGCGGTTGCATCTGCCTGCTCAGGCCGATTCATGCCGGGAATGCCCAGATCTGTCATCGGCGTGCCCGCATCCGGCTTGCGAGCTTCCGGATTGTATTTGAAGTACCCGAACCGAATGTCCGTCAGCAGTGACGAAGTGACTGTCTTCGTCACGCCCGCCGCCAGACTGATATTGTGGATGGTCGAACTGCCGGCCAGGCCGCCCGGACCGAACCCAGCCCCTCCCATAACACCTAATCCTCCCTTGCCGGAGAGATTGAAGTAGTCGAGGCTGAATCGCCCAAACGCGTTCATGCTCTGGCTGACGGAGTAGTCGATGCGGGTGTCGAAGCTGTTCTGCTTGAAGGGACCGGCTCCGCCTGCAATGAAGTTGTTCAGCAGGTTCGAATTGTTTGGCGCCGGAAGCAGCCCAAGGATGCTACCTACTTGGGCGGGGATTGCTCCTATGGGAATCAGGAACGGCGTCGGGCAGTTGAGCGGGCTGGGATTGGCAACTTCCGTTGCACCACAGAAAGCCAGACGTCCGGTGCCATTGTTGGGATCTCCAGTGCTTGGATCAAAAAGATAATTCGTCGGATCCCCGGCAGTGCCATTACCGATCTTGCTGGCGTAGTCGGCAAGATTGCAGAAACCCGGCGTCGAACTCGAAGCATTGGTCGCCGGATTGCACGAGGTGAGCGCCGTCAGGGTGGGAATTGTGTATTGATTGGTGATGCCGCTGGTCTGGCGCGTACCTTGATAGTCACCGAAAAAGAACAGCTTGTTTTTGATGATCGGCCCGCCAAGGGTGCCGCCGAACTGTTGCCAGCGGGAGGAGGGAATAAACCGGCCGGTACTGTCTTTTTGGAATTGCGTAAACGGATCCCGCGCCGCTAGAGCATCAGTACGCCGGAACCAGAATCCACTTCCGTGCAGATCATTGGTTCCCGATTTCGTTTGTACCGTCACTACTCCCGCGACGGCTTTGCCAAATTCCGCGTCGTAGTTCTGCAGCGCAATCTTGGTCTCGGTAATGGCTTCGAGATTCGGATTGACGACGATAATACCCAGGATCGGATCTTGGTTGTCAGTACCGTCCAACTCAAAGGCAGTTCCGCTGAAGTGCTGCCCGTTGACAAAGATCTGCTGGCCGCCCTGCGGATTCTCGGTCGCCGCGTGACTCCATCCCACCAGTTTCTGGGTGCCCGGAGATAGCAGCTCGAATGTCGTGAAGTTGCGGTTCAGAACCGGCAAGTCGGTCACATATTTGGAGTTGAACTCGATCGCCACGTCCGCACGGTCTGTCTTCAACTGGGGCGCCTCTGCCGTGACTTCCACCTGCTCGCTGGCGGAACCAACCTGGAATTGCCCGTCCACCCGCGAGCCGGTATCGGCTGAGACTTGGATGTCCTTATATTGGATGGTCTTAAATCCTGAGCCCTCAATCCGTACCGAATAAACGTCTGGGATCAAGTGCGTCACGGAATAGTTCCCGCTCTCGTTGGTCGTATCTGTCACCGACACATTCTTGGTCTGGCTAGTGACGGTCACCTTTGCTCCCGACACTGCCGCGCCAGATGGATCAGACACCGTGCCTAGGATGCTTCCATACACCGCCTGCCCTACCGCGACCGGCACCCAAACACCACACAGCAGACTCAACGTCGCCAGTGCGACCAACACAGTCCTTCTCATGGACATCCTCCTCAACCTTCAAAAACGCGATTGCCCCAGAAATGCAGAGGGATACTTGACACTACGGTGTGCACTCGTAATACAAAACAATTAACTGGATTAAGTTGCACTACGTTTGATACTGTTACCGGAATCGAAGTGCCTATGTTTCAGCTCGATAGAGCGTTCAGTTACTTCTAGGTGATATGGCTGTAACACACACTTTTACTGTTGGTCGGGACCAGTGCTTCCAGCAAATAGAGAAGCTTACAAAAAGCCATAGCCTCCACAGCTCCGAGTCGCTGTGCAAACTCCTCCGTTATCTCGCCGAGCACTCGCTCGATCATCCCGGCATTGCCCTCAAGGAGTACCAGATTGCCACCGAAGTCTTAGGACGCCCCGCGGGCTTTGATCCCCAAAGTGATTCCACCGTCCGCGTGCAGGCTGGACGCCTGCGAGTGAAGCTGGCTGAGTACTACGCGCAAGAGGGTACTGACGATCCCGTCCTGGTGGAAATCCCCAAAGGATCTTATGCGCTCACTTTCACCCTCCGGCCGTCGAAATCGCCGGCGTCGCTCCCGTCACTCCAGAGCTTTGAGCTGCCGGGAAAACGGCCACAAGCTTTGTACTCCAACCGCGGATGGGCCATTGCGGTGATTGTGCTCGCGGTGCTGCTGGCATCCTCGGTGATTGCGGTTGCCATTCTGTTGTCGCCCCGAACCCGTCAACAGTTGCTCTCCGCACCGTCAGCTCCTCCGCAGCTACAGCTTTTCTGGAACCGTTTCGTCGCCAGCCCGCAGCAGCCGTGGGTAATTTTCAGCAACGGCAGCTTTGTGGGCCGCCCCGAAACCGGCATGCGTTATTTCAACGCGGCGGCCGACAAACGCTCTTTCATCATGGATCACTACACGGGGGTGGGAGAGGTTCTGGCCATCCACCAGCTGGATCATGTCTTCGGAATGCTCAACCGGCTTCTGCGGGTGAAGCGCGGCGCGCTTTTCTCGCTGGACGATGCCAAGAATAATGATTTGATCTTTGTAGGTTCGCCGTCGGAAAACTTGACCTTGCTGGACATCCCCGGAACGCGGGATTTCGTCTTTCAGCGCCTTGACTCCGGACCGCGGAAGGGAGATCTTGCAGTCATCAATGTGCATCCGCAAGCCGGGGAGCCCAATTATTTTCTCGGAACCCCGCCCAATCAGCCAACAACGGACGACTACGCCATCGTCAGTCTTCTTCCGGGTCTCGACCCATCCCGCTCCATCTTAATTCTCGCGGGCGCGACCACTTTCGGCACGCAAGCTGCCGTGGAATACGTCTGCCGCGAAGACGACGTGAAAAGCTTGCTCCAGCGCCTCAATGTCTCCAAGCCTGCCGATTTAAGACCCTTCGAAGCTATCCTGCACGTAAAAATCGCCCACGGCGTCCCCGTCACCACAGATCTGATCGCACTCCGCACTCGCAGCAACTGATGATCTTCAGCCCCGGCGTCCACGGCATTTACTTCCCCGGAACCGCCAAATGCGGATCCAACTCCGCCGCCCTCTGAAACTCTTTCTGCGATTCATCTCTGTTCCCGCTCTGCTGTAACGCCAACCCCAGCTGATAATGCGCAGCCGCATAATTCGGCTCTGAATTGATGGCAGACCGAAACTGCGAGACTGCTCCCTGCAAATCTCCGGCCAGCAACAATCTTTTCCCTGAATTCGTCGCAACCTTGGCCGCCTGCAAATTATTGGTCGAAGCCACAATTTTGGCCCCCACCTTCGCCTCTTCCGCGGCTCCCTCCGTGTCCCCCAGCTGCCGCAACACTCCGGCCAAGGTCGTATGCGCCCCGGCAAAATCCGGCTGCAGGCGGATTGCCTCCCGCAACTCCGCCGCCGACTCGGATAACTTTCCCTGCTGCTTGTAAACCGTCCCCAGAGTGTAATGCGCCTCGGCGTAATCCGGCTTTGACCGTAACGCCCCCTGCATCTCGGCCGTTGCCTTATCGAACTCTCCCCGCTGCCAGTACAAAATTCCCAACGTGTAATGCGCATCCGCCAGATCCGGCTGCAACCGGATCGCTTCCTCAAACTCCGGCACGGCCTTGTCCAGCTGATCTTTCAGCTTCCAGGCCAGGCCGAGGTTGTAATGCAAAGAAGCGTTATCCGGAGCCAGCTTCAACGCTCTCTGCAGTTCGGTGACAGCGGCATCGAAATTCGCCAATTGGATGTACGCAATCGCCAGATTCCCGCGCAGCGATCCATCCTCCGGACGCAATTGCAGCGCCTTCTGAAACTGCGCAATGGATCCTGCCGCGTCTCCCTTCTGCACCAGCGCCAGGCCGAGGTCGTTGTACACCTCCGCGTCCTGCGGATTCAGCTTCGTGGCGTGCTCAAAAGCCGCAATCGCCGCGTCGATGTCCCCTGCCCGCTGGCTCGCAATTCCCAACTCCACCTGCAATTCAAGCCAGTCCGGCTTCAGAGCCGCGCATTGCTTGAATTCCTCGAGCGCATCTGCGGGCTTCGACTCAGCCGTTAAAGTCTTGGCGAGATAGTAATGCGCCGCTGCGTCCCCCGAATTCAGCTTCACCGCTTCCCTGAGTTCTATGGCCGCATCCTCCAATTGCTGCTGCTGCAACCGGGTCACGCCCAAATGAAAATGAGCCGAAGCAAGATTTGGCTGTAGTCTGATCGCTTCCTTGAATGCACCAGCCGCTTCGGCGAACTGATTCTGCTGCGCCAGGATCGTTCCCAACTCATCGGCCAGGTCCGCACGGTCGGGCGCCAATTCGGCCGCTCGGCGCATCTCCGCTAATGCTTCGCCTGCGGATTGCTGGCTCAAAATGCGAGCCAGGGTGCGATGCGCCTCTGCATTCCATGGCGCCTGCCTGACCGCCGCACGGGCCTCCTGCTGGGCGTCCGCCAGTTTTCCCTGCTCTGCCAGCACTCCGGCCAAGGTCAGACGCGCCTCGACGTAATCAGGCTTGCTCTGAAGCGCCGCCCGCAAATGAGGAATAGCCTCTACCGGCTGTCCCTGCTGCGCCAGCACCCATCCCAAAGCTCCCTGCGCCAGGGCATCATGCGGCGCCAACCGCACCGCCGTCTCAAACTCTTTCTTGGCAGTGACGATATCGCCCTTCTGCACCGCCGCCTGCCCCCGCTGCAGCGCA
>JBKOUZ010000072.1:0-28834 GCA_046723715.1 Acidobacteriota bacterium | reverse complement strand
GCACGATCTTGGTCTGAACAGCAATACCGACAACACCACTGGCGTGCGCCGGTACGTCCTCCTGACTCTGCATCGACCTTCCAATGTGGACGATCGCGAGACACTACTGACGATCTTGGAAGGAGTGCAGGAACTCTCTTGTTCCTGTCCTATTCTTTTCCCGATGCATCCCAGAACCAGAAAGCGGACTACGGAATTCGGGCTAGAGCGCTTCTTTAGTAATGGGAACGCAATTGGCAGGGGCATTGCATTGCATGGCATCCATATGCTGGAGCCGCTCGGGTATCTGGATTTCCTTTGCCTGATGCGGCATGCAGCCTTGGTGGTGACCGATTCGGGCGGAATTCAGGAAGAGACCACTTGCCTCAGGGTTCCATGCGTGACTGTCCGGAATAACACTGAAAGACCGGTGACGATCACTTCTGGCACGAACACAATCGCGGGGACCACGAAACAAGGAATCCAGCGTGCGGTCAGAGAACAGCTGGAAGGATGTCCCCACGCTGAAATTCCTGACTACTGGGATGGGAAGGCTGCCGAGCGAATCGTGACGGTTCTGGTCTCGGCGCTTCAGCGACAAAGTTCGAGTTCGGAAGTTTCCGGTGACGTGCATGGGGATGTTCCAGCAGCGACGTCTCATCAGGCGATCGCAGCCGGGACCCTATCGGAAGGCGATTACTGAGAAGTGCGATTCGCGGCCGGAGGATCAAATTAGTAATTCGGAATCGCAGAAGAAACACATGGATGGGCTGATCCCGTCCTTTTTTATTAGAATCTAAAGTTCACTCTGACAGCTCTGCGGAGCGCGTGATGGCGCGCTTCAGTCTGGAACATTCACATGCACAGTCGCATTCTTGTCACTGGCGGCGCGGGATTCATCGGATCGAACTTCGTGCTGCAAGGGATGGCGGAGCCTACGGTAGCCGTGCTCAATCTGGATAAGCTCACGTATGCCGGGAACCTGCACAATTTGGAGAGTATTTCCACTGATCCGCGATACGAGTTCGTTCAGGGTGATATTGCCAATCGCGTAGACATTAGAGCTCTGTTCCAGAAATTCCGACCGGATGCGATTGTGCACTTCGCAGCAGAGAGCCACGTGGATCGTTCGATCCACGGACCTGAAGATTTTATTCACACAAACATTACAGGTACTTTTGCATTGCTCGAAGAAGCGCGGACATACTGGGCCGCACTTCCGCAAGATCAGCGATCCGCTTTTCGTTTTCTTCACGTATCTACGGACGAAGTGTACGGCTCACTCGGGCCCAAGGATCCCCCGTTTTCCGAGACAACTCCCTATGCTCCAAACAGCCCTTACGCTGCCTCGAAGGCCGCTTCCGATCACCTGGTGCGGGCGTATCACCATACTTATGGGTTGCCTACTTTAACTACGAATTGCTCCAACAACTATGGGAGATTTCAATTCCCCGAAAAGCTCATTCCGCTGATCATTTTGAATGCCCGTCTTGGCAAACCGCTGCCGGTGTATGGAGACGGCAAGAATGTGCGCGACTGGCTTTACGTGGAGGATCATTGCGCGGCGATCCAGACTGTGCTGGAGCGAGGAGTTCCCGGTGAGACCTACAACATTGGCGGATGGAATGAGAAGCCAAACATTGAGATCGTCGAGCGGGTGTGCGAGTTAATGGATGAAATGCTTCCTCGCCCCGGCCAGTCGCGGAAAGACCTGATCACATTCGTAAAAGACCGGCCCGGCCATGACCGCCGGTATGCGATTGATGCGCGCAAGATTGAAAGAGAGTTGGGCTGGCGACCGAAAGAGACATTTGAGAGCGGGCTGCAAAAGACCGTGCGCTGGTATCTGGAAAATGAGAATTGGGTAAACGAGGTTACCAGCGGCAGCTATCGCCAGTGGATAGCAAAGCATTACTCTGTTTAGCTGAACCCGAAAACTTACGATGAGCAAAGAGTGCATGCCATACAAAGGAATCATTCTCGCGGGCGGATCGGGAACGCGTCTTTATCCCGTGACTCAGGCAATGGGCAAGAGCCTCCTGCCGGTTTACAACAAGCCGATGATTTATTACCCGCTCTGCACACTGATGCTGGCAGGAATCCGCGAAATCCTGATTATTTCAACGCCCGAGGATCTGCCGAAATTTCAGAATCTGCTGCGGGATGGGAGCCAGTTCGGAATTCATCTACAGTACCGGGCGCAACCTCGCCCCGAGGGCATCGCCCAAGCCTTCCTCCTCGGTGAGGAATTCATCGGCACCTCGCCCTGCGCGCTGGTTTTGGGCGACAACATATTTTACGGTCATGATCTTGCCAAGGATTTGCGCAATTCATCCGAGCGCACCAACGGAGCGCGAGTTTTTGCCTACCCTGTCCACGATCCCGAGCGGTATGGGGTGGTTGAGTTTGACGCCAATGGGCGTGCGCTGAGTATTGAAGAGAAACCGAAACAGCCGAAGTCCCGATACGCTGTAACAGGTCTCTACTTTTACGATAACCAGGTGGTGGAAATCACGAAGTCACTGAAGCCGAGTGCTCGTGGCGAACTCGAGATCACCGACGTCAATCAGGCTTATCTTAACAAAGGCCAACTCGAGGTGGTGCTCATGGGGCGCGGTATGGCCTGGCTGGACACAGGGACGCACGAATCACTCATGGACGCAGCCATGTACATTCAGGCGATTGAGAAACGGCAAGGTCTCATGGTGGCCTGCCCAGAAGAGATTGCCTATCGTTCGGGCTACATCTCCGCGCAACAAGTTGAGCACATCGTCAGTTCGATGCGGAACAGCAGCTATGGTACTTACCTGCTGCAATTGTTACGTGAAAGGGTCTTCTAGCCATTCCACTCTCTGTGGATTCTATGAAAAAGATTCCAACTTCTCTTGAAGGCGTGTGGGTGCTGGAGCCACGCGTGTTTGGTGACGATCGCGGTTTTTTTCTCGAGAGCTATAACGAAAAAGTCTTTGCTGACCTGGGGATTGCAGACCGGTTTGTTCAGGACAACCATTCCTTTTCGACAAGAAATGTCCTTCGCGGGCTGCATTATCAAATTCAACATGCGCAGGGGAAACTGGTCCGGGTGATCGATGGCGAGATCCTTGATGTAGCCGTTGATCTGCGGCGAAGCTCTCCTGCCTTCGGTAAATGGGAGGCTGTACGTTTATCGGGCGGCAACAAGCGGATGCTGTGGATACCTGCCGGATTCGCGCATGGATTCCGCGTCATTTCGCACACTGCGCATGTAGTGTACAAGGCGACGAACTACTACGCTCCGGAGTATGAGCGCACGATTGCATGGAACGATGCCGATCTGAACATCAAATGGGACCTGGATACTGAACCGACCGTCTCAGCCAAGGATCAGCGCGGTATTGCTCTCCGTGCTGCTGAAACATTCACTTAGTCCTCCCAGCCGCCTGCCAACCCAGGTCCTCGTCCATCGCCCGCTAAAAAATACTCTTCCATGACGGCCCGCGATTTGTGCAACCAGGTTGCACAGTAAGAGCTTGGCCGTTTGGCTAAGTCGTCCCGATTGCCCCGTCCGGTTACCCTTCCTCGCTTGTCTGGCAGATCTTTGGCCGCCCTCCAAGAAGTACCCTTCTAAAGACCCCAATTCAAAAGAATGCCGGCCTGGCCCGGGGTCGCCTCCTATTCATTAAGACGTGGACTCATCCGCCATTCAGACTTAGTCGCGTGGTATGTCACGGCGCAGGAGTTCTCACCCTGCGCCCTGAGCGTTGTTCAGAAGTCTAGAACAGGTTCCAAAGGAACTGGTTATAGACGTCATGATGAAATTGCACTTCCTGCGATTTGACAAAAGTTCCTAAAGCTCGCGGGCAGCGATCGGCAGAGGCCTGCTTCAGGTCTACGTAACGCCCCTTCACATCTTCCCCCAGCAACTCTGTCGTCCAGTCCGATTTGCGGAAATTCTCCATCGCGTCATAGATGTTGTCCGGTAAATAGCGTTCCGCCTGGCGCAGGTTCTTGATCTTTGCGGTCTGTCCATCAATGCCGGTCTTGAAGATGGAGTACATGACCAGGTAAGGATTCGCATCGGGAGCTACTGAGCGAACTTCCACGCGCATGCTTTTTTCATTCCCTATAGGAATGCGAATCATCGAGCCGCGGTCAACCGGCGAGGCTTTGATCTGGTTGGGAGCCTCGAAGTGAGGGTCGAGTCGGCGGTACGCATTTACACTGGCATTCAGCAGCAGGCAAATGTCATTGCCGTGAGTGAGAATTCTATCCACGAAAGCCCAGCCCGTCTTGCTTAGTTTCTCTTCTCCTTTCGGGTCCCAGAACAGATTCTTCCCATTGCTGATGGAAACGTTGGTGTGCATGCCGCTGCCATTCACGCCGACCACGGGTTTCGGCAAGAACGACGCCGTTAGTCCCATATTGGTTGCAACTTGGCGGCAGATCAGCTTGTAGAGTTGAATCTGATCGGCAGCAGCGACCACTTCTCCGTATCCGTAGTTGATTTCGAACTGCGAAGGCGCAACTTCCGGATGATCTTTCTCATTCTGAAATCCCATGGCGCGCTGCACTTCCGCCGTCGTGTCAATGAACGTACGCAACGGGTCGCCGGGTAGCGAGTGATAGTAGCCGCCCGTATTTACGTATTCAAACGTTCCAGTCTGATGGTATCGTCGCTCGGCATCCGGCCCTTTGAATAAGAAGCCCTCGATCTCGTTGGCTGCGTTCAGCGTGTAGCCTTTCTCCGCATAAATCTTCTCCGCGAACGCTTTCAGAATGCCGCGAATGTCGGCACGATAGGGCTCTCCGCTCTTATCGATTACTTCGCCGAACACCAGCACCTTGCCCGGGCCAAAAAAGTCCGCGGGCGCCCAATAGAAAGCACTCCAATCCAGGCGCAGCCGAAGATCGCTCTCCCGTTGCGCGGTGAAGCCTCGGATAGAGGAACCGTCGAACGTGAGATTGTCCCAGCTCTTAAGCAAAAACTTTTTGTCGTAATCGAGCATGTGCAAGCGCCCTTCAAGATCGCTGAAGAGGACGGTCACGGCCTTGATGCGTTTTTCGTCCGCCAGGTATTTGAGACGCTCTTCCTGAATCTTGTCGGCGGCAAGGTGATTCTTGCGCTGTTCCTTGGCATTCAGGTTGAGTTGTTCCAGTTCGTCGTACGACAGCGTGAGAAAGTCGCGCAATTCTGTCGGCATTTGTCTCCTCGATTTGAGCCGCCCTCGAGTCCAACGTGCTCCGGTACGGCAAGTGGGCGTCAGAATATCGTGCGCACGAGACGCCGCCAATACTCCGTCCCATGAAAAATATCTATCGCGCCCATTACTTCACGACATAAGCACGATTCCGAATGAGGAATCGAAGGGTTCAGCCGCACGACATCGCAACCCCGCTTCGGCATCGACATCTCTCTGTTGACGACACCCAATGTGCCATAACACGGGGGGTTTACCGCTGACGGCCGCGTGAAGAAAAGAACCAACACGCGCAGTGCTTTGCTCTCACCAGCGAATTTTCATTTATCCAGCTTATAAATTTTTGTTTTTAAAAAGAATTTTCGATACGCGGCAGCAGAAGTATGCGTTGGACTGCGCAAGCGTACATGGCTAAGTTCAGCGTGCTGACAGCGGATGCGTTCGGGGTCATCCGTTGTGATCATCAGGGGAGAAAGCAGGAAAACCAAATGAGTAGATGCTCCCAATCAGGGGCCATGATCTTTCTTGCAAGTCTGTTGCTGGTATGTCCAAGTCAGGGACAAGATGCGACAGCCGGCGCGTCGATGAATGACGCAATGGCCAGGCACATGGAAGAAATGGAGCAACAAATCAAGGAACTGCGCCAGGAAGTAGCAAGCTTGAAAGGCGCGGAGAAGGCAGCCCCGGCACCAACGCCAGCACTGGCGCAAAGTGTTGTGAGTGGCAGCACGGGCGCTGCGCCCACAGTGCCGCCTCCTCCATCTTTGGCCGGCCTTCTAGGCCCGACAACGCTGAGCGGATTTGTCGATGTCTACTACGGGCAGAATTTCAATAATCCCGCCGGTCAGGCAAATGGCCTGCGCTTCTTTGATGGCGCAACCAATCAGTTCGGCCTGAACCTGGTCGAGATGGTTGTGGACAAAGCCCCGGATCCGTCCAACAGTCGCACGGGTTACCACGTAGCGCTCGGTTTCGGACAGGCCATGAATGCCGTGAATGGTTCCGAACCCAAGGGTGGTCTGGGATTCGATCAGTATTTGAAAGAGGCATACTTCTCGTACCTGGCGCCTGTTGGCAAGGGTTTGCAGCTAGATATCGGAAAGTTCGTTACGCCCCACGGAGCTGAAGTCATCGAGACGAAGGACGACTGGAATTACTCTCGTGGAATCCTCTTCTCCTACGCCATTCCGTACTACCACTTCGGAATGCGCGCGAAGTATGTCTTCAATGACAAGTACTCGCTCACAGGCTTTTTCGTGAACGGCTGGAACAATGTTCTGGACAACAATACCGGCAAGACCTACGGCGCCAGCTTCGGTTGGAATCCCAATAAGAAGTTCGGCATCGCGCAGAACTACATGGTCGGTCCCGAAGAGAACACGGCGAATAGCAATTTGCGCCAACTGAGCGACACGGTAATCACGTACTCCCCCACGAGCAGGCTGTCGTTCATCGTGAATGGCGATTACGGAAGAGGTGATCGATTTACAGATCCCCTCACCAGCACCCTCTCGCACCCGGTCTTTTGGACGGGCGTTGCGGGTTATATCAAATACGCCTTCACGTCCACCACGGCGATCGCGACGCGCTACGAGTACTACGATGACCACGACGGATTCACCACCGGAACTTTAGCGCCCACACACTTCAACGAATTTACAACCACTTTCGAGAAACTGATGGCGCACCACATCATCAGCCGCTTCGAGTTTCGGAGAGACATGGCTAATCAGCCCGTCTTCCTGAAAGGAAGCAATCCCGTGCTGGATCAGAACACTTTGACCGCAGGATTGGTGTTCACCTTCGACAGCAGGGAGGCGAAGTAAAGCGATGGGCATCGATGCTGCCCGCTTCTTGGATTTACTTCGAGCAGCCAAGACCCGGGCTGCCCGCTATGTGGGGATCGGCGGCTTGGGCACAAACCCAATTAACCCCTGGTGTCAGCACCCTGGCCGCCCCCCGCTCCAAAATACAGAGAAGGCGGAGTCTGCAACGAAAAACACTGCGGTTGAATTGGTACATCACTGTTTCGTCTGCGGACTTGAGTTGACCCACGAAATTCAAGGAGAAGAAACTTCGTGATCTCAGATCGAGCTTGCTGTCTCACTGCGCTGCCAATGGCATTTGTCGCGATGATCAGAGGGTTGCTGATGTTATCGGTTCACCCGATAGGCGCCGTGCTGATTGTGCTCTCCGCGATGAGCCTTTCGCTGCGCCTGTCGATAGGGATTTGCGGACCACATTGAATGTCAGCTGAACCCAACGGAGAAATTGCTTTGTTTGAGGAGCGGCGTTGCGCGGGTTTGTGGGCGATAGGGAAGAACTGGATCGTAGGGCGGCTGCGGCTTGCGGCTGAAATCGACAACCAATGATAAAGGAGCAGAACATGAAGTCTGGCACTCGAGGCAGAGGAATGAATCTCTCGTATTCGGAAAAACTCTCCCGTCTGGCTGTACGGTTGAAAGACCCCGAATGGCGCCGCTATGCCGGCCTGCTGTTCGGCGGCAAGGCACTTGGAATCGCGGTGTTGATGTTGCTCATCACCGTGATCTCCGGAGTTTTCTTCGCGCACGTCTACGCGGCCGATACGGAAGTCAAAGCGGCGGACGTTGTGAATCCGCTCAACACCGCGTGGACACTGATTGCCGCCTTTCTCGTCTTCGGTATGCAGGTCGGCTTCACGATGCTCGAAGCTGGTTTCTGCCGCTCCCGTGAAACGGTCAACGTGCTTGTAGAGTGCGTGGTCGACACCTGTCTTTGCGGCATTCTGTTCTACGCCGTTGGCTTCGCATTCATGTTCAGCCATGGCAATGGCTTTATCGGGTACCACTGGTTCTTCCTCCAGGGAGCCCCCGCAACCTACGAATCCACCGGCGTTGCATTCTTGGCCGTCTGGATCTTCCAGTTCGCTTTTGCCGATACCTGCTCCACCATCACTTCGGGCGCAATGATCGGCCGCACAGGTTTCGTCGGCGATCTCTTGTACAGCTTCTGTGTCACCGGCTTCATTTACCCCATCATCGGACACTGGGCTTGGGGGCCGGATGGCTGGCTGGCCACGATGGGCAGTTCTGGATACGTGTTCCCATCCCTGGGAATGGGATTCCATGACTTCGCCGGTTCGACCGTTGTGCACACCATTGGTGGATTCATCGCCCTGGCTGGCGCCATTGTTCTTGGCCCGCGCCTCGGCCGCAAGTTCAAAAAGGACGGCGGCGGCCCCATGCTGCCGCATGATCTCACCATCGCCGTCACCGGAGGACTCATTCTTTGGTTCGGCTGGTACGGCTTTAATCCGGGCAGCACCCTCTCGGCCATGGATTTTGTTGGAATCGGCCGCGTCGCTACTAACACAACCTTGGCTGCTTGTGCTGCCGGTCTCTCTTCCATCATCTACGGCTATCTGAAATTTAAGAAATGGGACGCAAGCTACACCACTAACGGATTCCTGGCTGGCCTCGTCGCAATTACTTGCCCCTGCTACTGGGTCAGCCCTACCGGTTCAGTTTTACTGGGCGGGATCGCCGGCGTGCTCGTTATCCTCGGCGTTGATTTGCTGGAGTGGCTCCGCATCGATGATCCCATTGGAGCAGTACCAGTTCACGGCATGTGTGGAATCTGGGGCACCTTGTCACTCGGGTTGTTTGCCTGCGGGCAATATGGAGCCACCGGCCCTCTCGCCGCGGACAATTCCGCACCGCTGAAGGGACTTCTGTATGGTGGCGGATTTAAGCTGCTTGAAGCACAAGCGATCGGAAGCGCGTGCGTAACCTTGGCCACCTTCGGCGTTGCCATGGCCGTCATGCTTCTGGTCAACGCAACCGGAACGCTGCGATTGCCCCGCGAGGCAGAGCTCTACGGTATGGATCTGCACGAGCACGGGATCTCGGCCTATCCGGAATATGTCATCTCAGCGTTGGGCGCTCCGAGCGGTATGACCCAGGAATTGCCTGAACCTCAACCCGCCGCGTCCAGTGTTGCGGCACTGAATCCATTGTCGCGAGCAATAAGCTGACGAAACTGCCGCGCTGCAGCTAGGAGGCAGAGTAACTCTCTGCCTCCTCTTTCAAAGCAACAGTCTGGGTTGGTTGCATGCCAGACTCCGCGTCATCACAAAGCCTGTAATGGGAGGGTCAATCAATGACGAAGGTGGAAGCGATTATTCAGCCCACGAAGCTGGAGGCGGTGAAAGAAATTCTTTCTGAGTTGGGTATCGACGGGCTCACAATTTCCGAAGTGCGCGGGCATGGCCGGCAAAAGGGACACACGGAGATGTACCGCGGCCATGAATATTCCGTAGACCTGTTGCCCAAAATTAAAATCGAATCGGTGATGAACGATAATCTGGTCGATGCGGCCGTCACCGCCATCCTGCAGACGGCAGCCACCGGAAAAATAGGCGATGGCAAGATCTTTCTGACTAAGGTCGAAGAGGCGATCCGTATCCGCAACCAGGAACGCGGAGTGGCAGCTTTGTGATCAGGCAGGTCACCGGCAATGCCCGATCAACTGCTGAACGCTTTCCGGTCCATGGATGCACTGACCAGCTGGGGTGAGTGCGAGGCCTCGCCCCTGGCGTGGACTGCAGTCTGCGCGGGTCCACGTCGATTGCTCAGGCGGGAACGCTCTCTGTTCAGCCCGCACAGCGACAGACAGCCTTTTCGAAAAATCATTGATCCAATGGCTCGCGCCAGCGAGCCTGCCTTATACTTCGAAACATGCGAGCACTGGTGTACACCGGTCCCGGTCGCGTGGAGATGCGGGATCGCCCTCGCCCCGCTGCTTTGCCGGGACAGGAAGAAATCGCGATCCAGGTCGCAGGTGTCTGTGGCTCCGATATTTCCGGATTTTTGGGGCATAGCGCATTGCGTAAGCCTGGGCTTGTGCTCGGGCATGAGTTACTCGGCCGCCGTGCGGATGGGCGGCGAGTCGTCGCAAATCCGCTGGTGAGTTGCGGACACTGCAACGCCTGCCTCTCAGGCGCGCAGAATCTATGTGAGTCGTGGAAGTTGCTGGGATTGGGCACGACTCCGGGCACCTTCGCAGAGTACGTGGCGCTCCCTTCGGGGCAAGTTTACGATGTGCCCGATTCGCTCTCTTCCGAACAAGCCATTCTGGCTGAGCCGCTGGCGAACATTGTTCACATGTTCCGCATCGTTTCCCCTCCGCCATTCTTCCGATTCGCAATTGTCGGGGCAGGGACCATGGGCGCCTTGGCATTGCTCGCCTCCCGCCTCATCGGCGGTCGCGACGTCCTTGCCGTGGATGTGAATGACGAACGGCTTGCGACCATGCGAAAGCTAGGTGCATCTGCCCTCGCGAACGTGAGCACCGCGGACGCGACTGCGGAAGTTCTGCGCAGCGCGGGACGCGGATATGATGTCGTTCTGGACGCGAGCGGAAGTGCACCGGCGCGGCAAATGGCTTTTGATCTTTGTCGTCCCGGCGGACAGGTGATATTGCTCGGCATGGGCACTCAGCGCAGCGAAGTGAACTTCGTTGCCAGCATCCGGAAGGAGCATCGCGTCGTGATGTCTTTCGCGTACAGTCCGGCAGACTTCAGGCGTTCGCTTGACCTCCTGATTGCGGGCGAAATCAATCTCACGCCATGGACTGTTCGCATGCCCCTGGAGCGCGGACAGGAAGCAATGGACCGCATGAGCCACAGTCCCGGAGCCGCGCTAAAAATGATGCTGGAAGTGGCCAGCTAAATAGCCGCCTCACAAATTCACGCAATCGCAAGCTGTCACTCCCTCCGGAGTCCGCTGCATGTCCCACGAAACCCGATTCAGCTCTCTTATTTCAATTGTTCTGCTTGTCGGATGTGCCGCCTTAGCCCAAACCCAAGCTCAGCTTCGAACATCCGATACGGAGCTCACTCTCGAGGCCTTGCCCGAGGGGCCTCGAGTCGTCCAATTTGATTTCCCTGGACAGCCGGCATGGCAGAACCGTAGCTCTGAAACTTTGATAACGTTCGCTGAGATAGCCGGTGAGAAAAAGGCTCTCACCTGGAGGTTCGATTCCGCAGCAAGCCGCATCAGCGACCAGCAGGTCGTATTCGTTTATAACGCTGTCTCTCCCCACTTGCGCCTGAGGTGGGAATGGCGCACTCGTCAGGCCTACGGCCCTCTCGAACACCAGATTCGGATCGAGAATCTCGATAGCCGTGAAATCTGGATTCCCATGCAGGACAGCCTCGCCTTCGACTGGCAAGTTGACCCAAAGCAAGACCTGCAACATTGGTTTGCGGAAAAGGGGGCGGATAAGCCCTCGAACGTAGGCACACATCGGGAATCGATCGGCGAAGGTTTTCATTGGACGGGTACCTCAAGCACTTACGGAGATCTCTTCGAAAACCAGCCGCGTGAAATCATTCCCTGGACTCTCGTTGACAGAAACGGCGCAGCGCATACCGGCTGGTATGCCGGCATCGAATTTAGCGGGCGCACTCGCATCGCGCTCACCCGCGAAAAGGATTCTCTGAAAGCCGCTCTGGGACTCAATCCCGATCCAAGTCCCTTTCGCACTCGCTTGAAACCCGGCGAGAGTTTCGAGTCGCCCATCGTTTTCTTTGGCGGATTTCGCGATGGCCCCGACGGTGCAGGCAATATCCTGCGACCGTGGGTTCGCGCGGTTCTCGGCAATCCGGAGACTTGGAATAACCCCAACTATCCTCTCATTGTGAATAACAGTTGGGGAGGCGGCATGCAGGTCAACGAAGAGATTGCCCAGCGCATGATTCGCGATTCCGCTGAACTTGGCGTCGACATGTTCCACATCGATGCTGGATGGTTTCGCGATGTCGGAGACTGGTACCCCAATCCAGAGAAGTTTCCGCACGGTCTTGCCATGATCTCCGAGGACGCTCACAGGCACGGACTGAAATTCGGTATCTGGGTGGATTGGACTCAGGCTGGACTGTCAACTCAGCCTGGTGCATTGAACGCTCGCGACCCCAAAGTGCGGAATTGGATGGTTACCGACATCCCCGCCGACTGGAAGCCCGAGCCTTTCAAGGGACAGACTATTGATATCGGCGTTCCCGAGGTGCAAGAGTGGGCAGAGCACGAAGTGAACCGCATCATCACCGACTACCATCTGGATATGCTGGAGCACGATGGCTACCTGGTGGCGCACGGATGCGATCGCAACAATCACCCCCATGCAGCCCCCGATCCTCTCAATAAAAGTGTGTACAAGAGTTCAGGGGCATACTTCGTGGACAGCACGAATGCCACCGACGTGAGTTATCACGCAGTGCGCGCCTATTACGATATCTATTCAAAAATGCGCCAGGCCCATCCTGGCGTATTGTTTGAGATCTGCAATGATGGCGGCCGCATGGTCGATTTTGGAACCGCCGCTCATGGCGATTACTTTTCCATTACCGACACCTACGATCCGCTCTCCAACCGGCGAGCTTTCTACGATACCAGCCATGTGCTCCCAGCGGCTATGCTGGAAAGTTATGTCGAGAGGTGGCCAACTCCGCACATCGAGAATTTTCGCTACATGCTGCGAAGCGGGATGATGGGGTGGCTCACCATCATGCTCGACACCAATGCCTGGTCCGTCGAGCAACACGCCGCGGCCAAACAGGAAATCGATCTATACAAAAAGGACCTTCGTGTGCTCATCCGCGACGCTAACTTGTATCATGTGTCGCCGCGGCCCGATGGAGTTCATTGGGATGGAATCGAATACTGGGATCCGAAGCGCAAACGGGGCGTGGTTTACGCTTTCCGGGGCACGAGCGAAACTGAGAAGACCCATACGTTCGTGTTGCGGGGGCTGGAACCTGTCACTCAGTACGTGCTCAAGTTCCACGACACCGCCGCTACTCGAACGATCACGGGCCAGCAGTTGATGAATGGCGGACTGAACGTTACCCTCGATGTTCCCAACAGTTCCGAACTGATATTCATTGAATCAAAGTAGACTTGAGCTGCAGCTAAGGCGCAAGAATGCCAATCATGAATGAGAGAATCGGTTCAGCCCGGCTCGCGGACCGCGTGGCCCTGATCACCGGCGGAGCCCAAGGGATTGGCCGTGCGATTGCTTCACTGTTTCAGCGCGAAGCGGCGTACGTCTTCATCCTGGACTGTGACCAGAGCGCTGGCAGCAGCACTTCCGCAGAGCTTACTTCACAAGACCCCTCTCACCCCGTGCGGTATGTGCCCCTGGACTTACAAGAAGTCTCGGAAATTAAAAATGCGGTGCAGACTATTCGAAAATCTCACGACCGTGTCGACATACTTGTAAACAACGCAGGCATGCAGGTGGACAAAGGCATTGACACCCTCACCGTGGCGGACTGGGATCTGGTGATGAACGTAAACCTGCGCGGCGCCTTTCTGCTGGCTAAGGAACTGCTCTCGCTTTTCCCAGAGTCGGGAGGCAGCATCGTCAATATCAGTTCGATTCACGCCACCCACGCCTTTCCGGATTCCATCCCTTACGCTTGTTCCAAAGCTGGGATGCTTGCGCTCACTCGAAATCTGGCCCTCGACTTGGCCAGTCGGCACATCCGGGTCAATTGCATTTGTCCCGGATACATCGACACGCGCCGCTGGGAGCACTGTCTGCAGAGTTCCAGCAATCCGGCGGCAGTGGCGCAGCAGACCGCGGCTCTTCATCCCGTCGGCCGGCGCGGCATTCCCGATGATATCGCCGAGGCAGCATTGTTTCTGGCATCGGACAGTTCGGCATTCATCACCGGAACCGATCTAATCGTGGACGGCGGCCTTACAGTTCGGGCTCATCCCTAGGAAGCGCCATTCGCAACTCGGAACATCACCGACAGCCGCTATAGTTCTGCTCGATCTAAGGGTGAGGCAATGCATCGGCTAGACTTCTGGAGCACATTCGTATGAAAATTCCCGCTCGCGTTTTGACCCTCACGCTGTTTCTGCTCATTGAATGCCTGACTGCGGCCGCCGCGGATTTCAAGGACGTTGAATTTGCCCATCCTGGTGGAGTTCGTCTCACACTCGATGTGCACGTTCCGGACGGCGCCGGCCCGTTTCCCGCCGCCATCCTCGTCCATGGCGGGGGATGGGTTGCAGGAGACAAGCAGCAATACATTACCTATATCTTCCAGCCGCTGAGTGATGCCGGCTTTGCCTGGTTCAGCATCAACTATCGCCTGGCGCCACAGTTCAAGTTTCCCGCCGACAGCGACGACGTGGAGTCAGCTATCCGGTTCGTGAAAGTGAATGCAGCGAAATACAAGGTTGATCCCAACCGGATCGCACTGATCGGAGAGTCCGCGGGCGGGCATCTTGTTTCTTACGTGGGAGCACGCAACCAGTCGGATTCCAGGGTGGCTGCGGTGGTGTCTATGTACGGAATCCACGATTTTGTCGCGGCAGCGGTGCAGTGGAAGCCTTTGCCGCATGAACTGTTGGATTTGTTCGGAATCACTGCCGTAAATGTGCAAACTGTACCGCTCCTTATTAAGGCCTCTCCGGTTGTTTACATCTCTAAAGAGATGCCGCCGTTTTTGCTCATGCACGGCTCAAAAGATGAGGACGTACCCTACATGCAATCGGTAGAAATGTGCGACAAATTGAATGAAGCTGGCGCTCACTGCGACCTCATTACGATCGAGGGAGCACCGCATGGCATGGATCACTGGGAGCCCCACCCCGAATGGCTCTGGTACAAAAAGGCACTGGTGGACTGGCTAAAGCAAACCTTGCGCTAGCGTCACATGCCTGTGTAGGAGCGGACTCCTCCTCCGCCCCGCTCGCGAAGCGTGCCTGCGGTCCGCAAGCAGTCCGAATAGTATTTCCGCCGCTCATTGCGTGCTTCCGCACGCAACCCGGACGAGGGCGTCCGGGGCTACACAAAGACGGCGCTACATAAAAAACGGCGCTACGCAGTATTACTGCGGCAACCCGTTTGATACCACGTCAACTCTGAGCGTCACCGTGCCTAAGCTTTGGCCGCCACTGTCTGCGGTCCAGGTCAATGTTTGCCACGTTCCCTTCTGCGCGGCTGAACTGTTGATCGTGAGCTGAATCGGATAGGAATCGTGCGCGCCCACCGTGTACGTCGTGGCTTTCGGCTGCTCGCTCCAGCCCGCGGGCAAGGTCGAATGCAGCGTAACCTGCTTTTCGGAGTCGCTATCGTTTCGGATAGTCAGCGGCACCCACAACGATTCTCCGGGCGTCACCTGCGCTTCGGGCGAAAACAGTTTCCCGAGATGCTCGATGCCATGGGCCTGCCAGAACGTTTGGTAGAAGGCCCATGGTCCTCCAAGTTCGAGCCTGACTCCAGAGCCCGCCATTTCGTAACCACGCGGTCGGGAATACGGGATCGAGCCCGCCGTGATTCCTTCAAATACATCGCTGGTTGCATTTCCTCCGACCAGGGATTTGCCGAAGATGAAGCGTACCGGCATCTCCGTAAATTCCTTCAACTGCGCATCGCTGAAATCATTTTGCGTTTTATAGTATCCCCATGCTTCCGCAGCCACGCGCGAATACGCTTCCTTGCGCGCCGGAGAACTTTCGCTGGTCGCGTACTCGGGACCATTGCCTTTGAAGAAATCAAAGTGAATTGCGTCGGAAACGTAGTAGATCTTCTTGGGCTGCCAGGGGCGAAGTCCCTCGCCATAGTTGCTGATGCTCAGCCGGTTGCGTGCAGCCTCCACTTGTTCCGGAAACGCCAGCGGGTTCGCCGCTAAATCGAATGCTTCCGTCGCGAGCACTCCTGCGCCCTGATGGTCCTCGTGATTTTCCCCCACCACGTAGTTCGGCATCCACGTCAGGATCACTTCCGGTCGCGTGATTCGAACCAGTCGTACCACTTCCTCCAGCGCCTGCCCATGTCCCCACGCCTCCAGCGAGTGAAGAACGTCGCCTCCCGGCGTGTCGGAGCCATGCAGAAACCACGCATGCGTGATTCCGTAAGAGGCAAGCGAGTGCCGAGCTTCCATCTCGCGAATGTCGGCCAGTGCTTTGGACTGCTCCGGCCCGGCAGCATTTCCGCCCGAATTTCCCCGCGTGGTGTAGATCACCGCCACTCGCTTGTGCTGCTGTTCAACCAGCTTTGCTACGTACGCGGCGAATTGGATGTCATCATCAGGATGACCATTCACCTCCAGAATATCCACCTTGTAGCGCTCATCGGGCGCCGGATACGAAGGCGCCTGTTGTGCCGGTGAACGCGGCGCTACGGCGATGATGCTTGCCAGGATAAGACACACGTGCAGTTTCATCAGGGGTATGAGTCCTTTCCAATTTCTATGAACAGCCACAGAAGAAAGCAACGCCAGCCGGGCAGCAATGCTCGGCTGGCACTTAAAAACTAAAAGCGGAAGTGCAAACCAAACTGCATCTGGCGCATCGATGCGGCAGAAGTGATCACTCCAGGGTCGTTTCCTTGGATGTCTGTATTGGGATTCGCCAAGTTGACGTGGTTCGCCGCATTGTAGGTTTCCCATTTGAACTCGAGCGTTTTCCCTTCGGCAACTGTGAATACCTTGCCAAGGGAGAGATCCAGATTATGGAATCTGGGCCCGCGGAATGAATTACGACGCACGTACCCGTTGCGGCCAACTCCCTGGGGCGGCACAAATGCGGCCGGATTGAACCAGAGGTTCGCGCTGGGATTCGATACATGCGGATCTCCCACCATATCCGGTCGAACGCTGTTGAAATCGGCGTACAGATTTGGCGCGTCATAAAGCACCGGAGTGTATGGCAGCCCCGATTCGAAGGTGCTGATGCCGCTGAAGTTCCAGCCTCCGAGCAGCAGGTCCAGACCTTTGCTGCTGTTCGCACCCCAATGCCGTCCACGTCCAAACGGCAAGGCATAAATATGGCTGACGGTGAGGGTGTGCGTACGGTCCCAATTTGCGGGGCCGTGGTCCTGCCACCAGTTCAGATTGTTCGAATACGCGCCGCCGGTGTCCGTGTTGGCCATCGCTTTGCCGTAAGTGTACGTAAGCAGCAAATCCAGGCCATTGGTGGCATGCTTCTGAACTTTGACCTGCATGGCATGATAACTGGAGTTGTCGCAGTTGCAGGTCTCACCGAGCCACTGTTCCAATCCGAACTTCTGGAAATAGAGTCGGCGCGAGTTGAAGTCCGGCCAAGTGGCCGGATCACTGTTTGGATCGGGCGGGGCCGCCTGGTTTACGTTCGGATTCATAAACAGATGTCGCCCCACATTGCCGATATAGCCAACCTCGGCTGTGAAGCCTTTCGCAAACTGATGCTGCACTGTCAAATTCCAGGAATCTGACAGCGGAATCCGGTAAGCGCTTGGGGGATTAAAAAAGTAGTAGACGCTCAAGCCGTTGGGGAGCGGGTAGCGCCCGCTGCTCGGTACCAACGGATTTGGAATTACCTCCGGTCCAGTCAGCAGATTGAAGACGGTCGCGTAATTGTTGTCTGCCCCGTTGAATTGCGGATTAACAATGGGGGGGTCGTAGTCCGGTGCCTGCCCGAACACTGCGCCCAATCCCGCAGGAGTAAAGCTGCGTCCGTAGCCAGCGCGAACCACTGTATGTTCTTTTACCTGGTATGCGACACCTAAGCGCGGCGCGAATCCCAGGTTATAGGCCTTCACGCCCATGTTCGCGGGTACCGACCCGACTCCCGCGACCAGCACCTCTCCGGTATTGGGATCAAAACTGCCTGCGCCTCCGCGGCTTGCGGCGGTCTGCGGAAGATAGTTCTCATAGCGAAGTCCATAGTTCACCGTCAGTCTCTGGGTCACACGCCAGGAATCCTGCGCGTAGAAAAACAAGCGCGTCTGACGCAATCCTGGATGGAATCCAGATCCAGTGAAGTAGCGAGCGAAGCTGCTGGCATCGCCGAGCAGGAATGATGCTAATCCCGCCCCCGTTGTCAGACCGGCTCCTGAAGCGACTCCGTCCACGGTGGCGCTACCCGTCTCGCCATCGCTGAAGTTGATTTCGCCCGAACGGTGAGAATCGCTGGGGATTCTCTGCTGCTGAGCGCGACGGATATCAACGCCCCAACCAAAACTGTGATTCCCTTTTGTTTTCATCCAGTTGTTGACCCACTGGAAGTGATTCTCAGTTTCTTTCAAAGGGCAGTTGCACTGGTTTATTTCCAGCGCGTATCCGAAGTTAAACCCGCCATTTCCGCTGACGTAGAACGCAGGCATGCCGCTGGTTTCTGGCGTGCCCTGATTTAGTCCTGGAAAACCTGCATCTGTTGCTGGCGTGGTACCCACGCCGTTGGGTTGCACCCGGATGCGATACCGGTAGAATCCGAACCGCAGGTCAGTAATCAGGCTGTTGCTGATAGTGTAAGTGGAGCCAAGCGCCAGGCTCTGGTTTCTGTCCACCGATTTTCCAGCAAAGCTGATGCCGCTTAATGCGGGCCCACCAGCTTCTGAGCCGTACGCTCCCGGTGCGGAAAGATTAAAATTCGCGATCGTGTAGCGCCCAAACAAATGCAGCCGGTCGGAGAAGTTGTAGTCGACCCGGGCGTCCACTTGGTTACTGTCGAACTTCTCGGCTCCGGTGGCGATGTAATTATCGCTGATGCCAGCACCTGGTACATTCGGTGGGGGCAGGAAGTTCAGAATGTTCGCAACCTGGGTAGGTACAGAGAGCATGTTCGGCTGTCCGTTCGTGGTGATGGCGGAGCGATTGTTTCCGTTTCTAGATAAAGAGTTCGGATCAATGTCTCCCGAATTTGGTTCGAACACCATGCCGGCCTGTGCCGCGATCGTGCCACCCTCTGTCGTGGGAACCATCAAGGCATTTCCGCCGCAGCCAGTCGGGGAAGTCGATCCATCGCTGCAAATAAAATCTCCCAGCAACGCGGTGAGATCGCCGGTCCGCTCGGCTGCTGTCGGCACTGTAGTCGTGACGGATGCATCGCGCCGCCGCCTTAGCCCCTGATAATCAGTAAAGAAAAACAGTTTATTCTTGATGATTGGACCCCCAAATGACCCGCCAAACTGATTCCAGCGCAACGGCAGGTTAACTCCAGAGAAGCGGTCATTGGCGTTGAAGATATCGTTCCGCAGATATTCGAACAGGGATCCGTGATACTGATTTGTTCCTGACTTGGTGGTGGCTTGCATCAACGCCCCTGCCACGGATCCAAACTCTGCGTCGTAGTCGCCAGTCGTTATCTTAAATTCCTGAAGCGAGTCAATGTTCGGATTCACGATGGCGATGCCAAGGATCGCGCTATTGTTTTCCGTTCCGTCAAGCAGGAACCCGTTAGACGTAAACTGCTGGCCATTGACGTCGATCTGATAACCGCCCTGCGGGTTCTCAGCCTGCGAGTGTTGCCAATCGCTGTGCAGTTGCGCTCCTGGAGTTACCAGCAGCATTTGCGTTACGTTCCGGTTCAAAATCGGCAGGCTGCCAAGTTCCTCGGTACTTAGAGTCGTGCTCACGTCGGCGCGATCGACCTTGAGCAGCGGGGTTTCCCCACTCACCGTCACCTGCGTAGTTTCGCCCTGCACCCCCAGCGGAATATCAACCCGCGTCGATGAGTCGATCTGAACTTCGGCCGTAGCCTCCGTACCCGCGAATCCACCGGCCGTGACGTTCACTTTGTAGTGTCCGGCAAGCAGGTGTGTCTGCTCGTAGTTCCCGCTCTCGTTAGTCTTCACCTGGTAGCTTGTGCCGCGGTCGAGGTCCGTAATCTTAACCTCGGCATTGGGGACGGCAGCCCCGCTCTTATCAGTAACGGTGCCAATGATGTTGCCGTACACCGCCTGTCCCACAGCGAAACTGCAGAATACCAATAGGCAAACGAATGCCACGATTCCGGATAAAGTGGAGCGTTTCATGGAAATTCCTCATCGCCAGCTCAAAGCCGGCCAGTTTTGATAAACACACGACTACACCACAACTTTCGGATGGACTAAAAATTGTGCTTCCAGCGCATGACAATGGTCAAGACGAATCTTGCGAATCCTTACGTTTTTCTGCGATTGTGACCATGCTCACCACTTAACACCAACTGTCAAAACCGGTGTTCCAAATTCATCTGGGAAGGCCACGGCAATAAATTCTGCAAGAGCCACGACTTCAGTCGTGCCGCCCCAAGCGGCAGTAGGTGGGCTTTAGCCCTGCCATCAGCTCCCGGGCCGCTATAGACGCGTTGTTATTCCAATACCCATCCGGTCTTAAGCCTTGAGCACCGCTGTTCCCGTCGCGAATATCGCCCGTACCTCTTCCACCGCAGGCTCGTGCTAAAGTTGTGAACCTTCCCATGGCCAAGCCGGACTTCGGATCGCCTCTTTCCCTTCAGCGAAGCAGTTCGGTCCGATGGCTGATCGCCTCTCTGGCCGGCGCATTTGCCTTCGTCAGCTATGTCGAGAGAATGAACATCTCCGTGGCGGCGGAGTTGATGATGCCCGAACTAGGCCTCACCAAGACCGAGATGGGGCAAATCTTCAGCAGTTTTCTCTTCGGATACGCCATTTTTCAAGTTCCCGCCGGTCGTCTCGGAGATGCCAACGGTCCACGCATCACCTTGGCAGTGGCAGCACTGCTCTGGGGTGTCACCTCGGTCCTGACCGGGGTTCTGCCAAAAACATTCGTCGCCGGAACCACCGCCGTGCTGATCTCACTCGTCGCAGTGCGTTTTGTGCTCGGTGCCTCTGAGGCTGCAACCTTCCCAGTAGGCAGTCGCGCCATTCGCAACTGGACTCCTCCCAGCGAGCGCGCGTTTGCCAATGCGTTCATGATGGCCGGCAGCGCTTCAGCTGCCGCCGCATCTGCTCCTCTGGTCTCCTGGCTCATGCTGCGCTTCGGCTGGCGCCCCGCTTTTTACATCACTTCTCTCTTCGCTTTTGCGATCGCGGCTGTCTGGTATCTCGTTGTGCGTGACCATCCTCGTGACCACCGGTGGGTGAACGAGAAAGAACTGCAATGGATCAATCCCGATCGCGCCAGCCCTCGCGCAAAACATGCTTCCTTGTTCCATGTTCTTCGCGACCGCGACATTCTTTTTCTTTCGCTTAGTTACACTTGTGAGGGCTACGTGCTCTTCATCTTCGTATTTTGGCTGTACATATACCTGGTGGAAGTGAAGGGCTTCAGCATGCTGAATGGTGGGCTCGTGGCCAGTCTGCCATGGCTCGCCGCGCTAGCCTGTGCTCCGATTGGCGGATTCGTCTGTGACCGCCTTAGTGAGACTCGCGGCCGCTTCGCCGGGGCCCGGACGGTTATTATCGTCGGCTACGGACTCTCCGGAGCCCTGCTGTTCGCTGCTGCTACGCTGCACGGGCGTGTTGCGGTGATCGCCGCGCTGTGCGTGAGCGTGGGAGCGCTCTACTTTGCCGAGCCCGCTTTCTGGGCGACTGCCGTCCATCTGTCAAAGGAAAATGCGGGCGCGGTTTCCGGCCTTATGAATACGGCCGGAATCGTGGGCGGCATCGTGTCCACCTCCCTCACTCCGGTCATTGTGAAACATTTTGGATGGCTGCCCGCTCTGGGTTCCGGAGCAGCTGTCGCCCTCCTATGCGCCTGCTTGTGGATCGTGATCGGCCGAAGGTCGCCCATGCAGTCTCTAGCGCAGAATTCGCGCAGTGAGAATCTGTCTTGAGAATTCAGCGCGGCATCTGCCGAATCGTTTAGAATCACTGCCGTTCCGCGCCAGTCGCCGAATCGGGAAACCCGATCATGTCAAAGCTCGATATCAAAACCAAACGTGAGTGTCTATGGGATCTCATCAGCCTGGGCGAAGTCATGTTGCGTCTCGATCCGGGGGACGGTCGTATTTCCACGACCCGCGATTTTCGTGCGTGGGAAGGCGGCGGTGAATACAATGTCGCTCGCGGACTTCGACGATGCTTCGGGCTCGATACTGCCATCGTCACCGCGCTGGCCGACAATCCCGTCGGAAGACTGGTCGAGGATCTCATGCTGCAGGGCGGCGTTTCCCAGAAGTATGTGAGATGGGTTCCTTATGACGGAGTTGGCCGCACGGTTCGGAATGGGTTGAACTTCACGGAACGCGGTTTCGGAGTTCGCGCCGCGGTTGGCTGCTCCGATCGCGGGCACACAGCCGTATCTCAACTCAAGCCCGGTGAGATCGATTGGCAACAGATCTTTATCAAAGACGGCGCCCGGTGGTTCCATACCGGGGGAATCTTCTGCGCACTCTCCGAGACCACTCCTCAGGTTGCGCTGGACGCCATGCAAGCCGCCAAGAAAGCCGGAGTAATCGTCTCCTATGATCTGAACTATCGCGCATCGCTTTGGAAATCCATTGGAGGAAAGGCCAAGGCGCAGGAAGTGAATCGTCGCCTCGCTCCTTACGTTGACGTCATGCTGGGAAATGAAGAAGACTTCACCGCCGCACTCGGTTTTTCCGTCGCAGGCGTCGACGAACATCATTCCAGGCTCGAGTCGGCCGGATTCAAGAAGATGATCGAGGCGGTCGTCAAGGATTATCCCTCCATGGCCGTCATTGCCACCACCCTGCGAACCGCGAAAACCGCCACGCGCAACGACTGGGGAGCGCTCTGCTACCACGATGGGCGGTTCTATGAAGCTCCCGTGCGTGAAGATTTGGAGATCTATGACCGCGTCGGTGGCGGCGACTCCTTCGCCTCGGGACTGATCTATGGTTTTCTGTCCGGCAAAGATCCGCAATGGTCGGTCGAATGCGGAGCGGCGCACGGTGCGCTCGCCATGACCACTCCGGGAGACACAACCATGGCGACACTAGCGGAAGTGCAGCAAGCCATGACCTCGCGTACGGCAAGGATCGAACGATAGGGAATAGAGTTTAAAAGCTAATCGAGAACTGATATGCCTGTGAGCACGTTGAGTATCGAGGATGTGATCCGCCGTATCGGTGAAATAGGAATCATTCCGGTAGTTCGTGCCTCGTCAGTAGATGAAGCGAACCGGGCGGTGGAGGCGATCTGCGCGGGCGGAATTCCCGCCGTGGAAATCACCATGACTGTGCCCAATGCGGTATCAGTGATCCGCGAACTCGTGCAACATCGACAGAACGATGTGCTGATCGGAGCGGGCACGGTGACAAATGCTGCACAGGCGGAATCTTGTATCCTCGCTGGGGCCCAGTTCCTCGTGAGCCCCGGCCTATCCATGGCCGTTCTGGCAGAAGCAAAAAATCATTCCATATTGGCGATCCCGGGGGCGCTGACTCCGACCGAATTGATGACGGCTCAGGAGCACGGTGCCAGCTTGCTTAAGATATTCCCCTGCGGAAACGTGGGCGGTCCGAAATACCTGAAATCGCTCAGGGGCCCATTCCCCAGAGCCATGCTGATTCCCACCGGCGGCGTGAATGCAGCCAATGCGGCAGATTTCATAGCTGCGGGAGCGTTTGCCCTGGGAGTAGGCGCAGATTTGGTCGATGCAAAAGCATTGCGGGAAGGGAATCTGGACAAGATCACCAACGCGGCGCGGGAGTTGGTGAGCGCCGTCGCGTCCGCCAGGGCAGCACTGCCAGGCAAGAAGCAATCCTGATCACCGCCCGCTCGATGCCATCTCGTGAGAACTACTGATTCACCCCGCTAGCCAGCACCCCGCCGTCCACCGGCAAAACCGTACCCGTGACAAAGCTGGCCGCATCTGAAGCCAGAAAGATTGCCGCTCCCACAAGTTCTTCAAGTTCTCCAAAGCGTCCCATCGGCGTTCGCATCAGTACTTCGTTCCCGCGTCCCGTACCCACGAGCAGTTTCTCACTGAGCGGAGTCCGGAAATAACCGGGAGCAATCGCATTCACGCAAATGCCGTACTTGGCCCATTCGATGGCCAGCGACTTGGTCAGCGATGCCAGCGCCGACTTGCTGGCGCTGTAGGCCGCCACTTCAAACAGCGCCACAAACGATCCCATGGACGCAATGTTGATGATGCGACCATAACGCCGCTCAATCATGTGCCTGCCGAATACCTGGCATGCTCGCAGAGACCCGGTTAAATTCGTCTCCAGAATTCGGTTCCAATCCTCTTCTTTGTAGTCCAGCGTCGGCGCGCGCTTAGTGATTCCTGCGGCGTTCACCAGGATGTCAACCTTCCCGAATGCCTCGATGCATGCTTTGAGGAGTTTCTGCAAAGACTCAGGATCGCTCACATCGCAAGTTACTCTCAACGAGCGCCGTCCCACAGCTTCGATCTGATCCGCCAATTCGTCCACCAGATCTTTTCGGCGCGCGCTCGAGACAACATCCGCCCCGCCTTGTGCGAGGCCAAGCGCAAGCGTCTTGCCGATTCCTGAACTGCCTCCAACAACAACCGCGACCCTGCCTGTTAAATCAAGTTGCTTGTACATAAATCCTCAGTTGTGAAGTGCAGTTGCTACCAATTGAACATCGTGCCATCGAGTTTACGATTGACCGGCAAGTAAGCGCGCTCATAAGGAAACTTCTCCGCCAGCTTTTCATCGTAGTCCACGCCCAATCCAGGCGAGTCTCCAGGATGCAGATACCCATTGCTGAATGAATAGGAGTGAGGAAATACTTCATCCGTCTCCCCCGTGTGCCGCATGTATTCCTGGATTCCAAAGTTATTCACTGAAATATCAAAATGCAGCGCCGCCGCCATTGCTACTGGAGAAAGGTCGGTCGCACCATGCGACCCAGTTCGCACGTGATAAATTTCCGACAAGGCTGCGATCTTCCTCAGGTGCGTTAACCCGCCGCCGTGCACAACAGTCATCCGTATGTAGTCGATCAACTGTTCCGTTATAAGAATGTGCGCATCCCACACGCTGCTGAACACCTCGCCCACCGCCAGCGGTATCGTTGTATGCTTCCGGATAATCCGGTATCCTTCCTGCAATTCTGCTGTAACCGCGTCTTCCAACCAGAACAAATGATAAGGCTCGAGGCTCTTCCCCAGCCGCGCCGCCTCGATCGGCGTCAGTCGGTGATGCACATCATGCAGCAGGTGCAGATCATCGCCAAACTTCAGACGCAGCGCCTCAAACAGTTTCGGTACGTGGAGCAGATATTTTTCCGTGGACCACGAGTTCTCCGGAGGTAGTCCTTTCTCTGCCGGTTCATAAAACAGCTTGTCTGTGGCGACCCCGTACGTCGAAGGCAAGCCGGGGATGCCCGTCTGAGCCCGTACAGCGAGATATCCCATCTCCTTGTACTTTGCGACCTCATCGCAGGTTTGTTCGACATCGCGCCCGTTCGCGTGTCCATACACCATCACTCCGGTACGGCTCGTGCCTCCCAGCAGATTGTAGACAGGCGTGTTCAGCGCCTTGCCCTTGATGTCCCATAACGCCATATCTACCGCCGCGATCGCCGTCATAGTGACTGGACCGCGCCGCCAATACGCGCCGCGATACAAGTACTGCCACATGTCTTCTGTCTGAAATGGATCACGTCCAATCAGGCAGGGAACTATGTGATCTTTTAAATAGGAAGCCACCGCCAGTTCGCGCCCGTTCAGAGTCGCATCGCCCAGTCCATAGATGCCCTCGTCCGTATAAATCTTCAGCGTGACAAAGTTCCGCCCCGGGCTGCACAGCAGTACTTTGGCATCAGTGATCTTCAATGAGTCTCCTTGTCACGACCCGAAAATGTACTCAAAGCTCAAAGTCGCCGCACCAGCCCGCGTTCTGTCGCTTCATTGTTTCGCACCAGCAACAAAACCAGAATCATCCCCACAAAAGGTACGATGCCCGCCAGAATGATAATTGGATCGAACGCATGCGTGCCGGTAGCCTGCCGCGCGTCGGAAACATATCCGATGAGCTTGAATGCCACGATTGTCCCCAGCCCGGTCCCGGTGCCTCCCACTCCGCTCACCGATGCCACCGAGTCACTGTGGAACAGATCCGAAGGCAACGTGTTGGCCATGATCGTGAATCCTGCGTAGGTGAACGTCACTATCGCGAACAGCAGTGCGATGACGTATTGATTCGTTGTAAAGATGCTTGGAATGAGCAAGGTCATTCCAACTCCTCCGTAAATGATCGGTATTTTGCGAGCCCACCCCAACGACACTCCCCGCCGGACAAGGTAACCGGAGAACCATCCCGCAAAGAAGCTGCCTACGTCGGCCGCGACGAAGGGAATCCAAATCGTCGTGAGCCCGCTTCTCAGTTCGATCCCTTTTGCCACCAGGTAAATCGGGAACCATTCCGTAATAAAGAAGAACACGGGATCGGTGAAAGTTTTGGCGATGATCGTGCCCCAAGTCTGTGGAATCTTTAGCAGATCGCGCCAGCGCGGACGAATTCTAGCCTCCTCCGCGCTTTCCGCCTCGCGCTTATCCGCCGCGATCATTGACAGTTCCGAATCGCTGATGCGCCAATGCGACTCTGGTGGGTAATAGAGCCATCTCCATGCAATCAGCCAGACAAATCCCAATATCCCCGGAACTGCAAACGCTGGCCTCCAGCCCCATCGGTAATAGATCCATAACACGAGAAAGGGTGCAACGGCGGCTCCAATCGAGGATCCGCTATCGAACAGCGCGGTAGCCAGCGCCCGCTCGCGTTTCGGGAACCATTCCGAGACAGCTTTAGTTGCAGCCGGCCAATTCGCAGATTCTCCAGCACCCAGCAGAAAGCGAAACGTGGCGAAGCTGTAAAAACCCCTCGCCAGCGAAGTCAGCATGGAAACGACGGAGTAGCCAATGACCGTGATGGTCAGCCCTCGCCGGGTCCCCGTGCTGTCCATCAGTCGACCGAACACGCTCTGGCCGATCGAGTACGCCACCCGAAAGGCAATCGCCAGATTCGCATAGTCGGAATTGGTCCAGTGATACTGCAGCTTCAGATAGGGGGCAAGCAGCGAAAGCGTCTGCCGGTCGATGTAATTGATCACCGTGGACGCAAACAGCAGCCCACCGATCCACCACCGCAAATTCGGGATTGATTTCTGAACGCTCGCCATCCGCGGGTCAGGAATTCATGCTATCGCTCGACCACCACCTGCGATTCCTTCTGCAGCGCATCATGCAACCCCGGATTCAACAGCGAAGCCGAATCCTGATCCAGATAAAGCGTCACATCTGCATGGCGCCTTAAGATCGATGCCGGAACCATCGGGCTGATTTCGCTCTCCAGGGTGGCCTTCACGGCCTGCGCCTTGCGCCGGTCAGGCACCACCGCGATGATGTGTCGGGACCGCAGAATCTGCCGTGGTGTCATCGAAACAGCCCGCTTCGGCACTTCGGAAATTGCCGCGAACCAGCCCTCCCCGACTTGCTGTCTGCGGCATGCCTCGTCAAGCTCCACGACGATGTATGGCTCTTCCGTCTCAAAATCCGCGGGAGGATCGTTAAACGCAACGTGTCCATTCTCCCCAATGCCGATGAACGCGACGTCCACAGCTTCTGACGAAAGCTTCGCCCCAAGTTCCCGAATGATCCCGCTCAGGTCAGCGCCATCCCCCTCTATGGGATAGAACTTAGTGATCCCGGTCTTCTGCACAACCCGCTCTAGCAGAATTTTCCGGAAACTTGCACGGTGAGTCGCGGATATGCCGACATATTCATCGAGGTGAAAAGCCTCTACTTTGGACCAGTCAATGTCACCAGTTCTGGTCAGCGCTTCCAGAAACGCAAACTGCGACATGCCCGTGGCCAGGATAATTCGCGCGTGACCCTGCCGCGCGATGGCTTGCCGAATGATGTCGGCGGCCTGCCTCGCCGCGGCCTCGGCCAGCGAACTGTCGCTTTGGAAGATCTTTACTAACATGCCGATCCTCACGAATAGATTCACAAACTCGAAGGCTTCACGAACCAGAGAATGGAGCGGCCGACGCCTTCGTCTGCCGTACCCGGTGCCTCAAGAGCTAGTCGTCACCCTCAGCATCCTCTCACAACTAAAATCAAGCTGTCCTTGACCGTTTCCAACGAGTAAGAATCCAGCTACGAATCCCGCTGCCGCCAGCGGAGCAGGTCGAAGTAGAGCCGTAGTTGTCGCTTAGAGGCGAACAAAAGGCGCATACTCGTGCACAACGGTCACTCTGATGCTGAATGAATACGGGACAGAGAAAATGGCCCAGCGTCCCACAATCGCGTGAAACTTCCCACAGGGACGACGTGCCTGTTTTGGGTTGTTCTAACGTAAAGCGCAACTTGGTTCCATCCGGCGACCAGCGAGGTTCCGAGGGTATACCGGAAACTGAAACCAGCTTCCGCCGCTCATCCCCGTTGGGTTTGGACAAGTACAAGTCCGAACCGCTCATTGAAACCAGTTCTTGCATATCTGGCGACCAAGCTGGATCGCTAATCCGTGCTCCGCCCAAACTGCGAGGGGAACCCCCTATTACGGGCAGTGCCCAAAGTTGCGACTCCTTTGAAGGCGGAGACACGGTGATTGTCACAACTCCATTTCAGGCTCTGCGACCCTTGGGGATTTCCCCAACTGATACTGAACTTCTGATAGCAAGCAGTGACATCACCCCTCCACTCCGAGAAGTAGAGCCGTGGGCCATCACCGACCAAAGGTTCGGCCTTCTGCCGCCCATCGTTCCTAAGCTGTCTCGCCATGATTGAAAAGTCTTGATCTGACGAAGATGCCCCTACCTTCCCCCATGGGCTCTCTAGTCGATTGGCGAGAAATCTCGTGCGTGTTGAAAAACTCCGGTTCGAAGACGTGTTTCCACAGGCGGGAGTTTTCTTCCCGGTTCGTGTTTTCTTGCGGAAGTCGGTTTCCTATCCGATTGCCATCGCTGCTTGTGCTCTCATGTGGAGGAAGCGCACCAGTCGTTTCAGGTTCTGTGCT